>CAJYAD010000105.1 GCA_913064775.1 uncultured Albidovulum sp. | reverse complement strand
CAAGATCCTCGCCCACCTCCGAGCCATAATCACCGCGATTTTGGCCGCCGTCCTGGCCGCGCTCAGCGCCGGAAACCACCGTCATCACACCGACTTCGTCGCCTGATGCCGTTGTTCAGAGCGGACTCGATGGACTCGTCTGAGGTGAGGTGGTCGTATTCGGCCTCGAGCTGGCGGTAGAGCCAGCGGGCCAGCACCAGCAGCACCAGCAGCACCAGCAGGTTGAGCAGCGTCGAGGTCACCAGCCCGCCGAGGATCACCAGCGCCATCGGCCCCTCGATCTCGTTTCCCGGCGCGCCGCTAGCGCGTCAGCCTTCTTGCCTAGAGACCATTACGAACGGGCCTTCAATTTCCGCTCCCGCTTCAAGGCACTTGGCGCCGCCCCGCCCCGACTGAGAACCATTTCGATTGGCCTGACCCTATCTCCGGTTGGAAAGGCCGAGACATCCAGCCGCGCGGACCTGCTGAACTCCGCGCAGAATGCTATCCGTGAAAGCGGGGCTGAACGCTCCCCGTGGCGAGCGGTCCTCGATCACATAGGACGTTTCGAGCATGTCGGCGTTCAACTCATCGAGCATGACCCAAAGCGGCACGCTGGTGTCGAGCTGTGCGCGGTGGGCTTCCGTCTCGGGGATCACCAGGAAAGCGCGGCCCTTTGCCGGGGCTTTGCTGGTGATCGGCGCGATGAAGAGGACGTGGTGCCCATCCTTGTTCACGACAACGAGGGTAACGCAGCTTGGCCGCTTCTTGCGGCCCTCGGTTTCCCCACGCTCGGCCTGCCACTTTCAGAGGAAATGGTAGTCGAAAACCTGTCCGGGACTTGGGAAGTCAGCGGTCACGGAAATGAGCCTCGATGCCTTCGTCCAGGATAGCGCCAAGATCCTCAGGCATGTCGGCCACATCAAGGGCAACCTGCGAGGACCGGCCCGAGGTCAGGGCCTCGAAGCGTTCCATTGACATGACGACGAAACGGGGCTTGCGATGCTTGGTGATGGCAACTGGGGCGATGGCTGCGGCCTCGAACAAATCGCCCGTGTTGCGAGACAGATCCCCGGCGGAAAATTGCTTCATGATGAACCTCCAAGGAGTCAGATTTATGCAGAATATACGTATTTTCTGAATATTCTGCAAGTTCTCAGAAAGTCACTCCTACGTATGCGACGGCCAGGCCCCATTGATTTATCGCTTGCGCGATGTCGCGATGTGATGGAGCGGAGGGCGGGCGGTAGCTCGTCAGGGACGCCAGCGCGTCGCGAGACAGAAACGGCGCCACCGCCCGCACCGCCCGGCCCACGCGCGTGACCTCTATGGTCAGCTGGATCCCCTCTGCCGCCTGCCGCCTGCTGCACAAGCGCGGCCTCACATCAGAGGGCGGATTCAAGGATTTTGAGAGCGATCAACGCAACCAGCACTACCGTAACGTAAAGCAGGTATATTGGAGCCATCTGGAGCGGTGATTTCCGTTGGTTGCACAGGCCGCACCGCCCCGAAAACATGCGCGTGTTATGACCGCAAGTACGGCAAATCACGCCTCGAATACCCCTTAATCTCTTGAAACGATGTTGTTCTGACATAATACTTACCCCACACAAGTAACCCAGATTTTACTGTGGTTGCCCTACCGCCGTCCATAGTGCAAGAGCTGCTGTCCAACCTCAATTGAGAGGCCCCAACGCCCTTCCGGATGGCATCGCGCCCGGCGCCCGGGTTCTCGCCGACAAAGTTGAGAATGTCTTGATCCGACAAGGCCATGAAACGATATCCCGCAAGTGTGAAACGATTAGGATATTGATACACCTACATTTTTCCTCGGCGCAGGTTTTCGTTGCACGGGTTTTGCAACGATACGGGCACCAGGAAGCGAAAGCCGACTTCGTCAAAAGGACGAAACGATTATACCGCCTCTACGTCAAAACCCGAAAGTTCTCGTGGGTGATGACGCGGAAGTTGTCTGACACCTTGTTGCGGAATTTTCGCCATTCCTGCGGGATGGTCTCACGCATGAATGCAAGGATGGC
>CAJYAD010000104.1 GCA_913064775.1 uncultured Albidovulum sp. | reverse complement strand
AGCTGAACCGCAGGCCCGTGGCAGCTACGCAAACTGGAAAGCTACGCCGCCACGGGCCTGATACCGCGCCGCCAGAGGGGGCCCTTTTGGACGCCGATGAGGGGGCCCCATTCCAAGCCGATTGACATCGCCCGAGATAACCCCGCACTTGCAGACCCCGCAGAGGCCGTCGTCGCATTTCAGATCCACCGGCACACCCGCCGCCTGCAACACCTCGGCGACGGATTTGTCGGTCGGCACCTCCAGCCTGCGCCCATCGCGCAACTGCAGCGTGAAGGCGTGGTTCTGATAGTCCTGGCGCAGCGTCGAGGTGCTTTCCTGCCCCGTCACATGTCGACCACATCCGGAGCAGATCGCATCCGCGCGGCGGAGCTATGAGAGGTGGTGGCGTGCGTTGGACCGGGTGCGGGACGGGCTGGTGGCGGGCGACATGCTGCGGAATTTCGAGGTGACGGCGGCGATGCCAAAGGCGCGGCCATGGCAATTGGGGTCGCCCAGCGGCGGTTAGCGGCTGGATTTCACCTTGTGGCTGAAATACGGTTCAAACTGGAATTTTCAGAGGGCGGATTAGCCAATGGCATCAATAGACAACGGCTCCGACCTCGGCATTGAAGCCAGCCTGTTCAAAACCGCCGACAAGCTGCGCGGCAATATGGAGCCGTCGGATTACAAGCACGTCGCCCTTGGCCTGATCTTTCTCAAGCATATTTCCGACAGTTTTGAGTTGAAACGCCAGCAGCTGCTGGCCGAGTACCCGGAAGGTGCCGAAGACCCCGACGAATACCTTGCGGAGAACGTCTTCTGGGTTCCGCAAGAGGCGCGCTGGTCGCGTCTGCAGGCCAACGCCAAGCAGACCACCATCGGCAAGCTGATCGACGAGGCGATGATCGCCATCGAAAAGGTCAACCCTTCGCTGAAGGGGGTGCTGCCCAAGGACTATGGCCGCCCCGCCCTGAACGCCGTCATGCTGGGCGAGTTGATCGATTTGATCTCCGGAATTGCGCTGGGCGAAGGCAAGGACAAGGCACGCGACTTGTTGGGCCGGGTCTACGAATACTTCCTCGGCCAGTTCGCAGGCAGCGAAGGCAAGCGCGGCGGTGAATTCTACACCCCCCGCTCCGTCGTGCGTACCATGGTCGAGATGCTGGAGCCCTACAAAGGCCGCGTCTATGACCCCTGCTGCGGCTCGGGCGGCATGTTCGTGCAATCGGAAAAGTTCGTCGAGGCCCATGGCGGCCGGCTGGGCGACATCGCCATCTACGGGCAGGAAAGCAATTACACCACTTGGCGGCTGTGCAAGATGAACCTCGCCGTTCGCGGCATTGACGCCGACATCAAGTGGAATTCCGAAGGCACCTTCCACAAGAACGAACTGCCGGACCTGCGCGCCGATGTGATCCTGGCCAACCCACCGTTCAACATCTCGGACTGGGGCGGCGAGCGGCTTCGCGAGGATGGGCGCTGGAAATATGGCATCCCGCCTACAGGCAACGCCAACTACGCCTGGCTCCAGCACATCCTGCACCATCTGGCCCCCTCGGGCACGGCGGGGGTGGTGCTGGCCAATGGCTCGATGTCCTCGACCCAGTCGGGCGAGGGCGAGATGCGCCGCGCGATGATCGAGGGCGAGGTGGTCGACTGCATGATCGCCCTGCCGGGGCAGTTGTTCTATTCCACCCAGATCCCGGCCTGCCTGTGGTTTCTGGCCAAGGACAAGTCGAACGGCATCGCCCGTGACCGCAAACTGCGCGACCGGCGCGGCGAGGTGCTGTTCATCGACGCCCGCAAGCTGGGTTTCATGGTGGACCGCACCCGGAAAGAGTTTTCCGATGCCGACATCAGCCAGATTGCCGAGACCTATCACGCCTGGCGTCTGGGCGAGGGCTACGCCGACGTGCCGGGCTTCTGCAAATCGGCCAGTATTGAGGACATCCGGTCCCACGGCCACGTCCTGACCCCGGGCCGCTATGTCGGGTCCGAGGCGGCAGAGGAGGACGACACGCCTTTCGCAGAGCGGTTTACTGCCTTGCAGGACACGCTGAATGGGCAGTTCGCGGAGGCCGAGCAGTTGACGGCGACTATCCGGGCGCGGCTGGCGGGGGTGTTAGGGCTGTGACGGGGATGTCCCGTCTGATGTTGAACTTGGAGTGAGGGGTGGCGTTGCTTCCCTCGAGCCGTAGGCTCGGGGTGTCAAATCCAAGAGGAAGCAACACCATGAAGAGAGCTACCACATCGGCGCTGGC
>CAJYAD010000103.1 GCA_913064775.1 uncultured Albidovulum sp. | reverse complement strand
GAACAATTGGAGCTCTTCGACACCCTAAACCTGCCAAAACCCGCCTGACGGTCCTCATGTAGTTACATTTTGGCCCATTCGGCCATTATGAAATCAATCACTTACGCGATTAACTGATGAACCTGGGTACGCACGCCCGCGCCGCCGGCCGACCACCACCCCATGTTTCGCGCAGATCGAGCGTGCCTCGGTCGAGGGTGACCGCAAGATCTGAGGCGACCTGCCAGGGGGGGGTAGGGGAAAAATCGGGCATCGAATTCATGCAGTGGACTGTCCCCCGCGCGGGTCTATTTTTTTTTGAAGCAAGGCGATACCTGCAGAAGACCAAGCAGACTGCACCAGCGATTATGACTCTCGTGATCGAAAGTTGCCATTTGCTCCCTTGCTAACGGGAACAGTTCTTCGTCCGGCATGGCTTTCTCCGCCGCAGGAACCAGCCTGTAGTCCAAGATAGGTAGGCCCTTGGCTTTCACCGACGTGTAGTGGCGAACTTGCTCTCGAACGAGGCGCCAGAAATCTAGTGAAAAATCAGCATACATGCAGATCCCCTCGCCTTGGCTGGCAAGCATATCCACAAAGTAGATAAATCGGCCTACGGTAATACTCCCGCTAGCTCCTTCACGCGCCTGTTCAGCTATTAGAGAATTCCTGAGATCTGCTATTTCGTTCAGATCCTGCATCATTCCTACGGCACGATGGACGAACATAGTCAGTGCAGGCATATCTTTGCTAAGCGATGAATAATCTCGGACATCAGGAGGAGGCATGATGGAAGTCCGAGGTACGGTCATATAGAAATGACGAACTTCCCGCGAGATGGCCCTCAGGGCTTCGAGTTTCCTTGGCTTTTCTGCTTCCGCTGCGTCATGATAGGCTTCCACTGCAGCCTTCATGCTGGAAACTTCTGTTGCCAGATTATTGATAATTTGCAATTTTGTATTTGCGAGAGACTCTATGTTTGCCCCTGCAGCGACTATCAGGCGATTAATTGCATCCAGTGCGGATTTCCAATCCTCCTCTTGCCCCTTCGCAGCTTGCCGGCGTTGCTGATAATGAAAGGCAACGATGCCAAGTCCAAAGCCGAATGCCGAGCCGATGCTGGTTTGTGCGACCCCGAGCCAAAACACTTCCGACATATGTCCTCCCCTTAAGACGAATATCACCTATCTGTCACATTCTCCAGCAGGGCATCCAGAGACCACGACTGTGGATACCAAAGCTGCTGCCGGTCACATTGTCCTCCTTGGGGCGCCAACGCTAGTGGGGGTATGCATTTGGCTCTACAGTTAATAGAGGTATTGTCGATCTTATGATCAAGCCCCTCGCCATCGTTGAGCCCCGCCCATCGCGTCTTTCCACAAAGCTCCGCTGCGCCATCGAACAGCGCGTGCGGGAGGGAAAGACCATCGCCGATGCCTGTGCCGATGCAGGAATTAGCCCGCAAGGCTGGCACAAGGCCATGAAGCGGCCCGCGGTGCGCGACCATCTGGAAGGGGTCCAGCGGCGCTTCGTCGCCGAGGTCGAAGCCAACCGATCGCTCTACAAGGTCCAGGCGCTGCAGGTGGCGCTCGACCTGATGCTCAACGCGAAGTCGGAAACCGTGCGCGCCAGGATGGCGGAATTCCTCGCTGGTGACGGCAAGTCGCCGATGGTGTCCGTCCATGTCGACGCGCGGCAGGGCGGGGGCTACGAATACCGTCGGCCCGGGCAGAAGGTTGTGGAGATCGAAGCGGACCCGATCAATCCGGAACGGGAATGAGCTTCGTCCCCGTGTGATCGACGCGCCAGCCGGCCTTTGCGAGCGACCGGAATAGGATGAACGCGGTTTCAGATTCCAGCTTGGGGCGCCGCACTGCGAACCGACCCGCTTCTACCTTCGCCTGCCACTCGGTGAACGATGGCCCATGCCGGGTTCCGTCCGGCCGGAAGAAGTACCACGCCCTCGGCTGCATCTCTCGCCCTCCGCCCCGCTCAGCGGATACTGCCATCATCCCTTCACGAGTCGCTACCGGGTCGGACACCGCGCGCCGCCTCCCCTCCCGAGCGAGGACAGAGCCGCCGATCAGCAGCCACAAAGCGTCCAAGAACGCGGTGCTGGGCGTTTCCCGGTGCGCAGAAGAGCCTGCAAGCCTCGATCAGCGGCCGAAGCGTTGACGATCAGGCAACCGCAGGCGGAATGCTGGGGGCGGCACCGATGCCCGGAAAACAAGGGCGCGCGCTAGTGTGGGCATGCGTGAAAGGGGGGAAAAGGTGGATCTGCACGCGGGCGGCGCTTCGTGATAAGGCTGGTCTGTCATACCGAAGGCGATTGAGGCTTTCACTTCGCAACGCTTTGTCGGCTGATCACGAGGTTTGATCTGCAAATGCAAACTCGCTTGACCCGCAGGGGACTTATAGCCGGAACAGCATTGCTGACGGGCGCCCTACTTTCGGTTTTTCCGTACCGACACGCACCAGGCGCCGAATCCAGGATGCTTTTTGCAGTGGTCGGGGCGTTCATGGGCGCTCTTGCCATAGGAGTCAGGGCAATCGCATTTGGCTTCAGTCGACCTTCAAGCCATTGAGTATGCTTCGTAAAAATGCTTCGTCCCAGCCAGCGCGCTTGAGCTTGATGGAGAGGGAACCCTTGGAAGTGTCCCTGCGGAC
>CAJYAD010000102.1 GCA_913064775.1 uncultured Albidovulum sp. | reverse complement strand
CCAGATCCGTATCGCCCTCATGAACCGCTTCAACGCCCTCGGCCAAGCCGAGATCGAGCGCGTCGCCTAAAGTCTCGGGGAAAGGGGGAAGCTCGTCCCTAAGACGACTTCTGCAACAATGCCACTTCGGGCCCAAAATTAGGTGCGACGAGATCGACCACGTCGCAACTGTTAGGGCCGCGGCTGCGATCTCGAAGGGTTGGAAGCCTGGTACCATTCGGAGACAGGTCACGACGCCAATCTGGGCGGTCCTTAACTTCATCCGCGGAACCCGCCGACATGGGACGTCGGAGAGGGGGAGGGAGCGCTGGCTGACGCCTGAGGAGGTGGAGCTTTTGATCTCGGTCGCGGTCGTGCCCGAACTGGCAGGTGTCCGTGATCCCGACCGCCGGATCCTGAAGGTGATCGTGTTCATGGTTGGGACCGGCTGCGGGCCGGGCGAAACCTATGCCGTGCGTGTCGAAGACTTCAACCCGTCGACCAACGAGGTTCTGGTCCGTGCCGTCGAGCCTGGCGCCGGCAAGACGCCTGCGCGTGGGCGCTGGGTGCATCTGCCGCCCAAGGCGGTTGCCCTGCTTGGAGAGTTACCAACAGGAGGCCGGGCATTCCTGAAACCCGATGGCCAGCCATTCACGTTGCGGGAGTTTTCCGGCGGCCAGTTGAGCAAGCAGTTCCGCAAGCTTTGTGAGGCGGCCAGTCTCGGCCCCGATGTCGTTCAATACACGCTTCGCCACACCTGGGCTACCTGGTTCAGCGCGCAGGTCGGCGACCACGACCTGCTTCTTGACCGGGGCGGATGGGCGAAGTCGGACACCGCAAGAAAGTATCGCAAGAAGGCACCCGCCGACTTGGCCGACCGCCTGTACGATCATGGATGGGACTTCAGGGCGAGATCTGGGCAATGACCAAAAAGAAGCACATAAAGTCATTACATAAGAAGGTCTTAGGAGAAAGCGCCGCACCCTTAGCAGGGGTGTGCCTTCGACCACTCGGCCACATCTCCGCCGACCCGTTTAATGGCACTGCCCGGAGGGGGCAAGAGGGGAAATTGCACCCTAGGCGTTGAACAGGAAATGCAGCACGTCGCCGTCCTTCACCTCATAGCTTTTGCCCTCAACGCGGAACTTGCCCGCCTCCTTGGCACCGGCCTCGCCGCCGTTCGCGACGTAATCGTCATAGCCCACCGTCTCGGAACGGATGAAGCCGCGCTCAAAATCGCCGTGAATCACCCCCGCGGCCTGTGGCGCCAGGGTGCCGCGGCGGATGGTCCAGGCGCGGGCCTCCTTGGGACCCACGGTGAAATAGGTCTGCAGGCCCAGAAGCTCGTAACCGGCGCGGATCAGACGGTCGAGGCCGGCCTCCGCAAGGCCCATCTCATCGAGGAACATCTCGGCCTCTTCGCGGTCGAGCTGGCTGATCTCTTCCTCGATCCGGGCCGAGATCACCACCGAGCCCGCGCCCTGTTCAGCGGCCATCGCGGCGACGCGCTCGGATTGCGAATTGCCGGTGGCGGCAGAGCTTTCCTCGACGTTGCAGACGTAAAGCACCGGCTTGGCGGTCAGCAGCTGCAACTGGGTCCAGGCGCGGGCCTCGTCTTCGGGTACGGCGATGGTGCGGGCGGGGCGACCGTCTTCCAGCGCGGCCTGCGCGAGGCGCAGCAGCTTGTCTTGCACCACCGCCTCCTTGTCACCGCCGCGCAGCTTGCGCGACAGGCCCTGAAGGCGGCGCTCGACCGATTCCAGATCGGCCAGCATCAACTCGGTCTCGATGGTCTCGGCATCGGCGATCGGATCAACGCGGCCCTCGACATGGGTGACGTCGCCGTCCTCAAAACAGCGCAGCACATGGGCGATCGCGTCGACCTCGCGGATGTTGGCCAGGAACTGGTTGCCCAGCCCCTCGCCCTTGGAGGCGCCCTTCACCAGCCCCGCAATGTCGACGAAGGTGATCCGGGTCGGGATGGTCTGCTTCGACTTGGCAATCGCGGCCAAGGTGTCAAGCCGCGCATCCGGCACCGCGACCTCGCCCACGTTGGGTTCGATCGTGCAGAAGGGGAAGTTCGCGGCCTGCGCGGCTGCGGTCCGCGTCAGCGCGTTGAAAAGGGTCGACTTGCCGACATTCGGCAGACCGACGATACCCATGCGAAAGCCCATCGGCGCCTCCTTGGCCAGTGTTTCGTGGGCTTTTAGGCAAGGGCAGGGGGCGGTGCAAGCGCCGCCTTCGCGACAGGCGGCGGCGCGGCGGGGGAATTCGGGTCGAAGCTGCGGGGCAGGGCGCGCCTTTGGCGGCTCGGCTCGCGCCGGTACATGGCCGTCTCATCAAGGGGGCTGGCTGTTGATGCCGCACCGCAGCGTCGCGCCGGTGTTGCGCTGGTTTCGCGCCGCGTGCCGGGGGCAGGGCGCGGCCCCGGGGGGCGATGCGGGCGAAATCGCCGGGCGACATAAATCCGCGCTAACCTACGTCAGTGCGGCGGGATCTGGATGCCGGATATACAGCTTTTTGCCTGTCGAATATTCGGAAGGTATACCGCCTCTACGTCAAAACCCGAAAGTTCTCGTGGGTGATGACGCGGAAGTTGTCTGACACCTTGTTGCGGAATTTTCGCCATTCCTGCGGGATGGTCTCACGCATGAATGCAAGGATGGCGT
>CAJYAD010000101.1 GCA_913064775.1 uncultured Albidovulum sp. | reverse complement strand
GCCGTAGCGGCACGGAAAAAGAGGGAGGACAATGATGTCTTGACCCAAGCCTGACCCCCGAAACATAACCTCAAGGTGGGTCAGTTCTCGATGGAAAACCCGGGTCACTTCTGGGTGGAAATCAACAATCGTAGGTCAGGTCGAGCGGGAGCTTTTCTACCGGCACGAACGCCTCGCCGTTCCACTGCGGTTCGATCCGCGCGCGGGTGATCCCGAGGATCGCCAGTTCGGGCGGGTTGATGATCGGGGTGAAGGCCTCGCCGCCGATACCGCCGAGGGCGGAGATCGTCATTGAAGCACCGGACATTTCCTCCGGTGCCAGCTTGCGGTTCTGCGCGCGAGCGGCAACCTGTTCCACCAGAACTGGACCGTCTCGTGGCTGACGTCGATACCCCGCTCCTTTAGCAGATATTCGACGTTGCGCAGCGAAAGCGGGAACCGGACACACATCATTACCGCCAGGCGGATAATCTCGGGCGAGGTTTTGAAATAGCGGAAAGGAGAACGCTGGGCCATGACCAGATGCTACGCCCTCCCTGCGCCGCCTCAAGTGAAGTTCTTCTGACACTGCCACCTTTACAGCTCCACCATGCCGAGGAGGCGATTCACGGGCAGTTGTTCAGGTGCCTCATCCATTTGGGGTATCCAGAGATGCGCAACGCCATTATTTTCGGCCGGGGTTCACACTCGGAGGAAGGACACATCTTACATGACGTCCGACAACTCCCACAACGACGCCGCCGAGATACAAGCCGGAAAGCCGCGCGCGTCGAGCTTTCATTGGCCACATAGCCGCCACACATCGGCGTTTGGGGACGACTGGTTCGGATTGAGAGCAGAAAAATTTGCGCGGTTCTTCGGAACGCCGACGTTCTTGATTGGGCAGACACTCATTGTCGGCGCCTGGATCTTCGTGAACATGGCCGGCTGGACCAAGTTCGACATCTATCCTTTCATCCTTCTGAACCTGATGTTCAGCCTTCAAGCCGCCTATGCCGCCCCCCTGATCCTTCTCGCGCAGACCCGTCAGGCGGACCGCGATAAGCTGCTCTCTGGCGCGGACGCCCAGCATCGCGAAGCTTTGGCATTGGCAT
Organism: uncultured Albidovulum sp.; assembly: GCA_913064775.1. GTDB lineage: Bacteria > Pseudomonadota > Alphaproteobacteria > Rhodobacterales > Rhodobacteraceae > Acidimangrovimonas. The sequence goes on along the minus strand of CAJYAD010000101.1, from coordinate 1,746 downwards.
CGGAGCAACGCCAAGCCATCGCAGCACAGCAAACCGCACAGATCGTCGAACTATTGACGCAAAATACCGAGCTGACAGAGCTGACGCGCAAGCTCAGCAAACGCATCGAGGTCATGACCGCTGAGGTCCACGACAAAATTGTCCGCGGAGGCGCAGAGTCTCCTGGCAGCGATTAGCCGCCATCCCAAAAAAGATGCTGAACGATCACAACTCGATTGAAATTGCCTGAGGCCGCGCCCGCCCTGTGAAAGAAGAAGCAACGACATCGGGATCATCGCGGCCATCGCGGTCCGCGCCCTCTACCGGGAGAACAGCAAGCTCGATCGGTTCTCGACAAGCATCTTGTGACGCGGCCCTTGAGGCCTCCATTGCCAACTTTCTGGCCTTGCTCGTCTTGGCTTCTATCCGCATCGCCGGAACGGGAGTGCGAGGCACCAGAAGCCCTATAACGTGAGGTCAGACGGAACGCTTACAGCCGACCTAGAGCCTTCCTCCACCACCGCAACACGATCGGCGACCCGCCGCCACCTCCGTCGGTCGCCCGACCGCTCGCCGTCAGTCACGGCCGGGTTTCGGCGGGAAGTGGCCGGTGATACTGCGTGCGACCACCATTGCCAGCAACAGCGCCGCCAGCAGCAGTAATTCGTCGGTCTGGACCGCGTCGGCGTAGATCTTCTCGATCATGTGACGCAGGATGAAGACCGCGACCACGTCGATTAGCGCCGAAAGGCGGATGCGCCGCAGATGAACATAATCGATGATCGACCCGAACAATTCGATCATGATGAAGACGTCGAGTATCCCGGTGACGAGTTCGCGGAACTGGACGTCGTTGAGAGCGACGTTCTGCAGGTTGGGGATCAACTTGAACAGCGTGGTGACGATATCGGCGAAGGCGAAGACCAGCGTCGCGAGCATCACCAGGATAAGCCCGATCACGATGGTATTCACGATATTCACGTAGACTTTCAGAACCTTGTGCATCGTGAACCGACATTTCCCAAGTAAAATACCTTCTCCGGAAGGTTGGTGCAGTTTTCTGCACCGATCAAGCCTTTCGGCGTCACCATGCTGTGCAGCCAGCAACCGTGGCATCATGGCCTGGCTTCTGTGCCGGCGATGCTACAGAAACTGCTCCTAGCTGGGGATCTGCCGATGAAGAAGAGGAACTATCCGATCATTACCGGCGGGCTCGACAGCTACATTGCCTGTGAGCCGGACCTACGCAAGTCGGCTCGCCAGAAGGCTAGGTGTTGATTTCCCGGAAGAACTGACCGACCCGGGCTCTCCAAGCTTTGTCAGCGGTCGCTCGAACGCACGAATGTGGGCGGTTTGGTATCGACTACGCAGACGCACTTCTGCAAGATCTTCATACATTCTGCTAGCAGTCGATTAGCACGGATATGACGGCCCGCGATGCGGGCACGCCTGCTCATGTCTCCTGTTCCCGCGCTTTTCGCTTGCGCATCGTCATCCGGATCAGCACCGGCATCACGAACAGCACCATCGGCAGCTGGATGATCGTGCCCGAGATGATCGCCAGCGCCAGCGGTTGCAGCATCTGGTCTCCCGAGCCGCTGATCGCCGCCGCCAGAGGCAAGAGCGCCAGGATCATCGCCAGCGTGCTCATGGTAATCGGGCGCAGACGGTTGATCGCCGCCTCGAAGATCGCCTTGGTGTCGGGCATCGACTGACGCAGCAACTGGTATTCCGACACCAGGAAGATCGACATCTCGGTCGCGATCC
>CAJYAD010000100.1 GCA_913064775.1 uncultured Albidovulum sp. | reverse complement strand
CGTGGAACAGCTTGGTGGATTTCGACGAGGTCGCCTGCGCCAGGTCGTCCATCTCGGCCAGGCAGACGCCAAGGCCCCGCCCCGCCGCATCCCGCGCGATCCCGCAGCCGTTGATCCCGCCGCCAATGATAAAAAGATCTACCGGCTTCATCGAATTCTCCCGCTCTCGCGCGCGAAGATCGGCGCCAGTGTTCGTTTTATCAAGTATCATGTTCGTTTGTAACATGAGTATCGCAGGAAGATGCAAGAGCGAAGACAATTCCCAGCGAGGGCGCGCTTTGTTAGGAAGGCACAGGCAGACGATACGGGCAGAACATATGGCACAGAACTTTCGGCACGGTGAAATCCTTCAACTCGCGCGCGATCGGGGCAAGGTGGTGGTCGAGGATTTGGCCGGCCATTTCGGCGTAACCTTGCAGACGATCCGCCGCGATCTGACGGAATTGTGCGATTCCGGCCAGCTGACGCGGGTCTATGGCGGGGCGATCCTGGCCTCGGGCGTGGCCAATATCGGCTATGAGGACCGCCGCCGTCTGCATGCCGAGGAAAAGGACCGCATCGGCCGGCTCTGCGCCCAGGCGATTCCGGACGAGGCGTCGCTGTTTCTCAACATCGGCACCTCGACCGAGGCAGTGGCGCGGGCGCTGCTGGGGCATCGCAATCTGATGGTGGTGACCAACAACCTGAATGTCGCGAATATCCTGGCGCAGAATCCCAGCGCCGAGGTGATCGTCGCGGGCGGCGTGCTGCGGCGCGCGGATGCCGGGCTGGTGGGCGAGGTGACGCTGGAAATGGTGCGCCATTTCAAGGTGGATTTCGCGGTGATCGGCACCTCGGCGATGGATGAAGACGGCGATCTGCTGGATTTCGATTTCCGCGAGGTGCGGGTCAGCCAGGCGATCCTGGAACAGGCGCGCAAGCGCTTCCTGGTGTCGGACCGGTCGAAATTCGCCCGCACCGCGCCGGTGCGGATCGGATCGCTGGCGGCGGTGGATTGCTTTTTCACCGACGCGCCGCCGTCGCAGCGGGTGGTGCAGCGTTGCGCCGAATGGGGCACCGAGATCGCGATCGCCGAAGGCTGAGGCGCAGGGGGGCGAGCGGAGTCGCGAAGGCTGTGCCGACCCGGGCGGCAGGGGTGATTGCGCGGTGTCTCAGATCGCCGAGCTGTGCCCGGCCCGCGACAGATCGTAGGCGTCGAAGCGGCGCGCGATCATCCGCGTCAGCGGCCGCGCCCGCGGTGGGATCGCAAGGCCCGCAGAGGAAACCTCCAGCATCCCCGGAAAAGCCTGCGCCACTGCCTCGAACATCGCCGCCAGCTCTGCCGGTGCCACGCCGTAGCGGGCCACGAGGTCCTTGATCGAGACGCGGAAGTCGCACATCAAGGCCTCGATGATCCGGCCGCGGAGGCGATCCTCGGTGCTGGACGCGTGACCGCGGCGGGTGGCGAGCTGCCCCGCATCCATCGCGCGCAGATAATCCGCGGTGGCCGAGGCGTTCTGCGCATAGCCCTGCGAAAACCGCGAGATCGACGAGGCCCCGAGGCCGACCAGAACCTCGGCCGTGTCGTCGGTATAGCCCTGAAAGTTGCGCCGCAGCCGGCCCTCGGCCTGGGCCTTGGCCAGGCCATCCTCGGGGCGGGCGAAATGGTCGATCCCGATCGAGCGGTAGCCGTCCCAGGTGAACAGCGCGCGCGCGGTCTCGAACAAAGCCAGCCGTTCCTCGGGGCGGGGCAGCGCCTCGGACGGGATCATCACCTGGCGCCGCGCCATCCAGGGCACATGCGCATAGCCGTAAAGCGCCACCCGGTCGGGCGACAGCGACAACAGCTTTTGCACCGATTCCGCGATCCGCGCCTGGGTCTGATGTGGAAGTCCATATAGAATATCGGCGTTCAGGCTGCTGACTCCGGTGGCCCTGATCGCCTCGACCGTGTCGCGCGTGATCTCGTAGCTCTGCTCTCGGCCGATGGCGGTCTGGATCTCGGGGTCGAAATCCTGCACCCCGATCGAGGCTCGGTTCATCCCGGCCGCGCGCAGCGCCTCCAGCCTTGTGCTGTCCAATTCGTTCGGGTCGATCTCGACCGAGAATTCGGCGCCCTCGCCCATCGGGACCGCATCGAAGATGGCGCCGGCCAGATCCGTGATCATCCCGGCCGGCAGCAGCGTCGGCGTACCGCCCCCCCAGTGCAGCCGCGACAGCCGCACCCCGGGCGCCAGCCGCGCTTTCAGCAGGGCGATTTCGGCTTTCAGCCCCTCAAGGTAGCGCAGCAGCGGTGCCTGAGACGAGGTGCCCTGCGTCCGGCAGGCGCAGAACCAGCACAGCCTGCGGCAGAACGGGACATGCACGTATAGCGAGATCGCCGATCCGGCAGGGATCGCGCGAAGCCAAGTATCGAAGGCTTCGGCGCCGACAGCGTCCGAGAAATGCGGCGCCGTCGGGTAGCTTGTATAGCGAGGCACCTGCGCGTCAAAAAGACCGAGGCGCGAAAGTTGCGATTCAATGTCCATTGACATAGGGTGCCCCCGCAGGGCCAATGACGCCTTGACGCAGATCAAACGAGCCGATGATGGACTTGGCACCTGCCCGCTTCAACACACACGATTGTGGAAACTGCCCGATCAGAGAGCGGGCGGTTTGCGCACGCTGTGACGACCGAGAGTTGGCCGTGTTGGAGCAGATCAAGTATTATCGCAGCTACGAGGCGGGGCAGACGCTGGTCTGGTCCGGGGATCAGATGGATTTCGTGGCCTCGGTGGTGACCGGGATCGCGACGCTGACCCAGACGATGGAAGACGGGCGCCGGCAGATGGTCGGGCTGCTGCTGCCGTCGGATTTCGTCGGCCGTCCGGGGCGGTCCTATGCGGCCTATGACGTCACGGCGACCACCGATATCGTGATGTGCTGCTTTCGCA
>CAJYAD010000099.1 GCA_913064775.1 uncultured Albidovulum sp. | reverse complement strand
AAATCCAGATCCGTATCGCCCTCATGAACCGCTTCAACGCCCTCGGCCAAGCCGAGATCGAGCGCGTCGCCTAAAGTCTCGGGGAAAGGGGGAAGCTCGTCCCTAAGACGACTTCTGCAACAATGCCACTTGGCACAGTGCCAATGAGGCACAAGAGTGCGCGCCGAGCTGATTCGAAATTCAGATCCTCCATATAAATCTATCAATATCAGCGTGTTGCAGGATCCGAAAGCCGACGGGGGCCAAAAGCGTGCGCGCCCAAGGCATAAGCGTGCACACCAAGAACCGGCACAAAAAGAGCCCGCACAAGGCGGGCTCAATCGAGGCTCGGCCGGTTGCGAGCGTCAGTCTTTTCGATCTAGCAGATCCAGCATCTTGGATGGATCGAAGCACTCTTCGTAGTCGGGGGCGGTGAAGGGTGAAAATCCGCCTGGCAATCGGAACCGCGTGGCAAAGGCGGCGACGAAATGATCAATCGAGCAGACCGAGGTGCTCTCCAGCGTGGCGATTGTGAACGCCTCGATGAGCAGTTCGATGACCAAACCCCATCGCCTCGCGCAGGCATGATTGAGCCTTCGGAAGAAATCGACATTTGATAGCGGGTCGAAGCAAAGACCAACCGCGTCAGCGAACTCGTATGCCAGCCGGTTCATCTCCTCGAGATCATTGGGTAGGCTGATGAGATCGAAATGCACAGGCCGGAGCAGCGCGGCAAGTTGCTCCTCCGCCTGAACATGCCGGGAGAGATCCGGAATACCGGAAAGGATCAGCATCAGGGGCCAGCGTGAATCCTTGAGCAGCGTCTTGAAGCTGTCGAGGAAGAGACGGTTGGTCTTGTTCCCCTCATCGGTGAACACGTGCTGGCATTCGTCGAAATGTATGCCCACCACGCCCTGTCGGCGTGCCTGGTCAATAACCTTGTCCCAGATGTATCGCTGGGTCCGCCGTCCCTCCATCGGGTAACCGAAGGCCTCGAGGGTCATCACGCCAAGGTCCTTCCAGGTGACCTTGCCCGAAAGGATGATGTGAACAATGCGAGCGGGCCGACCGTCCGGCATGATCACGGACCCATCGTTGAACTCGGCGGCGAGGCGCTTGATCTCCCGCGTTTTTCCGACCCTTGATTCTCCAGTCACGATGAGCCCGCGTGCCTCGAAATCCTGGCCCGTGGAGGCCTTCGTGAAATAGTCGGTCACGCACCACGAAAGCGCCTCGTGCAGATCTTTGCGGCGAGGGAACGGGTAGTGTGCCGCCTTGAGAGGCATGGAGGCGGCGACCGCCTCCATGTTGATGAACCCCGTCATTCCAGGCCCCTGAGATCTTTTGGCCGACCAAGGATACCGTCAGTTGCAGCTACCCCCGGCTTCTGGGACCGCTTCGTCGCTGCCTCGGCCGGTTGATCCGGCGGCTCTGGCGCGATCGGTGACGGCGCCTCGTCGATCGACGAGAGGTCCACCGCAGTTCCGTCAATGACCCCTGGGCCTTCCCCAATTGTCAGAACGCAGGTATCCGCGCCGAGGTCGGTGATGCTGCCAGGCCGAGCACAGCCTGACAGCGGTTTGGAGGGCATGATGCGCGAACCCGCGAAGACAGCCTTGGCCTTCGCCTTGCACTCTTCGATGGTGCTGAAGCTGCGCGGAAGTTTGCGCTCCACCCCGATGGCCTTGAGCTGTTCATGGCGCTCGCGGCGCGTGCGCATGATCATATCTTCATACACCTCGGTGACGGCTGGGTTTTCGCGACGCCATTCGGCCATCAGTTCAAGTATCTCTGGTAGAGTCATGTCGGCGAAAGCGGTGCATTGGAGGAGGACCTCGATCGGTTCCTTGGCCTTGGGCAGGACGACCGTCGCAATCCTCATGTCATCCGGGTCGACGAAAACGGATACCGTCCCATCGATCCCGAGTGCATCAACCTGTTCGAGCAACTCGTCTGAATTATACCAGATGCCCGAAAAAACCCGGACGCCTTCGTCGTTCGGAGTCACCTCCTGCTCCCAGCCGAGATGGATGCGACGTTGATTGGGATCCATCGGCGGCACATGAGGCCGCGTTTTGATGAGTTCCTTGTAAACTTCCGCCGGACGCCGTCCGCCGATGCCGAAGCCGGTGTGCCGCATCGATGGATATTCATCGATCATGAAGCAGGTCAGAATTCCATAGAGTTCGTCGATATCGAGAACCCCGTTCGCCTTGGCGTCGTAGCCCGGCAGTTCCCCGGCTTTGCGGCCCGTGTAGCCATGAATGAGTTTTAGCAAGATCGACTCGGTGGTCCCGAACATGCGCTCGACGTATGGCTTGTCGGTAGACTGGTAGGCGCGGACCACGGTGTTCATCGCGCCGCACCCCAGAAGGGCGGCAATGCATGCGCTGTTGCGCAATCCCGGGCCGTTGTCGTTTCTGACGTGCCAGATGCCTACGGCTGCAACTGGGTCCCCGCTGCAGCCATAGATCCTCTTTTCGCGGGTCTTGTCCCGCGTTGCCATGCGAAAAAGGGCACGGGTTGCCTCAGTTCTGGGCTGGTCGCTGATCACCCAGGCCAGCGGCATTCGGCTGGCCACATCGAACTGAACGAGAATGGTCAACCGCTTTCGAATTTCCTCGTCAATTTCTTCCAGGGTCTTGCGCTGATCCCGTGAAAGGCGCTCCCAATGTCCTTTCTCCTTGGCTGATGTGATAAGGGAGGCCTTGCATTCGTCGACCTCCGTCAACTCTCCGACAAACAGAGCCCTGATATCGGTGCTGCCTCCGCCGCGCTTGTTGCGCGCATGGCGCTCTCCCTTGGTCGCGATGAGGTATTCGATTGGCGTCAGCAGCACCTTTCTGTGGGTAGCAAGGGTCGTTGCGCTCGGCACCGTCAGCGGCGGCAACTCGTTCCGTTTGCGGCGCAGGTTTTCCTCATGCAGCAGCATCTCAAGATGCTTCATGGCGTTTGCACAGTCAGGGCACTTCGTATCGAGCCCAACCTCTTCCCATGCCTGGGTCATGAGCTCTTTCACACGCAGGGAAATCCGAGGAACGCGATTGCCTTTCAGGTGGTCCAATGGCACCAGGGCATCGAGAGGGCTTTCTTCTGGATGGAGCTCCAGAAACGTCTTGAGATGCTTTACAAGGGTTCTTCCCTTATCCCGGCATATTCACCGAACCCTCCTCCGGGGGCGTTTTGGGTCGGTTTCGGTGCGCGTAGCGGTCTCTGTCTGGGGTTATGGGCGGGGTTTTGCGATGGTTGGCGGGGTGGCCGCGCCCTTTGGCCT
>CAJYAD010000098.1 GCA_913064775.1 uncultured Albidovulum sp. | reverse complement strand
GAGCAACTCGATCTCTTTGACGCAATGAACCTGCCAAAGCCCGCCTGACGGGCGCCGTTGTCACATTTTTGGCCATCCGGCCATAACAATATCAATCACTTGCGCGATTAACTGATGAACTTGGGGGGGCCGCCTTGGATTGGCCGCCAGCGATCGCTCAGGGGCTCCTCTCTCCGGCCTCGCTTCACATTGACGCTGACCAAGCCAACGGCGAAGGTATTTTCGGAGTCGGCGCGCGCTGCGGCCCAAGCACGGAGATTGAGGATGGCAAAAGAGCTTCACGTGGTTCCGGCGCGTCGTGGGCGCGCCGCTCGCTTGGCCGCTGGGCAGGCGATCCAGATCATCAACACGCATGGGCAACAGGTGGTCGATACATGGTGCTTCAACGCGGCAGACATGACCGAGTTCCTGTCAATGGAGCACCTGCACGCCATGCTCGAAAGCATCTTTCCGTCTGAGGGTGACGCGCTGGTCACGAACCACCGCCGACCGATCCTGACGCTGGAGCGGGATACCTCGCCCGGGCGCCATGACACTGTGATCGCGGCCTGTGACCGCCACCGCTACGCGCTGCTCGGTTGCGACGACGATCACGACAACTGCACCGACAACCTCGCCAGCGCACTGGCTGAGTTGGGTCTGGTGGCGGCAGAATGCCCTAGCCCGCTAAATCTCTGGATGAACATTCCGATTGGCCCTGACGGCAGCGTCAGCTGGGGCGAACCGCTCTGCAAGCCCGGCGATTACGTTGTCCTGCGCGCAGCGATGGACTGCATCGTCGTACTTTCTGCGTGCCCGCAGGACATGATCCCGGTCAACGGCACCGACTGCACCCCGACCGAGGTGCATTACCGCGTGCTCGACTGAACTATGGCGTTGCGTCTCCGCCACACCCGCCACTTGGGTCCTGTTGCTTCCACAGTGCTTCCATGGGATTTTGGGCATGCAAAAGCCCCGCGTGTGAGCGGGGCGTAAGGCATTGTAATCGTTTATTAAGTTTGGTTGCGGGGATAGGATTTGAACCTATGACCTTCAGGTTATGAGCCTCATGGGCGTATGTTTGCGCGTTGTTGCCTGAGATATTTTAGCGTTTCTTTATCATATACTTAGATTGAACCCGGCATGCACGCATCACCTCCAAGATTGCCCATTTTTGCTCTCCAGTGTAGCACCAGTGTAGCACCGTGCACGGGGAGGGGCGATCATGGCGAGCCATCACATCAACTTCACCAAAGCCGCGCTGGCGAACGCGCCGCCGCCCGCCAAGGGTGGGCGGGATTACTATTACGACACGCGGGAACAGGGCCTCGCAATGGCGCTGACCCCGGCAGGGTCGCGCACTTTCTACCTCTACAAGCGGATCGACGGGCGCCCCGAGCGACTGTTGCTGGGCAAGTTCCCTGACCTTTCGGTGGAGAATGCCCGCAAGGCGGCAGCGACCGAGAAGGGCAAGATCGCGGCAGGCCTGAATCCTCAGAATGAGAAGCGGGCGATCCGCGACGAGATGACCTTCGGCGCCCTTTTCACCGAATACCTGGAAAAGTATTCCAAGGTGCACAAGCGCTCCTGGGCCTATGACGAGCGCGAGGTGAACAAGTTCCTGTCGCATTGGTTCAAGCGCAAAATCTCCGCCATCGACAAGGCCGAGGTGGAACGGCTGCACGCCAAGATCGGCAAGGAGAACGGCCTCTATCAAGCCAACCGGCTGCTGGAACGCATCCGCTCCATTTTCAACAAGGCCATTGGCTGGGGCTGGGCCGGGGTCAATCCGGCTGTCGGGATCAAGAAATTCCGCGAGACAAGCCGCGACCGGTTTCTGCAACCCGACGAGTTGCCGCGCTTCTTCGAAGCTCTGGCCAATGAGCCCAACGAGACCGCGCGCGACTTCATCATGCTCTCGCTGCTGGCGGGGGCGCGCAAATCCAACACCCTTGCCATGCGCTGGGACCAGATCAGCTTTCAGGCCGCGACCTGGCGCATTCCCGTCACCAAGAACTCCGATCCGCAGGTGGTCCACCTGTCGCCCCAGGCGATGGAAATCCTAACCGCGCGCAAGCTCGCGTCGCACTCGCCTTGGGTGTTCCCCAGCGATCGTATCGACGGGCACCTGGCCGACCCCAAGAAGGCCTGGCTGCGCATCCTGAAGGAAGCCGGGATCGCCGACCTGCGCATTCACGACCTGCGCCGCACCCTAGGCAGTTGGCAGGCCGCCACAGGGGCCAGCGGCTACATCATCGGCAAGTCGCTGGGGCACAAGAGCCAGCAATCCACGGCGGTCTATGCGCGCCTCAACCTTGATCCGGTGCGGGACTCTGTGAACAAAGCTACGGACGCGATGTTCGAGCACATGAACGGGAGACGGAACGATGACGACACCCCCACCAAAACCCTGCGAAATTCTGCTTCGAAGCAATGATTTAGCAACCGACCTTCGTGCACTTTACGGCGAGGGTTTCTATCTGGAACTCCGGGCGCACTTCGGAACCGAATTGGGGCAGGGCATTCTTGCCGAGATCACGCAGGCGGTTGCTCGCGCCTATCTGACCGGGCTGCGCGAGAAAGCCGTGAGCCTGGAGCGCCTGCGTGTAAGCGATGGCAGTTTCATACTAGCGGCAGGTCTTGCCGCGCGCAGACTTCGGCAGGCCCTGGCCGATCTTCAGGGGAAGATTACCGCCGAAGACATTTTGTTCAAATCCATGCAACACCACTTAGCAGACGCAGCGCAGCGAGGCGGGAACACCTTGGCGGCAGAGGTGCAGGCGACCGGGCCAGACGATCCTTTCGCATTCCTGCGCGACCTCACCGCCGCAATGGAAGCCGCAGCGGAAAATTTCATGCCGTTGCCGGGGAAAGACGACGACCTCTGGGAAGCCTACTCCAAGGCCGAAAACACCATGCGCCGTGTAGACAGACCGAGTCTCCATGCGAACCATGCCTTGCAATGCGCGGCCCGCGCGCTGGCCCCAGCCTGGTGCACGCATACGGAGCATCCGTTCACTAGAGGCGCATATAACAGCAAGCGCCGAAACTACGGCTCTCCTGCGCTGCTGGCGTTGCACTCGACCCTCAGGCGCCTTGACCCGGATTTACTCCAATCGAGCGTCGGCACGGCCCTTGATTCGGTCCGGAAGGAACGCAAGCGCGAGGCCGATAGCGATTCTCCGACATAGTTTCCTTGTCTTGTCATGGAAGTCCCCTCTGAAACTCGCTAGCTGTTCCATCCCGGATGATCACATAGCCCCTCGTCGATCAGCGCTTTTCATGGCACGCTGGGTTCTGACCGAGGCGCGGGACGGGAGAGCGAGATGCTGATCAAGCTTCACAGCCAAGCAACGA
>CAJYAD010000097.1 GCA_913064775.1 uncultured Albidovulum sp. | reverse complement strand
CGTTGCTTGGCTGTGAAGCTTGATCAGCATCTCGCTCTCCCGTCCCGCGCCTCGGTCAGAACCCAGCGTGCCATGAAAAGCGCTGATCGACGAGGGGCTATGTGATCATCCGGGATGGAACACCTAGTGCGCCAAACGCACGCGAGACGTCGCACTGAGCGAGCGAGATCGCGGCACTTCGACACTTGCGATCTCCGGACGTTCGCATAATGTTCTCACCCATGAGTCGGCGGTCCACACCCCAGCAGACGATCGACCGGGTCGCCTTCCCGGTCCATGTCCGCGTCCTTGTGCCTGAAAGCGGGTTCGGCGTCAGGGATACCCGAATTGGCGAATGGCTCGCGGCCAACCTCGGGCGGGGAGAGTTCGCAAGGATCCCGCACAGCAGCATCCTGGGCGACAGCGTCGCGTTCCTCTTCCGGTCGACGACCGATGCGGACGCCTTCATGCAGGCCTTTCCCGAGCTGATTTTGGCGGACGGCACGATGAGTGTAACCTATGCCTCGCCATACCATCCCTTCGGCCGCAGGGAGCTTGAACCCGTGTGCAATCTCTACAGCCAGACCAAAGCCCAAGAGGCCATGCGGCAGCTCTTCGCCGCGCGGCCGCTCTCGGACCGGCTGGGAAACCTGCCGCCGCAGCCGGAAATCTACCCTGACCAGACGGCCCCGATCGTGCGGACCGAGGGTGACGGGCTCGTGCTGCAGATGGCGCGCTGGGGCCTGCCGACCCCGCCACAGTACCTTGCCGGCAAGAAAACCGATCGGGGCGTGACGAACGTGCGCAACACCAACTCGCCGCACTGGCGCCGCTGGCTGGGGCCCGAGCATCGCTGCCTGGTGCCCTTCGACGCATTCGCCGAGCCCGATCAGCGGCAGAAGGGGAACGTCTGGTTTCGGCTCGAGGATGACCGGCCGGCGTTCTTCGCCGGGATCTTCGTGCCGGGATGGACGTCGGTCCGGAAGCTGAAGGACGGTGAGACGACCGATGATCTCTTCGCCTTCCTGACCTGCGCGCCGAACGGGGTGGTCGCACCGGTCCACCCCAACGCAATGCCGGTGATCCTGACGACCGAGGAGGAGCGCGAGACATGGATGGCCGCGCCCTGGGACGTGGCGCGGGCGCTTCAGTGGCCATTGGCGGATAATGCGATGGTGCTGATGGAGGGATAAGCGAGCGCTGAGGACGCGCCAGAATCGTTCGATGCTCGCGCCATATCTCGGCCTGAAACGATCGGAAAATACGGGGCTGCGGACGAGAGTTCGATCGACCCTCGGCGAAGATCCTGTCCTGGCCATGATTGCGCAGGGACTGGATCGTGATGGCATGCCGCTTTGGGCAAACTGTCAACGGCGGAGTAAAATCCGGCCATTGGGCGGCGCAAAAACCGGCCACTTCGGGTTTGGGCGTAACGCGCGCCATGATGCGGCGGCCAGTCAGCCGCGCTCCCCAGATAGCTGGCGGTTGACTGGCCGCCTTGGCCCGTGAGGGCCAAGCCTTGATCGGCTGGATCAGGCGGTGTCGTTGGACTTGCGCGCGCGGCTCTGTGCGAGCCGATAGCTGTCGCCGTTCATCTCGAGGATGTGGACATGATGGGTCAGCCGGTCGAGCAGCGCGCCGGTGAGACGCTCGGAGCCGAAGGTCTCGGTCCATTCGTCGAAGGGCAGATTGCTGGTGATCAGCGTGGCGCCGCGCTCGTAGCGTTGCGAGATCAGTTCGAACAGAAGCTCGGCTCCGGTCTTGCTCAGGGGCACGAAGCCCAGCTCGTCGATGATCAGTAGCTTGTATCCGACCATCTGCTTTTGCAGGCGTAGGAGGCGCCGCTCGTCGCGGGCCTCCATCAACTCGTGGACCAATGCGGCGGCGGTGGTGAAGCCGACGGAAAGGCCCTTCTGGCAAGCGGCCAGCCCGAGGCCCAGGGCGATATGGGTCTTGCCGGTGCCGCTCGGGCCGAGGGCAATGACATTCTCGCGCCGCTCGATCCATTCCCCGCGGGCGAGTTCCAGCACCTGCATCTTGTTGAGCTTGGGGATCGCCTTGAAGTGGAAGCTGTCGAGGCTTTTGGTCGCCGGGAACTTCGCCGCCTTGATGCGGCGCTCGACCATCCGCCGTTCGCGGTCGATCAGTTCGAGTTCCACCAGCCGGGCCAGGAAGCGAACGTGGTCCTGCCCTTCCGCGGCGCACTGGCGCGCGAGCTTGTCGTATTCCCTCAGGAAGGTCGGCAGCTTCAGCGTCTTCAGATGATGGGCGAGCAGGAGGTCAGGCGCGTCGGTCATCGGGCCTCCTCCGAGATCAGGCACATGTAGCTGGCCGCCGAGGTCTTTCCGACCTCGGCCCGCGGCAGGTAGGGATAGACGTCGAGGTCGAGTTTTGGCGGGCGCTTCTCGACCTGACACAGCACCAGGTGCTTGACGGCATCGAAGCCGATGGCCCCCATGCGCAGGGCCGTCTTCACGGCGGCATGCAGATCGTTGACCTCGAAGGCCTCGAGCAGGCGCAGGACCTGGACGAACTCACGCCGCCCCGCCTTGAGCATGCGCGCCTCCATCAGGCGGCGCAGGGTTGCGAACTCGGGCGGCAGCTCCCAGCCCGCAAGCGGCGCGGCCTGGTCCAGGGCATTGATCTTCTTCTCGATCAGCGGAAGGTAGTGGAGCGGGTCGAAGACGACATCCTCGCGCTCATAGCTGCGCGGATGACGGGCGATGAGATCGCCGCCGCAGCCGATCGCAACCTCGTCGACATAGCCGCGCAGCCAGACATCGCGGTGGCCGTAGGCGACCGGCACGGAATAGTCGTTGGTCTTGTAGCGCACCAGCGCCTGCGAGGTGACCCGCCCGCTCGCCTGATCGCAGGCATCGAAGGGGGCTGGCGGCAGCTCCGCCATCACCTCGAGATCCCGGGCAAGGCGCGCGCCGATCGTCTCGGTGTGGCCGCGCAGAATATCGCCCTGACGCTTGCGGCATTGTGCCTCCAGCGAGGCGTTGAAGGCCTCCCAGGAGGGGAAGCGCGGCACCGGCACCATGAAGTTGCGCCGGGCATAGCCGACCAGCCCCTCGACACTGCCTTTGTCGTTGCCCTTGCCGGGACGGCCATAGCGGTCACGGAGCAGGTAATGTGACAGGAACCCGCTGAACAGCCTGGCCCGCTTGCGGGTGCCGTCCGGCAGGATCTGTGCCACCAGGCACCTGTCGTTGTCGTAGAGCACCGACATCGGCACCCGACCGAAGAAGCCGAAGGCGTGAACATGCCCGTCGACCCAGGCCTCGGAGGTCGCAGCCGGATAGGCCCGGATGTAACAGGCATCGCTGTGCGGCAGGTCGAAGGCGAAGAAATGCGCCTTCTGCTC
>CAJYAD010000096.1 GCA_913064775.1 uncultured Albidovulum sp. | reverse complement strand
CTCACTGTAGGATTTCCAGTTCGTCGTGCGATAGCGGGCAGGGTCAGGCTTGCTCATGTCCGCCCTCTTAACCTACCGGATTCGCGGTGTGAATCCTTCCAGAGCTGACTTCTGCAACAATGCCCATTCGATGGGAACTTTTCGTCTGAAGGGACTGGAGTGGCCGTGGCCGATTTCCTGGAGGCCATGGACGCCGCGCGGTAGCTGGGAACCGGCAGACCGGCGACATAAGCGTTGACCTGAGCCGCCCGCCAGAGCTTCGGCTTCTTGCGCAGAGGAAGCGGATCCGGAAAGCTTGCGTCGGGTTTGGCGGCGTCTCTCCGGCGCGCACTTCTTGCTGACTCGCCAAGCGCTTCGGCAAGACCATCGGCGGTCAGGTGTGGCAGCTTCAGTTCATCCCAGTGCTTCCGTGCGGGCGGTGCAAGCCCTTCTGCGGCCCAGATCACGTACCATGGGTATTGCCGCTTAACACGACGCACGCCAAGCTTCCGGGCCAACTCGCGGGTGGCACGAAGCGAGGGCATGCGCCAATAGTCCCGCAGTTCGTCCTCGGTCGCCGAGCCAGGGCTTTGCACAGTCGCCGTCATTGCCAGTTCTCCTTGTGCGTAGGAGATTGGTTCGTTCGGCGCAGGGCGGAAACGCGATCAACACAGTTACCAGGATCCATCGGATCCTGACGGATTCTGCCGCAGGGCTCACACCGGAGCGATTTTCCGCGTCCTGGGAGTTGACCAAATCTTGCCCAGAATCGGTTCCGACCGGTGCCTTTCGGTGCCATTTCAAGGGTTTGGAGGTGCTCCGCGGGGCTTCGCAGCGTGCGAAGATTTTCGCTTGTAAATCCTGTGGTTGCTTGGATATACCGGTCCGCGGAGATGTGGCCGAGTGGTCGAAGGCACACCCCTGCTAAGGGTGCAGGCGGGAAACCGTCTCGAGGGTTCGAATCCCTTCGTCTCCGCCACTTGCCCTTGAAATCATTGAACAAAATGGACGCATCAGCGTCCTACCCCACATAACACCCCACATAGAAAAAACGCTTGGAGGTTAGAGGGGCGCCAGCTTTTCCCTTTCAACCGCACGCGCGTGAAGCTTGCTATCGCGCCCGGTCCTGATTCTGCGCGCGGTCAGGATTGCATGGCCCTCGGTCCTGTGCCGATGGTAGCAAAGGATGCAGCCGGCTGCCCGGTCAGCTTGGCAGGGCTTTTACGCTATCTCGCGCCATCCGCACCAATTCCACGCCCATCCGCCGGACTGCCTCGAATTCCCGCGTTCGGCCCCCATGCCGGTAGTTCGGATGCTCCGCCCCGCATGGTGCGCCGCCTCCCGCGCCGTGAACACGGCACACACGCCACCCGTTGACCGCTGGGGCCTTGCAGCCCTGTCCGGTGGACTTAGCCTTAGCGCGGCATCTGGGCGCGTCTCTAAGGCGTTGAACGGGGTTTATGGGGTTAGCGTTACTTTCCATCGTCGCCCCCCCTCCCCCTATGCGACACGGCCCCGACGATGGCCTGCCCTCCTTCGTTCACCGTAACATGCTCCACCGTCACCTTTTGTTGGCCGCCCGTGCGATAGCGTTTCAATGCCTCCATCTGAGTGACATAGGTTCGTGCTAGCTTATTTAGCGCCCTTTCGGCGGCGTCTTGTTGGGCGAGGTTGTCCACATGGTTCAGCCGCCGCGCCATCATCATGGTGGCTTGATGAATAGCACCCATCTGCACCGCCAGCATGGCCTCCAATTCATCGCGCGGCTGGACGCCTCGCACGACCGACAGTAGGAAGTTGCTTGCGACTTCGTCAATCGTGCTGCCATACCTGCCGATAGTTGCCACTTGGCCCTGCACCCCGGCCCAGAAATCGGGGTCACATGTGCCAAGATCAGCCATCATCAGGATCTGAGCCAACTCAGGGTCGGAATGGGTGAAATTCACATGCAACACCCCATCCACCATTTTGAGCTTCATCGGCGGTCCATCCGCCCTTAGAGCCTGTCTTTCTGCCACCGCCTTGATACGGTCCTGTTGCGCCCGCGTAATTGGCAGCGGTGCATCTTGCTTTTCAGGTTTGGTTTTCATGGCCTCGTTTGTTGCCTCCGTAGCGTTTGTTGATCTGAAATCGCGCGTCATAAGTAAGCCTAGCCCCTTCCTCCTGTTTTCCCCGCCATCACGCCACGGCACGCACCGGGCATGGATTGCACATTGACCGCGCCACCGATGCCGGGACGTGGCCTTGTCAGGGCAAAAGTTTGCGGCGCTGATCCTGCCCGATGCCGACCTACCAGCCGCAACAGCCCAGCGCCTTCCAGCGTGCGGCGTGCGGCGCGCAGGCGGGGTTTGGACAGGTTCAAAAGCCCCGCTGCCCGCATCGCGTCGAAATCCAAAGGAAAGCGTTTGCCGGGGCTGTGGCCGTGTTGATCTTCCAACAGCACCAGCAGCGCGATAGCATCCGCACCATTGGCTTGACCACGCAGGGCATCCAGGGCCAGCCGTTGCACCGGAAAGGCGCTGTCACGGCCCCGATAGATCCGGTTTTCAAGGCGACACTTCCAAGCCCATCCGGCAATGCCCAGCAATTCACTGTCGGGCATGGTGGCGGGATCAATGCACCAGTCGTCCCGGATGCTCGCAAGGTTGGCTTGCAGTTCCGCTGCGCTGTCCACCAGCTCCACCATGCGCATTGCCTCCTTCACAAGTTCAACGTGGCGATGCCCGGTCGGAATCGGGGCGGGCATCGGGCTTGCAGTGCCGCGCAAGGGGGGCAGCGTGTCTTTCCCGAGCAAACCCTTCACCGGATCATAGAAACCGCCGTCAGGGCGAAGCGACAGCGGCCCCACCACATAACTGCGCGCGCCGGTCTTGATATCCACCGGGAGACCTTCGCCGCGCAGGTTCGGCACAGCCCCGGCGGCGCGATAGTAAAGATGCCGCCCGCGCGGGGTCTTGATGTGGACAGGGCTTTGACCAAAGCGCGCCTCCATCTGGACGACAAGGGCGCTGTCGTCATTGTCGCAGTCGATCACCGCCAGGCCATCCAGCCGCACCCCGTAGGTTGTCGATCCTGTCCGATGCAGCGGGGCCAGTATCCGCGCCAAGGTCACACTAGGGCCAGCCCATGCCCGCAACAGCGGCGCCTTGCCATCCGCGCCGCCCAGAGGCAGCAAGGGGAAGCCCGCCCCTTTCAGGCGGGCAACCTCGTTGCGG
The DNA here is from genome assembly GCA_913064775.1 of uncultured Albidovulum sp. Lineage (GTDB taxonomy): Bacteria > Pseudomonadota > Alphaproteobacteria > Rhodobacterales > Rhodobacteraceae > Acidimangrovimonas. The sequence continues at coordinate 194 of CAJYAD010000096.1, read as the reverse complement.
ATCGCATCGGGCAGTGTTGATACCCGAAGGGCTGTCATGACGTGCCCTCCCCAAAGGCAAGGGCAGCTGTAGCGCGACATTGCCGGTGACTGGTCAGCGACATCGCTGGTGACGAGTCGGAGACGACGGATGGAAGGTGCCGCGCGACGGGCATTGAGGTCAAGAAGCGATGTCGTTGTTCGATGTCGCGCGGC
>CAJYAD010000095.1 GCA_913064775.1 uncultured Albidovulum sp. | reverse complement strand
AGGCCAAAGGGCGCGGCCACCCCGCCAACCATCGCAAAACCCCGCCCATAACCCCAGACAGAGACCGCTACGCGCACCGAAACCGACCCAAAACGCCCCCGGAGGAGGGTTCGGTGAATATGCCGGGTAAACTGTTCGGAGAATTATCTGCCATAGGAACAATTGTCAGTCCAATGGGAGGATTTTGCAAGTCCGAGATGAACCCTCTACACGCGCTGGACGATATTCTAACGGAGAAGTTCGGGAGGTTTGGGAGGTTCGGGAGGATTGCAGGCGTGCGAGCGGTGGCGCGCCTTGGATAGAAAGTCGGGTGACCGAGCTGTGCACACCCGGCCACCCTTGCTCCTTTTCAGGAGTGTCGGTCAGGTGCTTCTCGGCGGTCCAGCCGGTCTTGGAGCCAATCCAGCACTTCATCCTCAACCCATCCGACCCGGTTGGGTCCGAGGTTTACCCGCTTGGGGAATGCCCCGGCCTTTTCCAGCCTCGCGACGTGCTGCGGCGAGTACAGGACCAACTCCTTGAGCTGGCGCTTTGATAGTATCCTCATCACGATCTCTCCATGACTGAAGAGCATCGCGATGCCCAAGGGTTGACAAGAACCTAGGCACGTTCAGCGTACGCTAGATCCAGATGTCTTTCCACATTTTCGAGTTTCCGTCGCTTACTCGAACGAAAAAGTCCAACAGAGCGACCGTCATCCGATTGCTTTGTGGGGTCTGAAGGAGGGCCGACCGCTTGGAACTTCCGAGACAAAAGCGAGACAAAGTCTCAGCGACGACAAAACATCTTGCTTTAAGCTATTGATTTTTTGGTACCGCCTTCCCGGCTTGAACGGGAGACCTCTGGATCCACAATCCAGCGCTCTAACCAACTGAGCTAAGGCGGCACTGGAGGCCATTTACCCCCCCCTACCAACGATTGCAAGAGGCTCCTGCACCCGTGCCTGCACCTGTTCTTTCGACCGGGCGGGTTGGCCGCGGAACGCTGGCGCCGCCCCGCCAACATCGAAAGCCGTCTTGCCAAAACCGCCCAGCTTGGGAAGTTGCCCTGCCCCCCGCGTGCGGCTTACAGATCAATCTCCCAGCTCTGTTCGACCAGATCACAGCCGAAGTTATGTACCGGGCGCGATCCGGTCAGCCGAAAGCCCGTGCGGGCATATAGCCGGCAGGCGGCACGGTGGCTTTCATGCGTCCAAAGCACCATCCTGCGGTAGCCCCGCGCCCGGGCCCAGCCCATGCAGCTTTGCAACAGGCGCGGCGCCAGACCGGTGCCGCGCGCCGCGGGCTCAATCAGGAAAAGGCGCAGCTTGGCCACCCCCTCACCCGCCTTCACGCAGAAGATCGAGCCAAGGCGCTGTCCGTCCCGTTCGGCGATCCAGCCGCGCTCGCACGCGGGGTCGTGGTCACGCAGGAAGGCGGCCAGGATCTCGGCCACCAGCGCCTCGAAGCTCTGATCGAAGCCTTCGTCGCGTGCGTAAAGCTCGGCGTGGCGCATGATCAGCCAGCCCGCGTCACCGGGGCGCAGATCGCGCAGGATCACGTCGGACGGCTGGATCGGATCGGACATCGGAGTCTCCTCGTGGCCCGGGACTATGCCGTCGCACCGGCTTCGGGGCCCTGAATTCGCCGCGAAGCGGGCGAACCGCCCGGCCCGCTTTCGCCCGGCGCGCGCCTTTTACTGCCCGCGCCAGATCCAGCCGCCGCCCAGCACGCGGCTGCCTTCGGGGGCGTAGAAAACGCAAGCCTGACCCGGGCTCACCCCCTCTTCGGGGGTCAGCAGTTCAACCTCTGCCTCGGTCGCCGAAACCGGGCGGATCACAGCGGGCCGCGGCGGGCGGGTCGAGCGCACCTTGACCGCCACCTCCCATTCCGCCCGCGAAGTCAGCGGCGCTTCGCCCAGCCAGTTGATCTCTCGCACCGGAACGACGCGGGTCGACAGCGCCTCTTTCGGGCCGACCACCACGCGGCGGCTGTCGGGGTCCAGCCGGACCACATAAAGCGGATCCGCCAGCCCGCCGATCCCCAGCCCCCGGCGCTGGCCGATGGTGTAATGGATCACACCGCGATGCTCGCCCAGCACTTGGCCGTCCATATCCACGATCTCGCCCGGGTCCGCCGCGCCGGGGCGCAGCTTTTCGATCACGCTGGCGTAGTCTCCGTTCGGCACGAAGCAGATGTCCTGGCTGTCGGGCTTGTCGGCCACCGAAAGCCCGTATTTCACCGCCAGCGCCCGGGTTTCGGCCTTCGATGCCAGATGGCCTAGCGGAAAGCGCAGATAGTCCAGCTGCTCGGGCGTGGTCGAGAACAGGAAATAGCTCTGATCGCGGGCCGGATCGGCGGCGCGATGCAGCTCTGCCCCGGCAGCACCCGCCTTGCGCTGGATGTAGTGTCCGGTGGCCATGCAATCGGCCTCCAGATCCTTCGCGGTCTGCAACAGGTCCTTGAACTTCACCCGCTCATTGCAGCGGATGCAGGGCACGGGCGTGGCGCCGGCCAGATAGGCATCGGCGAATTCGTCGATCACCGCCTCGCGGAAGGTGTTCTCATAATCCAGCACGTAATGGGGAAAGCCCATCGTCTCGGCCACGCGGCGCGCATCGTGGATGTCGCGGCCCGCGCAGCAGGCCCCCTTCTTCGCCAGCGCCGCGCCGTGGTCGTAAAGCTGCAGCGTCACGCCCACCACGTCATAGCCTTCCTCGGCCAGTTGCGCCGCCACGACCGAACTGTCGACGCCGCCCGACATGGCCACGACCACGCGGGTGTCGGCAGGGGCCTTGGGAAAGCCCAGCGAATTCATCCCGGTTTTGCTGTCGAGTGCCATGATCACGCCCTGAATGGGGATTGGGGAACAGGTGAGCAGGAATATAGGAAAATGCGTTACATCCTCAACCCCTCGCTTCACCCCTCTTTAAGGCAGATCTGCAAGGCTTCCCGCGACAAGACGAGGGAAGGTTTCATGTACCTGAAGAAAGTTGACGGGCCGCGCCAGGTCACCCTGCCTGACGGGACCATTCTCAGCCGCGCGGACCTGCCGCCGCCCGATACCCGCCGATGGGTCGCCTCACGCAAGGCGATCGTGGTGCGGGCGGTGGCCTACGGGCTGATCGAGATGGGCGAGGCGCTGGATCGCTATTCCCTTTCGGAAGAGGAATTCGAAAGCTGGCGCCAGGCAATTGAAGTTCATGGAGAAGCCGCGCTGAAAGTCACGGCTATTCAGAAATACAGACAACTTTAAGTTGTTTTCAGGTGAAACTCTGTCACAGTAACGGCTGATTAACCATTTGCCACGATGGTATTAACGAAGTTCTTGACTGTAGCGGAGAGATCAGGGGAATCGCATTTGGAGCTGAGAGCATGAGGGGCGCCCCTTGCGGCTGCCGGCGAGATGGATTCTGGATGGAGGATTCATCTCTGGGAGCCCTTCGCCGCCATGCATATCTTCCTGTCCGCCTT
>CAJYAD010000094.1 GCA_913064775.1 uncultured Albidovulum sp. | reverse complement strand
GACCGGCTGTAGCGTTTCACCCATGCGTGCGTCCGATGCTGCCGAAGGTCTTTGTTTAGCAGCTTGATTCTAAAGCACATTCAGGCGCACGCAACCAATCTAGCTCGATTTCGGTGAATAAGCCGGGTTGAGAAGTTTCCGTAGTGTGTCCGAGCTTTGGGCCGACGCACGAATAAGATCGATTAGCGCCGCTTCGGTAAATCTGTAGCGCATTGCATCAGTTTCAAGTACCTGACTTACGGCCGAGTGAATCAGAATGTGCGCCTTGGACTGCTGCGCCTCGTTGTGCCCGTCAAGACGAAGGCTGTTGTTCAATGCCGAGGTGATCGAACTGGTCAGGTTTGCATGCGGGTCCTTGCGAATTTCAACAATTGCTGCGTCGAAATCAATTTTCAGGTCTTCTCGATTATCGTCAAAGATCAGTTCCAGAACTGCTACATCCGCATCTTCACCAAATTCATTTAGAAGATCATCAATTCGCCTGTGCAGATCGCTCCCCGGGTCCTTCCTCAGAGCCTCGGCGCCAATCCATGCGAGATCCGATATCGATACCGCCAGCGCAGTAGCAATGGCAGGCGCGCCAAACACCATCGCCACGGAACCCACCACAATACTGGATATTTTGACTTTGAGATTTTTTGTAAGGGCCAACGCACATTCTCCGCTTCAGTTGTTTTCATTGTGAAAACACATTGTCCAGCCTTGCAGGGGTCAAGTGCGTCAATCTTGTTATATATCAAAGCTCTACCAAAATCCTGAGCATATCAACCGAAATCGGCAAATTCGGGGAGGTAACCCCCAGGAGAGAAACTCTGGAGGCTGATCTAGGAAGTGGACCATTCTGTTCAGTTGAACCCTTCCGGCCCCGACTCATCAACCCTTCTCACCGAAACCGATACCGCCCCGCCGCCTTCGCCAACCGCGCGTCCACGGGGACGGGATGCTCGCGCGATCGTTCCTTCAGAACATGGATTTGGCGGCCAAGAAACGCTTCAACGTCGCCTGCCGCGACGTCCCCTGCCGCCGCGCGCGAAACCAGAAGCCCGAGCGCCTGCCCGTCCAGCATTCGGATGTGTTCGGCCCTGTTGGCGGTCTTCACGTCCTCGGGCACGACGCCAGACCGCATGTCCCGCAAGTCATGGCTGACAACTTCGGTGACGGCGCGCCAAAGCTCATGCTCAGGCCAGCGGGCGCGATTGCTGTCGGCGGTGGGGATGCAATAGCGGACGCGCCGGCAGAAGTCGGCGAAGGCGTCGCCGATCATCGCATCAAGATCGGCCCAACTGCGCATTTCCCAGCGTTTGCGGAGCTGTTTGGATCCCATGCGCAACTCGAACCGCCAGACTTGGCTTTGGTCCCGGTCGGTCAGATCAAGCGGGGGCCTGCCTGCGTCGGCGCGGGCGGCGTTCCAGATCGTCAACCAACCCATCTTGTGCTTGGCAATGACCTCGGCCCGCTTGTCGTAGATCGCCAATTGGCGGTTGCCGACGCCGCCCGCGCGCAGGCCGGTGACCCGAGCGCCGGTGCAATGTGTCTCGGTTTCGTCAACGCCAGTGAATTCCCGGTTGCGCGTGCCGGGCGGGACGATCAGCGCTTCGCGATCCGGTTCGAACCACGGCGCGAGGAAGTCGACGGCGAAGTCGACGCGAGAGACGCGGAGCTGCGTTTCCACGTAGGGGATGGCGAGCGCGGCCATACACTCACGGAAATGCGCCTCCGCCGCCCGCAGGCCGCCTGTGGCGAGTAGGAAGGCGCGGAAGTCGACCGTCACGCCGGGGTTGTTCTTGGGGCGGTTCTCCGGGTCCAGAAAGAACCACTCGGCCCCATACTCGCCGGTGTGGACCGAGAAGCTCATGCCGCCGCTGCGGCGCACGGCAAAGGCTATGCCGCCGCGTTCGATCACCACGTCGGCGTTGGTGCGCACGGCTTCGGCCTTCGCCTCGGCCAGCGCGGTGCGCAGCTCGGGAGGAATGTCGGTGGTGACGGTGAACTTCAGCCCGTCAAACCCGCTGTGGAGGATTTCCACGTTCATTTGCGCTCTCCTGCGATTTGGTATCGGTGGAGGGGGGTGTTACAAGTCCCCCCTAATTTGCGGCTTGCCGCTGATAGCTAGCGCCCGCTGCGCGGGCAGGGCGGGCGCTGGCGCGCCCTCTCAGATGTGCCTCCGGCGGGGCAGCTTTTGTTTTGGGGCCGGGCGGGACGCCCGGCGGGGATGGTTGAAAGGTTCCGCCCCGGAGGACACCGGGCGGGGGTGTGGCAGAGGAAGGGCGCGAGACCTTACGGCCCCGCGCCCGAAGGACCAACCGGCCCCAAAATCCCGCGCGGTGCTGCCAACCCCAACGCGGGCAAAACTCATCAGGCGGCGAGCTGGCTGGTGCTGGCCCGGCACCGGGTCTCGGCCCAGTTGTACAAGTCGCGGCGGCGATAGCGCACGCTGCGGCCCGGCTTGTAGAATTGCGGCCCAAAACCTGTCACGCGCCATTTCTGCAAGGTGCGCGTGCTTTGGCAGAGATATTCCGCCGCGACATCTTCCTTGATAAAGCCGTCCCAGAAATCGGACGCCTCCGCAGGCGCGGTGCGATTTTCCCCAAGAACCATGTTGAAACCCTCCTGTTTCAGTTCAACTGCGAACAAGATCGCCCAAAGGCAAACCTCGAAAAATGCCAATAAATGGGAGGGGAATTTATAGTTTATTGGAAGCTCTGCGGCCTTTCGCGATCCGCGCGGCACGGGGCCGCGCCAGTCGCGCGTTACGCGTCATCCGTCAGGGCACGAAAGAGCGGCGCGACAACCCTGCGGATCGCCTCATCCCCGGGCGTGCGGGGCGTCGGGGCAGAGTCAGGCCGATGCGCACGAAGCCAATCCCGGATTAATGGATAATGCGAGGACATCGACGCATGAGGGGCGATCTTCCCCGCCTTGTTCAGCGCATGAAACGCCGCCTCTATATCCGGCCCATATCCAGGTCGCCCGGGCTTGCGGGCAGTGCCTTCCACGCTGCCGCCCAAGAGCGCGGCGGCCTGCGCTGGCATCAGAATGCGAACCTCGACAAACCGCAGATTGTCCGCGTGCAGTTCGCCTTTGTCCCACACCTGCTTGCCGCGCCAGTACTCCGGACGCAACTCGACTGGTGCCGATGCCAGCGTGCGGGGGAACTCGAACGCAACGGCTATCAGCAGATCACGTCGCAAGGCTTCCGCGAGGTTCCACCGCATCCGGTTCATGATGTCGGCGCGACGGTTCAGGATGGGGCCCGCTTCGGCAATCGCCCGGGAAATCTTGTCTGCGACTGGTGCTTCTGTCGCGGTGTCGGCTTCGACACGATCCCGGATCGCCTGTAGCGACGACTGGCTTCGCGCCGATTTCCAGTCCGCTTTCAGGTCTTTCGGTGCGAAGACGTGAACCGCTTGCTGAAGCGGCGTCCCGGCTTCCCACAAGGTTAGAAGTTCAGAGGAGGTCTTGGGCATAGGGTCTTGGTACCAGCAGAGGTTTCCGAACGTTAGGGGTTTCCTGCTCGAACCGAACCCTAACGTTAGGGTCGGGGCTGGCAGCTTGCCGCACGTGGTGCCAACACAGATCCCCAACGTTAGGGGATTTTGCTGCCGCGCAACCCTAACGTTAGGACCGGAGGACCAGCGCCGCATTAGCTGACCACCCTTAACGCAACGCGCCGACCCGCAGGCGATCCGATGGCCGCGCTGAGCCGGGC
>CAJYAD010000093.1 GCA_913064775.1 uncultured Albidovulum sp. | reverse complement strand
TGTTTCATCGCGGCTTCCAAATCTGCAAGGTTTTCAAAGAAATCATACGAAACCCTGCAGGTAAAAGCGAACAAAATGTCGCCATAGTCACGCAAAATCAATGCAGTAGGTGTTGTTCAGAGCGGACCAGTTATGGTCAGATCGGCTTTTTCACATACATCACCAATGGTGTGAGCCGCCAGAGCAAGCCATCTGTCCGCCCTGCAACCGTGCTCATGACCCAGGACGGTTCTGTGGCCCTGGTTCACCTGAAATGGAAGGACTGGGGCAAGAGCATTGCCGAGGCGACCGGCCTGTGGAGTGGCAGCGACTGCACGCCGGATTGTGCCGATGGTATGGTGACGACAAGCCCCGTTCATCTGACATTGTGGAGCCCCGGCAGGGTGAATGGCCATGAAGTCTATCGCTGCTTCGAGATTAGCCCGGCCAACCCGAAGCGCGATCCGTTTGATCGCGGTTGTCTTAAACCACAGGGGGCCTTGAGCTACTACGATACGGTGCCTGCCAACCAAGTGCCTGCCAACGTCGTGCCCTCTTCCGCGACTACGGTACAAGGCGCCTCGGGGCCGATTTCCTTCTACGTCGACATCGGGGCCGCTATCGACGGCCACAATCCGCGGCAGGTGCGCCCTTCGACCATCTCGTTGAGCAAGGACGGCTCGGTCATCGTGCACAATCTAAAGTGGAATGGATGGGGCGTGTCGCAGTCCTCGGGTAGCGGGCGCTGGAAGGCGAAAAGCTGTAATCCGAGCTGCACGCCAGGAGGCATGCCGCCCGCTCCGGCGGCTGACGTCACGCTCTCGGACCCGGGCATGGTCGATGGCCATCTCGTCTACCTCTGCTTCCGGGTCTTCCCGGCGCACCCGGGGCTAGACATCATGGATCACGCCTGTCTACGCAGGCAGGGCGCAGCCTATGCCTATGTTCCCGTGCCAGCCCCCGCCGAGCCGACCTCCACCGGGCCAGAACAGGCGCTACTGTCCCAATTCAGGCTGGTGCCGGTCGCCTCCAACCTGCCCTGCAAGTATTACCACACGGTGATGGCGGTCCATTACACCGGCTTCAATCCGCGGATCCGGCCGATCGACGAATTGCAGGTGGGCTGTCTCGATGCCCGCAAGCCCGCGTTCTACGGCCCCGAACCGATCGCGAACCTGCATCTCAAGCAGCGCTTCGCGCCTGCGGCTGCCCTCTATACGGACAAGCCCGGCACGGATGGAGTGGCGGACTCGGTCTATCTGACGTCCCTGATGGGGATCAGGCCGGGCGAGTACACGCCGGGCGAATTGCCCCGCGCCTATGCCGTGCATATCAGCCTCGGCTCCGGCCATACGCGGCATCCCGACCTCGGCAGTATCCCGCTGGACGACGGCTACGCATTCAAATCGACGGCCGACGCAGGTGCAATTGGCACACGGACCTGGATCGCCATGGTTGCGGCGACCCCCCTCGGCATCGCGGGCATCCCATCGAGACCTGATCCGGGGAGTCTACCCCCGACCGTGCAGGCCAGCATGACTTTTCAGACCGAGGGAGGGAAGGTAACCCGGGTCGGTCCGGTTTGGAATCCGGGGACGGACCAGTTCGAACATCTCAGCCTACGGATTACCGATGGCAAGGTCACGGGCGCATCCGAGCTCAGGTTGGGCAACAGCAATTTTGCCGTCGGCGACCCCGCGACATGGTGGTCCAGCCTCGATCTGCGGGTTTCGGATTTCTACGGATATGCGGTGATGGCCAATCGCGGTCCAGTGATCGAAGCGAACGGTGTCGGGATCATGGCGCTCGTGCTCCTTGGCGGAGGCACGCAGTACCGCGAAGCGCTTCTGCACATCTTCGCCTATCCCCTGCCCCCCGGAGTGACGCCGAAGGACGTGCTGCTGGGTCGTCCCGTAGCCGGTTTGCCATGACATCGACAGCCTGCCCGGCGAAACTGTCAGAGCAACGGGCTGGAATCTTCCCCTCCTGTTCCACCTAGTCATCTGAATCGGAAGTCCCTGTCATTGTTTTCTGTGACCTCCGACTGGAGGCCGCGATCGCGGCGCTGTCGGTCAAAGCGCCGGGGACCATTCCTCCGCTCCCGAAGGCGTGGACCCGAGGGAAGCAGGTCAACGCCCCCGCGTTCGATGTGCGTGCAGCCCTTCACGGCGTTCTCGGCGTGGACCTGACGCAGATCCACGGCCTCGGACCGTCCTTGGCGCTGAAGCTGGTCGCCGAATGCGGGACTCGATGGTGCGGGCTGGCATCGGCCGGGGGGCGCCCTCATCGTGCCCGACAACATTAGTCTGCTGGCCTTGCCGCCGTACTCGCCGGAGCTGAACCCCGTCGAAAACATCTGGCAGTATCTCCGACAGAATTATCTCGCCAACCGCATCTTCAACACCTACGACGCCATCCTCGATGCCTGCTGCGACGCCTGGAACGCACTCGTCGCATTACCAGATACAATACGCTCAATCGCAACCCGAGAATGGGCAAAAGAAGTCAGATCATAGGGCGATGGTATAAGTGCCCAGAAGCGGCATTTCGGCTATCGGTCCAAAAACCGGCCATTCGTTCGAGCTGCGCTGCAGTCCGGCCTCTCGCCCCTTCTTGCCTCAAAGACTGCTCTCCACTGGGCGCGATCCCACTCCCACCGGATATGAGCATGTATCCTGCTTGCGGCTGGACTTCGTCGCACCGGCAAGCATTGCTGTCTCCCAGGCCCGGATCTCCGGGCTCGTTCCGGTACAGGCGGATGCACCGCCTGCGCATCGGAGACGCATCATGACAGATATCCCCAAATCCCGGCCAGTATCCATCACGGAGAAATCCGGGAAATCCCGGCGCCGCTCAGCCAGAGGCGACAGCGATAAAGTAGCCACACGCACCGGAGCCGGGCAACCGAGCCCGGTGACTGGTCTGGCAAAGCCGCCGACGAAGCTCGACCGGATTCTTGACCTTCTGAGCCGTAAAGACGGCGCGACGCTGGCCGAGCTCTCGGTGTCGACCGGGTGGCAGCCCCATTCCGTCAGGGGCGCGCTGGCCGGGGCTTTGAAACGCAAAGGCCACAATGTCACCTCCGAGAAGGTTGACGGCGAACGCCGTTATTGGATCACTCCCGCCAAATGACCCGCAAAGCAATGATCGAAGAAGAGGTCGAATCCCTGGCGGGTCTTGGCCTTGAGGAGCTGCGCGGGGCCTGGGCGCGATATCCCGGCCCTGTGCCAAAGTTACGGTCGCCCGAACTCCTGCGCCTCCTGCTGGCCTGGCGTATCCAGACCGCGGTCTTCGGCGGCCTCGACCGGGATACGCGACGAAAGCTCTCTGCGCGTGGGCCGGTGGAAGTCGAGGGGCGCCGGCTCGGTCTGGGTGCAGTTCTGCGCAGGGACTGGCAGGGCCGCCGGATTGAAGTGATCGTCGAAGAGGGCGGCTTCCGATGGGAGGGGGAGGTTTACCCGAGCCTTTCCTCTGTGGCCCGCGCCGCGACAGGCACCCGGTGGAACGGGCCGCGGTTCTTCGGGCTTCGGGAGGACGGCCAATGACAGCCCCCCGCCGCCGCTGCGCGCTCTATACCCGCAAGAGCTCCGACGAGGGGCTGGATCAGGAATTCAACTCGCTCGACGCGCAACGCGAAGCCTGCGCGGCCTATGTGAAAAGCCAGTCAGGCGAAGGTTGGAAGGCGTTACCGGACCATTACGACGATGGCGGCTTTTCCGGCGGCACCATGGAGCGCCCTGCCCTGCGGGGCCTGATGGCCGATGTCGTTGCCGGAAAAATCGACATCGTTGTGGTCTATACACCGAGTCCTGCGGAAGCCGAATTTGATGGCTTGACGGCTGGGCTTGGAACGATTCAGCTATGCCCATGATCCGCCCTGGTTTTCTTTCTTCAGCAGACCGCCTCGAGCTTGAGGCTTGCG
>CAJYAD010000092.1 GCA_913064775.1 uncultured Albidovulum sp. | reverse complement strand
CCTCGGCGCGCGGGCGGTGTTTCATCGCGGCTTCCAAATCTGCAAGGTTTTCAACAAAATCATACGAAACCTTGCAGGTAAAAGCGACCAAAAGGTCGCCATAATCACGCAAAATCAATGCAGTAGGTGTTGTTCAGAGCGGACCATCGAGGAGGGGATCATCGTTAACGAGTATACGTTCACGGACAGAGGGCGGCGGTTTGGGTGAGTGCGCTACTTTCGAAGAACTTTCCCGACCGAACGCTTGATTTGTACGCCAATAAGGCGTACATGGCGGATGGAAAAACAGGAGGCGACCATGCTTGGTTTCCGCGACAACACGCGCGCGATCGATGAGCGCAACGAGGCCCGGATGAATTTCCGGACGAAGCCGCGCATCAAGGCAGCGATTCAGCAGGCGGCGGCGCTTTCTGGCGTCGACGATTCCGTCTTCACCATGAATGCCGCCTATCAGGCAGCGCTGTCAACGATTGCAGCGCATGAACGGACGGTGCTGCAGCCGGTCGATCATGACGCGTTTTTCTCGGCACTCGATACTCCGGCGGCGCCGACAGACGCCTTGCGCTCGGCCTTCCGTCGGCATGGCAAAACGGTTGTGTCGCAGTAGATGGCTGCATCACAACCGGCCTCTTACATCATTGAACCGTTCGATCCAGAGAGACATGATCGAGCGGCCTTTTCTTGCGGCGTCGAACAGGTCGACAACTACTTCCAGAAGACGGCCAACAAGCTCGCCAAGGCGGACAACGTCCGGCTCTATGTGATGGTCGATCCTGCCGGCACGGTAATCGGTTTCTATGCTCTCAATGCCCACGCCGTTCACTTTGCGGATTTACCTGCAAAGTTCGCGCGGACACGTCCGTCGCACGGCAACATCCCGGCCGCATACATCTCGATGATCGGGCGTGATCGGAAGTTCAGTGGGGGCGGTTATGGCGGCGATTTGCTTGTCGATGCCCTCCGCCGGATTGCAGTTGCCGCAGATTCCATCGGCGTCGCTGTCGTCATCCTCGATGTTCTCGACTGTGGCGACCCCGACCGCGTGGCCCGTCGCAAGGCGCTATACGAAAGCTACGGCTTTCTGCCGCTCGCATCGAACCCGCTGAGGATGTTCTTGCCAGTCAGCGTCGTTCGAAAGCTGACCTCTGAGCAGGCCGAAGGCAGCTGACAGAATCTGAGATCATGCTCTCCATCTGATCGGGCAAGCCGAAACCTATCCGTTTCAGCACGCCTCAATATCAGCCGTGACAGGGACGATGGGTTCAGCTTATGAACATCACGCCTGCTTGCGCGGCCTGCCGCCCTTGCGGCCGTTTTCTCGGGCAGCGGCGGCTTTCGCTGGAGATTTGGTCTGCCCTGCTCGCCGGGCCATATAGGCTTTGGTGCCGAACAGTCCCGCCAGCAAGCCGGGAATGGATAGGTCCACATCGAGGGATTCCCAATGCAGACCGTAACCAGCACCGAGGATTTCAACCGCGGCGAGGTCTTCATCCGTCGCAGTCTCTAACCCCTGCGCCACACGGGGTGGAAAAGCGAAGGTGACCGGGAACAAGACGCATATCGACATCGCCTCTGAGGATGACGCCCCGGACCTCTCGACTCCCTATTGGATGGAGAAGTTTGCCCAGGCGAAAGTCCAGCGTGGCAGGCCCAAGGCCGCTGTGACCAAGGTCTCAACGACAATCCGGCTTGATCCGGAAGTGCTGGCGGCCTTCAAAGCGAGCGGTCCAGGCTGGCAAGGCCGGATCAATGAGGCCCTGCGGAAAGCTGCCGGACTGCACTGACCTACAGCCCGTGATGCGGCCCCCTGAGACGGTGGGTGTGTTCGTCGCGCTCGCGTTGCAACCGCAGCTCCTCGGCATGTAGCCGTTCGACCTCCCGCGCTCCGTGCCGATCTTCCGCCTCTCGGCGTTGCTGTAGGGCTTCAGCGGCCTTGGACAGAGCCCCGCGATCACAAGGCCCGCTGCGGCCTCCCGCAGGCGGCCAGCAAGGCCCTGCGGGCGCTCTGGGCCGTCGCCCGCCCCGGCATAGGCCAAGCCCTGCCCGGGCGACTGCTGATAGATCCCGTAGCCGCAGGGGCCAGGCGGCAGGCGGCAGGCGGCTGAAGCTACTGTCGGAACAGTCTCCCCGCCCTGCAGAACCGGCGCAACCTACCGAATGATCGTGAACCCGGCCCGCCGGCCTGCATCCGCGATCTCGTCAAGCAGAGCTGGCTCCGCGCGAACCTCGCGGATGGAATGCAGTTCGAAGTCGCTTGCCTCGGCGCGGCCCTCAAAGATGAGCATGGCCTGGGCCGAGCTGTCGCGCACCGAACTCCAGATAAGGCCGTCCGCCGCGGGATTGTCCCGCCAGGCCTGCAGGGCAAGGCCCCTGCAGGGCACGTAGGAGGAGGCGTTCGAGGAAAAGACGGTGGCCGCCTCCAGGCCCCAGCCGACAAGCTCGGGCGTGAAGAGCGGCACCAGGGTGAGATCACGCCGCGGAACGATGAGGCTTGCACCGCGGTCATCGAGCGACGCGCGGGGAATGCCCGCATAGGGATCGGGGATGCCGCGGAAGATGGTCTCGTAAGCCGCGCCGTCGAAGGTCGTGGCGGCATAGAAGGTCGGGATGCAAGTCACGCCGTCGAAAAGCGGCGCGAAGCGCGTGGGCTCCCCCTTGCAGGGATTGAAGCTCGCGCCAGGGTAATCGACGTCGTGCAGCCGGTGAAGTTCCGTGCCGGCGGGCAGGGTGAAGGGCAGCGCGACGCGGGCTGGGTTCGGGATCTTCATCGAGATCCCTTATCCGACCGGCAGCTTACCCGCGTGACGGGCAGCTTCGACGACTTGGGATTCGCCCCCCTTGATGCAGTCGATCGGCCTCTTGCCGTCGAGATGGAAATCCTGGGCGACAAGCCAGAAGGCGCGCTGCCAGGACGTGAGGCTCTCGGGCAGGGCCGAAAGGACATCCTTCAGGAGCGGGAGCGGCTGGCCACCACCGTCGAACTGGAACGCGGGAAACAGGTCCCGACCGCCGTAGGTGACGGAGAGAATCTTGCCGGCCCGCTTCCATGAGGCCGCGGTCTGGGCGGCGTTGCGGCCATGATGGCCGGCATTGGCGTGCACCACTGCGCTCGTGAGGGTCTTGAAATCCTCCAGGAAGCGGGTGCGGAGCACCGCGTTGTCTGCGTCGATTTCCGTCTCGACCTGGTCGAAGGGATCGAGGTCGAGGAGTCCCTCCATCATCTTCTCTATGCGTTCGAGCTGGCGCGAGGCGCGCTTCTCTTCGAGGAGGCGCGGCAGGTTGCGTAGAACCCCGCGACCGACCTTGAGGTCGCCCGCCGAGGTGAAGTTGACGACAAGCGCATTGCGCATGTCATCGAGCTTCCGCATGAGGTCGGAACGGGGCAGACTGCGATCCTTGCCGTCGGCCTGGATGATGTGGATGGTTTCCTTCATGCGCGACCTCCTCGAGGACAGCCTGGCGTCGTATGATTATCTTACATATAACATAGTCCGATATCCGAGATATGCAAGCGCTTGGAGCGTCTCGGTGTGAGAGGCGTTCGGAAGGAGGTGGTCGTTGGCGACCGCCCTATCCCGGTCAGCATCTGCGTCCGGTTCATCAGCGCGTTCACAGGCAGGATAGAAAGTGGGTTGAAGTGTCGACGCCCGCCTCTCTCGCTCCCCTTTCGGTATGGCTCGCTGCGGCGTCACGCCGTGGCCTCGACGCCGCCGGATGGAAAGGGGGCGGTCAGCACCCAGACCCTTGCGGGAAAGGTCGAAGACTTGCTCCGCACAGCAAAAGCGTATATACTTTCATATATCCAAGGAATCGCGTGATGATCGAAACCAAGATCCGGAAAGTTGGCAATTCTTCCGTCATAACTCTGACGACCGAAATGCTCACCATTCTCGATGCCAAGGAGGGTGACACGCTCTTCGTCATGCGCGGAGACGATGGCAGTCTGAAAATCACGCCGCACGATCCCGGGGTCGCCGCCGCGCTCGCCGCCGCGGAGATCGTGATGGACGAAAACCGCGACCTGCTTCAAGCGCTCGCATGAGCGAGCCGGTTTGGGTTCCGCTCGCCGCCGTCCTTGCCATCCATGATCGTCAGATAGCCAGGCATGGCGGCGCTTCCGGTATGCGCGACCGGGCCCTGCTGGAGATGGGCTGCGCCCGTGCGATGAACCTCGCCGCCTATACCGACTCCGGGCTTGCAGAGATTGCGGCGGCATATGCTTTCGGCATCTCCAAGGCTCATGCTTTCGTGGATGGCAACAAGCGCACGGCGTTCGTGACCGCGCTCACATTCCTGCGCCTGAACGGCTACTCCTTCCGCCCCCAGACGATCGAAGGTGTCAGGATGATGGAGAATCTGGCGGTGGGAGAGGTCAGCGAGGCGGACTTCGCCAAGTGGCTATCGACCGGCATGCTCGCGATCTGAAGCCCTGAAGCTGTTCCACCAGAACCGCACCGTCTCACCGTGACCGATACGCAGGCCTTCCTTGCCAAGCTCGCTCAGGACATGACAGTGGCGGTCATTGCGGCGGCGGCGGCAGGCAAGAGCCTGAACGAATGGATCGTCGGCGCAATCCGGGATGCCGCCGAGAGCAATGATCAGGCCGCCTGAGCCAGAGACGACCGGGCAGGAAAACCCTGATTGTTGGTTCCGTCACATTTTGAGAGGGCTGCCCGACCTGGTCAGCCAAGGAGATGTTGCATCCCGCCTCCAGGTATCTCGTCCGCTCTGAACAACGGCATCAGGCGACGAAGTCGGTGTGATGACGGTGGTTTCCGGCGCTGAGCGCGGCCAGGACGGCGGCCAAAATCGCGGTGATTATGGCTCGGAGGTGGGCGAGGATCTTGC
>CAJYAD010000091.1 GCA_913064775.1 uncultured Albidovulum sp. | reverse complement strand
CCGGGGTGGCAGTGACTTTGCGCTTGCCGGTCTCGGGATCGTCCTGGCGGTGCGTCTGGCCAAGTTGCGCGATCCCGATGTAGAGGCTGTTGCGCAACAGCCCGTCGTTGCGCGAGATGTTGCCGCGTAGCACGGACTCGCTCCATTTCGACCCCTGCGGCGAAGGGATCCCGTCGCGGTTGAGGCTCTTCACGATCGCCGTGGCCGATTTGCCCTCGGCGGTCTGGCGGAAGATCCGCCGCACGACCTCGGCCTGCTCCGGGTCGATCTCGCGGTTCAGCCCGGTCTCACTCTCCCTACGGCGATAGCCATAGGCGAGGCTGTGGATCCGCTGGCGGGTTTTGAGCGCAGCTCGGCGCCCGCGCTCGGTGTGGATCGCGATCGACTGGCTGTAAAGCTGGGCGCCATAGCCCAGCAGCAGGACCTTCATGAAGTCCTGCTCGCCCTCGGCGATCGAGTAGAGCTTCACGCCCTGGAACTCGAACATCTCGAACTCGCTCAGGGCATCGACGACGCGGCGGGTCAGGCGGTCGATGGCCTCGACGATGACGATGTCGATGCCGCCCTGCTTGATGGCCTGCCGCAGTGCTTGGAGACCCGGGCGGCGGGCGTTCTTGCCGGTCTTCTCGGCGTCGCTGTGGACGGCGACGACGGTCCAGCCGCGCTCCTCGCAGAGGGTACGCGCCATGGCGATCTGATCGTCGAGCGAGGTCGGCTTCTGGCGGTCGCTGCTGTAACGAGCGTAGATCGCGGCACGCAGGGTCATTGATTGGCCTCCTTGGTCTCGGTCGGGACGGCGTTGATATTGGCGGCACGGCGCATCTCGGCGCGCGCAAGCAGCGTGACGAGGCCGATCAGCGCGGTCTCGGTGGCACCGCCGGGATTGTCATTGGCGGCGGTGAGCGTGGTGGGGGTGGGTGCCTGCATTGTCTGTCCTCACGGGTTGGGGGCTTCGATGCGCTTGAACCTGCGAACAATAAAAAAATATCCGCGCGAGAACCTTCGAAAATCGACGCAGAAGTCTCGCAAGCCACTGAAACGGCGTGAAAGAAACTTCGCGCAATGCATCAAACCGACCAGCCATCCGTCTGTCTCCTTCCCTCGCCCGCCCGAGGGTGGGCCGCGGTTCCATCCTGGAAACCGCGGCCCGGCGTCGGGGGCTCAGGTGTAGTGCCAGCGCAGCTGCGTGAACTCACGATGTGCAGCAATCAGATCGGCAGCACGGGTCGCATGCGTCAGAGCCTCAGAGAGGTGACCGGCGAAGCTGTCGGCCGCGTCGTCGCGATCGAGGTGCGTCAGCCGCTCTCCGCATTTGCCCAACGCAGCCAGGGCGGTGTCGTTGATGCAGGTCCGCTGGTCGAGTTGGACTTGAAGCGCAACGATCTCTTCCGAGAGGTCGCGCGCTACCTCGGGCGACAGCTCCGGCACCCGCCGCAGGGCTGCGCGCAGCGCCGCCAGGGCATCAGCCCCGAGCTCCGGAATGCGCTTGTAGTCCGGCGCCTTGCGGTCCGGCGTGAACAGCACGACGCGGTGGGTGTTGTTGGTCGGGAAGGTCGTGGGAAAGACGGAATACATGGGAGTTCTCCTGTGATGAGGGGGATGACGGCAGCGCCGGCGGAGGACGCTGCCGCAAGGACCAGCGTCGTCAGCCGGTGATGACGTTCCGCGCGGCGGCGCGCGCTCTGGCCCGGGCGATCGACATGCGATCCTCGAACCGCGCACGCCGGCGTTCCGCTCGGCGCTCAGCGGCCATGTCGGCTTCGGCTTGCAGCCGGGCCTGCACCCAGCGCATGCGTTCGAGGGGGCTGCCGGCCAGTCGGCCAATCACCGGCGTCCGCAGTGCCGGGTTGATCGCGAAAGCGCGGTGATTGGCCCGCACGATGACAACCCGCTCGCCGCGGAAGGTCGTCGCGCGATCAAGGCCGGCTGCGACTGCCTCGCGCGTGCGGACGCGGATCGCGTAGCCCTTGCGGGCCTTACCGAGGGCGGTGGTGCCGTAGGCAACGGTAAGCCAGCGCTGCCCGGCGATCGTGGCGGTCGCGATAACAAGACAGGGCCGCGCCTTGGGCTCCGGTCCCGCCTCGCCCTCCTGGGCCGGGAAGCGGAAGGCGACGATATCGCCGGAGCGGACGGTCTCAGACCAGGGGGCATCGCCCTCGGCTGGAACGATGGTGGGGGAGTGGAACATGCGGTCCTCCAAGTTTGGGAATACGACACGCTCCCGCTCGGGCCCGTTGGGGCAGCCGGCTTGCGGTCGCGCGTCACCCAGACCGCGCGACCGCAAACCGGATGCATCGGCAGCCCCCGCCATGCAGGATCTCGGGCGTCAGCCCGCACTCAGCTCAGATCCCGCGAAGGGGCTTGGAGGGGGTTCGGGGGAAGCGCGCCCAGCGGCCTTCCCCGGGCGCAGGGGGTGTCCAGAGGGGGAGTGCAGAACGACGACCCTCGGTCCCGCGGAATGCGGCCGGGGCAGTCCAGAGGGGGCGGCGAGCGCGCGTCTGGTCCGTCGGAAGACGCCAGGGGGAGGCCGGAGGGGGAGTGGCGAACGACGCCCCAACGGTCCCGCGGAGGGCGCGGGGTCCGGGGCAGCGCCCCGGCGAACGGCTTTTGACACGGAGGCGCCGCAGGCGCCAGAGTGTCAAATGCTTAGTGAGTATTTGAGTTGCAGTTTCCACAACGCCGCCAAGGGGGAAAGGTCCTCGATGGCTGGCTGTTCCTGACGCAGCTTGGGCCACGATCGCGCCAAGGACCAAGGAACTACGCTTGGTTTTCGAGAAGACCCTTGGACCTCGGGTCTCGGTCGTTCTCTGAGATGCGTGATCAGGTTCCGTTCCCGCACTTTCACTTGGATACGATAGCTGCGTGAGACGTGCCTAGCTCCTGTGCCTTAGGCGACCGCGGCGCCGGCTTGATACGCGCGAAAGCGTTACGCGATAGGCTAAGACGTAGATCAGCGCGTTCAGCACCACCGCGATTAACACCGTCCGCGTTTTCGCCTCTTCAAGCGAAGCGGCAGTGATGGCCGAGAGAAGTGGCAAGCCCCAGACAAGCAGCGAACTGATAGAGTTGCGGTTCGTTGGGTCTGGCACGACGTATCTCAGCGCCCGGAAGACGAGGCTGTGCAAATGCTTGCGATCCGGCTGATCAACTTTACCTTGCGGCGCGCGAAACCTTCTCGCAATCGAGAATAGGGTTTCGCTGACCGGGTAAATCAGCACCAGTAGCCCGATCACCGGCGACACTTCTGGATTGCGGGCCGGGAGAGCGACGGCGAGCGCCGCCAGAAGGAAGCCAATCGAATAGGCTCCAGCATCGCCGAGAAAAATCAGCCCGCGCGGGAAGTTCATAACGAAGAAACCAGCGATGGCGCCAAGAAACGTAAGGATGACCAGAAACAGTGAGTTATCGTCTACGTTCCAAGCGATATAAGCGAAGGTCCCGAGCAGCATCATTGCCGTGCCCGAAGCCAAGCCGTTGCATCCGTCAATGATGTTGATCGCATTGGCCACACCGCCCACCGCGAAGCCTGTGAAAAGCAAAGCAGCCAACCTCCAAGTCAGCAGATTGTCAACATAGGGAACGCCAAAATGGTGGAGTGAATATCCCGTCATCAGCGAAAAACCCGCCCCTGCGATGACGGTTGCAAGCAGCCTGGCTCGCACACTCACCTTCTTCGTCAGGTCTTCGACCAGACCTGAAAGGAAGGCGGGCATACAGGACAAGACAAAATAGAGCCACAGATTTTGTCCGCCGAAAGTCATGACGGCACCGCCGCAGATGACGCCAACAAATACCGCCACGCCCCCGATACGCGGCACTGCGTGGCGATGAATTTTCTGAGATCCATTGATCGCGTCGTGGGTCAGATGTCCGTGCAGATGCTCTGTAAGAACAATCATTTCCCCAAGTATTACAGATACACAGAATGCTATCGCCATTGCAGAATACATGATCGACCTCAGCACACAAAAAGATCCGTCAGCCCCTGAAGTGAAATTTCGACACTTCAACCTAAGCGACCGCCTGAATCTCTTCCAAAAATTTCAAGCCAAAACTACAAAACCCTTGCCCTTCGCCAGGCTCTATAGTCGGCCGTGACCAGCGATCCTTACCTTCTTGCCCGCCCCCCCCGGCGGTGAATTCTATCGCTCAAAACGGAAAATCCCTGCGAGAGCCGGTGGTACAGAACGGACTCGTCGCTGCGCAGGAACGCGAATCCCACTATGAGGCCGGCTCCAAGATTGCCCGCCCCGACGAAGGCAAGCACGACAATCCACCAAGCGGCGCCCAGCATGATCGCGGTCACTGTGCCCATCACCCCGGTCAATAGTGCTACAAAGATGATCGCAAGAACCATTTCAGGTTACACCCCTTCACTGTTTACGAGGTCCTTCGTGAAACGCGGCCCTTCCATGCAGTTCCGACTTCATGGTCGACGAAACCCTCGACCACCCTGATCCGAATGGTCCGGAGCTGTCGATCTGCTGTGCCGGCACGATCGCGCGGCTAAGAGAATAGCCATGCTTTCCGTGGAGACTGATGATCACATTGGCGATTCCGAACACCCCACCCTGTCGCATCCCTATTTGGGGGCCCTGGTCGCGCCGAGGGAAGAAGAAAACAATTACCGCAATTCACTCTGCACCAAATACAAGGCACCAAACACTAGCGCGGAAAGTTGGCGCACCAGGACCTTTCCAAAAAATAATCAGAAAAAATCCGCCGCACATGACGCAACTGCACTATCGCAGGGCAATCGCATTTGGCTTCAGTCGACCTTCAAGCCATTGAGTATGCTTCGTAAAAATGCTTCGTCCCAGCCAGCGCGCTTGAGCTTGATGGAGAGGGAACCCTTGGAAGTGTCCCTGCGGAC
>CAJYAD010000090.1 GCA_913064775.1 uncultured Albidovulum sp. | reverse complement strand
TCTACAACCAACAACTCCCGCAATCAGCACTGGGCAGCAAGTCGCCCTTGCTGGCGATGAAGGAATGGCACAAACTCAAGCCGAAGCTGTTCAAGAAACAGCCATACTACCTTCCGGGATGTGACATCTAGGTCTAGAATTATTGTGTCGACTGGATTTTTCATATGGCGGAGCCTGTGTATTCGATGTTGCCGGTTGGTCGCTGGTATCACTTGAAGATGATGACTAGACTACTCACTTGCGGACGGGAAGCCCGAGGCTGCTGGCCTCCGCTCCTTGATTTCTCACGAAAATGACATGTCCTGCACCAGCGCTGTCGATGTTTCCGACATCAGAAGATCAGCATGTGACGCCTGCGCGCCTTACGGACTTTGTATAGCCGATGCGCGAAGTCGGGTGAATGCTGCGCGAGCTATTCGTATCCACTAGAGATCCCGGCGTAGCAGCATTGTCGGCCGCCCGTCGTGCTTTGCGATACACCAAGGAGAACTCCGCTATCTGCGCATCGCGGACGTTCGTGCCGGATGTGGCGAAGGGCTGCTCTCCGCGCTTCTCACCGAAACCGATACCGCCCCGCAGCCTTGGCCAACCGCTCCTCGACCGGCGCCGGGTGCTCGCGCGACGCGGCAAGCAAGGCAGGCCCTTGGCGCCGCACGAATGCTTCGAAATCCGTCTCATCTGCAAGCCCCTCCGCAGCCGCGCGCGAGACCGTCAGCCCGAGGGCCAGCCCATCCAGCATCCGCATGTGTTCGGCCCGGTTGGCGGCCTTCACCGCGTCGGGCACGACGCCCGAGCACATGTCCCGCAAGTCGTGGCTGACAACTTCGGTGACGGCGCGCCAAAGCTCATGCACGGGCCAGCGGGCGCGATTGCTGTCGGCGGTGGGGATGCAATAGCGGACGCGCTGGCAGAAGTCGGCGAAGGCATCGCCGATCAGAGCATCAAGGTCGGCCCAACTGCACATTTCCCAGCGGTTGCGTAGCTGTTTGGAACCCATGCGCAACTCGAACCGCCAGACTTGGCTTTGGTCCCGGTCGGTCAGATCAAGCGGGGGCCTGCCTGCGTCGGCACGGGCGGCGTTCCAGATTACCGGCCAGCCTGCCTTGTGCTTGGCAATGACCTCGGCCCGCTTGTCGTAGATCGCCAATTGCCGGTTGGCGACGGCACCGGCGCGCAGGCCGGTGACCCGAGCGCCGGTGCAATGTGTCTCGGTTTCGTCAACGCCGGTGAATTCCCGGTTGCGCGTGCCGGGCGGGACGATCAGCGCTTCGCGATCCGGTTCGAACCACGGCGCGAGGAAGTCGACGGCGAAGTCGACGCGAGAGACGCGGAGCTGCGTTTCCACGTAGGGGATGGCGAGCGCGGCCATACACTCACGGAAATGCGCCTCCGCCGCCCGCAGGCCGCCTGTGGCGAGTAGGAAGGCGCGGAAGTCGACCGTCACGCCGGGGTTGTTCTTGGGGCGGTTCTCCGGGTCCAGAAAGAACCACTCGGCCCCATACTCGCCGGTGTGGACCGAGAAGGCCATGCCGCCGCTGCGGCGCACGGCAAAGGCGATGCCGCCGCGCTCCAATGTGGCGTCCGCGTTGGTGCGCACGGCTTCGGCCTTCGCTTCGGCCAGCGCGGTGCGCAGCTCGGGAGGAATGTCGGTGGTGACGGTGAACTTCAGCCCGTCAAACCCGCTGTGGAGGATTTCTGCGTCCATGTGCGCTGACCTTCGCTTTCGTATTTGTGGAGGGGGGTGTTACAAGTCCCCCCTAATTTGCGGCTTACCGCTGATAGCTAGCGCCCGCTGCGCGGGCAGGGCGGGCGCTAGCGCGCCCTCTCAGATGTGCCTCCGGCGGGGCAGCTTTTGTTTTGGGGCCGGGCGGGACGCCCGGCGGGGATGGTTGAAAGGTTCCGCCCCGGAGGACACCGGGCGGGGGTGTGGCAGAGGAAGGGCGCGAGACCTTACGGCCCCGCGCCCGAAGGACCAACCGGCCCCAAAATCCCGCGCGGTGCTGCCAACCCCAACGCGGGCAAAACTCATCAGGCGGCGACCTGGCTGGTGCTGGCCCGGCGTCGGGTCTCGGCCCAGCTGTGCAGGTCACGGCGGCGATAACGGACACTTCGGCCCGGCTTGTAGAACTGTGGGCCGAAGCCGGTTACGCGCCATTTCTGCAATGTGCGCACGCTCTGGCACAGGTAATCCGCCGCTTCGGCCTCGGGAATGAACCCGTCCCAGTAGTCAGAGGCTTCGCTCGGTGTTTGGCCTTGGGGGAACTTGCTTTCCATCACGCCATACTCCTTAAAATTTGGCTATGGCACAAAGATAGCAGGCCAGCGCAGGCCGGAAAAAACGGCATATTGCGTCTGCATCACGACGCATTTTGCCGTTGCGATTAGGAGCGGTCGCCGATGGTCCGGCGAACGTGTTCGCCAATCGAAGCGTTTGTGATGGCAAGATCGGGCACAAACTGGCCGAGGATGTACTCCGCCAGCCGAACAAACCGCCCCTCATACCGGTCGCTTATAGCATTGCGGTAGACACCTTCGAGTGGGTCTCGTCCGGTGCGGTAAATGTAGATGCCGTGCAAGCGGAAGATGAAATCCTGAAGCGCAAGGTCTGGCTTTCTGCCTCGCTTCTTGGGCTCCACTGGAAATTTCATCGCCTCAATCGCTTCGATTGCGAAATCTAGGGTCTGTAGGGCTTCCATCTTTCCCGGTTCTGCACGCGCCAGCGAGCGAAGCGTTTCGTTGCGCTCGCTTCGAGGACGCGATCGATATGTTCGGTAGAGAGAATCTGAAAGCAATTTTCCAGTTTCCCAGTCGAGACCATCGATGCAGAAGCGTAGGCGCTTCGCGGCGGCCCTAGTCTCGTCAAGCGCGGCTTGCCGTTCTTCGGGGGCAGGGCAATCGCATTTGGAACTGCTGAGTCTCGTTCGTGAAAAATGCCGGCGAATTCGCTCCTCAGAACGACGAGAGATGCAGCTTCGTTCACTGAACGTTCCCCATCCGGGTTCACAGAATTCCAAATGCGATTGCCCTGTCTTCGGGGGAGGGGCCCGGCGCCTCAAACGTGTCACGGTAGAAATTGAGTAATAAGTCAGTCAGATCCCACCGCATTGGATAGGCTGGGTCGTCCAGCACGTTTCCTTCGCCGCCGCAAAGCTCTTTTACACGCTCCAAATCTACATTGTCTTCACGCCGTCCCATGTCATCGGCGTCGAAGTCGAAATATCTGTAACCCCAGCGGGGCTTGGTTCGGCGTGCCACAGAAGCTCCTTGTCCCGAGATGTCCTCGGGCTGCTTTATAAGGGTCGGTCCCACTTGGTGCAATGCGGCTGCTAAGGCCGTCGCCTTCGAGCGAGAGCATTTGGCCGCGCATCAGTTTGCCAATAACGGCCAGCCCCCCCTAACGTTACGTTAGGGGGGGCTGGCCGTTAGGCTGAACCAGCCTTGGCTTGCCATGCTAAGCTTGGCGGAGCTGTGAGGTGCCCGGTGCACCCGTAACCTAACGTTAGAGGTGATGGCCGTGACCTCACCAGATGGTGTCCGACAGCGCGCCGCGCGGACTTTACTCATGGCTACCGCACCGGAGCCTGAGCGACCGAAAACCGTCTGCCAATGAGGGGGCTTGGAAGCCTGCAGCGCCCCAAGTCAAGGCTGCCTGACAAGCGTGCACGGAGGGGACAGACATTTTGGAATGTCAGTAGTATGCTTGAGCCGTGCAAACTATCCTAGCCCGAGGAAATATAGAGGGGCAGTCGCCGCATGAGAATTAAGTCAGTCGTACTCGCGGCTCTTATTGCATTTTGGGCGTCTGCGGCCTTGGCGGCTGACGTCGCTGTGGGCATAGCAGCGTATCTGGGAGGAGACTACCAAATTGCCTTAGAAAACTTTAAGCCCTTGGCCGCGCTTGGAAACGCCCTAGCGCAGTCCAATCTCGGCTTCATGTATGACAACGGACAAGGCGTTCCGCAGGACCACAAGGAGGCCGTGCGTTGGTTTCGCGCTGCGGCGGAGCAAGGATACGACCTAGCGCAGCTCCAGCTCGGCCTCATGTATGACAACGGACAAGGCGTTCCGCAGGACCACAAGGAGGCCGTGCATTGGTATCGCGCTGCGGCGGAGCAAGGATACGCCATGGCGCAGTTCAATCTCGGCCTCATGTATAACAACGGACAAGGCGTTCCGCAGGACTACATCACAGCGCACATGTGGTTTAACATTTCCGGCGCAAACGGCAGCCAAGAAGGCACGAAAAGCCGTCAAATAGTCGAAAAAAGAATGACATCGGCAGACATTTCCGAAGCCCAACGTCGTGCCCGCGCCTGCTTGGCGTCCAACTACAAGAACTGCGACTGAAGCTTGGGCGCTAGTTGATCACTTCATCAGGCATCAGCTCTTCAACGGTGCCGCCGTGCGCAACCAGAAGCCCGAGCGCCCGCCCATCCAGCATCCGCATGTGTTCGGCCCGGTTGGCGGTCTTCACCGCGTCGGGGCTGGCAGCTTGCCGCACGTGGTGCCAACACAGATCCCCTAACGTTAGGGGATTTTGCTGCCGCGCAACCCTAACGTTAGGACCGGAGGACCAGCGCCGCATTAGCTGACCACCCTTAACGCAACGCGCCGACCCGCAGGCGATCCGATGGCCGCGCTGAGCCGGGCGGCGTTCTCTTCGGCGGCGCGGTTCACCGGATCGTCGGCGAGGTGCGCGTAACGCATGGTGGTCTGCAACTGCGTGTGTCCGAGGAGGCGCCCAACCATCTGGATCGGCATGCCCGACGACACCGCGTTGGAGGCATAGGTATGCCTCAGGTCGTGGATGCGCACGCCGTCCAAACCGGCCCGCTCACGGATGCGCCGCCACGGGTGCTGAAGGTCAGTGGCGTAGCGCCCCTCGACCTTCCCGGCGA
>CAJYAD010000089.1 GCA_913064775.1 uncultured Albidovulum sp. | reverse complement strand
GACCGGCTGTAGCGTTTCACCCATGCGTGCGTCCGATGCTGCCGAAGGTCTTTGTTTAGCAGCTTGATTCTAAAGCACATTCAGGCGCACGCAACCAATCTAGCTCGATTTCGGTGAATAAGCCGGGCTTATACATCCCCCACGTCGTGCTTTTCCCGCCTCGCCCTCGAGCGAGATAGATCTTCTGCCCGAATATACTCTCGGCGATATCCTTGACGAACTTGCGGTTTTCGCGCCGGTTCATCGCATCGCCGGACAGCTCGAATGTGGGATCATCACTTTCCCGACGGATCTGATCGCGAAGGAGCAGCATGGCCTGACACAACGCGACGTGAAACCGACCCACTTCTTGCTGGTTCTTTGTCAGTGCCCTTGCCGTAGTGTGACCACCCAGGCGCCGCGTCGCGCGGTTACCCGTCTGCGGCAGGAGGGTGTCGATCTTGCTGCCTGGTAGCGCCAGGTAGTCCAAGAAGTGCTGAAACGGGATCACCGAGACGGTGCCGTCTTCAAGGCTGACAGTCTCGTATCCGACTTCAGTCTGGCTGTTCAGAACAACACGTCTTGCGTGAAGCGTGAGTTCGGTTCCTGCTGCGAAGTGATAACGGGGAACCATGTTCATGCTGCCACCTCGATCCTGGAACGCTCCCACAAGACTTGATCGAGGTTGGCACGTAGATACCTTTGGCCGACCAGCCTATAGCAGGCAGCAAAGGCACGATGCTGGGGGATGGGCACATGAGGGAACAGATCCTTCATATGCCAGAGTGTCTTCAGGCGCCTCGCTGTAGACAGCACGATCTCATCGGCTTCCGGGTCGGGCTCGAAGGCGCAACGATACATCCGAAACAGGTTCTCTCGGCGCTGCCGGGTATATTCGTTGGCGTCCACGACGATCAGATCGTCCGCTGCCTGCTTCGGTGTGGCGGCGGCGATCGCTTGGATTTCGCGCTGGGTCTTGGGCTTCTCGAGGCTAGCTGCGTTCCGCACGAAGACCAGGCGACGGTGACCGTTCCGGTTCGTGATCAGAAGGTCAAACGTGTGCTGCCGGCGACGTCCATCTTCATCACGGTAGTCGACTGTCAAAGGCTGGAAGTGAAGATCATGCGTTGACGCGGAGATCAACGCCTCGAAGGCGACGGCGGCCTCCGCTGAGCTTTCGCAGATGCCAACCTTCGGCTTCCAGTCGTTCGCGGCGGTCTTGTAGGTCAGAAAGACCCGGTGGGCGGTTGAACTGCGTGAGCTCGGATTACGAACACCATCGAACGGCAGGACGCCATAGATGTGTCCCAGTTCGATCTTGCTCGCCCTTTGCAGCTTCGGGATCCCGTAGTTCCATTCGTCGTGCTCGATGATTTGTTCTTCCATAGCTTTCCTGTTCCCAGCCCGCCCATCAAAGGCTTGGCTTGGTTTCTCGCGGCCACGGTCTGCGCCACATGTGCATCAGGCATGCAAAAAGGCGGCGCAGACCGCGGGGCCTACGTTGACATTCGGATTGCGTCAGGAGAAAAGGAGGTTATCCGCTCAAGGATACGCGGGGGTAAGGTGCTTGATGCGTCTGCCCCCGCAGCCTTTTCTGAAGACTGCTCTGTTTTTTTGTTTTCTGCCTCAACTTTTCGGGTTTTGGTGGCTCCTTCTTCAGGTGTGATCCCTGTCTGGCCAGAGATCTTCAGGGGTGGTGTCGAGATGCGCTGCAACTGCAGCCTCAACCTTTCGGCTTCTATATCGGCCAAGCAGCGCACCAGACACGAGCGCGCGCGACACGCCAAGTTCTTTGGCTATGTCGGCCAGTAGGATCCCACGGGTTTTCAGCGAGTACTTCACGAATTCGTGGTGCTGGTCATAAGTGGGATCCGAATATGGCACGCCGCCGTCCTTACCTTGACCGATCTAGAACTCGCGAATCACTTGGCATAGCGACCACTAGGGTGCAAGCAGATTTCGCGCGGCGACCCAGGCTTAAGCGTATGATATGAATGCGAAAAATGGTTTTCTCTTCGCAGGGGAGTCGAGTGAGAGCGTTGCGAAACGCTGTACGCAAACGCACACCAGCTCCGATTGTCTCGGCGCAATCTGATAGATTTCAGATGCTTGCGCGGGCGGCGGAGCCGCAAACGGATCTGGCTTCGCCGCTCCCAGCGCCTTTGCGAAAACCCGTTTGGAAGAGCCAAGCGCACACTATCCGACGGCCTCACCCTTCGGCGCGATGGCTGAAGGCAAAGCATTATCCGCGACCACTTGGCAGAAAAGGAACCCATCGTGATTCAGTTCCAGATGTGTCGACCTCAGAAGGAGCGGCCACAAGTCACCGCAGCGCTCTGGAGGCGGTTTTCCGCAGTTGCCACGTGGCCGCTAGTTCAAGAGGTGCGTAGGCGCGCTACAACGTATGCAGAGCATGCAAAGAAGTTCATGTATGTTGGGAATTTCGCTTGCTACTCCACGTGGACCTTCTGCGGAGATGAGCACAAGCGCCGGATGACGACGCGCCCCGCCTGAGAAAACAACATTACTCGCTCGCAAGTGCCTGAGGCACAGGCGATCAGACACATCCAGGACGCTTGCGAAAATCGGTGCAACAGCAGGATGCGGCATTGCGAGCCGGCGTCTCGCCGGGTACGGAGCGCCCGAACGATGGGGAGAAGCAGGATGAGCAGTTCAGAACAGGAACTGGATCAGCTTGACGAGCTGTTGTCTGCCTTGCCGCACGAAAACTATCCGATGACCGTCAGCGAACTGGACGGCTATGTGACTGGCATCCTGTGTTGTCCTGATCTCATCCAACCTTCCGACTGGCTCCCGCATGTCTGGGGTGAGACCGGCGACGCTGCCTTCCCGGATCTGGAGACCGCGCAGGCAACCATTGCGGCGGTGATGGGGCACTATAATGCGGTCGCGTCGGAATTGACGCGCACACAGTGGATCGAGCCGATCTACGAGGTGGATCCCAACAGCGATGAGACGCTTTGGGAACCTTGGGTAGACGGGTTCACCCGTGCCATGAGCCTGCGCTCCGAAACTTGGGTGGCGCTACTCGATCGTTCCGACGACGAGACTAGGTCGTCGTTGATCTTCTTGATGGCCTTGCAGGACATCAATGAGGGCACCAGCAAATTCAGCGAGGAAGAGATCGACGAGATCGACCTTCAGGCCCCTGATCTGATCCCCAACTGCGTTGCTGCGATCCTAACGGTGTCGCGTCCCGAGCTCGCCGTGAAGGCCGGCAACATCTCGCAAGCTCCCGTCCGAAGCAAACGACCCGGTCGGAATGACCCATGTCCGTGCGGATCAGGGCGAAAGTACAAGCATTGCTGCGGGAAGAACTGAACGCCGAACCCTGAACAGTATTGGCGGCGCCCCCGAACTAGGAACTGGGTTTGCCGCGTCAGAAACGGGGAGCGTTCGCTTAGCCACGACCGGTGATCAGCGACCCAACTTCAAACACCCCCTGAGCACCACCCATCAGGGCAATCGCATTTGGAACTGCTGAGTCTCGTTCGTGAAAAATGCCGGCGAATTCGCTCCTCAGAACGACGAGAGATGCAGCTTCGTTCACTGAACGTTCCCCATCCGGGTTCACAGAATTCCAAATGCGATTGCCCTGCACCACCCATGGCGGGCGGTCACATAATCGGACTCTGCCGTCCTTCGAATCAGATCGGGCGCGACTAGTATTTGCACAGCCGACCTGCAAGACCTGAGAGGAAATAAATCGCGCCCTCTCCTTTCTGGCACAATTTTTCGCAAACCCCCTTTTGAGCCAATTCTTCTTTCCAATCAAATATGCGTCCTTGCGAAAAATGTGGATCCAGCCATTTTTCGCAAAGCGAAATAAAATCAATATGTTGCGAAGCCACAATATCTGGCCGGTTTGAACTCTCATGACGCATATCCGTCATGGCGCATGGGACGGATCTCCGCTCATCGTCGGCCACACGACCCGGGTCCTTGTTCAACTGCTCGCCTCTCCTTTTTTGGGCAACTGGCGTGCTTTGGCGGTGAATGCCGCTTTCATGTCGGAAAGGAATGTAGAATGCCCAGCATCCCATTCATTGAAGCTCGGCTCGACCTCGTGGACGAGGGCTGGCGCCAGATCGAGACCCGTCTCACACAGCACTTCATAGCGTTACGCAAGCGCGCAGATGAAGGAAGCGCCAAGGGGTCCGCTCCGAGTGAAGCTGATGAAGACGAAGGGGATGCCTCCTCGTGGGGCAGATATGATAGGAACTCCCCGACGCCGGAGCAAACCAAGCGGATCCGAGATAGAAGTAGGAAGCTGGCGGCGATGAGGGAGGCTGCAAGCGGCGTTCAACACCTCACAAGTGAAGAGCGAGAGCGCCTTTCTGTTCTTCGCGGCGGTGTGACGTTGGTTCCGGTGGAATCCGAGCATCGCGCCGACGAAATCGCGGCGGAACTGCATGCCTCCATGCCCTGGATGGGCCCTGCGACCGAAGAAGTCTGGTACGCGCTCCGCCGGTCGGCAAAGGCTGGGGAGCCCGGAGTGCGGATTCCGCCGCTCCTTCTCGGTGGTCCGCCCGGTATCGGCAAGAGCGTCTGGGCGCGGCGCTTGGGGGACATACTGGGCGTGCCCTCGACTTCAATCGATGCCTCGGGCGAAACGGCGGGTTTCGCGGTCGCGGGGGTTCAACGTGGGTGGACGAACTCGCAACCAGGGCGGCCGCTGAACCTGATCACGTCGAAGCTGATTGGCAATCCTGTAATCGTCGTTGACGAAGTTGAGAAAGCGGGGAAGGTGACGTCCAGCAAAGGGCACTCGCATGGCCTCGCCGAGGCGCTCTTGTCCCTGCTTGAGCCCGCCACTGCGCGACGATGGAGTTGTCCGTTGTACCGGGTCGTGTTCGACATGTCCTGGATCTCCTGGATCCTGCTATCGAACAGCACCGCGCCCCTTCCGGAACCGCTTCTAAGTCGGTGTCGAGTCGTGAGACTTGCGCCACCGAGCCTTGAGCATCTCATCCATTTTGTCTGGATGGAGGGACGGCGGCGAAAGCTGATGACAATCTCCTTGGAGGCCATCGAAGAGTGTGTTCGACGCGCAATGCCGAAGCGGGGCAAGATCAGCCTGAGAACGATAATCCGGCTCCTTGAGCGGGCAGAATTCCTCGAGAGCAAGCCCAGGCTGCATTGAGCTCAGCCCTTTTGTCAACGGCGGAGCAAAATTGGGCCACGCGGCGGCACAAAATCAGGCCACTTTGGCGTGGGCTCGACGCGTGCGACGAGGCGGCGGCCAGTCAGCCGCGCTTACCAGATAGCTGGCGGTTGACTGG
>CAJYAD010000088.1 GCA_913064775.1 uncultured Albidovulum sp. | reverse complement strand
CAACCAACAACTCCCGCAATCAGCACTGGGCAGCAAGTCGCCCTTGCTGGCGATGAAGGAATGGCACAAACTCAAGCCGAAGCTGTTCAAGAAACAGCCATACTACCTTCCGGGATGTGACAGCTAGTATTGTTTCTGCGGCGCCACCAGTTTGACTGTCAAGCCGTCATGAAAGTTATTGAATCAGCTCATTTTCCTTTTCAACGGGAGTGGAAATTATCATGCCGCGCTTGAAATCCCAGAAAGTCGCTCTTTCATTCTTCGCCGCCCTCGCCTGCACGCCACTGGCGGCCCTCGCCGGTACGATCATGGGTGCGGATCTGTCGAGCTTTACCGTGCTGGGCGCCTCGACCGTCACCAACGCCCCCACAAGCACCATCCGCGGGAATGTTGGCGTCTGGCCCGGCACGTCGCTCACCGGTTTCACCAGCGTATCCAACTCCGCCGTCTCCGACCCTCAGGTGACCGATGGGCTGGTTCACTCGGCTACTGCGCTTGCGGAAACGGCGCAGGGCCAGCTCACGGCTTCGCGGAACGATCTCGCTTCGCTGGGCGGCGGCACCGTGCTGGCTGCAGATCTGGCCGGCCTGACGCTTTCGCCGGGCGTTTATACGGTTCCTGCTGGAACGACAAATCTCTCAGGCACGCTGACCCTCGACGGCGGCGGCAACGCTAACGCCGCCTGGGTGTTCCAGATGCCCAGTACGCTGATCACCTCGCCCGACGCTGTGGTGAACATGATCGGAACCGGCACGGGCGCCGGTCTTTTCTGGAATGTCGGAAGCTCTGCGACCATCGACACAAACACGACGTTCTTGGGAAACATTCTCGCCTACTCGTCGATCACCGCGAATACTCGCGCGAGCAATAGCTGCGGCCGACTTCTCGCCGGCACCGGCGCGGTGACGCTGGACCAGAACGGCCTCTCGGGAGTTTGTGGCGGTTTCCTCTCGGGCACCCACGGTCTGAACGGCGGTTTCGACGTCACGGTCGATGGCAGCACACGTAAGGTGGCATTTTTGAAGTCTGCGCCCATTGCGGCAGTGCCCCTTCCCGGCTCCTTCGGACTTCTGGGGCTTGGGCTTGTTTTCCTGTTCGCAGTTCGCCGCAAGCGCGCGACAGCCTGAAAACAGCACGGTCGCCGCCCCTCAGGGCTGGCGGTTGCTGCAACACCGGCGCGGCGGCGTTGCCGAGCAGCCTGCCCGAGGCCGACCCGCCGCAGTCCTCGCTCGGGAATCAGACGCCGCTCGAAGCGCGCCCGGCGCGCTGGACCAGAACGGCCGACCCGACGACCAATCTCAAACCCGCTGACTCTCGTTATGAACAACAAACCCAAGGTCGGCAGGTCGCGCAGGATAGCTGCCTGGCTGAACCTGGACATGAACTCTCGAACCTTGGCCCGTTTCCCCGGCTCCTCGTCGCTCGCGTCAGAGCGCAAAGCGCCTCGGATCTCGGCAAGTGTCGATGCGGGTGCGGCGTCAAACAGACCCGTGCGTAAGGCGCGTTATACCGCGCCGCCGGGCACGGGCCTGGGGCGGACCGCCAGCGCCGCCTACCGCGTGAACGCCGACGACGTGGCCGGGCAGGCAGGGGTGGGAGGCGAGGCTGGCACTGCGTGCCACCTTCTCGCGTCAGGAATTCAGCTCATAGCCCCGTTCACCATGGACCGAGAGGTCAAGGCCGTTGGTCTCGGTCTCGGCATCGACGCGCAGCGAGGTGAATGCCGCCGCGATCCGGGCCAGCACATAGGTCGCGACCAGCGTGTAGACCCCGACGATCAGCAGGGTGCCGGCCTGCGCGGTCCAGCTGCCCTTGCCCAGCACGGCGATCATCAGTGTACCGAAGATCCCGCCCAGCCCATGCACGGCGAAGACGTCGAGCGTGTCGTCGATCCGGCTGTGGTTCTTGAACAACAGCACCGCCTCCTGACACAGGATGCCGGCCGCCGCGCCGATCAGCAGGGCGCCTGCGGGCCCCACATAGCCCGCCGCCGGGGTGATCGAGGCCAGCCCCGCGATCGTGCCGGTGACCAGGCTGACCAGCGAGGAACGGCCGAACTTGATCCGTTCCCACAGCGCCCAGGACAGCGAGGCGGCGGCGGCCGAGATATGGGTCACCGCGATCGCCATCGCGGCGGTGCCATTGGCGGCCAGCGCCGAGCCGCCGTTGAATCCGAACCAGCCCACCCACAGCATCCCCGCGCCGATCGCGACATAGCCGGGGTTGTGCGGCGGCGTGTGGCGGTTGCGGCGCGGCCCCAGCATCGCCGCGATGACCAGCGCCGCCAGCCCCGCGGTTTCATGCACCACCACGCCACCGGCGAAATCCTTCACGCCATGGGCGCCGAAGATGCCGCCGTCGGACAGGAAGCCACCGCCCCAGATCCAATGCGCGACCGGGGCATAGACCCCCAGCATCCACAGCCCCGAGAACAGCAGCACGAAGCCAAAGCCCACGCGTTCCACATAGGCGCCGACGATCAGCGCCGGGGTGATGATCGCGAAGGTCATCTGGAAGGCGAAGAAAGCGATCTCGGGGATCGAGCCGTGCAGCGTGGCCGGCGTGACGCCGATCAGCATCACCCGCCCCAGTCCGCCCCACAGCGCCCCGGCGCCACCGAAGGCGATGGAATAGCCCAGGATCAGCCAAAGGAGGCTCATCAGTGCGGCGAGGGCGAAGCAATGCATGAAGACGCTCAGGACATTGCGGGCACGCACCAGACCGCCGTAAAACAAGGCAAGTCCCGGCAGGGTCATGAACAGAACCAGCGCCGTCGCGCTTAAAACCCAGGCTGTATCGGCGGCGTTCATGGCCTCTCCTCGTGTGGAATCCTCAGTCGCGGATCAGAAAGCGACTTGGAGGTGCTGAGAAAAGTGGCGTCCGTGCAAAATCGCGCACAATTTGGGTGCGATGTGCATATAGCCTAAATAATGGGCTGTTTTTGGGGCGAAAGTCGATTTCTTGATCTGATTGGGGGCGGCGATGGCCGCGTGACGGGAGCCTGTGTTGTAGGCCCCATCGGCCGTCACTCTTTCGATGGGCTGGGCATCGAAGGGTCGGCATTGTGAAGATCGACTACCATCTGCGCGGAATCGCGGCCGCCGGTCCCCCGAGAGGATACGCCCCCGGTGAGCGGGCCTGTGAAACCGAGCTCAACCATGGGCTTGGCGGCTGCCGCTCGGGCCACAATGGTTCCGCAGCGCGCTACCCAGCCGCCGGCAGAGGCGCTCAGCGTCATTCGTGTCCTCTGGGTGTCAACGCCACCGACCTTTTAGGTCCGCATCCCTCCTTGCCTATGGATGCCCGCCTTGTTGACGGGCTATGGATCGCGAAAGCGGCCAAGCCTCACAGATCGGCAGATGCAACCTCTCTTCACCTCAAGGACAAGATCCATGACTGACGGCACCAAAGCCTTTTCCTTCGATACGCCCGGCTCCATGCTGATGGAATGGGGCGGCGCAAGACGACTGGGGGCGCTTCTTGGCGCGTGGTTTTCCGAACGCAACCTGCTGATCGTGACCGACAAATTCCTCCATGAAACCAATGTAATCGAGCCCGCCAAGGCCTCGCTGGAAGCGCATGGTTTCCAGGTGACGGTGTTTGACGACGTGGTGGCCGATCCGCCGGAGGCCGTATTGATGGCCTGTGTCGACTGCGCAAAGGCTGCCGGTGCGGATATCGTGGTGGGGCTGGGCGGTGGCTCCTCCATGGATATCGCCAAGCTTGCCGCCGTCATGTTGGCCTCGGATCAACCGCTTGCCGAGCTTTATGGAATTGGCAAGGTGGAGGGGAAACGCACCCCGCTGGTTCAAATTCCGACCACCGCAGGCACGGGATCAGAGGTGACAAACATCACCATCCTGACCACGGGCGAAACCGCCAAGATGGGCATCGTCGCGCATCAGCTATATGCCGACCGCGTCTTGCTGGATGCCGAACTCACAATCGGACTTCCCCCCCTCCAGACCGCCGCGACAGGCATCGACGCGATGGTCCACGCGATCGAAGCCTTCACCAGCCAGCACAAGAAGAACCCGCTGTCGGATCTGTTCGCCAAAGAAGCGCTGCGCTTGATGAGCGCAAACCTTGTCGCGGCCTGCGAGGACGGCAGCAACCGCCAGGCGCGCGAGGCAATGTTGCTGGGGGCCAACCTGGCGGGACAGGCATTCTCGAACAGCCCTGTGGGCGCTGTCCACGCGCTTGCCTATCCTTTGGGCGGGCATTTTCACCTGCCCCACGGCCTGACCAACGCCCTGATGCTGGGCCCGGTCCTGCGCTACAATATGCGCGCCGCCGCGCCGCTTTATGCCGAACTCGCCGATGTGGTCCTGCCCCCGTCCGACGAGGGCATTCAGGGCCGATCCGCCGCATTTGTCGCCTATATCGAGGATCTGATGGACCGTTCAGGTGCCCCCCGCCGCCTGCGCGACTGCAATGTGACCAAGGACAGCCTTCCGATACTGGCCCGCGACGCGATGCTGCAGACCCGACTTCTCATCAACAACCCTGTCGCAGTCACGCAGGACGATGCGCTCGCGCTCTATCAGGAGGCCTTCTAAACCCAGTAATTGCGTAAGACACGTCACAAACGACGTCGTTATGCACGTGTCTTAGGCCATCACGCCGACCTCCGGCAGGCGGTTACAATCGGGCGCTTACCTTCTGTCCGATGCGCGCTGCTGTTTCACCGCGCCTGAGGACCTGCGTCACCAAGCCGTCACCGAGGAGACCGGACATGGCCGCAAGGAGACGCAAAAAGCAGTTGTCGTCTCCGCCAAGGCATTGGGAGAATACCATGATTTCCCGGAGCTCAAGGGGTTCGGCCGGATCGAGAGGACGCGGGAAGTGGAGGGAAAGGCAACCTCCGAGACGCGCTTCTTCGCGCTGTCCTGGATGCCCACCCCGGAGACGCTGCTCACCACGGTCCGCGATTATTGGGCCATCGAAAACGCCCTGCATTGGCAGTTGGACGTTTCCTTCCGTGAGGACGCTGCGCGCAACCGGAAGGACAACGGCCCGGGAAACATCGCTGTCCTGCGCCGCCGCACACTCGGCGTGGTGCGACGCGATCCCTCGAAGATGTCACTCTCAATGAAACTCAAGAGCGCGGGCTGGGACGATAAGTTTCTACGACAACTTCTCAACAACATATCAGTTACTTGTTCCATCCCGGATGATCACATAGCCCCTCGTCGATCAGCGCTTTTCATGGCACGCTGGGTTCTGACCGAGGCGCGGGACGGGAGAGCGAGATGCTGATCAAGCTTCACAGCCAAGCAACGA
>CAJYAD010000087.1 GCA_913064775.1 uncultured Albidovulum sp. | reverse complement strand
CAAGTCCACGGTGAAAATCCTCCCGCCCTCCCTGTCGCCAGAAAGGGCAAAAGTGGACGACTTTTACGCCGCCCGCAGCAGGATCAGCCCGCCGCTACCGTGGCCGACTATTGCGCCGCCGTTCTCACCGTGCATCGCAAGCAGCGCCACACGGCCAAGCGGAAATCTTGTGTCAGGCGGCGAACACTAGCTCATCGACACTTGGTGTTGAAAACGTGATGGTCGGCGCGCCTATGGTCCGCGCCCTGCGCAATGCGCGGGTCTCCGCTCCCGACGCGATGAGCGGCAAGATCCTCTCGGCACTCTCGGATGCCGGGGTGTTTCGCCTCAGAGCGGTGGTTATCGGCACGGTCGCTTTCCAGATCTACGGCCCGCTCCTCGGGGTACGCTTCGCCAACACCGCGGGGCAAACCGGCGATCTCGACCTCGCACAGTTCCATTTGATCTCAGTCTCAGTCGATGACCAGGTCGAGGACGGACTCCTGGCAACGCTCAAGAAGGTGGACAGCCGTTTCGAGGCCATCCCCTCGCCCTTCGACCGGCGCAAGGCGATGCGCTACGCGATCCGGGTCGGAGGCCAAGAGCAGTTTGCAGTCGATATCCTCTGTCCGCTCAGGGGCCCCGATCGCGGCTCGATCACGACGCTAAAAGCGCTTCAAGGGGATGCGCAACTGCTGCGCTACCTCGACTTCCTCATCTACGGCGAGATCAACGGGGTGATACTGCACGGCCTGGGCGTGCCGGTTAACGTGCCTCGGCCCGAGCGCTACGCGATCCACAAACTGATCGTTTCGCGGATGCGCATCAACTCGGCAGAATCCCAGGCAAAAGCGCGCAAGGACGTGGCTCAGGCGGGCGCGTTGATCGAAGTGCTACTCGAAGATCGCCCCTACGAGCTCCAGGAGGCTTGGAACGAGGCGATCGGCAGGGGGCCGAAGTGGGAGGAGAAGCTAATGCAAGGCGCGCGCTTGCTGAACGGCGATCTTCAGACGCGGCTCATCGGGCTGACCGAAGCCTCATGACCAGGAAGATCATGCCTCCCAAGGGATTATGCGACCGACGGCAATTCAAGTCGTTGCGCCTTGTGGATAGGCAATTTATGCCCAAATCCTGTCCCCGCAACCAAAAATACTGCACATTCAGCCGCCGCCGCACCCGTGGCGGCTTTTGCTTTTGAAGCCAATGCCTTCTCCCGCGTGAGGCCTAGGGCCAGGATCTCGGCCAGGGCGCCGTGCAGGTCGATCCGCGGCAAGGGGCGCTTGCCGGCGCCCTCGACCGGCGTCAGCACCACCTTGTCGATGAGCGCGCGGAGCGCGTCGCGGGCCTCGCCCGACCGGTCCGGCTCCTCGAGCGCGCGCACAAGGTCTGCGACCCGGGTGCGGTAGGTCTCGGCCATCGACGGGTGCAGCCGTACCGGGGGAGGGGCCTCGGAGGTGGCGAGTTCGGCCTCCAGCTGCTTCTGCCGGGCTTCGAGCTGCGCGAGGCGGTCGTTGATGCGCGCCGCGGGCGTGCCGTTAAGCAGGGCGTTCACCAGCGTGTCCTGGTCCCGCACGACCTTGGCGAGCTCGCGTTCCTTCCGTTCCCGGTCCCCGGCGACGTCGGCCTGGAGGCGATTGCGCTCGGCCACATATTCCTTGCAGAAGACCTTCACGAGTTCCGGGTCCATCAGCTGTTCGCCGAGGGCGTGCAGGATGCGGGCCTCGAGGTCATGACGGTCGATCGTCGCGCGGTTCGTGCAATAGGCGGGGCCCTTGTTGCGGGCGTTCGAGCAGCCATAGCGGTCGCGGGACACGATGGAGACGCCGCCGCCACAGCAGCCGCATTTGAGCAGGTTCGACAGCAGGAAGCGCGGCTTGCGGCGTTCCCAGGCCTGGGTCGCCTTGTGGTCGATCTCCCGCGCCTTCTGGCGCGCCTTCACCTTGTCCCAGAGCGGTTGCGAGATGATCCGCAGCTCGGGCACGTCGGTGATGATCCATTGCTCGGGGGGATTGGGCCGAGCCTGGCGTTTGCCGGTGGCCGGATCCTTGACGAAGCTCTGCCGATTCCAGACGAGGCGCCCGATGTAGAGCTCGTTGTTGAGAACGCCGAGGCCACGCTTGGGGTTGCCATGGATGGTCGATTTATCCCAGGCCCGGCCGCGCGGCCCCGGTACGCCGTCGATGTTCAACTGCTCCGCGATCTTTTGCGGCGACGTCCCCGCCGCATATTCCGTGAAAATCCGCCGCACGATCGCGGCCTCGTCCGGGTGGATCTCGCGGTCGCCGCGCTCGACCTCGCCGTCGTCGCCGATCTGGCGTTGGACGATGTAGCCGTAGGCATTGCCTCCGCCGGACTTGCCCTGTTCGATGCGGCCGCGTAGCCCGCGCCGGGTCTTGGCGGCGAGGTCCTTCAAGAACAGGGTGTTCATCGTGCCCTTGAGGCCGATATGCATCTCGTCGACGCGGCCCTCTGAGAGCGTCTCGATGGCGACGCCGGAGAAGGTGAGGGTCTGGTAGAGCCCGGCGATGTCGGCTTGGTTCCGCGACAGGCGATCAAGGGCCTCTGAGAGGACCAGGTCGAAGCGTCCGGCGCGGGCATCCTCGAGGAGTTTCTGCAGGCCCGGGCGGGCGAGGCTGGCGCCGGAGATCGCATGATCCTCGTAGGTCTCGACGAGGCTCCAGCCTTCCCGCTCGGCGCGTTCGCGGCAGAGCCGCAACTGGTCTTCGATGCTCGCCTGGCGCTGCAGGTCGCTTGAGAACCGCGCGTAGGCGGCAACGCGGGGGGTGTCAGTCATGGCGGTCAGTCCTGGTCGGGATGAGAATGATCGGCGCGTGCGGCCTGGCGGGCCAAGGCGCGGATGAGATCGAGAAGCGCGGCCCGCGCCGCGGCGGCGGGCGCGTCAGCGGACGGTGCGCCGTGCCGACCTCTGGGCATATCTCTCTCGTCGCGTACCAACGGCCGCGTTCTCCTCGCCCGCGTCGCAGGGTGGCGGCGCGGGGCTCAACTGACTGACTTTGGGGGCGGGCAGGGCGACCGCCGGTGATGCAGACAGTATAGGGGCAGGGAGAGCATGGCGGGACCGCCGTTTTGAGAGAAAAAGGCGAATTTTGTGGATAACCCATCACAGCTAAACCCTCGTAAACCAAGAAAAATACAGAAAAATCTGAAGACGTGGCGGGAGCCGCCTGAGAGACAGGATCCACCGAAAAGGTGAAAATCCAAAGACCGCATCCTCAACGGCGACAAATACAGAAAACGAGAAAACCACTCCCTGGCGCCCCCGGGCAGCGGAGGGAAAAGGGAAGAGGAAAAGACAGAGAGAAGAGGGGAAGATCCCGGGCGGCCGCACGCCGCCCGAAAGCTTGTGCCTCACGCCCGCGGCGTGAGGGTATCCTCAGGATGGACGGTGGGGAAATGGCCATCCGCGACATCGTTCAGGGCGCGCTCGAGAAGAAAGTGGACGCGCGGCGGCACGCGGTCGGCTGCCGCCTGCGTCAGATCATAGAGGGCCGCGGCGATTGTCGCGTGGTCTTCCTCGCCATTCATCTGAAGTGCGAGATGGACCAGCATGCGGGCCTGCAGAAGGACATGATCTCCGGTGCGGACCGGCAGGCTCGCTGACTTCGGCGAGGTCCGCCGGGTCAGAGCATTCCAGCGCTCGTCGAGGAGGTCGACTTCCTGCAGAGAAAAGGAAGCCGCAGCATGCCGCGCCTCGAGACGCTGCAGGCGCTCGAGCGTGTCCAGAACGTCCGAGAAGTCCTTCGCGATTACCGAAGGGGGCGTGGTGTCCAGGACCGGTTTGCCGGGCCAGTCGAAGGTGGTATTGCGGTGGGTAGCCATCGTCGATCTCCTGTACAGATTGGCTGTGGTTAGGGCTGGGGCAGGAGGTGCAACTCTTGCCCTTGCCCGACACTATGGTATCAAAGATCTATGGTGTCAAACTGGATTCAAAAAAATGACCGACCAAGATAAGAAAGTGAACCGTCGTCGTGTGGATACGGAGGCCATAAATCTACGTCTCCCGCGCGGCATGATCGACGCGATCGATGATCAGCGCCGCAAGGAACAGGACCTGCCGACCAGGCCCGAGATGATACGCAGAGCGCTTGTTCAGTGGCTCGAAATGGTCGAGGGGAAATCTGAAGAGTAGATCGCTCGGATAGTAAGGATGCCTGAAACGGATCAGGCATCAGGCGACTGAAATGATCCGACGCGGCACCGGCCTCCCTTTGGTTGAAGCAGATAAAGCTGGAAGCAAACCGATCGCCGGAACCTGGCCGGATCGTCCCATAGGCCTCCTCTGTCGGCGCCGCGGACCTCAGCCATTCGAGCTTGTCGTGCCACGACACGTGCGACATTGTCGACGGACCTCATAGCACTGAAGAAGCCTTCCTATCCCCATGTCCAAGAAGACCTTGAACCAAGCCAACCTCGAAAAGCTGGGTGCGGAGAAGCTTGCCGAACTGGTGATGGATCTGGTTCAGGGAAGTGCAGCCCTGCAGCGCCGCGCGCGTATGGAACTGAGTGCCGCCCAAGGTCCTGGGGAGGTTGCGGCTGATCTGCGTAAGCGGTTCGCCTCGCTGCGTCGGGCGACCAGCTTCGTCGATTGGAGCAAACAACGGGCGCTGGTGAAGGATCTCGCGGGGCTGCTGGGAATGATCGAGACCACGATCGCCCCGCATGATGCGAACGAGGCGTTCGAACTGCTCTGGTCCTTCCTGCAACTGGCCCCCTCGCTCCACGAACGCACGGATGACAGCAACGGCGCGATTGGCGGGGTCATGAGCGATGCGGTGGACCTCATCGCGAAGGTATCGCCGGCCATCTCCAAGGACCGTACCGCCCTGGCCGAACGCGTTCTCGATGCTGTCGCCGATGCGGGTTACGGGGAATTCGACGGGATCATTCCCGCGACGGCGGAAGCGCTTGGCCAGGAAGGGCTAGAGCATCTCAAGCAGATCACACAAGCTTGGGCGGACGCAGCGCCGACCGAGCACGAACTCGAGCAATACCGGGGCTACGGCATCGCGACGTCTGCTGAAGACAGCGTGCAGCGCAACAAGCAGGCGACACGGTCGATCATCCTGGCGGACATCGCGGACGCTCAGGGGGATGTCGATGCCTACATGGCGCGCTATTCCGAAGAACAGCTGACCTATGGCACCATCGCCCCGGACGTCGCGCGCAGATTGCTGGATGCTGGGCGCGTCGACGAGGCCTTCGAGATCGTCACCCGTGCCCGCGCCGCCGAAGAAGGCAAGCCGTTCCGGATGTTCCGCTACGATCTCGATGCCGTCTATGAAGAATGTCTCGAAAGGCAGGGCAAGACGGATGAACTGAAGGCGCATCTGTGGGCTACCTTTGAAGAGGCCCTCAGTGCGCCCTCGCTTCGCAAGTACCTAAAGCTTCTGCCCGACTTCGATGACATCGAGGCCGAAGAGGCCGCGCTGGACTTCGCTGAGGCCTATCCGCATCTGGGGGCGGCGATCAGCTTCCTGGTGGATTGGCCCTCGCACGGCCGCGCGGCCAGGCTCGTGGTCGCGCGCGCCGCGGATCTGAATGGCGACTCCTGCCACATCCTGACGACCGCGGCAGATGCACTCGCTGCCGAGCATCCGCTCGCGGCCACGCTGATGCGCCGCGCCATGGTGCTCGACACCTTGAATGGCGGAAAGTCCAAGCGCTATCGCTACGCGGCGCGCCATCTGGCCGAATGTCAGTCTTGCGATGCCGCTATCGAGGATTATGGCGACCTGCTGAGAACGGCGGTGCAAAATTAGGCCACGGAGGCGGCGGAATAGTCCAGCTGCGGGCGGAGTAAAATCCGGCCACTTTTCCCTTCTTGCAGCGGCAGGGAGGGCGGGGAGATCTACACCGTGGAATT
>CAJYAD010000086.1 GCA_913064775.1 uncultured Albidovulum sp. | reverse complement strand
CCGAGATCACCGTGGGAGGCGTCGCGAAGCGCCAATTGAAGTAGGGATAGGAGACGCCGGGGAGGATCCCCCAGGTCGAGGAGGAGAAGCTGGACGGAAGCGCCTTCTGCAAGGCCGAGGTCGTCAGGCCGTCACTGGCCGAGCTGCCGGCGCTGCTTGTCTGGCCGGTCGTCTCCGCGTCCCAGTAGCTGTCGGCGACCGTGCCGCCTCCGACGTTCTCGCCCGCCAGCCCGCCCACGAGGGAGCTTCCCGCGACACTGCCCGTCGCATAGCTGTCCGTGATGGTGCCGCTGCTGCCGCCGACCAGCCCGCCGACCTTGGTGCTGCCGGAGACACTGCCCGTCGCATAGGCGTTCGAGATCGTGCTGGTCAGGTTTCCGCCGACCAGCCCGCCCACCAGGGTGGTCCCCGACACGCCGCCGGTCGCATAGGACTTCGAGATCGTGGAATTGCTCGCGCTCCAGCCGACCAGCCCTCCGAGGTTGGTGCTGCCTGTGACGGTCCCGGTTGCATAGGCGGTCGTGATGGTGCCGTTGGAGTTCAGGCCGGCCAGCCCGCCGGCATCGCTCTTCGCCGTCACGTTCCCCGTCGCATAGCTGCCGGTGATCGAGCCGTTGACGACCATGCCGACAAGCCCGCCGACCTTGGTGCTGCCGGACACATTGCCCGTGGCATAGGAATCCTTGATATCACCGATGAAGGCGTTGTCGCCGACCAACCCGCCGATGTAGTAACCTGTCCCCGTCACGCTGTCTGCCGCATGGGCATTCGAAACCGTGCTGTTGAAGCTAAAGCCCGCGAGCCCGCCGACGAAATTGCCCCCCGATACGCTGCCCGTGGCGTAGGCGTTGCTGACCTTGCTGCCGTTGTAGATGTAGCCGACCAGCGCGCCGACGCCGTTCTTCCCGGTCACGTTGGCGTCCACCACCCCGACGTTGCGCAGCGTCGCGTTCGTCGTCTTGCCGAACAGGCCCGCGTTCGTCGTGGTCGGGCGATCGATCGTCAGGTTGCTGATCGTGTGGTTCAGCCCGTCGAACGTGCCGGTGAAGTTGGTGGTGCTGTCCCCGATCGGGGCGAACCCCTTGCCGCCGTTCCAACCCGCCGTGGCCGAGGCGTCGATGTCCGCGCCCAGCACGTAATCGCCGGAAAGCCCCGTCGAGTTGATCTCCTGGAGTTGGGTCAGCGTCGCGATCACGTCGTGATAGGTGGGTGTCGCGCTACTGTCGCTGCCCAGGATCACATGCCCGCTGACCGTGCCGAAGCCCGCGTTCGCCGTCAGCCAAGGTGTGGTCTGGCCGCCCGACGTCGACCAGGCCGCCGACGAGAAGCCGGTGGGCAGGTTCGACGCCAGCGCCGCCGTGCTCAGCCCCGAGACGTTGTTGGTAATGCCGGTGTTTACCCCGATCCCGGGAATGGCGCCCGTCGTCTTCGTGTCCCAGTAGCCGTTCGTGATCGTACCATTGGAGTTGACGCCAGCCAGCCCGCCGACCGCTGCTCCCGTCACGCTGCCCGTCGCATAGGCATTCTTGATCGTGCCGGAGTGGTTCGAGCCGACCAGCCCGCCGGCGAGGCTGGGACCAGCTGCGACGCTGCCCGTCGCATAGGAGTTTTCGATCGTGCCGTTGCTGTTCTTGCCGACCAGCCCGCCAAGCACAATTCCCGAAGACAGGCCATTGGCCACTTTTCCCGTCGCATAGGAGTTCTCGATCGTGCCCTTGAAGTTCCCGCCAACCAGTCCGCCGGCGAAGCCGGTGGCATCAGGGT
The DNA here is from genome assembly GCA_913064775.1 of uncultured Albidovulum sp. GTDB lineage: Bacteria > Pseudomonadota > Alphaproteobacteria > Rhodobacterales > Rhodobacteraceae > Acidimangrovimonas. The sequence goes on along the minus strand of CAJYAD010000086.1, from coordinate 4,205 downwards.
CCGTCACACTCCCCGTCGCATAGGCGTTCGTGATCGTGCCAGAGTTTGCGCCAACCAGCCCGCCGACTACGCCTCCAATCGCGCTGCCGCCGAGCATCCCGATGTCGCGAACTGTCGCCGCGTGGGTCGTAAAGGCGAACAGGCCGACTTGGTTCGCCGAAGACCGAGAGAGTGTCAGCCCGCTGATCGTGTGTCCCAGACCGTCGAAATGACCGCTGAATTGGGACGAGTAGCTTCCGACCGGATTGAAGCCGTAGTAGCCTCCGCTCCCGTCGGGATTCCAGGTCGCCGTTGCAGAGGCGTCGATATTCGCCCCCAGCGCATAGTCGCCGGCAAGGTTGCCGTTCATCCCCTGAAGGTCTGTGCCGGAGGTGCTGCCGGCCGCCCCGAGACTGTCGATGATCGTGTAGGAGATCGCGGTATTGCCGCCGTCCTGCGTCGAGAAGCTGTCGTTCGTCGTCAGGTTCACCGGCGCGTTGACGTTATAGGTCCCGCCCGTGCCGCCGTCGTTGAAGTGCAGCGCCAGCCCGCCCGCGCCCGTCACGCTGACCGGCGCGTCGATGTTGATCGAGTGATAGGCATCGAGCGTCAGCGTCGCCCCGCTGCCCCACGACAGGGCGCTGGCGATCGTGATGTCGCCCGCCCCCGAGGCGGTGGCCGTGCCCGGGCCGCTCGTGCCACGGGACGTCGTCTGAAGCGTGACGCTGGTCCCGCCGCCGAGGCTGGCGTCGATGCTGCTGGCCGCCGCCGCGTCCACCGTCAGGTCGTCAGGGTCGAGCAGCCATCCGCCGGCCTTTCCGCCCGGCGCAGAGGTATCGACGGCACTCCCCGAGACGTTGAGGAAATGCCCCGAGGTCTCGATGCGCCCACCGTCGCCGCCCCATGGTCCGCCTTTCGCCAGCAGGCTGCCGAAGCTCAATGTCTGCCCGTCGGGGCGCGCGAGGCTTGACCAGACCGAGACCGTGCCGCCATCACCCTTGATCCTCGCACTGGCGTTCAGCACCGCACGCGGCGCCACGTAGGCTGACTGCGTCTGCGTGTCGCCCGCGCCCAGCCAGCCGCCGCCGAAGGCAATCGTGCCCCCGCCTGTCGCGCCCGCCGCCAGGAGCCGCGCCCCGGACGCCGCCGCCACATGCGCCCCCGTCACCGTGACCGAACCGCCCTTGCCGGTGGAGGAGCTTGCATCGACCGTGCCCGAGACCTTCACCGTGCCGGAGCCGCCGCCCAGCAGCTGGATGTCGCCGCCCGCCGTCTTGCGCACCCCGCGCGCCTCGATAACCCCGGTGTTGTTCACCACCGTCTTCAGCAGCGCGTCCCGCGCCTCAGCCGACAGCACGACCCGGCCGTCGCTCGCCCGGATCGCGCCGCCGTTCTTCAGTTCCGCGTCGAGCGCATCAGCGCTCACCTGGAAGCTCAGCAGCCGGTTGCCCGCCAGCGTCATATCCACCGCGCCACCGGCCCCCAGCGCCGCCGTCCCGCCCGGCGCGTCGATCGTCCCGTCATTCGTCACATGCCGCCCGATGAAGGCGACGTAGCCGCCGTTCTCGGCCCGCACCGTACCGTCGTTGACCACGCCCGCCGTACTGGCGCCGCGGAAATGCAACGGCCTGCCGGCCATGAAGTCCGACCCGTTCAACCCGAGCGTCGAGGCCACGATCCCGCCTACGTCCACTTGCGCGCCCGGAGCGAAATAGATCCCGTTCGGATTGACCAGGAACACTTGGCCGTTGGCATTCAGATGACCGTAAATCTGGCTCGCATCACTGCCCGTCACCCGGTTCAGCGCGATGGAAGAGGTCGAGGGTTGGCGGAACGTGACCGTTTGCCCGGCGCCGATGTTGAAACTCTGCCAGTCGAGGATCGCGCGGGAGCTTTCCTGCGTCACCGTCGTCGTATTGCCCGCCGTCGCGATGCTGGCCTGGCCCGCAGCCACGTGCCCGCCCGTGGGCAGCGCCTGCGCCGCCGGGGCGAGCCCCAGAGCCACGAGAACCGCCACCGCCTGCCCGGGGCTAAGCGTCTTGCGGATCAGCCGTCGTACCCGCCGCCGGCGACGCCGGTCCCCCTTCGCCGAGGCGGTCAGGCCCTCCGGCACAGGGACCAACATCCCCTGATTCCGGCTCCAGATCAGTCGAAATACATGGTTCATGGAAGTTACCCCCTAAATGTATTGATGCGCCGTGCGCCGCGCAGAAAGGCAGCGGCGGGACACCAGCCACCGGCCTTTCTGTCGCCAGAGAACAGAGACGCGGGCAGGCTCCTGCGCCACTAGCGTGGCCCGGTTCATGCGCAGAGTCGGGACTGCCACCGAAGCGCCTGGCCCCGGGTATGCAGGCATCCTGGGCCATCGCGGCGACTGAGACATCAAGGTTAAAGGCGAGCCGCACGCGCAAGCCGGCAAATAAATTCAAAGTCTTTTCCTTGGCTTGCGAACGCCATTGTTCGTGCTTTTAGACGCGTAGCAGGAACGGACGATGCCGTGTGTCGCACGGCGATGCAGAATGTCTCACGCTGATCACAATTTCTGGAGCAATATAACGGCCCGATGAAGTCCGCCTCCTGCGACACCGGGAGACCCGCGCAATGCGCATGACCCTCGATGCCAGAACGCCTCTGCGGCGGTTCGCAGCGCAGAGCTCCCCCAAAGGCCGCGTCGATCATGCTTGATCATACCGGCATCTTGACCATGCCGGCACCGGCTGCACTATTCTTCCGGCATTTGCTGGTCATGGCGCAGCCACGCGAGAAGAATCGGTTCGAGAGGGGTTACTTTGGGTTTAAAGGACGATCTGCAACCGGGTTTCAAAAGGGAAGCGACCCGCGAGGTATGCAAGCGGGACCGGGTGGAGTTTTGGCGCAGTCTGCATTGCTCCGTCGATCTCGACTTTCCAGAAGGGCACCACGGCCGCGCGTTCGAGGCTGAACGTCTGCACGGCAGGAGTTGCACAGGAAGCGCCGTCTCCTATTCGCAGTCCGACGACTTGCTTGGTCATTTCCCGGGAAGCTACCCCGAGTTTCTGGTTTTGAGCTTGCCCATCGCCGGCGCGACCGAATTCCGCTCCCGCCGTGGCGCGGAGATCATCGCCAGGCCAGGGACGGGTTTCGCTTTGGTGGACAATGGATCAATCATCCACTCGCACTCCCACGACTGCTCACAGGTCTATCTCACCCTGCCGAAGCGTCTCCTCGATTTCGATCCGGCAACGTTTTCGGGCGAGGACGGCCTCAGCCTCTTGCCCGAAACAGGTTTGCTGCGCTTCTTACGGCTCCAGCTTCAGGAGATTGCCGCGCACGGCAACGACCTGAGCCCAAGCTCCGGGCAGGTCGTGGTGGAGAACACGGTACACTTGGCTGTGACGGCCCTCAACGAAAGGGGAGTGGAGCGCGCGATCACACCCGACGACAGGGACCTTTTCGAGGCAGCAAGAGCGATGATCGCGATCCGTGCCAAGGATGCCGGTCTCACCGCCTCAAAGATCGCAGAGGTGCTCGGGTGCTCGCGGGCACACCTTTACCGCGTGTTTTCCGACAGAAACTGCGGCATCGGACAGATGATCCGCACGACACGGCTTATGCGCGCAAAAGCTCTGTTGCTGACCCACAATCACATGCCCATCAAAACCATTGCGAAGATGAGCGGATACGAAAGCGCGGCATCATTCGCGCGCGCATTCCAGCGCCACGAAGGCATGTCACCGGACACCTACAGAGCCTCGCGCCGATAGCGCTGTTCGGGAAAACTCTGGGCGATCTGCACCGAAATTCCGTCAAGATGACGGTCTTTCCAAAGAGTAGGGCTGCGGCGCAGGCTGTGGCGGCCAATGGCAGCTTTCCCAGCCACAGGGCGCCACCCGGGCTGCCCGCCCTCTTGGTCGTTGCTGCCAGCCTATCGAATGGCAGCTTCCGGGCATCGCGCCGGAGAGCCTGACCGTCCGACCTGGGGGCGCGTTGCCGCCCTTCGTGATCGCGCTGCATATCATGCTGCGCCACGCGCGTCACGCAGCTATGGGCTGGGACCGGTCGGCCGCCATCGAATGTACAGCTCGGCGGTTTATGCATATGGTTCCTTCGCAGGATCATCGTATCCGGCGTCTGCGCCCCATTGATTTCCCGCTTGCGGCGAGCGGTTTTGGCGTTGGTGATGCTGGCGCATGAGCTCATGGGGGAGTCCCCGACGAGCTCATTGTGAGGCGGCGGTCCTCTGGACG
>CAJYAD010000085.1 GCA_913064775.1 uncultured Albidovulum sp. | reverse complement strand
CGTGGAACAGCTTGGTGGATTTCGACGAGGTCGCCTGCGCCAGGTCGTCCATCTCGGCCAGGCAGACGCCAAGGCCCCGCCCCGCCGCATCCCGCGCGATCCCGCAGCCGTTGATCCCGCCGCCAATCACGAAAACGTCGAAATCGGTGTTCAATCGTGCATTGCGCATCGTTCGAACTAGCCTCCCCGGTCGCATCGAACGATAAAAGCGCGCGATCTGTCAAGATTTACGTTCGTTTTCTTTCGGTTTGCAATAATTCCGTTGAATCGACAGCCAAAATTGATCACGAGACTGACAAGTTAGCTGCCACCAAACGCACGGGAATGTGTGAATCGGTGAATTCAGCCGGGTGTCAGCGTGAGAGGGGGGGGATTCGGCCCGCCTTGAAGCGGTCTTGGCCGGGCGTCGTGGCGGGGCCGGGCCGCAAGCGCAGTGTTCAGGGGCCGGGCGGTGGGGATTTCTTTTCGCTGTGGATGTCGCCCATCGTCAGCACGGGCGAGGCGTCGATGCTAGCGGCGTTCAGCATCGCCGCGACGCGCTCCAGCGACGACACCAGCTGCGCCTGCTCCCAATCCGCGAGGCGCTCGAATGCGCGCACATAGCGCTGCTGCAGCGCGTCGGGGGCGTCGGACATGGTGCGGTCGCCGGCCGGGGTGATCACCACGTCGGTCTGGCGCCGGTCGATCTTTGACGGCATCCGCGTCACCAGCCCGCGCGCCACCAGCTTGTCGACCAGCGAGGTGACGGTGGCCTGGCTGACCCCCATCTCGCGCGCCAGCGTCTTCGGGGTGGCGCTGTCGCGGCCATTGACGATCTGCAGCACGCGCAGCTGTGCCGGCGTCAGCCCCGCGGCCTGGGCAAGTTCGCGCGCATAAAGCTCAGTCGCGCGCAGGATTCTGCGCAACGCGATCAGGCTGTCGTCCAGGCGGTTATCGGTGCTCATCGCAGCAGTATCGCACGAATGGGAAAACCCCTTCAACACCTGTGCTGACAGCGAAATTCGGGCCGATATTAGTTCGACATCCCAAGTACTCACTGCCGAAAATCAGGGAAGATGGTTAGCAGACCGTAGGAAAATATTAGGATAATTGCCTGAAAACCCTTAAAATATAACATGGGGTTGAAATTTTCGAGCTCATGGAATACTTAGACAGACGAACGAAACAACGAACGAGCATGAGCATGCCCCTACCCAGCGACAAGCCCCGACTTCAGACCCTGTGCCTGCGCAAGCCGCGGGCGACGGATGGATCCGATATCTGGGCGCTGGTAAAGCGCTGCGCGCCGCTCGACGTGAATTCGATGTATTGCAACCTGGTCCAGGCCGAACATTTCCGTGACACCTGCGTGGTGGCCGAACGTGACGGCCGCGTCGTCGGCTGGGTTTCCGGCCATATGATCCCGACCGAAGACGCGCTGTTCGTCTGGCAGGTCGCGGTCTGCCCCAGCGCCCGCGGTCTGGGTCTGGGCAAGAAGATGCTGCTAGAGTTGCTGGAGCGCGACGCCTGTGACGGCGCCACCGCGCTGAAGACCACGATCACCGAGGATAACGAGGCTTCCTGGTCGCTGTTTCGCAGCGTCACCCGGACGGTCGGCGGTGCGCTCGACGATATGCCCCATTACGAGAGCGACCGCCATTTCGACGGCCACCACGACACCGAGCACATGGTGACCATTGCCCTGCCAGAGGCCGAAACGGTCGCCCGCGCAGCCTGATCCGGCGCGCGCCGCCCGGTATTGCCGCCGCGCCGTTGCCCCAGAAAGTACCTTCCCTGTGAAAGGACGTCCCATGCCCAAGGACATGATTCCCAACGATATTTTCGAGCAGCGCGAAAGCGCCGCGCGCTCCTATTGCCGCAGCATGCCCGAACGTTTCACCCAGGCCCGCGGGTCGGAGCTGCAAGGCAGCGATGGCCGCACCTGGATCGATTTCCTCGCCGGCTGTTCGTCGCTGAACTACGGCCATAACGACCCCGACATGAAGTCCGCGCTGATCGACCATATCAGCAGCGACGGCATCGCCCATGGGCTGGATCTGCACACCGATGTGAAGGCCGACCTGCTGGAGGCGCTCGATCGCCACATCCTTGGCCCGCGCGGCATGGATCACCGGGTGATGTTCACCGGCCCGACCGGCGCGAACGCGGTCGAGGCGGCGATGAAGATCGCCCGCAAGGTGACCGGACGGGACAATATCATCGCCTTCACCAACGGCTTCCACGGCGTCACCCTGGGCGCGCTGGCCGCGACCGGCAACGGCTATCACCGGGGCGGGGCAGGGACCACGCTGAACGGCGTGACGCGGATGCCCTATGACGGCTTCATGGGCCGCGACTGCGACACCACGCGGTTCCTCGAGGCGATGCTCAGCGACCGCTCCAGCGGCATCGATGCGCCCGCCGCGATCCTGCTGGAAACCGTTCAGGGCGAGGGCGGGCTGAACGTCGCGCGCCCCGAATGGGTGCAGCGGGTGGCGGAACTGGCCCGCGAACACGGCGCATTGCTGATCGTCGATGACATCCAGGCTGGCTGCGGCCGCACCGGGCGCTTCTTCTCGTTCGAGGAGATGGGCGTGATGCCCGATATCGTGACCCTGGCGAAATCGATCTCGGGCTTCGGGCTGCCGATGGCGCTGGTGCTGGTGAAGCCGGAATACGATGTCTTCGGCCCGGCCGAACACAACGGGACCTTCCGCGGCAACACCCATGCCTTCGTCACCGCCCGCGTCGCGATCGAGAAGTTCTGGGCCGACGGCAAGTTCCAGAAAGCGCTGGACGAAAAGGCCGAACTGATCGGCGACGCCCTGTCGACGATCGCCGAGATGGTGCCGGAGTCGAAGCTGAAGGGCCGCGGGCTGATGCAGGGGGTCGATGTGGGCTCGGGCGCGCTGGCCGGTGACATCTGCGCGCGCGCCTTCCAGAACGGCCTTGTGATCGAGACCTCGGGCAGCGAGGATCAGGTCGTCAAGGTTCTTGCCCCGCTGACCACGTCCGACGCGACCTTCCGCAAGGGCTTTGACATCCTGCGCGCGGCGACGCGCGCGGCGCTCGCCAACCAGGCCCAGATTGCTGCGGAGTAAGCCCATGATTGTACGCGATTTCAACAAGATCATCGAAGACCAGCGCAACCGCGTCGTCAATGACGCGAACTGGAGCTCGGTGCGGATGCTGCTGGCCGACGACGGGATGGGGTTTTCCTTCCACATCACCTTTCTCGAGGCCGGCTCGGAACACACGTTCCACTACAAGCACCATTTCGAGAGCGTCTATTGCATGCAGGGCAAGGGCTCGATCACCGATCTGGCCACCGGCGAGACCCATGAGATCAAGCCCGGCGTGATGTATGCGCTGAACCTGCATGACCAGCACACCGTGCGCGCCGAAGAGGAGCTGGTGATGGCCTGCTGCTTCAACCCGCCCGTCACCGGCACCGAGGTCCACCGCGAGGATGGCTCCTACGCGCCCGCGCAAGTGCCCGCGCCGGCGGAAGAAAACGCCTAAGCCATGGCCCATACAGTCGAGAAGATCGGCGGGACCTCGATGTCGCGTATCGATGAATTGCGCGATACGCTGATCCTGCGCGGCAAGGGTGCGGGCGGGCGCAAGGGCGGGCGCAAGGATGTCTATGGCCGGATCTTCGTGGTCTCGGCTTTCGGCGGCATCACCAACCTGTTGCTGGAACACAAGAAATCCGGTGAGCCGGGGGTGTTCGCGGCCTTCGCCAGCTCGGACGGCGATCATCAGTGGCACGACCGGCTGGACCGGGTGTCCACGGCGATGGCCGAGGCGCATCACCGCGTCCTCGACCATCCCGGCGATATCGAGCAGGCCGATGCCTTCGTGCGCGACCGGCTCTTGGGCGCGCGCAACTGCCTGATCGATCTGCAGCGGCTGTGTTCCTACGGCCATTTCCGCCTGTCCGAACATATGGGCCAGACGCGTGAATTGCTGTCGGGCCTGGGCGAGGCGCATTCGGCCTATGTCACCACGCTGCTGTTGCAGCGCGCCGGGGTGAACGCGCGGTTCGTCGACCTTTCGGGCTGGCAGGATCAGGGCGAGGTCGGCCTCGACGACCGTATCCTTCAGGCGATGGAGGGGATCGATCCGGCCACCGAAATGCCGATTGTCACCGGCTATGCGCAATGCGTCGAAGGTTTGATGCGCGAATATGATCGCGGCTATTCCGAGGTCACCTTCTCGCGGCTGGCGGCGCTGACCGGCGCGCGCGAGGCGATCATTCACAAGGAATTCCACCTGTCGTCGGCCGATCCGGCGCTGGTCGGGGCGGACGTGGTGCAGAAGCTGGAGCGGACCAATTACGACGTGGCCGACCAGCTTTCGAACCTCGGGATGGAGGCGATCCATCCGAAGGCCGCGAAGACCCTGCGTCAGGCCGCTGTGCCGCTGCGGGTGACCAACGCCTTCCAGCCCGACGATCCCGGCACCCTGATCGACGACCGCCCCGCCGAGACGCCGGCGGTCGAGATCGTCACCGGGCTGGATCTTTACGCGTTCGAGCTGTTCGAACAGGACATGGTCGGGGTGAAGGGCTATGACGCCGCGATCCTTGACGTGCTGACGCGGCACAAGGTGCGGATCGTGTCGAAAGTGTCGAATGCCAACACCATCACCCATTATGTCGACGCCTCGCTGAAGCTGTTGCGCCGGGTCGAGAAGGATCTGGCGGCGCGCTATCCGTCGGCCGAGATTTCTTCGCGGGCGGTGTCGATGGCGTCGGTTGTGGGGCGCGATCTGGCGGGGCTGTCGGTGCTGACCCGGGGCTTGCAGGCGATCGCGGCCGCCGGGGCCGAGGCGATCGGCGCCAGTCAGGGGCCGCGCAATGTGGACGTGCAGTTCATCGTCGATCGCGACGCGCTGAAGACGGTGATCACCGCGCTACACCGCGCGCTGGTGGAAGATTCCCGCCGCGCGGCGCTGAAGGCGGCGTGAGAATAAGACCCCTCACGGCAAACGACGCTAGGCGAATTCGCAGCTAGTGCTCCCCGCCTGGCACAAGATTCCCGATGGAATCAAGGTATTGGACGCCGGTCCCATACCCCTGAGCAAAATCGTCGGATGACGGTTTGGAGCCCTTCAGCGACATTCGTGCGCTGTGCAGCACCTAACGCGAAGCGCAGGAGCCGGACTTTGCAAAACCCTGGTCGCCGAGCATGATCAACAATCTCAATCGAATGCCTGAATGGAGCTATAGGACTTGCTCTCAATGCATATCGGAGCTGTCAATTCATCCAGAGGCTTCTTAGGCTCAAATTTCAAGTGCAACACCCAGAGCCCGCAGGGCATAGGATGTTGCGATGGACAGACGAAGCGAGCACCTCAGCAGCGAGGAACGAGGCGTGATTTTCGCCGAACATGGCCGGGGCAGCAGCCAGCGCACAATTGGAGCGCTTCTGGGGCGATCGGCGAGCACGATTTGCCGCGAGTTGGCGCGGGGTTGTCAGAACGGCGGGGGCTATTGTCCACAAGCGGCCCGGATCGTCTATGACGTTCGCCGCGTGCGGTGTCGACGTCCGCGCAAGCTGACAGAGGGAAGCGCACTCCACCGGTTCGTTCACAATCGTCTCGTGTATCGGCGGTGGTCACCCGAACAAATTGCGCACAGACTGGGGCTCATGAACCCCGATGCTCCCTCGGCGCGCGTTAGCCACGAGACAATCTACGCCGCGATTTACGCGCAGCCGCGAGGTGGGCTGAAGGCTGCAATGATCGAAGCGCTGCGGCAGGCCAAGCCCGCGCGCGGGCGTCGGCGCACGACGCTGGCCGGCAGTGCCATGGTCCCGGAAGCATTGCGAATTATCAATCGCCCCGAGGAGATCGAGGCGCGGCTGGTGCCGGGGCACTGGGAGGGCGATCTGATCAAGGGTGCCTTCAACCGCTCATCGGTGGGAACGCTGGTCGAGCGTAAGACGCGCTTCGTCGTTCTCTGCAAAATGAACGGCAACGGGGCCGAGGCGGTTCTCGACCGCTTCACGCGGCAAATGAAACGCCTGCCTTCCACGCTGCGCAAAAGCATGACCTATGACCCCGGCATATTCACCGAACCCTCCTCCGGGGGCGTTTTGGGTCGGTTTCGGTGCGCGTAGCGGTCTCTGTCTGGGGTTATGGGCGGGGTTTTGCGATGGTTGGCGGGGTGGCCGCGCCCTTTGGCCT
>CAJYAD010000084.1 GCA_913064775.1 uncultured Albidovulum sp. | reverse complement strand
AGCTGAACCGCAGGCCCGTGGCAGCTACGCAAACTGGAAAGCTACGCCGCCACGGGCCTGATACCGCGCCGCCAGAGGGGGCCCTTTTGGACGCCGATGAGGGGGCCCCATTCCAAGCCGATTGACACTCCCGCCTCAGGCACGACCGCCAGCTTTCGACTTCGCCTCTTCTCGGCTTAGCCAATATCATTGCTGGACCATTGAATGCTGTCTTGGGGGCACGCCTGAGTGAACGACCTGCAGCACCCTCACAGGTACAAGAGGTGTCACACTGCCAGGCTGCCAGATGACGGCAAACGAGTTTTCGAGAACCGGTCTGCTGAAACGGAGCCAGATTCCAACTGGCGTCCTGGGGAGGCGGCCCGTGGCAGGCCACAGCAGCCACTACTCAACGATCACGAGGCCTAAATGTCCACTTGGAGGCACCGCCGTTTGCCAGCATCATCGGCAAACACCGGAGAGCACCCCGATAGGACTTTGCAGTCCCGGTGCAGTCCCGAAGCAAGTCACCGTAGTGACCCCCACAGGAGAGACAAGAATAGTGATTATATATCAGAGGCTTATATGGTGCCCGGGGGCGGAATCGAACCACCGACACGAGGATTTTCAATCTTCGATGGGAGGGTGAGTCGTACATATAACTCGCTGCCGAACATGAGTTGTCGGTAATTATTTAGTGTTGTTTTTCAGTTATTTACGCTCCATTATGATGTCTGTTGGGGGAGCGGCTTCCGTCATTCAATGAATGCTTACCACAGGCGTTTGCTGACCCCACGCTGACCCCACGCTGACCCCAGACGTGCTGGACATCCAGATGGAAGATGCAATGAGGACGAAACTTGAACTGACCGACGCCTTCCTGCGAAAGGTTTCGGTCGAGAAGCGAACCGACTTCTCAGATACGCGCGTGGAGGGTCTCCAGGCGCGCGTGACAGGGCGAGGAGCCAAGACCTTCGCTGTGCGCGCGACCGGCCCGTCTGGAAGGCAGCACCGCGTGACGATCGGGAATTACCCTGGGACAAGTCTGAAGATGGCGCGGGATGTCGCCCGCCAACGGATCTTGGAAATCCACGGAGGCAACGACTTCAACGCCGAAAAAAGAAGAGCGAAGGCCGCAAGGTCGTCTGAGCCGACCCTCGGCGAAATTCTTGATGAATACGAGGAGGTCGCGAGGGCGAAGGGCACTAAGATCTGGCAGAAATCAGATACAGGTCGAGACCCGCAAGCTCTGCGCGTGATCCGGTGCGTCTTCGGTCGCCTCGGCAACGTGCGGATCAGCGAAATTACCAATCATGATCTCGCCGCAGTCATGCAGTCTTACAGACGTGTTGGCCGCACGGGAACGAAGCCGACAGCGAATGGCCAGGCGGCACGCGCCAGGAGCTATTTGATGCCTGTCCTTGATTGGGCCGCCGGGCGCGGCAAGTTCAGGAAAGTCGGTGCGGGTCGAGTACCGAGCGTTTCGACCCCCGACCTTCATGAAGTTTATGATCCATCGGCCGATGATCCCTCGATAACGGGGAGCCGCGACCGGGTCCTTGACGGTGATGAGATCCGGCGGATCCTTCCCCTTCTGACCTATCCTGCCCCGCCCAGCCTCTGCGTCCGCCTGCCGCCAAAACAGGATTACCGCCCTATCGCGCTGCGTTTCATCCTTCTTACGGCCCCGCGCCGCGGCGAAGTCGAGGAAATGAAATGGAAGGATGTTGATCTCGATGCCGGCATCTGGGTGAAGCCGGAGGTCAAGGACCCTCGCGCGAAAGTCCCACGCCAGCATGTGATACATCTCTCCGACGCTGCGTTGAGCCTTCTCAGAAGCCTTCCACCAGAACGCCGCAAGAATTCTGAGAATCATGTATTCCCAAATTCGAATGGCGGCAAAATTGACAACTGGCCGCGCATCACGAGAGCGATCCAGAAGGCCAGCGTGACCAGCGACTGGCAGAGGCATGATATACGTCGCACGGCAAGCACTCTTCTGAATCTACTGTCCACTGACGCGAACCTGATTGCTCGTATATTGGGGCATAGGACCCAGCAGCGTGACAACCCGGCACGAACGGCTCTTGAACATTACATCAAGGAAGCGAAGCTGATCCCGAACATCGAAGATCCGATGAAAGTTGCCCTCGACAGGCTGGGTGATCTTGTGGAAGCGCTTCAGGTTTCTGACGAAGCTACGGTCGCTTGATCCTGCGACGAAACCAGCAACGCCGAAGTCGGCTTCCCGGATGGCAGTCACGTTGTCATATCTGACATTGGATGCGCTGTTATGCGTCAAGAAGGCGCTGATCTTATTCAACGAGCGGATTGACGATAGGGAGGCCGTCCTGGCGGGAAAGAGTTGAAGCCGTAGCGCTGCTGCTTCAAGACACCGAGGTCCGGCGCAAACAAGGACGGCTTCCTGCGATATTGGCCGCGACAGACGGATTGCGAGATCGAACGTCTCGGAAACGCAGCGCTCAGCCTTCCAGCGGTGCAACGTCGACCATCGTGGTATGGGCGCTGCTGCCCTGACCGAGGCGCGAGGTGCCGAGGTCGCGGGTCAGCACGTTGGGATTGCCGTCCGGGTCGAGATTGCCGCCCGCATCGCCGAGCCAGGCGCCGGTGGGCAGCGCGACGACGCCGGGCAGGATGTCCGCCGTCACCGCCGCCCGCGCCCGGCAGGCGCCGCGGGGGTTGAACACCCGCACCAGCGCGCCGGAGGCGATCCCACGGAGGGCCGCATCCTCGGGGTGGATCGCCAGCGCCACTGGACGCGCGCCGGGCACATCGGCCAGCGCCGCCTCGAGCTGGCTGTGGAGCTTGTCGCCGGGCTGCGGCGAAACCAGATGCAGCGGCGCCTCGTGCGTGGCGGCGCCCAGCCATTCGCTGGGCGGTAGCCAGACCGGATGGCCGGGGCAATCGTCATAGCCGAACCCGTCGATCCGGTCCGAGAAGATTTCGATCCGGCCAGAGGGGGTGCCGAGCGGATGGGCCTCCCGGTTCTCACGGAAGGGGGCGAAATAAGAGCGGTTCGGCCCCTCGGCCCGGATCGGCAGGCGCATCCAGTTGCGCGCCTTCAGACCCGCGTAATCGGGCACCTCCACTCCCTGCTCCGCCGCGAGGCTGCGGAATTCGGCATAGAGGGCATGCAGCCAGTCCTGGGCGTCCCGTCCCTCGGTATAGGCGGGGCGGGCACCCAGCCGCCCGGCCAGTCCCGCGAAGATCGCATAGTCGTCGCGCGCCTCGCCCACCGCCGGGATCAACCGTGGCATGTGGAAGAGGTAATCGTCCAGGGACGAGCGCCCGATATCCTCGCGCTCGTAGGGCGTGGTGGCGGGAAAGACGATGTCGGCACGCTTGGCGGTGGCGGTCCACCACGGCTCGTTCACGATGATCGTCTCGGGGCGCTGCCAGGCCTCGTGCAGCGCGTTGAGGTCCTGATGATGGTGGAACGGGTTGCCGCCGGCCCAGTAGATCAGCCGGATGTCGGGATAGGTCAGGCGCCGGCCGTTGAAGTCGTAGGGCTGCCCGGGGTTGCGCAGCATGTCGCCGATCCGCGCGACCGGGATGACCTCCTGCACCGGGTTGGTGCCTTGAGGAAAGGTCATGCCTCGCAGCCCGATCAGCGACTTTCCGACCCCGCCGATGGCGCCGTAACCATACCCCACCCCGCCGCCGGGAAGGCCGATCTGGCCCAGCATCGCGGCGAGGACCACCGACATCCAGTAGGGCTGCTCGCCATGCTCGCCCCGTTGGAGCGACCAGGCCACCGTGATCAGCGTGCGCGTCGCGGCCATGCGGTGGGCGAGCGCGCGGATCTCGCCAGCGTCGGCGCCGCAGATTGCCGCGGCCCACTCGGGGCTCTTGGGCACATCGTCACTCTCGCCCAGCAGATAGGGGCGGAAGCGCTCGTAGCCGGTGGTGCAGCGGTTGAGAAAGGCGCGATCCGCCAGCCCCTCGGTCTCGAGCACATGGGCAAGGCCCAGCATCAGCGCGGTGTCCGAACCGGGGCGCACCGGCAACCAGGCGCAGCCGTCCGGCGCGTCGGTGCGCTGGGGGCCGATGTTCACGCAGCGCATCCCCCTGGCCACGAACCGCCCGATCCAGCCCGCGGTTTCATGTTCGGTCACGCCGCCCATGCTGACCTGCGAATTCTTGGGATTGATGCCGCCGAACATCACCAGCGTTTCGGTGTGGTCATGGATCGTGTGCCAGCCGTCCTGATGCTCGTAGAGGAACTTCAGGAACTCTACCCCGATCACATGGGGCATGATCGCCTGCGCGCACCCGGTCGAATAGCTGCCGAAGGAGGCGACATAGCCGCCGATGGAATTGAGGAACCGATGCACCTGGCTTTGCGCATGGTGAAAACGCCCGGCCGAGCTCCAGCCATAGGAGCCGCCGAAGATCGCGCTGTTACCATGCGCGGCGCGGACGCGCCCGATTTCCGCGGCCGCGATGTCGAGCGCCTCGTCCCAGGGCAGGTCGACGAAGTCCTCCGATCCCCGGCCCGCACGCGCGCGGCTCTGCAGCCAGCCGCGACGGATCGCGGGGCGGTGGATGCGGCTTGCGTGATGCACCGCAGCCGGCAGGATCGCGGGGATCTCCGACGGGGTCGGATCCAGCGCGAAGGGCCGTGCGGCGACGATACGTTCGCCCGCGACATCCACCTCGAATGCGCCCCAGTGACTGGTCGTCACCCGGGTCCGCAACTCCGTTTCCCGTGCCATCTGCGCCTCCGTTCCTCACGCCCCGCAGTCACCCTGGAGCAGCCACCGCGGCGAAGGAAACGGCAGAGGCGCGGCGAAGGCAATCCTCAACCTCTGGGCCGCGCGGGCGGCCAGGTCGTCGGGAATGGAGATCCGCGTGGAATTGCCTGACAAATTGTCAGACTTTTCACATATACAGGAGCTTGATCCTGTCCGCAAATCGGCAATCATTCAGCATATAAAGAACGGGAATTGCGGATCGAGTATCCACGGCATCCGCTTTTTGGCCGGGTGCTGCGCGCCCGCGATGGTGGCCGGCGGCAAGGGGCTGGCTCGATCCTGGTAGAGGACCGGCCCGGTTTCTTCCGAACCTTGCGGGCCTGGATGTGCGATCCCGCCTATTGTGCGCGGCTGGACAGCGGGCCACCACTTGTCGCGCTTGTCGCGCTTGTCGCGCTTGAGACGTTGGCCCGAACCTTGGAGCTGATGCGGTATTCTGAGGTTGCGCCATGCTCTGGAACAATGATTCCAGAGGAGGATATGCATGCCCCGTCGCGGCCAGAGGCGAGCGGTCGAAATTCAGCAGGCCGGATGCTTCGGCCACATGCCGGCCTCATGGCGAGGGGGCTGGCCAGAGTGTCATCCAAGCCGCCCCGGCTGGCGTTCGGCCTCGCGCAGGAAGGCACGGATCAGGGGCAGGTCGCGGCGCGCCTTGAGAGAGATCAGGCTTTCGGTCATCTCGAGTGCCGGGGCCTCCAGCAGGTGGCGGCGGATGCGCGGGTCATGCCCGATCTCGGCTTCCGAGATGAAGCCAACGCCAAGCCCCGACGCCACGACCTCCCGCATCGCCTCACGTCCCACCACCTCCAGCACCGGGCGCAGCGTGACCCCCTGGCGCCGGGTGGCGGCCTCGATCCGCTGTCGGGTCTGCGAACCGCGCTCGCGGAACACCAGCGGGTAGCGGGTGAGCGCCTCGAAGCCCACCGTCGCGGGTACGGCGAGTCCCAGCCCCACGCCCGAGATCGCCACGATCGGTGCCGCGCCGAGCAGAAGGATGTCGAGATCCGGGGTTGCCTCGAGGCTGCCGAGCACGCCGAATTCGACATCGTAATTGCGCAGCGCATCCAGCACCTGGGCCGAGTTTCCAGCCTGCACCTCGATCAGAACCTGTGGATGGCGGCGGCGGAACCCGGTCAGCACCGGCACCACATGGGCCGCGGAATCCGCCATGATCCGCAACTGCCCCGCCAACACCGCACGCGAGCGGCTGAGATGCTGTGTGATCTCGTCCTCGACATCGAAGAAGCGCTTGGTAACCTGATAGAGCGCCTCGCCCGCCTCGGTCAGCCGCACCCGCCGCCCGTCGCGGCGAAACAGCAGCACGTCGTATTCCTGCTCGAGCCGCCGCACCTGATCGGCAGGGGAATCGCATTTGGAGCTGAGAGCATGAGGGGCGCCCCTTGCGGCTGCCGGCGAGATGGATTCTGGATGGAGGATTCATCTCTGGGAGCCCTTCGCCGCCATGCATATCTTCCTGTCCGCC
>CAJYAD010000083.1 GCA_913064775.1 uncultured Albidovulum sp. | reverse complement strand
ACAACCAACAACTCCCGCAATCAGCACTGGGCAGCAAGTCGCCCTTGCTGGCGATGAAGGAATGGCACAAACTCAAGCCGAAGCTGTTCAAGAAACAGCCATACTACCTTCCGGGATGTGACAGCTACCCATTTGCTGAGCGTGGCGCAACGAAATGGCGAGCGTCTTCTCCACCTGGTGAATGAACTGCTGGACATGCAGAATCTTTCGTCCGGCAGCTTTGAACTGCGTCCCGACGACGTGGAGGTTGGAGATCTCGTAACGCAAGCGACCGAAGAGGCCCGGTGCTACGCCTCAAGGTTCAATGTGACGTTGCAACCCGTTTTGCCACCGAAGGCGATCGGAGCCCGGCTCGACGGCCATCGCTTCAAGCAGGTCGTATCAAACTTCATCTCCAACGCCGCCAAGTTCTCGAACGAGGGGGAAGCCATAAGGATATCGCTGGAGCAGTGTGAAAATGAGATCTGCGTTGCTGTCACCGACCACGGGCGCGGCATTCCAAGTGATTTCCAGGACAAGATATTCCGTCCGTTCTCCCAGGCTGCCGCAGCTTCGACCCGGGATCGAGAAGGTTCAGGTCTTGGCCTGGCGATCTCCAAGGAAATCGTGGAGCGCATGGGAGGGACGATCGGATTCACTTCTGAGCCCAATGTGAACACTACATTCTGGTTCAGAATTCCGATCGAACGCACAGATGAAACGTCTGTGGCATAGTCCGAGTATCGAATGGGCCGTCAACGTCGACCTGGTGATCACGACACTTTCACAGAGCGTCGCGCTGCATCAGACCCAACACGGTCGTGTCGCGAATGCTGTGGAAATTCCCATGCGGCGTTCTCCGGGCATGTGAATGTGCGTCCGCTCATGCGGCGGGGGATGTCCCGTCTGATGTTGAACTTGGAGTGAGGGGTGGCGTTGCTTCCCTCGAGCCGTAGGCTCGGGGTGTCAAATCCAAGAGGAAGCAACACCATGAAGAGAGCTACCACATCGGCGCTGGCGCTGGCCAGCAGGACCGAGATGACTGCCGCGGTTGAAGAGGCCTGGGAGGCGGTCGGCGCGAGCTTCGAGCAGTTCTGCCTGGTTGCGGGACTATCGAGCCTGACACAGATGCTGGAAGAGGATGCCCGGGAGTTGGCGGGCGAAGCACACGCCCGCGATGCCGGGAAGCCGGGCTATCGCTGGGGTCGCACGACGGGACGGGTCGGGTTCCATGGCGGCAAGGTCGCGGTCGAGCGCCCCCGGGTGCGCTCGAAGACGACCGGCAAGGAGCTGGCGCTGCCGAGCTGGCAAGAGGCCGCCTCGACCGGCTTGCTGGGGCAATGGGCGATGAACCTGATGCTGATCAATGTGAGATATGCGCGAAAGTTGGTGACGCTCGATCAGGCGGCGGTTTGAAGGTGGCGGAGACCGTCGCGGAACTCAACCCCCTGGATGATCTCCGGCAGTCGGTTTTGGCCATCGAGTTTGCGCCATTTTTTCTGCGCTGCCATCATCAGCTTGAAGGCCATGGCCAGTCCGGTCTTCCGACTTAGGCACCCCTCGGTGCGTTTGGTGCGGTGCCTTACGGTGGCGAAGGTGCTCTCGATCGGGTTTGACGTCCTGATGTGCTTCCAATGTTCCGCCGGGTAGTCATAGAACGTCAGCATCGCGTCCCGATCCTTGACCAGCTTGGTGACCGCCTTGTCCCATTTCACGCCGTAGGTTTCGACGAAGAAGTCGAAGGCGGTGTTGGCTGCGGCCTTTGTCTCGGCCTGCCAGATGTCGTGAAGATAGCCCTTGGCCTTGGCCTGTGCGGATTTAGGCAGCGCGTTGAGCACGTTCATTGTCTTGTGGACCCAGCAACGTTGTTCCCGCGTCGAGGCGAACACCTCCCGCAGGGCGGCCCAGAAGCCCAGAGCGCCGTCCCCGATGGCCAGTTTGGGGTCCTGTTTCAAGCCGCGCCGCTTGAGATCGAGGAGCAACTCGCGCCAGCTTTGCGTGCTTTCGCGGAAGCCATCGGTCATGGCCAGCAACTCCTTGCGGCCATATTCATCGGCACCCACGACCACCAGAACGCATTGTTTTTCCTCAGCCATTCGTGGCTTGAAGTAGACGCCATCCGCCCAAATGTAGAGAAACCGCCGCGCGCCGAGGTCGCGCTTCTGCCAAGCTTCATAGCTCTTCCACCAGTCGGCTTTCAGCCGCGTGATGGTCTTGGCGGACAGGCCCTGGGCATTCGGCCCCAGCAGGGCTGCCAGCGCCTCGCTGAAATCGCCCGTGGACACGCCCTTGAGGTAAAGCCACGGCAGCAGCTCTTCGACCGATTTCGCTTTGCGCAGATACCGTGGCAGGATGCTGGGCGTGAAGCTGATCTTGTCGTCGCCCGGCTTGCGATCCCGCACACGGGGCACCTTTACCGCAACCGGGCCAATGCCCGTCATGACCTCACGTTCCGGCAAGTGGCCATGGCGCACCAGGCGCGCCCGCCCGTCCTCAAGCCTTTCCTCGGAAAACGCCGCCATGAGCGTGGCCAGCTCGGCGTGGATCGCCTGTTCGATCAGCCTGCGCGCGCCATCGCGGATGACAGCCGTGAACGCGTCCGCGCTAAATCCTGATGGATCGGACAGTTGGGGGATGGTAGTCTCTTCCATGTGGCATATCCCTTTCTCGGCTGAGAATTGACGGCGCGTGAACACCGCCATGATATGCCGCCCCTCAGGGCATCACCAACTTTCGCGCGTTACTCGATCAATGTCTCGACGCGGAAGTTCGGTCGTGCGGTGCGCCTGCCGGAGGCCGGGGTGTCGGCAGCGGCGGGATCCGGGCTGTCGAAGTCGGCGGTCTCGCGGCGGTTCAAGGCACTGACGGAGGCGCGGCTGGCCGAGTGGATGGCGACCGACCTGTCACAGCATGATCTTCTGGTGATCCAGATCGACGGGCTGCACCTCGACGACAGCCTGCTGATGATCGGCGCGGTTGGGGTCGATGCCGAGGGTAACAAGCATCCGCTCGGCGTCGTGGAGGGGGCCTAACCATGAACCACGCAGCGCCGCCCGTCGCGCTTTTCAACATCAAGCGGGACATTCCCGATCAACACCAGAAGGACGGGGTCGCGCCCCCCTCCTTCAACCTGCGCGTCATCTCACTGCGGTTCTTTTTCTGGTCGTGTCTCGGCGGTGGTGGAAATTGGAAGGCGGCGTAATCTCCGGGTGACCTAAACCCACCCAACCGGCGGCTGGCACCGCCAGGGAGATCACGCCATGAACCAGATTACAGACACCGGCACGCCTGCGCTACGCAGCGGGCTGGACTTTCGTTTCGAGGGCCCTCGAAACGGCGGTGAGAACCAGCATCTCGAGATCTTCAGCTTTGCGGAGGTCGGCGACCTTGCCGGCGAGTTCAGAAATCTCGGCTTTCGCGGTCTCCAGTTGCTGCCTTAGCTCGATGTTCGCGAGTTCGAGATCGGCGATGTTCGCGTCCTTTTCTTCGATGCGCGATTGAAGGCTGCGGATCTGGGTGCGCTGATTGCAGATATCCTCTTCCTTTTCGACGAGCTTCCTTCCTACCGCAGCGCGGAGATGGTCGTACTCCTCGGCCATGTGATTTGTCAGCTCCGTCGCAAAGCGACCCGCGATCTTCGCCGCCGCTTTCTTCGTCGTATCGGGGAGCAGGATCACGAGGTGCTCAAGGTGTTTGCGCTTGCGATCCTGCAGCAGGTCAATGACGACCGTGTTGAGGCTCTGGGCGTTGATGCCCTTCGACACGTCGAGATGGGCGCACAACATTTTTTTGACCGTGTCGCCCGTCGGTTGCTCTCCTGCCTCTTCAACGAGTTCGATCCCTCTGAGGACCTGCTCGTTGGTGTATGAAGATGGCCGTCCTGTCTTCGTTTCTGTCATGGGTTTTCCTGTTCAAGGGTTTCGCAAACCATTTGCGAAACTGGGTTTGTTAAACTCGCCGCGTCTCTGCCACGGCAATTGAGAAGATTGGCCCGTTTGACTGGGACGGAAGGAATTTTCGCGCCCCTGGGCAACTTTCTAACTACGGGTGCAAGTCCGGCCAAAGCGCGCGGGCCTGCGCTCTTGCCAAGCGGGCATCGCAGAAGACGACCACAGGCTGGCCGTGTCCGCCTCGCGGGGTGCGCAGGTGAAGAAACGTTGCAGGCCAGCCTTTCGCCGCCGCGACACGCTGGGCGAGTGCGATCATGTGAGCTGTCGGACGGCCTCGCCGGAATTCCGTTCCTGCGCTCTCGGCGTCGAAATCTTCCGGCAGGTCCGCGTGCAGACCGGCGCCGGATAGTCTCGCGCCGCGCACCGGCTGGCCCATGGTGGCGCTGAATGCGGCCTCGAGCCGCAGGAAGCCCGCGATGTCCGGTTCGGATTCGAGACCACGGAGGATGGCTTCGAGGGGCACAAGCCGCGTTACCGGCAATCCGGGTAGCGGAAGATTTCCGAGGAGAATTGTCCGCTTGGGTTGCCGTGGAGAGGCGAGGCGAAGACGCGCGATGCTCTGAAGCGACTGCGATTCCCGCATCTGCCGGTGCATGACCTCTGCGCAGTGATCAGGGTGCGCACTCGCCTTCGCTTCGAGCATCTCATCACTTGCCATAAGCCGATAGGCTTTGATCTCAGGCAACGGCCCGTCAACGTGAGGCCGAATGGCAGCGGAGTCGTCGCCGAACACGCAGCGGGCGGCGTCCTCGATGTGGATCGGGCGCGGTTGTAGCCGTCCGACAAGAATGCCAGTAGCATAGTCCTCGAAATCGTTGACCCCCAGAAGGCGGGGCCCGAACCAGCGGGTCGATGCGCCGAGTAGGTTGGGCATGAGCTCTGGATCACGCTCTGTGTCGATAATCTGTCCGACGTCGGAGTGCAGCTGCTCGAGAACCGCCTTCGTGGCGACGAGCAGAACGCCGTTCCCTTTTGATCGCCCGACTTCGCGTTCCACCAGGTTGAGAATTTTCGCGCGCCGTCGGCGGCCCTTTTCCGGGTCCAGCAACCAAGTGTTTGAATAGGTATTGTCCGGCACCTGCAGCACTTCCGCCTGCGGCTTGATGTCAATCGCTACGAACTCCGCACCGGGCGCCAGACGTTGCGTGATGTCCGGGTCGGCATCGGCATCGAGCAGCAATAGCGGAGCATCGCGGGGCAATGGATCCAGGCTGTGAAACTTGAGTACCAGGCGTGTCTGCCCGTTGACCATCTGGTCCTGAGTACTCAGCCGATTACAGGTATTTGAGGCACAGTCCGAGATCACCTCGAAGATTGCTTGCCGCATGACTGAAGAAAAGAACGCGACGCGGCCAAAGCGCTTGATCCGCTTCACGAACTCGTCGCCTTGATGCCATGGGCGAATGACCAGCCTCTTGCGAAGGGTGGCCTCCGCCTCAGCGCGCTGCCTCAGATATTCTTTGGAGACAGAGTTGCGCTGCAAGTATTCGCCAAGGGGCTCTCCGGACTGGAGACCCGCAATGATCGCGGTCTTAGCTTTAGCCTCTTCGATCCCTGCTGTGGGGATGGGGCTTTGTATTGCGGGTCGCATGAAATCCTCGGCGAAGATATCGCGGGTTTCGGCGAGGCTATCCCAGCATTTTTCGTCGACCACGCGCAACGCGACCGCGATATTCGGATCGATCGGTGGGCGTGCGGAGAGGTATGCGTGCGACAGGAAGAAAACGTGCGCGCCGGTCAGGTCCTTCTGTGCGAGATAGGGGCAGCCGGGCGCGCATGGGGCCTCGATGATTTCACCGGCCTCATTCTCGGCTCGGCAGAGAGCTTCCGTGATCGACCAAACAACTCCGGTGAGCTTCGCCACCTTCTCGCCTTGTGAACACATCAATTTCGCCGGATCGTCTGGCCGCGCTGCTGCGCGACCGCGGATGACCGCGCAGGGCAGGTCAGGAGCGGTGGCGTGGAAATCGTCGGCGGCACGCTCCGCGAGCGCGAGTGTCGGCATGTAGACGAGCACGTGCCCGCGGCTCAGCAGGGCATCCCCATGGCGCGCGAGAACGCGGAGCGTTGTCCCCGTCTTCCCAGCTCCCGCCGTTACCTTCATGGCCAGAGCCGGCGCCGGGTCTGCAACATCAGCTCCTTGGGCGACCGCGGCTGCGACAAAGGTCTCGATGCGATCCTCGAGATAGCGACGGGCCTCATCCGGAGGGAGCCAGTCCGGCACGGCGATAGTTGGGGTAAACGTGTGGGCTTGGTTCATCTCAATTCCTCTGCTCTCGAGGAATTGGGGCCGGTCTATGTCGATTCAAAACGACGAATGTCGGAAAAAACAAGCGGCAGGCGCGACAGCAAGTGTGGGAGGCCCCAATAGATATCTTCTATTGGCTGCGCCCATACTTGATAGCGACTGACGCCATTTCTGTCAAAGGACCCCGGGGACTAATTCCTTCTTGATATTGAAGCAGGGAGTAAATTCGATGCCGGAGGTAAATCTACTGACTGTGGACGATGTCGCACGTCATTTCGAGCTTCGAGCAGACACGGTCCGAAGGATGGTAAAGCGCGGCTACCTGTCACATCCCGGAAGGTAGTATGGCTGTTTCTTGAACAGCTTCGGCTTGAGTTTGTGCCATTCCTTCATCGCCAGCAAGGGCGACTTGCTGCCCAGTGCTGATTGCGGGAGTTGTTGGTTG
>CAJYAD010000082.1 GCA_913064775.1 uncultured Albidovulum sp. | reverse complement strand
ACAACCAACAACTCCCGCAATCAGCACTGGGCAGCAAGTCGCCCTTGCTGGCGATGAAGGAATGGCACAAACTCAAGCCGAAGCTGTTCAAGAAACAGCCATACTACCTTCCGGGATGTGACAACTACTGGCCCTTGAATACTTGTCTTTATGTGAAGGATTTCCACGGAAACAGTCCGCTATTTTCCTATTACTTTTTGAAAACGATTGACCTTGCGGCGCATAACTCGGGGTCGGCTCAACCTTCGCTAAATCGAAACTTCGTGCATCCTCTACCAGTAAGGTTTCCTGATCGCGTCGAGCAAGACACTATCGCCGCCACCCTCGGGGCACTGGATGACAAGATCGAGTTGAACCGGCAGATGAACGACACACTGGAATCCATGGCGCGGGCGCTGTTCCGCGACTGGTTCGTCGATTTCGGCCCCACCCGCGCCAAATTGGCAGGCACCGCCCCCTACCTCTCCCCCGACCTCTGGTCCCTCTTCCCCGGCCGTCTGGACGACGAAGGCAAGCCGGAGGGGTGGGAGTTGCGCCGAGTGGATCAACTGCTCGAACTTGCTTACGGAAAAGCGTTGAAGGCGACAGATCGTCAGCCAGGGAACGTGCCTGTCTATGGTTCGGGTGGAGTTACCGGTACGCACTCTGACGCCTTGGTAGCAGGACCTTCCGTCGTTGTTGGCCGAAAGGGCACCGTCGGTAGCCTCTACTGGGAGGATAGTCCGTTCTTTCCGATCGACACGGTTTTCTTCGTGCGCCCGTTCGCTCCTTTGACCTTCTGCTACTATGCCTTGGATCAACTGGGCCTCGATCAAATGAACACGGACGCGGCTGTGCCGGGACTGAACCGAAACAACGTATACCGACTTGAGATCGCATGGCCGGGCGATGCGCTGGTCCGTGCCTTTGACGACTTCGCCTTGTCAGTGCGCGCGAAGTTGAAGCATAACACGGAACAATCCCGCACCCTCGCCCAAACGCGCGACCTGCTGCTGCCGCGCCTGATGTCGGGCAAGCTTCGCGTGGGACAAGCAGAGCGCATCGCCGCGGAGGTGCTGTAATGGCCGTTGCCTATCATCAGGGCGGCTTTCCACCGTCCGACCTGCACTGGCCCGACCTGCTGCCGCTGATCGGCCCGGCCAATGCCGCCGTCGCGCGCTATGAGGGCGTGCTGCACGGCATCCCCAACCCCAATGTGCTGCTGTCGCCGCTGACTTCGCAGGAAGCCGTGCTGTCCAGCCGGATCGAGGGCACTCAGGCGACGCTGGGCGAGGTGCTGGA
Source organism: uncultured Albidovulum sp. (assembly GCA_913064775.1). Lineage (GTDB taxonomy): Bacteria > Pseudomonadota > Alphaproteobacteria > Rhodobacterales > Rhodobacteraceae > Acidimangrovimonas. The sequence continues at coordinate 5,433 of CAJYAD010000082.1, read as the reverse complement.
GTTCGAGGCCGAGGGCGCGCCCGATGACGAAAGCACGCCCAAGAAGGCCGACATCCGCGAGGTGCTGAACTATCGCGCCGCCCTGGCCGAGGCCGCGCGCCTGCTCGATGACCTGCCGCTGTCGCAACGCCTGATCCGCCTGACCCATGAACGCCTGATGCAAGGTGTGCGCGGCCGCAACAAGGCGCCGGGCGAATATCGCCGCATCCCCAACTGGATCGGCCCTGAAGGCTGCACCATCGAGGCGGCCCGCTTCATCCCCTGCCCCGCCGAGGCGCTGCCGGATGCGATGAGCGCGTGGGAGGCTTATATCCACGCCGACGCCCCCGATGCGTTGATCCAGCTTGCCGTGCTGCATGCCGAGTTTGAGGCGATCCACCCTTTTCTGGATGGCAACGGGCGGTTGGGGCGGCTGATCATCCCGCTGTTTCTGAAATCCAAGGACCTGCTGTCGGCCCCGAACTTCTATCTGTCGGAATATCTGGAAGGCCACCGCGACGAATATTATGACCGCCTGCTGGCCGTGTCGCGGGATGGCGACTGGACCGGGTGGTGCGGGTTCTTCCTGCGCGCGATCATCGAACAGGCGGGCACCAACCAGGCCAAGGCGCAGGCGATCCACGCCCTTTACACTGCGCGCAAGGACTGGATGGTCGAGGCGACACGCTCGCAATACGGGGTGCGGGCGCTGGACTGGTTCTTCAGCCGCCCGATTTTCGTGGCGTCCGATTTCGTGGTGCAGGCCGATATTCCCGAACCGACCGCCAAGCGCATCCTGCGTCTGGTGCGCGATAACGGACTGCTGCGCGAGATCAGGCCATCCAGCGGCAGGCGGCCTGCGGTGCTGGCCTTCCCGGAGCTTTTGAACATCTGCGAGGGGCGGGCAGCGTTTTGAGGATCACTTATGCGCGTCAAAGCTTGTTGTGGGTCGAAATACGGGGAAAAATGACCCACAAACCATTTTGCAGCGCACAAGCGATCGACAACGCCACAGTACACTTCTGAAACGAGGATTTCATGCCCACCCTCTCCGAGGCCGAAGTCGAAGCCGTCCTGCTCGATCAGTTCGGGGCGCTGGGCTATACCTGCCTGAACGATGCGATCTCGGGCCCTGATGGTCACGCCCCGGAACGTGAGGCCTATTCGGACACCGTCCTGCCCGATCGTCTGCGTGATGCGATTTCCCGCCTGAACCCACAGATCCCCGAAGACGCCCGCGAGGATGCTCTGCGCAAGCTGCTTGCCGTCGAACGCCCCTCGCTGATCGAAGAAAATCGCCGCTTGCAACGCGCTATGGTCGAGGGCGTGCCGGTGGAATACCGCGCCGAGGACGGCACGATCCAGGGCGACGCCGTTCGGCTGATCGACTCAGAGGATCTGGAAAACGATTGGCTGGCATTCTCGCAGTTTACGGTGATCGAAAACGGCAACAACCGCCGTCCGGATGTGGTGGTGTTCCTCAATGGCCTGCCGGTCGGCGTGATCGAGGTGAAGAAGCCCGGAGCGGAAACCGCAACCCTGGGCGCGGCCTTCAACCAGCTACAGACCTACAAGGCGCAGATCGGATCGCTCTTCCGTGCCAATATGGTGCTGGTGACGACCGACGGAATACAGGCGCGCATCGGGTCACTGACCGCTGATCTGGAACGCTTTATGCCCTGGCGCACGACCGATGGCGCTGACGTAGCCCCGAAAGGCGCGCCCGAAATGTCGGTGCTGATCGAGGGGGTCTTCGCGCCCGCGCGACTGCTATCGCTCCTGCGCGATTTCACGGTCTTCGGCGACTCGTCCGGCGGCATCGTCAAGATTATCGCGGGCTATCACCAGTTCCATGCCGTCAAGCGGGCCGTGGTCAGCACGGTCGAGGCCAGCCGGGCGCAAGGCGACCGCAAGGTCGGGGTGATCTGGCACACCCAGGGCTCGGGCAAGAGCCTGCTGATGGCCTTCTACGTCGGGCAACTTGTGCGCGAACCGGCGATGGAGAATCCGACAATCGTGGTGATCACCGACCGCAACGATCTGGACGATCAGTTGTTCGCCACCTTTTCGATGTGCCGCGATCTGATCCGCCAGACCCCGGTACAGGCGGATAGCCGCGAGGATCTGCAGAAGGCGCTGGCGCGGGCATCGGGCGGGGTCATCTTCACCACCATCCAGAAGTTCGCCCCCGAGAAGGGCGAGGCCTACCCAATGTTGACAGACCGCCGCAATGTGGTCGTCATCGCCGATGAAGCGCACCGCAGCCAGTACGGGTTCAAGGCGCGCATCGATAAGACCGGTGAGATCGCCTACGGTTTCGCCAAGCACTTGCGCGATGCCCTGCCAAACGCCTCCTTCATCGGCTTTACCGGCACGCCGATCGAACAGGACGATGTGAACACGCCCGCCGTGTTTGGTCACTACATCGACGTCTACGACATCAGCCGCGCGGTCGAGGACGGAGCGACGGTGCCGATCTACTACGAAAGCCGTCTTGCCCGGATCGAGTTGCCCGACGAGGAAAAGCTCAAGGTCGACGCTGAGATCGAAGAACTGACCGAGGACGAGGCCGTCAGCGAGCAGGAACGGCTGAAGCGCAAATGGTCGACCGTCGAGGCGCTGGTGGGTTCCGAGAAGCGACTGCACATGGTTGCCGAGGATCTGGTCGCGCATTTCGAGGCGCGAATAGAGTCGATGGACGGCAAAGCGATGGTCGTCTGCATGAGCCGCCGCATCTGCGTCGATTTATACAACCAGATCGTGGCCCTGCGGCCGGAATGGCATTCGGATGACGATGCGGGCGGCCTGGTCAAGATCGTGATGACCGGTTCGGCCTCGGACCCCGAAGCGTGGCAGCCCCATATCGGAGGCAAGGCGCGCCGCGATCTGCTGGCCAAGCGGGCAAAGGATCCAAAGGATGTGCTCAAGCTGGTGATTGTGCGCGACATGTGGCTGACCGGCTTTGACGCGCCGTCCATGCACACAATGTACATCGACAAGCCGATGCGCGGGCATGGCCTGATGCAGGCCATCGCGCGGGTGAATCGGGTGTTCCGGGATAAGCCCGCAGGTTTGATCGTCGACTACATCGGCATTGCCCAGAACCTGAAGTCCGCGCTGGGCCAGTATTCCAAATCGGACCAGGAACAAGCAGGCATCGACGAGGCCGAGGCGGTTGCGGCGCTTTTAGAAAAGTTGGACGTCGTGCGCGCCATGTTCCACGGCTTTGACTATTCCAAAGGGCTGACCGGCGCACCCCACCAGCGCCTTGTGGCCTTGGCAGAGGCGCTCGACTGGATCCTCGCCAAGCAGGACAAGGCCGCGCAACGAGAAACCGGCAAGGAAGCCAAACGGGCCGCGCACCGGCGATATCAAGACACCGTCCTGGCGCTATCCAAGGCCTTTGCGCTCTGTTCCGCCAGTGACACGGCCCGCAATGTCCGCGACGAGGTCGGCTTCTTTCAAACCGTGCGCGCCGCGATGGTCAAGGCATCCGATACCTCCGGTCGCTCCGCCGCAGACCGCGACCTTGCCATTCGCCAGATCGTAAACGGCGCCGTCGTCTCGACCGAAATCGTCGACATCCTGTCGGCCGCCGGGCTTTCGTCCCCGGACATTTCGATTCTGTCGGACGAGTTCCTGGCCGAAGTCGGGCAGATGGAGATGAAAAACCTCGCTTTGGAGGCGCTGAAAAAGCTTCTGAACGACGAGATCAGATCGCGCAGTCGGTCGAATGTCATCGAGACACGGAAATTCTCGGAGCGGCTGGAAGAGGCGATCTCGCGCTATCACACCAATGCGATCAGCACCGTCGAGGTGCTGCAGGAGCTGATCGCGCTGGCGAAGGAAGTGCGCGAGGCCAGAAACCGGGGCGAAGAAACCGGCCTGACGCCGGAAGAGATCGCCTTTTACGACGCGCTGGCCGACAATCAGAGCGCCGTCGATGTCCTCGGCAATGACCGACTGAAGATCATCGCGCATGAATTGCTGAAGGGTCTCAAGGCCAACGTCACCATCGATTGGGCCCACCGTGATAGTGCGCGGGCACGCTTGCGGGTTCTCGTCAAACGCATCCTGCGGAAGTACGGCTACCCTCCAGATCTGGAGGACTCCGCCGTTCGAGGGGTGTTGGCGCAGGCCGAGGCCATGCTTTCAGAGATCGGCCATTGATCATCTTGAAGTTACCCACAAGTTGGGGTTCGAGGCGGATGCGGTGGGATATTTAGGCTTGACCCACAGGAATCGTCCGTGATTCGTTCTCTGGCACCTCAACAGATTGGGTACTGGGATGGGAACTTGGGCGGAGGACGAGACGGCAGGAAGTGATCTGGGCGATGGCCGAGGACGGCGACACCACCATCGCGCAAGTCATGGCCGGCATCGAACCTGGTGGTACGCATCTTGTCCGCTTCCGCGATGCGGCCGGCCAGCCCCAGGAAGCCCGTCTTGCCATCCGGTTCGCCACGATGATTGTCTGCCCGCCGATCGGAAAGCAGAAAAGATATGAACATCAGAGGCTTCAGATCATCCATGCCGCCGAGATCGACCCGCCGGATCACCGGGATCCGCTGCTTTGGAAGCTGATCACCAACCTCGAGGTCACCTCGTTCGAGCAGGCCGTCCAGAAGCTCGAATGGTACGCACGACGGTGGAGCATCGAAACCTTCTTCAAGACACTGAAGAGCGGCTGCCGGATCGAGAACATCCGCCTGACCACCGCCGCAATCTTTGCCGACACGGAACTGGCGCTGCTCGAGCGTACCACTCCTGCGCTAAAGCCAGGCCAGACCCGTGATCTCGATTTCTACCTGACGGCCGTCGCCCGCCTCGGCGGCTACCTCGCCCGACGACACGACCCGCCACCCGGAACAATCATCCTCTGGCGCGGCTTCTCTCGCCTCGCAGATCTCGTCATCGGCTTCGAAGCCGCCTCCAACCCGACGACAAAACTTGTGGGTAATTGAAAGCCTGCCCGGAGGCTTACACTGCAGCAACAAACCTTACGCCCGCCGAAGTCATCGTGTCAGTCTGAGGACTTCTGACGCGTCAATCCTGGCGACTGTTTTTCTCATGCCAGGCGACGAGAACCCGACGAATGATCTCCTGGCGCGTCGGCATTTCCGGGTCCTCGCGGCGCGCGTCATCAAGAGCCTGAATGAGCTCACGCGGAAGACGGACCGCGACGGCTTCCGTATCAACTTTCGGCCGCCCTATTTTTTTCATGCTCGCCCTATTGACATTTATGCTCGCATAAACGTATATATTAAACATAGTCGGCCAGGACAAGAGGTGGAAGCTCTCATCCTGGCCTAACCACCACCGATCTTAGCCCTAAGAAGGAGATCGATCATGGCTGATCTGACCACTAGCACCCTGCCCCCGGCGGATAAAGCTCCCACGCCCTTCACGCACACCCGGATTTCGGCGCTTTTCTCGCGCCTGATCGTTGCGCTG
>CAJYAD010000081.1 GCA_913064775.1 uncultured Albidovulum sp. | reverse complement strand
CCAGCGCCGATGTGGTAGCTCTCTTCATGGTGTTGCTTCCTCTTGGATTTGACACCCCGAGCCTACGGCTCGAGGGAAGCAACGCCACCCCTCACTCCAAGTTCAACATCAGACGGGACATCCCCCGAAGAAGGCCACCGCCTCGGCAATCTCTCCGGGTTCGGCCATGCGGTGGTGGAAGGCGCCCCCGACGAGGCGCGCGGCCTCCTCCGGCGGCATGTTCTGCGTGACCGAGGTCCGGGTCAGCCCAGGCGCCACCGCGTTCACCGTGACCGACGGCGCCAGCTCTGCCGCGAGAGAACGGGTGAGCGAGGCGACTGCCGCCTTGGCCGCCGCGTAATCCGCCTGGCCATGCTCGCCCCCGAAGACGATCGAGGCGAAATTGACGATCCGCCCGGCGCCGCGTTCGATCATTCCCGGCGCGAAGGCGCGGATCAGGTGGAAGCCGCCCATCAGGTTCAGATCGAAAGTGGCGCGCCACTGCTCCTCGGCCATCTCGAGAAGCGGGGTATAGAGACGTTTCGAGCGCAGCCCGCCGACCGTGTTGACCAGCACGTCGATGCCGCCGAGCGCGGCCAGCGCCGTCGCGGCGAAGGCCCCGGCTTCTTCGCCGCGGGTGACGTCGCCGCGCAGCGCGACGATTTCGATGTCCGGGAATGCCTCCGCCAGCGCGGTTGCGTTCTTCTCCAGCCGGGTCGCCGAGATGTCGGTCAGCGCCATGGCCCGCGCCCCCGCCCCGGCCAGCCGCTGGGCGACGGCGAGGCCCATCGGTCCGCCCGCGCCGGTCACCGCGATGCGGGGTGCAGCGAGAAGCGCCCCGCTCATGCGCGGGAGGCCTCGTATTCAGCGCGCAACGCGTCGCGCAGCGCGAACTTCTGAATTTTCCCCGCGGCAGTTGCGGGCAGAGCCTCGCGCAGCTCCAGCCGCTCGGGCATATATTGCTTTGCCAGCTGCTGGGTTTCGAGGAATGCGATCACGCCGGCGAAATCGAGGCTTTGACCCGGCTTCGGCACCACGAAGGCGCAGGCGCGCTCGCCCAGCCGCGCGTCCGGATAGGCGACGATCGCGACCTGATGCACTGCCGGATGCTTGTAGAGCAGTGCCTCGACCTCGACCACGGGGATGTTTTCGGCGCCGCGGATGATCACGTCCTTCGCGCGCCCGCAGATGCGGATATAGCCCGCCGCATCCATCCGCGCGATATCGCCGGTGTCGAACCAGCCGTCGGCATCAGTCGCATTCCATTCGGGGCGCTTCAGATAGCCGACGAAGTTCGAGCAGCCGCGGACGTAGAGCTTTCCCTCCTCGCCCGGCGCCACGGGCCGCCCCCCGGCGTCGCGGACCTGAAGCTCCATCCCCGGCAGCGCGGAGCCGTCGGTCTGGATCGAACGGGCATCCGGGTCGGTCGGCGCGACCGCCGTGACGGCGCCGTTCTCCGTCATGCCCCAGGCCGAGAGCACCTTGGCCCCCAGCACCGATTGCGCCCGCTCGACCAGCGGCCCGGGGATCGCGGTGCCTGCGCAGAGGAAGATCCGCAGCGAAGAACTGTCCGTTCCCTGCGCCTCGACCGCGTTCGAGAGGTCCATCAGGAAGGGAGTCGAGGCCATGGTGAAGGTGACCTGCTCTTCGGCGATCAGGCTGGCGGCGACGTCCCTGTCCCAGCCATCCATCACCACCATCGGCGCGCCCAGCATCACGGGCATCAGGAGGCCGTACATGAAGCCCGTCTGATGCGCCATCGGCGAGGCCATCAGGATGGTATCCGCCCCCCCTAGGCCCAGCCGCTCGGCATAGGCGACGAGGTTGGACAACATCGTGTTGGCGGTGTGCATCACACCCTTCGGCTCGCCTGTCGTGCCCGAGGTGTAGATCAGTTGGCAGACCGTGTTGGCATCGCCTCGCGCCCGCCGCGACAGGCTGCGAAGCGCCTCGTCCACCTCGAGCGCGGGATCGAGCAGCAGCGCCTCGAAGCCGTTCGCCCCCTTGCCGCCGCCCACGATGACATGCTGCAGGTCAGGGAGGTCGGGGCGCATCCCCTCAGCCATCACCTCGTGATCGAAGCCGCGCAGGAGCTTGCGCACCGCGAAGACCTTCGCCTCGCCATGGCGGAGCATGAAGCGCAGCTCACGCTCGCGGAAGATCGGCATCACCGGATTGAAGACGACGCCCAGCTTGCAGCAGGCAAGGTGGAGAACGACGAATTCCCACGAATTCGGAAGCTGGCAGGCCAGCACATCGTCCTTGCCGAGACCCAGCCTGTGCAGCCCCGCCGCCGCGCGCCAAGACAGCGCGTCGATCTCGGCCCAAGTCAGATCGCGCCGCCCGCCGTCGGCCACGGTGATAGCGGTCAGCGCGCGCGCATCGGGCCGGGCGGCAAGGTTCGCCTCGAGATAGTCCAGCAGCGTCTTACCCTGCCAGAGCCCTGCAGCCTCCATCGCCGCGCGGCGCGGTTCGATCAGAACAGCATCGAATTCCATGGGTCCTCCCTCCCTCTCTTCTCGCTCACCCGGCCACGGCAGCCCTCCCAGCGCGCTCGCGGGCGATGATGTTCTTCATGATATGCGCGGTGCCGTCGCCGATCTGCAGACCGAGCACGTCGCGCAGCCGCTGCGCGAAGGGCAGCTCGGATGAATAGGCGGCATGGCCATGGATCAACAGGCAGGCATGGATCGCCTCGTAGGCCAACAGCGGCGGCCACCACTTGGCCATCGCGGCCTCGGCCACATGCGGCAGGCCGCTGTCCTTCAGCCACAGCGCATTGAGGCAGAGAAGCCGCGCGGCCTCGACCCTGGTGTCGAAATCGGCAAGCTGATGGGTAATGCCCTGGAAGGCGGCCAGCGGCTTGCCAAAGGCTTCCCGCCCGCCGATATAGGCCCAGGTCTCGTCGAGGGATTGGCGCGCGGTGCCTAGGCATTGCAGCCCGATGAGCGAGCGCGAGAAGTCAAAGCCCTGCATCACCTGGACGAAGCCCTTGCCCTCCTCGCCCAGCAGGTGATCGGCGGGCACGCGCACGTTGTCGAAGAAGATCGAGCCGCGCCCGATCGCGTGCTGGCCCAGATCGGTGAAGCGCGTGGTGGAGATCCCCGGTGCACCCATCGGCACGAAGATCGCCGAGATGCCCCGCGCGCGGTCCTCTGGCCGGCCGGTGCGGGCGAAAACAACCGTGCCGGCGGCCTGATCGGCGACAGAGATCGAGGTCTTCTCGCCGTTGATCACATAATACGCGCCGTCGCGCTCCATCCGCAGGCCAAGGTTCGCTGCGTCCGATCCGCCCCGCGGCTCGGTCAGGGCGATGGCGATCATCACCTCGCCCGCGATCAGCCGCGGCAGCCATTCACGCCGGATCTCGTCATTGGCGAAATTGGCGAGGATCTGGCCATTCAGCGAGGCGAGGACATTCACATAGCCGAAGTTGAAATCGCCCCGGGCGATCTCCTCGATGATGACGCCGGAATAGAGTGCCCCAGCACCGAGGCCGCCGAAGGCCTCGGGCAGTTCCGGCGCGATCAGGCCCAGACTGCCCATCTCGCGCACCAGTTCGGGGCCGAAGCCGCCCGCCGCCTCGCACGCCTGATAGCCCGGGGCGAGGCGTTCGGTGGCGAAGCGGCGCGCCAGATCGCGCAGCGCGCTCAGTTCCTCGGTGTCGAAAATCGTGGGGTACATCGCGCTCCTCCTGCGGGATGGGCGGGTGCCGGCCGCGCCCCCTCCTCCGGGGCTCCGCCGCCTTCCCTACTTGCTGAACCGGCGAAAATCGGGCTTGCGCTTTTCCTTGAAGGCGACGCCGCCCTCCTTGCTCTCGTCGGTGTCGTAATAGAGGCTGAGCGCATACATCCCCATGCCGGCGATACCGCGCTGATGCTCGGTATCGGCGTTGAAGCTACGCTTGGCGATGGCGAGCGCGGTGGGCGAGCGCTCCATGATCTCGGCGCACCATTGCGCCACCTCGTCATCGAGTTGGTCGTCGGGCACCACGGCATTCACCAGCCCCATCGCCAGCGCCTCCTGCGCCTTATAGCGGCGGCAGAGATACCAGATCTCGCGCGCCTTCTTCTCGCCCACGGTGCGGGCCAGGAAGGCGGTGCCATAGCCCGGGTCGACCGAGCCGACTTTTGGCCCGACCTGGCCGAACTGTGCGCTTTCGCCGGCGATAGTCAGGTCGCACACGGTGCAAAGCACGTTGCCGCCGCCGATCGCATAGCCGCGCACCTTGGCAATCACCGGCTTGGGCACGTCGCGGATGATCGAATGCAGATCCTCCATCGGCAGACCGATCGTGCCGCGCCCGTCGTACTGGCCCTCATGCGCTGACTGGTCGCCGCCGGTGCAGAAGGCCCGCTCTCCCGCGCCGGTCAGCACGATGACACCGATGGAACGGTCCCAGCCGGCCTTGTTGAAGGCGTGGATCAGCTCCTCGCAGGTCTGGCCGCGGAAAGCGTTCATCTTGTCGGGGCGGTTGATGGTGATGGTGGCGACACCGTCGGCCACCTCATAGAGAATGTCTTCGTAGGTCATGCTTTCCCCTCAGCCATGCATGGTGAGCCCGCCAGAGACCGAGATCGTCTGGCCGGTGATGAAGGCGGCGTCGTCGCTGGCAAGGAACAAGATCGCGCCGGGCAGATCTTCGGGCCGGCCCAGGCGCCCCATCGGCACCGCCTTGGCAAAGGCGCCGCGCAGCTTCTCCTTGTCGCCTGCCGCCGCCATGAAGTTTTCCAGCATCGCGGTCTCGGTCGCGCCGGGGCAGACGGTGTTGAAGGTAATGCCGTGGCGCGAATGCTCGCGCGCCAACGTCTTCATGAAGGCGATCACCCCGCCCTTGCAGGCGGAATAGACCGACTCGCCCGAGGACCCGCCGCGCCCCGCATCCGAGCCGATCGAGACGATCCGCCCGCCCTGCCCCCGGGCCACCATCGCGGCGAGCACCGGCTTGGTGATGTTGAGGACCGAGCGCAGGTTGATGTCGATGATCTTTGCCCAGTAGTCGGGTTCGGATTTCAGGAACGGCACGAAAAGATCCCAACCGGCGTTGTTGACCAGTATGTCGATCGACCCGACCTCAACCTCGACGCGCGCCACGGCGGCGGCGGTCGCGGCGTAATCGGTCAGGTCAACGACCATCACGAAGGCCGTGCCATCCGCGCCCGTGATCTCCTCGACCACCCGTTCCGCCGCCTCCGCGCTGATATCGGCGACGACGACCCGCGCGCCCTCTTCCGCGAAGCGTCGGCAGGTGGCCGAACCGATCCCCCCGCCGCCGCCCGTTACGACAACCACTTTACCTTTTAGGCCTCGCACGTCTCTCTCCCTTCATCACCTCTCGGCGCGGAGCCTTGGCGACAGATACCTAGGTATAAAGGGCCAGCATCTGCCGATCCGGCCGAAAGCCCAGCCGCCCACTTTCAGGCAGCGTGCCACATCTCAGTATTTCATGTCAATATATTGACATTATTGTGCGGACAGGTCATTGCTTGACCCTCCCCGGAAACCCAGCGACAGTGAGGGCATGAGCGAAAAGGCAGGCAAATACAGGGACATCGCGCCGGGGCTGAGCAACCGGCTCTTCTTCCGGCTTTACCAATGCGCCAACATGTTGCACAAAACCGGCACCCGGGCGCTCGACGCGCACCGCATCACCACCCAGCAATGGGCGGTGCTCGGCGCCCTGACCCGGCCACCCTTCGCCAACGGCGTGGCGGTCGGCGACCTTGCCGCCTTCCTGCTAGTCAGCCGCCAGAACCTCACCGGCGTTCTGACCCGGCTCGAGGCGATGGACTATATCGAGCGCACGGTCGACGCGAAGGACAACCGCTCGCGCCTGATCCGGATCACAGCGAAGGGGCGCGACCTGTGGGACGAGGACATGCGCCCGGTGATCTCGGATTACTACGACGCGGCGCTGCGCGGATTTTCGACCGAAGACCGCATCCACATGACCCATTACCTCGACAAAATGCTGCGCAACTTCAAGGACCTGGACCCAGAGACTTGTTCAGAAAAGAAAGCGGTAGAGTAGACAGCCGGGCTCTGTTTCGGGAATCGCGATGTTGAACTTGTGGTCGCTGTCCGTCGTCACCTTGTGTTTGCGGGTTCGCACCACGGATATGCTGTTCTGGCGCGCCAAACGACCCACAGGGCGGCGTCCCACATCCAGGCCGATTTCCTTCAGCCCTTCAGTCATTCCTGGCCGACCATAGCTGCCCAGGCTGAGACGTAACAGTTCCTTCACGGCGCCGGTTGCTCCACCGTTCTCCGGAAGTACGGGTCGATCCTTCCGCCGCCCTTATGGCGCAACCGACCGGACGGTCACGCCCTTCCGGACCAGGTCGGCGATCTCGGCGTCGCCATAGCCGGCCTCGCGCAGGATCTCGGCGCTGTGCTCGCCGAGGCGCGGCGCGAGATGGCGAAGCTCGGTCTTGCTGCGCGACCAACTCGGCGGCACCGCCATCGTGCGGATCGGCCCCTCGGTCGGGTGCTCGACGTCTCGAAAGAACCCGGTTGCCACGAGATGCGGATCCTCCAGAACGCTCTGGAAATCGTGCATCGGCATCACCGGCACATCGGCCTCGTCGAGAAGCGCGATCCACTCGGCGCTGCTGTTGCGCAATCTGGCCCGCCGGCTCGAAGTCGAGGCACCAGGGGTGTCCAAGAGCCTGCTCGAGGGGCTGGACGAGATCCTGACCGTCACCCGCCTCGGGCTGCCGCCTGAGCTGCGCCGATCGCTCGCCAGCACCAATATCATCGAGTCGATGAACAGCGTGATCCGCCAGGTCTGCCGAAACG
>CAJYAD010000080.1 GCA_913064775.1 uncultured Albidovulum sp. | reverse complement strand
TGAATCACGTCATGACGTGTTACAACAAGATTCTGCCAAAACCGCCCCATGGCACGCCGCAACTCATTGAAATCACACAGGCAGGGCCACCCTCAACCCCCAAATCCTACCGGTTGGTGTCGAACTTAGGAACACCGGCCTTCAGGCACGATGAAGCAAGCGCCGGGCAACTGAAAACGACTAATGGGCAACCGACGCGAGATAAGCGGCCACGTCCGCTCCCCCGCCGCCCTGCAGCTTGAAGGGCATGTTGCTGTGCGCGCCCTTGTCACCGGTATACTGCTGAAGATACTTCGTCGGGTCCTTCACATACGTGGCGATTTCCTTCTGGTTCCAGACAAGGCCCTTCTTGCCTGCCTCTATGATGCCGGCACCATAGTGGAATCCGGGCTCGCTGGCGGCCCTGCGCCCGATCACGCCATATAGATTTGGACCAATCTTGCCTCCGCGTACGATCGCCTTGCCATTCGGGCCGATGATTGAGTGGCAGGCCTGGCACATATGGAAGATAGTTGCGCCCTTCGCCACATTGCCGGAGGCAAATACGGGGGTCGAAAGTGCCATTAAGGTTATGGCGGCGAGGATATGCACTTTCATTGTCGAGTTTTCCCTATTCTGTCCTGTGCGTCGGTTGGCAACAGGTCTTTGGGTTGGTTTCTAGCGTTGATGTCGGCACCGCGTTTCCGCGGCGCCGACAGCGACGTTTAGAAGGCGAATAGCGTATAGAGGAACACGTAGTCGTTACCGGCCGCGTTATGTCCCTTCCCATCGAAATTAGACGTTCCACCGTAGAGTTTCAGGAAGTGGGTGTATTTCACTCCGAACTTGAGGTTCGTGTCCTTGTAGCTGAATGGCGAGCCGCCCATCCATGGCGAGTAGTTTGCCTCAATCGAGACGCTGCTGCCGTTCGGAGAGTTCGCAACCGAGTTCGGTCCGTAGAGAGCCGCATCCGACGTGCCGGTGACATTGGAATAGGCTCCGATGACGGCCCATTTCGGCTTGTAATAAGTTAGGGAGAGGTCGAGCGTATTCAGTCTGTTTTTTACGTTAGTAGAGTTCCCAAGCGCATGGGTCGCCGTCAGATGTTGCCACTCCATGATATCGCGAGCTTTGAAGGTCAGGCCGTAGTTGCTGCCTTGATAGTCGAATTGACTGTCGAGGCCGAGATCGATGTAGCGATCCTTGCCAAGCGCACCAGTATAATTCGGCTCCAGGTTTGCCATCATGGCTATCCCTCCAACCATCAGAGTGCCCCCACCGACGTCCTGACTTTTGGCAATGCGCAGATAGGGGGCGAGCCCTCCCACTCCAAAGCCCGCGCCGGCCGCGCCGAGCGATTTCAAGGTGCCTTGCGAAAGACCGCTATAACCACCGAATTCGGCATAGAGGCCGTTGTCAAAACTGACGTGGCCTGTCAGCCCGAGAACCTGCTGCGCAAGCGTCCCCTGCAACAGCGTTCCGGGAAGGCCATATTCCGGCATGACGGCAGAGTCGAAAGCCGGATACCCCCATGCGGGTAACGTCGCCCATGGATCCTGAACGGTGGGATTGTTGTTCAGGCTCAGGCCGTAGGTTGCGCTTTTGCCAAAAAGAGTACCGGTCCTAGTATAGCGTATATCGGTGTTGTCCCAGCCCCAGGCATGAGCGTTAGGGTCGTAGGTGAGCTGAATGAACGCGCCGACATTATCAAAAAGCTTGCCTGCCAAGAATATACTGATCTGATCAAGAGACGTGATATTATTCGTCTTGTTGGAATTGGCGAGTGGTGGCGTGCTGAGCGGTTTGCGCGCATGTGAAAACCCGCCCATCATCCACATTGCAAGCGGAAATTTCGGGGCGCCATCGACCTTTTCTGTATACCCCCCCATTTTGAACTGACGCCCGAAAGCTGTCAGCTCAGGGATGGTGGTGTGGCAGGCATTGCAGGTCATTCCGGTCTGCCTGGCGAAGCTCGGAACCGCATGCGCCGGCGTGATTCCGACAAAAGCGCTGAACATCAACACAGGAATGGCGGAAAGCTTCGAGAAAAATGATGAACTGCCTCTGTCCCTCGAGGCTGTCGATCGCGCGCCACCCGTGGGGCAGTTCGGCGATCCCGATGGCCGACTTGAAGAAAATTGCGTGGCGCGCGGCCCGACTAGGTGCTGCGATATTGCGGCGCGCCATCCTCTGTTTTCATTGTCAGGTTTCATTGCATATTCCCCAAGTAGAACACTTTCTCCTGCATGTAACAATGTTACATGCAGGTGCTGTCCTCGCGTCACTTTCCTTGTGTACGTATTTCATCGCCGCGACTTTGATCCAAATCAATATAAACTAGTCGTGATATGCGCGTGAATTCCTAGACGTAACACCGTCATTGGAATCCAGTCGCCGCGCCATCGAGCCGTAGATCGGGCGCATCGAAATCCGATTGCCACCTCGTCCACTGTGCGATAAAGGGGGCCATCGGAAACGCGGTCTTAGCTGTGCTCTGCAGCTACGGCCACAACATCCGCAAGATACTCGCCCACTTGAGGGCGTTATTGGCAATGTTTCTCGCCGCCCTGCTCCAGCCTTCGGCTTCGGGTTCTGCTGCGCACCCCTCAAATCGCAGCCTGACTTCCTTGTTTAGCCAAGTTCCGCGGATCAGACAGGAAGCCGGGCAACCCGGCCGCGGGGGTTGGAAACCACGCAAGGATGGCATCAAGGATGCGGCATTCACAGCATGCTGAAGCCTAGAGACTTGATTGGTGTTCAAAACAGCACCAACGTTTAGGGCAAGGCGTTACTTAGGTGATTTCGGATGAAGGGGCTGAAGAAGAAGCGCAGGATCCAGATCATCATCGTCGCGGCGGTGGCGCTGACGCTGTCGAGCGCGCTGGTCGGCTATGCCTTCCGCGGCGGGATCAACTATTTCCGCTCACCCACCCAGGTCGCCGAGAAGATGCCACCATCGAACGAGATATTCCGCATCGGCGGGCTTGTAGAGAAGGGAACCTTGGTGCGCGGTGACGGCAAAACCATCACCTTCGATGTCACCGACGGCAACAAGGCGGTTCCGGTGCATTTTACTGGGGTACTGCCCGACCTTTTCGCCGTAGGCACTGCGATGATCGCCACCGGCCACATGAAGAACGGCGTCTTCGACGCGCAGCAGATCCTAGCCAAGCATAACGCGACCTACATGCCGAAGGAAGTGAGCGACGCACTGAAGAAACAGGGCACATATGTGCCGCCGCAGGGGTCGAGCTAGAGGCGACATGGCGGTGTGCGCGGGCTCTGCCTCCTGCGCCGCGGGGATATTTCCACCAAAGAGAAGGCACAGCCGGTAATCCCCTCGAAAGGAAAGGCGGCGTGGACGTAGAATTTTCTGCAAGGTGAACGAAGATTCCGCTGATTTTCTGGTCGTGCTGATGGACGCGCGGAGGACTTGGGGATTTCCGGTGCATTGAGCAGAAAATCGTCGACCGACAGATGCACGTCTAGCCGATGTGCTGCCGGCGATGGAGACGCTGGACCGGATCGAGCGCTCGCTGCGCCTAATTCGCGCCGTCACCCGCCAACGCAGTCCGTCGCAGCCGTGCCATGGAATGCTCTAGGAGTCTCATTTCATGATCTCGGCCAGGCGCTTCTCTTCCTCGGCCGAGAGGCTGGATCTGTCCTCGCCGCTCCGGCGCCGCCGACGCTGAGTGTAGAGCGCGATGGCAAGGCCGAGGATCAGCATCGCGGGAGCTGCGCCCCAGAGGATGATGTTTGCGCCCTTCGTGTTGGGCTTGAGGAGCACATATTCTCCGTAGCGCGCGACGATGTAGTTCACTACCTGCTGGTTGGTGTCGCCTCGAACCAGCAGCTTGCGCACCAGCACCCGCAGGTCATGCGCGAGGGCCGCGTCGGAATCGTCGATATCCTCGTTACGGCAGACCAGGCAGCGCAGCCCCTTCGAGATTTCCTCGGCCCTTGCCTCAAGCTTGGGGTTCTTCAGCATCTCGTCGGGCTGCACCGCCAGCGCCGGAGAGGCGAGGAACAGCGGCGCCGTGGCGGGTGCCAGCAACGCGAGGATCAGCGCGAGGCGGGCAATCAGTTTCATTCAGCAGGCACCGGGCGGCTGACGGTCTGTGCCTTGCGTTCGCCGGCGGCGATACGGTAGCGCCGGTCGGTCAGGCTCAGCAATCCGCCGAAAGCCATGATCAGCGCCCCGCCCCAGATCCAAGTCGCGAACGGCTTGATATAGGTGCGCACCGCATAGCCACCGCGCTTCTGCTTGTCGCCCAGCACGAGATAAAGGTCGTGGGTGAAGCCCGGGCGGATAGCGGCCTCGGTCGTGGGCACTCCCGCGACGGGGTAGAAGCGCTTCGAGGGATGCATCACCGCAATCTGCTCACCATCCTTGGTCACCGGCATGTCGGCGACCTGAGCAGTGTAGTTGGGGCCCTGCACCTGGTGGACGTCCTTGAGCGTGATATTGTAGCCGCCGACATCGAAACTATGGCCAAAATGGGCGACGCGAATATCCTGAACCTGCCAAGCCATAACACCACAGATGCCGATGAAGGTGATCCCAAGGCCCGCATGGGCGGTGACCCGGCCCCAATCGGCGCGTGGCAGCCGCGCGATCCGGCCCAGGCGTGCGCCGACCCCGCCGCGCCCCGAACGGGTAGCGAGGTCGGTAAGCGAACCTGCCACCAGCCAAACCCCGAGCGCCACGCCCATCGGCCCCAGCGCGCTGTGCCCCGACTGCATCGCATAGACCAGAAGCCCCAGCGCCAGCGCCAGCGCCGCACCGCCCCGAAGCGGCCGAAGCGCCCGGCCCAGGCGACCGCGCTTCCATGGCAGAAGCGTTCCGATCGGCAGGATCACCGCCAGCGCAACCATGAACGGGGTGAAGGCCATGTCGAAGAACGGCGCCCCGACCGAAAGCTTGCGGTTGAAGGCGAGCTCCGCCACCAAAGGCCAGATCGTGCCGATGAAGACGACGAAACAGGCCACCGCCAGCAGCACGTTGTTCAGCACCAGCGCGGTCTCGCGGCTTACGGTCGAGAAAACGCCCTTGGCCTCCAACGCCGGGGCACGGATCGCGAACAGCGTCAGCGCCGCCCCCATGAAGACGGCGATCAGCGCCAGAATGAACACTCCGCGCGTCGGGTCCGTGGCAAAGGCGTGGACCGAGGTGATCACGCCCGAACGCACGATGAAGGTCCCGATCAGCGAGAAGCCGAAGGCCAGGATCGCCAAGAGGACCGTCCAGGCCTTCAGCGCCTCGCGCTTCTCGACCACGATCGCGGAATGCAGCAGCGCCGCGGCGATCAGCCAGGGCATGAAGCTGGCATTCTCGGTCGGATCCCAGAACCAGAAGCCACCCCAGCCAAGCTCATAATAGGCCCAGAGCGACCCCAGCGCGATGCCCACGGTCAGGAACATCCAGGCGGTCAGCGTCCAGGGCCGCACCCAACGCGCCCAGGCGGCATCGACCTTCCCCTCGATCAGCGCGGCGATGGCAAAGCTGAACGACATCGAAAGCCCAACATAGCCGAGATAAAGGAACGGCGGATGGAAGGCGAGGCCCGGGTCCTGCAGCAGCGGGTTCATCCCGAAGCCGTTCATCGGCGGGTTGGAGACGCGCCAGAACGGGTTCGAGGTGAACAGGATGAACAGGTAGAACGCCACCCCGATCAGCGCCTGGACGCTGAGGACGCGGGCCCTGAGGCTGGGCGGCAGGTTGCCCCCGAACCATGCCGCGCAGGCCCCGAACAGCGACAGGATCAGCACCCACAGCAGCATGGAGCCCTCATGGTTGCCCCAGACGCCCGCCACCTTGTAGAGCATCGGCTTCAGCGTGTTGGAATTGTCCACCACCAGCAGCACGCTGAAATCGTCGGTGACGAAGGCATAGGTCAGCGCGGCGAAGGAGAAGGCGACCAGCAGGAACTGGGTGATGGCGGCGGGCTCTGCCACCGCCATCCAGCCCGGCCAGCCCTTCTGCGCCCCGATCATCGGCAACACGGTCTGAACGACCGCCACGAAAAGCGCCAGAACCAGCGCGAAATGTCCAAGTTCCACGATCATGCGTGAACCATAGAGACGCGCCCGCTAGCCGCCTAGTAGCTGAACGCGTCTATCGTGCGTGCATCAGTCATTTTTCGGCGACTATATGTTGTTGAAGATGTGACCGCACCTGGCGGCCGCGATGTGCAAAGGTGGGTTTGTGACAGCCTTATTGATATTGTGGATGATCTCCCCTTCTGTGCTCGCTTTACACCGCACTCATCAGATTGGCATATTCCGACGCTGTCGGGCGCGGCTACATCACAGCCCATCCACGACATCAACAAAACCACGGGCCATACCAGCACCATTACCTTCCAACTTGCCGAAGTCGCCGCCAGCGGTGCGCGTTCGTCGGGGTCATCGCGGCCATCCACCGCCTTCGATCTCCGCCGGTGCCTGCACGAGCGCGGTAGCATCAAAACAAGATGGAAAGCGGCTCGACGGGGCTGTCAGACCAAATGCGGATCAGACAAGAAGCCGGGCCACACCTATCGCCGAGATCAGGAACAAAACCAGGATAGTGCCGCAGTTGCTGACTTCACAACATGGCGAAGCCGTTGGGCTTGATCGGTGCTCGAATCAGCGCCAGCATGCTCGAGAATGCCTTCTGATTGGGAATGTCGGATGACGTCGATCTGGGAATACGCCAACCCCAAGAAGTTCATGCAGACCTCGGGCCGGCTATTGCCCTGGGTCGCGGGGCTGGCGGTGCTATTCATGGTGGGCGGCCTGGTCTGGGGCTTCTTCTTCACCCCGAACGATTACAAGCAAGGCTCGACGGTCAAGATCATCTATA
This sequence comes from uncultured Albidovulum sp., assembly GCA_913064775.1. Lineage (GTDB taxonomy): Bacteria > Pseudomonadota > Alphaproteobacteria > Rhodobacterales > Rhodobacteraceae > Acidimangrovimonas. The sequence goes on along the minus strand of CAJYAD010000080.1, from coordinate 60 downwards.
TCCATGTGCCGTCCGCGATGATCGCGATCAACGGCTGGGCGATGATGCTGGTGGCCTCGC
>CAJYAD010000079.1 GCA_913064775.1 uncultured Albidovulum sp. | reverse complement strand
GCGTTTCTTCCAGATCGGCGAGAGCATGATTGTTCAAGGGACCGTTCCTTTGGCGAGGTCGAGTCCTTCACAAGAATCCTTTTCGCCGGTCGCCTCCACCCCAAAATCACAACTGTCGTGTAGTCTGCGCGATTGCGCAGCTCGTCCCACACCCAGCCGCGGTCATTTGTTCTCTCCACTAATTCTTCCACATCCCGACGCCAGTAGAGCCGGACACCAAGATTGGCGGGAGCCCGGACGGGGGTTAGGGTTCCGTCGAGGTACGACTTTGCCGACATCGGGTGCTTCCCGATCATGTTGGCGGTCTGGGCGAGTGTCAGGTATTCGGCCTTGAACCGGGCGATTACCGTCGACGAGACGTAGGCTTTCCCCTGCAGCCCCAGGCACTCCTTTGGCGGCACCAGCGTAAGTAAAGGCGCGCCCCCTGCCCCCGAAACCAACTGCTTCACCACTTTGAGGGAAACCTCAAGCTGCAGCGCGACCACGCTTAGCCGGTGAACATCCGTCCGAGACCGCGCTCGAACCAGAGCGCGCACCTCAACGAGGCTGAACCTTAGGCCGTCGATTCGATGGGAAGCGCCTATCCGTCGGGTTTTCCGAAGCCGCCCGTCGAGTTGCCAGCGCAGTACCTCGGCCGTCGAGGAGCGACCCCGGGTGGCAAGTGTGAGGTCGAGGAACCCCTCGGGGGCGTCGGCGACCACCGGCACCCCCGCACAAAGGCGCATGAGGAAATCCGCCAAATCGTCCCTGTTGTAGACGCCCACCGAGGACCCTACCCGACCCTCGGCCAATGGAACCACGGAGGTCACTAGTTCGGCCGCCACAAGCTGTTCTGCTTGGGTCCGGCTGCACCCAAGAACAGTCTTCAACTGGTTTTGGGGAATGGAATTGAGGATGCGCCCGATTAGCCTATCGCCCTCCTCCGCAGGAAACACCCACTGGTTCAGCGCCTCTGCATCGCTGTCTTCCGGAATCAACCCGGCCTTCTGCATTAAACGGTAGAGACGCTTTGGATTTAGCCCGGTTGCGGACTTCAGCGAATTCACGCTGTGGACCCGACGGCGCTCGACGATCTCGCCCAGGACCTCCTCGCCGGGTCCGATCGCGAAGGAGTTGAGGATGGCCTCGCGCAGGAGTTCGCGGATCGGCCCGGCCTCCTGCGCCTTCCTCGCGTGAGCGATCCAGAGATAGAGCTTGCCGAAGACCGCCTGCGGCCCAGCCCGGCCACTGCGACGGCCGGAGCTTCGCCGTATCGCAGTTAGCGCGTCGGAGATCGCCTGCGCCCCATGGGCGCAAATTTCGAAGCCAGCGTCGCCCGCCCGCGCCCAGTCGACATCAGTGTAGGAGTGAATCTCGGCCGATGGGCCATCGACTACGAGACTGCCCAACATTTCGCAGGCCTTGACCGACTGGGCTACGGGTTGCCCATCGAGCCAGGGCGCAGCACCGCGTTGCCCCTCAAGCCGCGCCACCACATAGGTTTGCAACTGGCCCGGTGATAGCAGCACCGAAGAACGCAGTTCCCGCAGAAGCATTTCGTTCCGATCCTGGAGCAAGATCAGATCGAAGGCCTTGACCGGGTCTGGCTCAGGGCATTCGACCAGAACCGTTCTGTGGCGGGGGCAGCTAACGACAGGCCGCAAAAGCCAAGACCAGCGTAGGCGACCGCTCCCCAGCCGCAAGCTTGGATCGCGGGCTCGATCCTCCGCCAAGCATTGCGGGCAGAACCGAACCGTGGTGCGGCGCAGGACCGGCAGGGCTAAGATTTCTCCGCGTAGGAGAAACCGGTCGCCGGGGAGCCGGCGCAAAAGGTTGCGATCGAGACGCACAGGCGCCGTGCCGGAGAGCGCCGCGGCTATGTCCAGCGCCTCGTCGGCGCCATCACGGAACTGCGCCGCAAGCAGGCCTGTGTAGCGACAGAACCGTCCGACATCGACGCCAGCATGTACATGGCCCAGCCGGGCGAAATAGCTCTGTGTCACCTCGTCATCGTGGAACGGCAGCCTCGGCAGTAGGGGTCCGGAACTCACTTCGAGGCGCCCTTGCGCGACTTCCCGCGCCTACGCGCCTTTCTCGCGTCGCCGAAGTCGCTATCCCTAAGTGCATTGCCCCCATCGCCATCGACCGCACTGGCCCGCGTGGCCCAGTCACTCAGTACGAATGGATTCTCCGGGTTAAAATGTAGCATTTTCAAGTCGAAGATCCGCCGGAAATCCTCAATGTCGAGCACCGCAGCACCCTCCTCGAGGGCAAGAACGATTGAGGTGCTGATTAGCCGCATTGATCGGCCGTAACTATCCCGGCAGCCGTCAAGGATCCGGTCGGCGAAGTACGGATCGCGGCTTATGCTGGACCTGAGGCGCAGCCCGGCATCGGCAACGAGACGTCGCAGAGCGCCGTTGATCAGCGCAAGCGAGGAATCGCGCGGAAACCGCTCCAGAGAGAAGTCGAGCAGCCGTCCGGCCAGTTCTATATTCTCCGACCGGTCGTAGACGAATGTGCGCAGCGGCTCCGTACCGATCGCAATGAGGCAGAACCCGCCGCCATCTTGCAGAAAAGTCTTGAGAAACAAGTTCACTGCCCTGTTGTCATAACCAAGCAGGTTGTGGACCTCATCAAGGATCACAATCCGGATGTCGGCCAAACGCAGCCGGTGGATTGCCAAGTTGTGGGCCTCGGGAACGGTCATTCGCGCGGGGAAGCTGGTGAAGCCTGTCGCGGTACAGAGATCGGTATAGACGCCCTTCAGGGTCGCTGAGCTGCGGACGCGGTGGTAGATCACATTCCGACCGAGCCCCTTATCGTCGAACTGTTCATCAAGAACGCGTTCGATGACCCGGAGCACCAAAGTTGATTTGCCGTCACGACTCGGACCGGTCACGGCTATGCCCATGGCCTCACCGTGGAAGGTCTTCGGCTCGGCCAGAACATTGCCGTCGCGATCGCGGCGCAGCACCATCTCGAGACGTTCGAGGAATTGGTTGTCCCAGTCGCTGGAGACATAGCGGTCAAGGATCCACTTGCAAAGCGCAGGTACGTCTTCGCCCGTGGGCCGAGCGCTCTTGTGGCACGTCTTCTTTTCCGACTTTCTCGGCTTTATGGGCGCCTTTAGTTCCACATGTTTCAGGGGCTGTTTCATCTCAGTCATTCCATAGTTCCTGGGGTCCAACGGACGTTGGGGCGCCGGCCGCGCGGAGCCGTCGCAGCGGCGCGATTGCCCGCCGGTTCGGAAGCCGCAGGTGAGCTTTCTTGGACCACGCCGTCCTCATCGTGCTGAGCACCAACAGGCACTCCATAGAGCCCGTGGACCTGTTCGCTCGTTATCTGAGTGGTCGGAGTCACAAAGTAGCGCAGCGCCTGCTCTTCGGCTTCAAGCAGGCGCTCCTCAGTCATCATCTTGCGCCGGATCTTGCGGCGCGTCGCGATGCGATCTTCGATCTGCTCGTCGATTTTGTCGCCCGCGCGCCGCCGAATGGCGGCAGCCTCCGGATCCCTCTCCACATGTGCGCGCTTCAGCACCAGCATCCATTCGTCGACCGAAAGGCCACGCGCTCTTGGGTCCATCACCTCAAGCGGCATCCACTGACGCGGTTCTACTTCGACCTGGGCTTCGCTCATATTCTCTTCCCACCAGCGTACCCGGAAGGCCCGCGTCGGATACCGAAGCAGCAACCGAGCGAAGTCCTCAGAGGAATAATTGGCATGCATAATGCGGATCCCCGCCCCCTGAGCCTTGCGCGACAGCGTCGTACCAAAGACGTGGGTCAGCACCCGCAGGCCAGGCACCGGACGACAGCCGATCCCCACTGACATCTCGTGGCGCCAGAGGTCAGACGGAGTATGCCCGTCGCGCCCAAGGTTCGGAGAATTGTGATAGATGTCGACGACCCACACGATGAGAACCTGCACCAGATCGTCGATGGTCAAGATGGCTTCTGCCTCGGAGTCGTACTCGCCTCGCTTCACCGGATTTGAGAAGGTCTTTCCCGGGATCCGGGCCAGCAACTTTTCGTGGATTGTGCGGAAGAGCCGCTCCATCAGACCGCGGATGAAGGCCTTCGCCTTCGGCGCCGAAATCTTGTCAATGCGCAGCATCGCACACATCCGCTCGGTTTCCGCAGCGAGATAGGGATTGCCGGAATCGTGGAGTACCTTCTCAGGTCGCAGAAACTTGTCCCAGGCCCTTTCCGCGCCGCAGGCCGCCGCGATCTCTGTCTTGTTCATCATCGCCATCATGAAGGTGCGCCTGGCGAGATCCTGATCGGCCGTGAGACCAATCTGCAGGCCCAGGATGCAGCCGGTGAAGGCATCGATCATTACCGACAAGATGACACGACGGGGCGCATCGCCCGTGATCCCGAGCGCCTTTACCTTACTCTCGCCGAGCCAGTGGACCAGATACTCGAAAGGGATAATCGACATCAGGTCGGCTTCGTATTCGTCGATCATCACGATCTGGCCAGCTCGCTCAACATAGAGCCCCATGCCGGTGATAAGCTGATTACGTAGCAGCCAGTCCGGCCCCTTACCGCGGAACGCCTTTTCCAACGAGCCGCGGAGACGAATATGGCCTCCTACAGTCTTCAGCGAAGGTGGCCGAATTCGAGCTACCGCCTCACGCTCTTCGGCCTTGATCGGCTCGCCTGCCGCCTCGCGACGCTGAAGATCGGTCTCCAGCTCCGCTCGCAGCGCTGAAACCCGCCGCTCCACCGCCTCGTGTATTGCTGTATTTGGAACGTCCTCGCGCGAGCCCCGCTGATCGATCTCCTTGGAGAGGATAGCCGCAACGTCGGGCGCAAGCTTACGGCGGCTATTGCCAGCGCGGTGCAGCATGTCGACGAGCCCACAGAACCCGCGGGCGGTCAGCCGGCTGTCCCAGTCGAGGATCGTCTGAGCGGTTGCCACATGGAGCGGCTTTTCCCGGCGACGAAACGGGTGGCGCCGAAGCAAGTCGACCTTGCCGGTGAGCAGATCGATCCGGCCAGGAAGCCGGTTGAGAATCTCGGCCTCGAGCGCCTTAACCTTATTTCTGGACGGATGGGTAACACCGCGCTCCAGAGCGATCTCCCGCATTAGCGTCACCGTGGCATAGCGCAGGATCAGGTCCCTGGCCGGCCGGTCGGCGAGCGAGGCAACGAATTCGAGTTTGAAACTTTGGCTGTGGTCGATGAAAACATAGTCATCCTCGTCGATGTCCAGCGTGCCGTCGATCAGCGCCGCGGTGAGCTCGGAATGCAGGATCACCCGCCGACCAGTGAACTCGATGTCCGGCCGCGTGCCGCGCATCACCTCGGGAATCCTTTCGGCCTCGGGATGCGGGAGGAACTCGACAAGGTAACCGGTCGAGGCGCCTCGGATGAAGGTGATCTGGCGGTTTCCAAGTCTGCCCGTCGTACCGCGCTCGAAGCGGAAAAACGGCCCCCTGAATTCCGGATCAGCCATGAGGCAACGACACGGGGACCACCAGGGTGGAATGAGAGATCTTCTCCTCCAGGACCATTCGCAGCAGGCCGGATCGAATTAGCCGTACCAGCGCTCTGAAGCCGCGCGGCCCACGGTGAATTTCTGCCACAAGGTCCTGCAGTGACGTCTCGCCCAGCAGGGTCTCCACAACCTCACGCGCTAGCGCGTCCACTTCTGGATCCGTGTCGCGACACCCCCGGAAGAGATCGGCATTATGAAGCTTGACCGGGTCGCGCGCGTATTCAGTCACGAGATACAGTTGGTCAATGACGCCCATTCGACGCGCGGCCGCATCCACTTGCGCGATCTCGGCCTCGAAGGCCGGCGTCACCTTCCGATATGGCTTGTCGGTCAGCCCAAGGCGGCTGTTATCAACCTTGACTACAACCTGATCGATGTAGTGGCGGTGGGGCTTCCCGGTGCCGTCGATCCAAGGAACCGGGCCAACCTGCTCTAGCACGTCGATCGTATCAGGCTCAGAAAGCGCAATCAGCCGCGTCCGGTATTCACCGAGACTGCCGCACACCGAAATTTGCCCAACTTCCTCGTCGCTGTCATGAATAACCATCTGCACCACGAAATGACCGTGGCTGGATTTGGGGACAGGCTTTGCTGCGCGGGAGGGCCGCGGGTCATCCCATTCGTAGGTTGAATTCAAAGCTTCCTCACTTTCCAGCCTGAGCCAGAGCGAAGTTTCGAATCCTGCGCGCGCCGTTTGAAACAGTCCATTTATTCATCCCGTGCAGCCGGGAGCCACGCTCGACGGCCGATCTTTATGGTAAGCGTTCTCAAGCCCATCCGAGCAAATGCGGATGTGCGGCTTGACTTTCAGTGCTTATGCTGGGATGGAGAGGGTATCGCCCTACGCGATTTTTCGGGGTCGCGGACCTGCAAGTCTGCGGCCTCAACCTTTCCAGAGCCTTCGAACAGCTAGATCACGGGCACCTCCTGCTCTCAGACTGATAGCGTTCAGGGAAGAGCTCTTCTGCGGTCGTGCCCAAGGCTTCCGCCAAGAGCTTCTCAATCCGAGCGGATCTGCTCTTGCCGATTGAGACGGTGCTGACCGCTGAGGCCCCAACGTTGGCGCGGCGTGCTATCTCGGCGAGGGAAAGGTCTCGCAAATCCAATTCATACTTGATCCGAGCATGACGCTCTCGATCGATTGGGAAGTCGTTGCGAACCATGCCTGCCCCTGCGCATACCTGCCTGTGCGAATCACTATCATAGGGCATGCAGGAGAGGATCACGAAGGTCAATCCTTCGCGTGGAAATAGGTAGGGGATCGCGAAAGCCAAACCTTCGCGTGAACATAAAGAGTTCGACCATTGAGCCGAAGGCCCTAAACGAACCTCGGCCCTAAACGAACCTCGGCCCTAAACGAACCTCGGCCCTAAACGAACCTCGGCCCTAAACGAACCTCGGCCCTAAACGAACCTCGGCCCTAAACGAACCTCGGCCCTAAACGAACCTCGGCCCTAA
>CAJYAD010000078.1 GCA_913064775.1 uncultured Albidovulum sp. | reverse complement strand
AAGATCCTCGCCCACCTCCGAGCCATAATCACCGCGATTTTGGCCGCCGTCCTGGCCGCGCTCAGCGCCGGAAACCACCGTCATCACACCGACTTCGTCGCCTGATGCCGTTGTTCAGAGCGGACTATGGACGCGCTGATGGACCATGCCGAACGGGTTGAAATGGAGCTTGCGCGGCAGATCCGGCCACTGGTCGACCACGAGCTTGCCGTGGTCTTCTACGACCTGACCACCGTGCGCATCCACGGCGAAGGTGAGGTCGGCGAGGACATCCGAGCCTTCGGCATGAACAAAGAGACCGGCGGCATCGCCCGCCAGTTCGCCCTCGGTCTGGTCCAGACCGCCGAGGGGCTGCCCCTTATGCATATGGTCCATCCCGGCAACGTGGCCGAGACGAAGACCCTGCAATCCATGCTGCAGACTGTCCTCGCACGCTTCCCGATCCAGCGCGTCATCCTGGTTGCCGATCGCGGGCTCCTGAGCCTCGACAACATCGGCGAACTGACGACCCTGGCCGATCAGGGCGACCGCCGGCTCGAGTTCATCCTCGCCGTTCCCGCCCGGCGTTACGGGGAACTGGTCGAGACCTTCCGCGGGTTGACCTTCGACGCGGCGGGGCTGGCCGAGAGCCGCTTCGCCGGCCACCGCCTGATCGTGGCCCATGATCCTTCCCGTGGGGCCGAGCAAGCCGACAGGCGTCGCATGCGCATCGCCGAGCTCGAAGCCATGGCCGGGAAAATGGTCACGAAACTCGATGCCCAGGACGAGGGCCAGACGGCCCGGGGCCGCCGCGCCTCCGACCGCGGCGCATATAGCCGGTTTACCCGCGCCGTAGCTGAAGCCGAGTTGACGCGGTTCCTCAAGGCCGACTTCACCGCCGACCAGTTCAGCTGGTCTGTCGACGAAGCGGCCATCGCCGAGGCGGAGCTCTTCGATGGAAAGCTCGCGCTGATCACCAACGCCTCCGACCTGACCCCGGCGGACACCCTCACGCGCTACAAGGCACTGGCCGATATAGAGCGCGGCTTCCGCGTCCTTAAATCCGACATTGAGATCGCGCCGGTCCATCACCGTCTTCCGGACCGCATCCGGGCCCATGCCCTGATCTGCTTCCTCGCCTTGGTGCTCTACCGCGTCATGCGCATGCGCCTGAAGGCCAGCGGACATGCGGCCAGCCCCCGAACCGCCCTCGCCTTGCTTGCGCGCATCCAGCGGCACAGCGCCAAAGTCGGCGAGAGAACCATAGATGGCATCTCCACGACAACACCGGAACAACTGGAGCTCTTCGACGTCCTGAACCTGCCAAAACCCGCATGAGAGCCGTCGTGTAGCCACAAATTGGCCCATTCGGCCTCAGCAATATCAATAGCTTAGCGGTTTTGCTGTCGAACTTGGGGTCACCGTTTCCGCAGTTCTATTGCGCCTTTGTCCCCGGCCCATTCCCGGGCTTGCCGCGGTAGTTTTCCGTGAGGCTGGGGTCGATTTCGGACCCGTTATAGAGGCCCAGAACTACGCCAGTGTCCGATCCGCCCTGACGTCGGTCGAGGATCTGCGCCTCCGATTGCGTGGTGCGCTGCGAGGGACGCCGCGCCCAGGTGGCCAGCCGCTCGGCCATCCGGGCGCGGATCTCCTTGTAGCGGGGATCGGCGCCCAGATCGCGCAGCTCCTGCGGGTCGTTCAGCAGATCGAACAGCATCGGGCGGAAGCCTTCGGCATGGATGTATTTCCAGCGCCCATCGAACAGCATGAAGAGCCGCGCGTCGCGGGGGCTGACGCCAAGCTGCGCGGCCATCGGCGTGGTCGAGTAATCGTATTCCGAGATTACCACGTCGCGCCACGCCTCGGGCGTCTCGCCGCGCAGGTAGGGGCGCAGCGAGCGGCCCTCGACCACATGGCCCGGCACCGCGCCGCCGGCCATCTCGATGAAGGTCGCCGCAAGGTCGATCGCCTCGACCAGCGCGCTGCAGGTGGTGCCGCGGGTCGCGTCGGCCTCCTCGGACGGATCGTAGACGATCAGCGGCACCTTGACCGAGGGCGCGTGAAACAGGTCCTTCTCGCCCAGCCAGTGATCGCCCAGATAATCGCCGTGGTCCGAGGTCAGCACGATCGCCGTGTCCTCCATCCTCCCCGTGGCTTCCAGATGGTCGAGCAAATGCCCGAGCTGATCGTCGCATTGCTTGATCAGCCCCATATAGGCCGGGATCGCTGTTTCGCGGACCTCGTCGCGGGCGAAGGCGCGGCCGATGCGGTTTTCCATGAAGGCGCGGTAGACCGGGTGCGGATCGGCGCGCTCCGCCTCGCTGCGGATCGCTGGCAGCACGTCGGCGGGGCCGTACATGTCATGATAGGGCGCGGGCACGATATAGGGCCAGTGCGGCTTGATATAGCTAAGGTGGCACAGCCAGGGCCGGTCGTGCGGGGCATCCAGGAAGGCCATCGCCTCGCGGGTCAGCCAGGGGGTTTCGCTGTCCTCTTCGGCGATGTTGGCTGGTCGGTTCGCGTTCGCCATGAACCAGCCCGAGGCCATCTCGCCGTCGTCGTCCAGACCTGCGTTGGCGAAGTCGTGCCAGGGGTTCTCGCCAGCATAGCCCTTCGCCTTGAGATACTCATTATAGGGCTGCGGGCCCCGGGCGTAAAATCCCTTCGGCCCCTTCGCCCAAAGCCCGTCATCGCGGACCCACAGATCGAAGCCGCATTCCGCCACCCGCGCGCCGATCACGCTGTCGGGCGCAAGCCCCAGCCGCGCCATGCCCTCGGCGTCGGCATACATGTGCGTCTTGCCCACCAGCACCGCATCCATCCCGACCGCGCGCAGATGATCGCCCAGCGAGACCTCGCCCACCTTCAGCGGAAAGCCGTTCCACGCGGCGCCGTGGGAATGCACGTAGCGCCCAGTGTAGAAGCTCATCCGCGAGGCGCCGCAGACCGGCGATTGCACATGCGCCTGGGTGAAGCGCACGCCCATCGCGGCTAGGCGGTCCATGTTCGGCGTGTGCAGCGACGGGTGGCCCGCGCAGCTCAGATAATCGGCGCGCAGCTGGTCGTACATGAGGAACAGAATGTTGCGGGGGCGGCGGGTCATCAGGCTCTCGCGATTGATCGTTGACAGACTCAACGAAATTAAACACCTTGTTTGCAAGTTTGGCAACGTACGAGGCCGGTGTGTCCGCCGACAGCATCAGATCCCTTCGGCCTGGCGCCGACAGCGCTGCCCATCACCCTGAGGTCGCGGACATCCGCGATCTGCTGACCTTCCGGCTGACGCAGCTGTCTGCCTCGGTCGACCGGCTGGGCCAGCGCTGGCTGACCGACGAATACGGGATGCGGATTCTCGAATGGCGGGTGTTGGGGCTGATCGCGGCCTGGCGCCCGGTGCGGTTCAACCGTCTGGCGGAGGCAATGCACCTCGACAAGGGCCAGCTCAGCCGCACGGTGACGACGATGGCCGAGCGCGGCTGGCTCAGCCGCGGCCCCGACCCCGAGGATCAGCGCACTGTCCTTCTCGACCTGACCGAGACGGGCGCGGCGCTGAACGCGCGGCTTCTTGCGCGGGCGCGGGAGCGCAACGAGAACGTCGTCTCGGCGCTCAGCCAGGAGGAGCTGGGCACGCTCTTTGCGCTGCTCGACAAGCTGCAGCCGCATATGGCGCGCCGCGCCGAGATCGAGGCGCAGGATACGGAGACCTGAGAAAACCCCGGACCGCCCGCGCAAAGGACGACCGGAAACGACACCTAGGGAGGAACGACCATGATCAAGACATTCTTGCGCGGCGCCTTCGCCGCCACCGCCGCACTGACCTTCACCGCCGGGATGGCGCTGGCCGAATGGCCTTCGAAGCCGATCCAGATCATCATCCCCTGGCCCGCGCCGAACGATCCCTCGACTCTGGTGACCACTGCCATCGCGCCGGTAATGTCGAAGGAGTTGGGCGTGCCGGTGAAGGTGGTCAACAAGCCCGGCGGCGGCGCCGTTCTGGGTGCCAACGATCTGGTGAACGCGCGGCCCGACGGCTACACGATGGGCCTGATTTCCATCGGCCCGATGATCACCCAGGTTCTGCGCGGCAAGACGCCCTACAAGACCTCGGATTTGGAGCCGCTGGGCCTTGTCTGGGCCAGCCCCTTCACGTTGGCCGCCCGCGCCGACGCGCCCTATTCGAACCTTAAGGAGCTGGCCGATTACGCCAAGACCCATCCGGTGCGGCTGGCGCATTGGGGGCTTGGCGCGGTGCCGACGCTGATCGCCATGCAGGTGGCCCGGAAGGGCGGCTTCAAATGGCAGGAGACTGCCTATCCCAAGCTCAACCCGCTGATCGTGGTGCAGGGCGATGCCGATGTGATCACCTTCTCGACCCCGGGACTGAAGGATTACATCGACGCGGGCAAGATGAAGATCCTCGCCTCGATGACCACCGGCCCACTGCCGGGCTACCCGGACGTGAAGAACGTGGCCGAGCAGGGCTTCGGCCCGGCCTATTCGGTGTGGTTCGGGGCGTTCGTTCCGAAGCAGACCGACCCGAAGATCACCGCCAAGATGTCCAAGGCGTTCTTCGACGCGATGCAGTCGCCCGAGGTGCAGAAGGTGATCAAGAACACCGGAGTCGTGCCGATGGACGTGGGACCGAAGGACGCCGAGAAGCGGATGCAGGACGAGCTGACCCAGTTCGGCGGCATCATGAAGAACCTCGGGATCATCCAGTAGGCCCTTGGGCGCGGAGGCCGCAATGCAGAAAAGCCAAGAAACACCCCCCGCCCCGGCGGCGGGGGCCGAGGAGGGGGGCGGCCACGATCTGCTGGCCGCCGCGATCGGGCTGGCGGCGCTGGCGCTGCTGATCGGCTCGCCCTGGCTGGTGGACCGCGACGGTCCGGACCCGTTCTACAAGGGGCCGCTGATCTTCCCGATGCTGGTGTTGACGCTGACCTTTGCGGCCTCGGTCCCGATGTTCCTGCGCCTTGCGCGGGGGCCCCTGCGTGGACCCGTGCGGGGCCTGCTGCATGTCGACGGCGGCGGCTTCCCGCGGCAGGGCGCGGGGCTCTTCGGGCTAATGTGCCTTTTCCCGCTGGCGATCGGCGCGGTCGGGCTGGATGTGGCCAGCGTGATCGTCCTGCTTGCCGGGCTGAAGTTGACCGGCCGGGGCTGGGTCCAGTCCGTGATCGTGGCGGCGGTGCTAAGCGTGGTGGTCCACCTCGCCTTCGTCACGGCACTGGATATCTGGTTCCCGAAACCCTGGCTTTTCGACACAATTACAGGTGGTTAGGTCATGGACTACGTGATCCAGGGCTTCGACGCGGCCTTTGGCCCGTCTAATATCCTCGCGATGCTAATCGGCTCCACCCTGGGGCTGATCGTGGGGGTGCTGCCCGGCCTCGGGCCGATGGTGGGGATGGTGGTGCTGCTGCCCTTCACCTTCTCGATGCAGGCCTCCACCGCGCTTTCGCTTCTGCTTGGCGTCTTCTGCGGCGGTTATTTCGGCGGCGCAGTGCCGGCGATCCTGCTGCGCACGCCCGGCGTGCCCTCGTCGCTGGTCACCACCTTCGACGGCTTTCCGCTGACCGAACGGGGCGAGGCGCAGACGGCGCTGTCTGCCGCGCTCGTCGGCTCGCTGGGCGGCGGGCTGATCTCGGTGGTGATCCTGGTGATCCTCGCCCCTATCCTCAGCCATGTCGCGGCCAGCTTCGGGCCGCCCGAATACCTTGCCGCCGCGCTCTTCGGTGTCGGGCTGGTGCTGGCCTCGTTCCGCGACCAGTTTGCCCGGGCGCTGCTGCTGATGGGCCTTGGCTTCTTCCTGTCGACGGTGGGGATCGACGGCCCGACGCTGAGCCAGCGCTACACCTTCGGCACGCTCGCGATGCAGAACGGCCTGTCGCTGGTACCGCTGGTGCTGGGCCTTTTCGGGATCGGCCAGTCGCTGCTTCTGCTCGAACAGGGGATACTCAAGACCGACCGGCTGGACCTTGGCCGAAACTCGCTTGATTTCAGCCGCATCATCGGCACGCTGCGCTACTGGCGCACGCTGATCCGGTCGGGCGTCATCGGCACCTTCATCGGCCTCTTGCCGGGGCCGGGTACGGTGCTGGCTTCGTTCATCTCTTACGACGTGGCCAAGCGCCGCTCGAAAGATCCCGACAGCTTCGGTAAGGGCAACCCCGAGGGCTGTGTCGCCTCCGAAGCCGCCAACAACGCGGTGCCCGCAGGCGCGTTGATCCCGCTGCTGACGCTCGGCATTCCGGGCGAGGCGATCAGCGCCGTGCTGCTGAGCGTCTTCACCCTGAACGGGATCTACCCGGGGCCGCTTTTGCTGGTGAAGGAACCGGCGCTGATCTCGACGCTCTACTGGTCGATGCTGCTGATCAACCTGTTCTCATTTGCGCTTCTGGCGTTCATGCTGCGGCCCTTCGCGATGATCGTGAAGGTGCCGCCGGCGATCCTGTCGGTTTCGGTCATCGTGGTTTCGATGGTGGGGATCTATGCGGTCAACACACGGCTTTTCGACTGCGGGGTGGCGCTGGCCTCGGGGGCGCTGGGCTATCTGCTGCTGCGGATGCGCTGGCCGGTGGTGGCGCTAGTGATGGGCATCGTGATGGGGCCGATCGTTGAAAACCGCCTGCGCGAGACGCTGAGCATCGGGGATGGCAGCCTTTGGTACATCTTCGCCCGCCCCGTCACGCTGATCATCATCGCGCTGGCGGCGGTGATCATCGGCCTACCGATGCTGCGCGCTAGGCTGGCGGCGCGCAGGCAGAGTGCCGCGTAAGGCCGGGGCGGTGAACATCCGACCGAGCATCTGAAGGGTTGGAAAGGCATCCTGCAAGGTGAGGAGGGTCAGCAAACAGTCCGGGGGACGGCGCTGTCAGAGCAAAATCCTTGAGGCGGGCAGGGCGGTCGCGTAGCCTTCGACCATGACCCAGCGATCCCCGTTCCGGTACTTCAAGACGTCGCCCGAAATCATCCGCTTGGCGGTTATGATGTATGTTCGCTACCCGCTGTCGCTGCGCAACGTCGAGGACCTGCTGCATGAGCGCGGC
>CAJYAD010000077.1 GCA_913064775.1 uncultured Albidovulum sp. | reverse complement strand
CGTTTCTTCCAGATCGGCGAGAGCATGATTGTTCAAGGGACCGTTCCTTTGGCGAGGTCGAGTCCTTCACAAGAATCCTTTTCGCCGGTCGCCTCCACCCCAAAATCACAACTGTCGTGTAGTCTGGCGGCCTTTGTAGCAAACATTGTCGCTTGTCTTGTAGCATGCGCGACACATCGTGAGCCTTGATCGGTGACCTCGGCCTTGTGCCTAGCGGCTCGGAGGATGGAGCGGCCAGTGTGGGGTTTCGTGACACCTTCCTCATCGGCCCGTCGTCGAATTTCCAGAACGTTGACCCGGGGCCCCTCGGACAGGTTTTTCCCACTCAATCGGCCCGGGTATCTGTCGGCTCACGCCTCGAGGTCGGCTTTGTCGCTTGGACGAGGTGAGAAAGAAGGGAGATTCGGCCTAATAACTTCAGTTAGCACTTACCACTCCCTCCCTCCTGCTCTTCCTTACCCTACCTTCTCCAACTCTACCCAGATGCAGCCCAAAAACGTAGCGCGGCCCGTTCTACCGCCACCTCTCTCCCAGGTGCCGCAGTGACGCCTGGATGCGCCAGCAGAGATCTTCATAGGCAACGTAGTTCCTGGATACGGGCAGCGGGCGTTTCTTCTTCTTGGCGCGTGTGGCCGAAGCTGAGCGCCTGGTCTTCTTCAACTCCGCAAGGTGCGGCTTCCGGAAATGGTCGCGTGCACGGTCGCTCCACTCGAGCCCAAGGATGCCCGTCTTCAGGAAGCGCTCGATACGCATCCGGTCGATCCACACGTTCAGCATCGGGTGGAGATTGTCCTTCTCCGGGGTGGCCTGGAACGTCGGCAACATGAACCGGAAGAATTTCTTCTGCAGGGTCGTGAACCTGAAGGTCTGCAGATCGTGGAGGCGATGAAGCCCGGTCTTCGCACCGAGCTCCGGCTGAGACAAAGTTACTTCGACGCGCACCCTTTTCTCGGCGTCGCTGAGCGCCTTGAAGGTGCCCGTCTTCCGGTTCTGCTGATCCTTCACCTTGTCCATCAAGCGCCACCGGATCGAGGCGTTCCTGGCGCCGACATAGAGGGTTCCATCCGCGCTCGCCGGGGTGTCGACCTTCGCATCGAGCCAGATCGAGCTGTCGATCTTCGCGCGCTTTCCAAGTGTCGTTCCGTTCAGCTCCTCCTCTTCGAAGATGCGAAACAACCGGTGCATCTTCCTGCCCTTCATCTCCGCACCGAAGCACCTAGGGCGATCATTCTGGGCGGAGAAGACGTCCCGGCTCGTCCAGAAGCTGCGCTGCAGAACGCCGAAAAGTTCTGCCCGGGCGCGGTCAGACGGAACATGCGGTCGAAAATCCACGCTGATCTCGATCGCGTCGATCAGGATATCACCTACGATGCCGTGTTTCCGTGCGATGTCGTTGAATATGGCGTCGACCTCAGACTTCTCCGGTTCCTGGACGGTCACCACGAAGACGGTGCTATGGCCGGTCAGGGTCGCGTCCCCGGGGGCAACGTGCGGCTTTGCGCCGAGCCGATCACCGATCAGCCGCCGGAGATGCGACAAATGTGTCTGGCGACCAATCGTGAACCGGAGCTTCACCCAGTCGACTACAGCCCTGCACTCGAACTGGCCGAGGTCGAGGTCGGGAACGAGCAACTCGCGCCCGCGAAGCCGTGCCTGGGTTCCGCCAGTGGGACGAGCAGAATAGTTGATCGATGCGGGCGATCTCGCCGGATCGCGGAAATGAACAGGGCAGGTCTGGTTTGACGGATACATGTTGTCGGCTCTCTTGTTTCAGGAGCCAAGACTTATAGCGGTCGCGAGCCGAGGTGATCGAAAATGGTCGGAAGATGAGCTGTATCGAGCACCGGCGTTGAACCTTTGAGGTATACCGGATCTGATCGCCAAGACCGCCGCGATCACAGCGGCCCGCAGAGCGTCTGTGGGCGCCATCTGGGCAGTGGGGCCGTGCCGGCGTGCCAGACTAGAGATGAGCCTCCAGTGACTCGCGTAGCGCCTCTGCGAACTGGCTGGGCAGTCCGGTGCGCGTCATGGAGAACGCTCCTTTTCCGCGACCTTCGCCTCGTAGATGGCGATCAGCTCGTCCAGGATTGCCGCGATCCGCGCCGGCGCCATGTAATTCGACTCCGGGTGCGCCACCTGACGAACCTCGATCGCTCCCGGGATCTCTGGGCGGCTTATCAGGTCAGGAATGCCGTGTGCCTCTGCGAACCCGGCCAGTTCTGGTAGGGCTCCCCTCCGGGCATCAGCGGCATCGCGAGGGTCGTATCCGAACCAGGAGAACGTCCACCAACGCCCCTGAAGCGTCTTCTGCCAGTGCATCCGGAGACCTTCAAAGAGCGTCGTCCCGGGGCCGGTCGCGCCGCAATACTCGAGCATCCCGCCTCCATAGAGGCAGTAGATGCCGGAGAAGTTGCCGAAGTTCCGGCCGGTCTGGGCTGCGTAGGTATCGTCGCCGTAGGAGCCGAAGGGCTGCGGCTGCGTGGTGCCCAGCATCTCCTCGGGATCGTCGCCACGGCCGCCCCAAGAGACCTCATCTGCTTCCCAGCGCAGCCCGTAGTGCGTGATCATCGCGTGCCTCCTCCAACCGCCAGTTTCATGGTGAACCAGCATCAAGGTTGTGACAACGGCGATGCGTCATTCCGGTTGCCAGCCCTGTTTCCGGCCGATGCCGCGCAGTCCTACTCCAACGTCAGCAGCAGGTTCGCGAGCAGCGCTGTCCGGGGCGCGAGGCTAGAGACCAGGATATGCTCGTCGAAGGTATGCGCACCAGCCCCGTCGACGCCGAGACCGTCGAGTGTGGGCACCCCGAGCGCAGCGGTGAAGTTCCCGTCGGAGCCGCCCCCAGTCGCCATGCCGACCAGATCGATCCCCAAATCCGCCGCGATGCCGCGGGCGGTGTCGAAGACCGCGCGCGCGGCTTCGGTCTGGGTGAAGGCTGGGCGGTTCATGCCGCCCTCGATCGTCAGCGCGATGTCGGGATCGGAGGGCGCGAGCGCCTCCACTGCCGCCAGCACTTCCCGCGCTGCTTCAGCATCGGGCAGGCGCAGATCCACCTGCATCCGGCATTCGGCAGGGATCGTGTTGCGCCCGGTGCCGCCGGTGATGGTGCCCACGGTGACTGTGATGCCGCGCACGGGATCGTTCAAGGCTTCGAGCGCGAGGACGACCCGCGCCGCCTCGCGGATCGCGCTGCGGCCGTTCTGGGGATGGGTGCCGGCATGGGAGGCCCGGCCGGTCGCGGTGATGTCGAACATCGCCACACCCTTGCGCGCGACGACAATCTTGCCGCCGTCCCGTGCAGGTTCCACCACCAGCGCGACTGCGGCGCGGTTGGCCTCCGCCTCGATTCTTGCCCGCGCGCTCTCAGATCCGGTTTCCTCGTCCGGGACATACATGATCGTCACCGGCAGCGGCGGCCCGTTCCCGGTGTCGCGTGCCAGGCGAAGGGCTTCGAGCGCCATGCAGGCGCCGGCCTTCATGTCGTAGATGCCGGGGCCCCAGATCCGGTCGCCCTCTACCCGCCAGGGCAGGGGACCTGCGAGGCTGCCCCGTGCATGGACCGTGTCGAGATGTGCGAGGATCAGGATCCCTTTGCGCTCGGTCGTGGGCTGACCGTGGCGCACGAGTAGCATGTCGCCCTTTCCGTCGATCCCTGGCAGCGTCTCTGTCGCGAAGCCCATCGCCTGCGCCCGTCCCGCGACCATCGCAGCCAGTTCACTGACCGCCGCCGCGTCGGGGGTATGTGTTTCGAGTTCGACCCATTCCCGGATCTCGGCCAGTAGCGCGGGGGTGTCTACATCCTTGGCGCTGAGCGTGTTTGGTAGTTCGGGCATCAGATCTTCTTTCCTCGGTTCCGGGCCAGATCTGATCAGACACTTGCTGGCACGGCAAGACGATCGGTTTTTACGCCGAGAAGAGCGCGCCGGGGCCGATCGCGCCGGGGCCGATCCGCGAACGCCATCCTCGGTGCCACAGCCGGCTCAGGCCCTTCGCTCCACGCCCTTGAATTCGACATGTGGTTCCAGAGGAAGTCGCCGTAGGAGAAGGGGACATTGGGGCATCAGTGATGTTCTGGTGCGGCTATCGGGTCGGTCCCACGCTTCTGCAGGCAATTTCGGTTGGCCAGCAACGCATAAGGGATGATACGAGCAGTAACAAAAGAGTTCCTCAGAGAAGCCTCAATTTCGGCTGTCCGTCCTGCAAGTCGGGTCAGGGGGGGGGGCGGTGACATGTAGGCAGCGTAGCATTCGGCCGAGTAGGACGACCAGCAACCGATGACCAAGACCTTCTTAAGCCAGGTCGACGCTACTCAGTGGCTCGATCAGTTCGACGCAGCCGACCGAACTGATGCTGCAAAGCTGCTTGCCCTCGTGAGGCTCGTTCCGAGCGATCTACTGCGCGCAGAATTCATAGGCCTTCTTGAGGATCGGCTTGCGCGTGGCAAGACACCGGTTGGTTTGTTCAACGAGTCGGAGCGTCGGAAGTGGAAAGGTAAACCAAATCGGCTCTTCAAGGAGAAGAAGCGGGCAAACCCTGCGGCAAAGGGAAAGAAGATCGCTAGAGCGTATGGCAACGCGGGCCCGCCGCTCGTTCCGCGGCAGCATTACGTCGACGAGGAGATCGGAAGCGAAGGGGTGATGGCGAACATCCTCACCCAGTTCTGGAAGACGCATCGCCAAAGCGTCATCCTCAGCCCGGGCCCAGACAGGTTTCGAAGAGAACGCATCCGTCGGTTCATCCTTAATACGGACTTCATCGGATCAGGCAAGCGCGTGGAAGATTATCTGAACGCTGCGTGGAGGCTCGGCTCCGTTCGCAGCTGGTGGTCACGTCGAGGCACTGGCGGACTGCATTTCGAAGTCGTCGCCTATGCTGGGACGGACGAAGGGATCGCTCGCGTAGAGAAACATCCGTGTCAGCCTCAGGTTTTTGTTGTGACCCGCTGCCCGACCATTCGGACGGTTTTCCTTCCCGCTCATGCGACAGTGATGGAAGACCTTTGCACGCGTTACGCACCGCCGGGTTCGGAGGCGTTTGGGTTCAGCAAGGTCGGCGCTCTTCTCGCCTTCGGTCACGGAATGCCGAATAACGCACCGGTGATGTTTTGGAAGTCGACTCCCAAATGGCGCGCGTTGTTCCCAGAACGAACGACGATCTCGACCGGTTCTCCATTTAGCGTTGCCTCCTCGGAGACGCTACAGAAAGAGCGACTGGAGCTGGCGAGCGAGACGGTCGTAGTCGGGCCTCCCATTGTTCCCGTTGATGTTGAGACGATTGTGCTATCGGCACTCCGGAGATCACCGAGGCACGCCGAAGCGGTATCAGGACGGCTGGGCCTTGACCTGCCGCGGGTGCATGATGCTCTAAAGCAGATTCGCCAAAGAGGCTGGATCGATGAGCACCAGCAGCTGACCGAACGGGGACGCCTCGTGATAAAACGCTTGGTCAAGTCAGAAACCCAAACAACCCTTCCCAAGAGACCTGAAGAACTATATTTTCCGGAGTCGCTGAGGATGCCTCGTGATGTCTAGTGGTTGCCGGTGTAACGCCCGGCACCGTTGGGATGATCGTTCAGTGATGGACGGACATTCCTGGGCCGTCGATTGCGATGCGCTTACGGTCAAGCTGCCGCTTGATGCTCACCTCGATCGAAGCGCACGACCTTTGGGTCGGCGCTGCGAGTGCCTCGCTTGCACTCCGATCGAGATCACCCTGAAGGGTGAATAGTAGATGAACGAATGGCATTCTCAGCACTACCTCGAGGCTGGTCGGAAAGCCGGCATCGATGAGGAGCTTCTTCAGCGGGCGGTTGCCACGGCGGAGCACACGCTCAGCCGCCCGAAGCACGGCCCACCGATCCTCACGCTTGGTCACCTTGCGCATCTCAGCGGCGTGGATACCGGTCTCCTACATGCCTATGTGGCACGCTCGGGCGGCGATCCCTATCGCGAGTTCACCATTCGAAAGCGCCCTATCCCGGGCGAAAAGCCACGGTATCGGTTCATCGCTGTTCCAGAGCCGAAATTACTGCAGGTGCAGACGTGGATCGCCACCGAGGTGCTGCGTAACGCACCTTGTCATGCTGCGAGCAAGGCATTCGCTCCGGGCAGCCGGCTGATCGCCGCCGCAGCAGTTCACTGTCAAGCCCAATGGATAATTAAGATCGACGTCCGAGATTTTTTCGAGTCGATCACCGAGATCGATGCTCACCGGGTTTTTCGCGAACGTGGATATCAGCCACTCGTCGCTTTCGAACTTGCTCGGCTCTGCACGCGACTTCGAGACAAGCATCGGCATCCAACCAGCGTCTTGCCGCTACGGCGAAGGCCAAAATATCGTGGCGATGACATTGAGGCGATCTATCCTCGAAAGCTCATAGGGGTGCTTCCGCAAGGAGCGCCGACGAGCCCGATGTTGGCTAATCTGGCCGTCCTCAAATTGGACGAAACGTTGTCGCAACTCGCGTCCAACTTTAGGCTCCGCTACTCGCGATATGCCGACGACCTGACATTCTCGACGCGCGCGAAATCCTTTGGCCGTTCCAGGGCTGCGGACGCAATCGGCCAAATTTACCAAATCCTCATCGGTCGCGGGCTGTCGCCAAACTGGGCCAAGACGGCAATCGTTTCACCGGGATCGAGGAAGGTCGTCCTAGGTCTGCTCGTCGATCGAGAGCGTCCTCGCCTATCGCGAGAGTTTAGATCCCGGCTTCGGATGCATCTATACTTCATCGCGCACCCCCAGCACGGACCGGCGCAGCATGCGAGAACTCGAGGATTCTCCTCCATCGAAGGATTGAGACAGCATCTACTTGGCTTGATCGCCTTCGCAGGCCAAATAGATGCGCTCTACGCGGATCGCTGTAGAATGGAGATGCGTCGAGCTGATTGGTCCGTCACGCTCAGGTGATGGGGCAGGCTGGTCAACTAGATGTTCCATCCCGGATGATCACATAGCCCCTCGTCGATCAGCGCTTTTCATGGCACGCTGGGTTCTGACCGAGGCGCGGGACGGGAGAGCGAGATGCTGATCAAGCTTCACAGCCAAGCAACGACGAC
>CAJYAD010000076.1 GCA_913064775.1 uncultured Albidovulum sp. | reverse complement strand
TCTACAACCAACAACTCCCGCAATCAGCACTGGGCAGCAAGTCGCCCTTGCTGGCGATGAAGGAATGGCACAAACTCAAGCCGAAGCTGTTCAAGAAACAGCCATACTACCTTCCGGGATGTGACAGCTAGCCTCTACTGCCATCTACATATTGATATTGCTTAGCAATCTTGAGATTCTTCGGTCATCGACAACAAACGATGAACGGAGTTCAAAATGGCTATCTTCCCACAGAAAAACCTTCTCACGCCGCAGGACGTTGCGAACCGTCTTGGCGTCTCCACCACGACCCTCAGCACCTGGCGGTGCACCAAGCGCTACCCCCTGCCCTATGTGAAGGTCGGGCGCCTGGTGCGATACCGCATGGCGGACGTGGAGGCATTCGAGACCGACCGCCTGCAAGAGGGCCTCGCATGACCACTGAGGCCCAGAGCGGAGCGCGGAACGAGTTGGGGGCCTCTCTGCCCTCAGCTGCCGCGCGGGCGCCGCTCTCCCAGCTAAACACCTGCGCCAATAGCTGGCGCACGCACCCCAGCCACCGCAAGCACGCGAGCTAACCCCATGCACATCGATGAACGGAAGCAAGTCAGCCGCAAGGCTGGCAACGAAGAAGACATGTCCGCAGTCAAGGTGCTGCCGGGCGCCGACCGCCGCGAAACCGCCGACCTCTACCGGGGTGTTGTCCTCGATCTGGGCCGCTACCGGGTCGCGGTCTGCCGCGACGGGCTGCAATGGCTCTATCAGCGCCACCGCCCCGGATTTGCGGGCGTGGGGACGGCTTGGGACACGCTGGGGCACTGCGTGACCCGTGCCGCCCTGATCCGGCTCCACCGCGCGCACAGCGGCGCTGAGGCGCCGGGAATTGACGCCCTGCCCCATCGCATCCCCCAGGAGAACCGCCGATGACCGACGCACGCACGCTCACCGCCGCCCTGGGCGGCAAATGGTCGGGCGGTTCGGGCAGCGCCCGCTGCCCGGCCCATGACGACCGCAACCCCAGCCTCAGCATTAAGGACGGGGCCGACGGCAAGCTGCTCCTTCACTGCCACGCTCGCTGCGACTATCGGGACGTTCGGGCCGCCCTGTGCGAGCAGGGGCTTATGGAGGGAAGCGGGGGCGCCCGGCCCATTGGACCTATCGTCCAAGATCAGCGCGAACAGGCAGAGCGCGCATATCACGCGAAGCGCACCCGGCAGGCCCTTGATCTGGCAGAGAAAGCCACGCCCATCGCGGGAACCGTTGCCGAGCGTTATATCAGGAGCCGTGGCATCACCTGCCAACTCCCTCATTCCATGTTTTACATGGAAACCTGCTGGCACCAGAGCGCGCAACGCTTCCCGGCCCTGATTTCCCTTATCAAGGAAACATTACATGGAAATACCTGTGCCGTTCACCGCACCTACCTGAGGGCGGACGGCCAAGGAAAAGCGGACGTATTTCCATGTAAAACAATGCTTGGCCCTGCAAGGGGCGGGGCGGTGCATCTGTCGAACGACCCCGGCCCCCTCGTTGTCGCCGAAGGTCTTGAAACTGCCCTCTCGCTTCGCAGCGGGATCTTCCCCCATCCCGGGTCGGTCTGGGCCGCACTCAGCGCGCCCGGCATGAAGGTGCTGCATCTGCCACCGGTTCCCGGTGAGCTGGTCATTGCGCCGGATGGCGACCCGGTGGGCCGCGCGGCTGCCGAGGCCCTGGCGACCCGTGCCCACGGGCTCGGCTGGCGCGTCTCGCTGTTTCCACCGCCGGACGGGTTCGACTGGAACGATGTGCTGACCGGAAAGGCGGTGATGCCATGACACGCGCCTTCCCGCTGCATCCCTTCACACCGGACTGGCCCGCACCCGCCCCGCGCTTTCTGCGCGACGAGATCCCGCCGCCGCCCGTGCTGCCCCTGGCCGAGGTCTTCGGCCCCCGCTGGGTCGAATGGATCACCCCCGCCGCCGAGTCCAAATCCGCGCCGCCGGATTACCTCCTGGCGGCCCTCCTGTCGGCGGTGGGGGCAGCTATCGGCAACACCCGCTGGGCGATGCCCTGGGCGGGCTGGGCCGAGCCCCCCGTTCTCTGGACAATGGCCATTGGCAATCCGTCCAGCAACAAATCCCCCGGTCTGGATGCGGTGCTTACCCCACTGCGCCAGGTCGAACGGGGGCTGCGCCGCGAGGTCGAGGGAGACCTGGCAAGATGGGCCGAGGGCGCAGAGATCGCCAAGATCGCGGAAAGCAGTTGGAAGGAAGCCGCCAAGCGAGCAATGAAGGAGGGCGAGGAGGCCCCTGCCCGACCCGATGAGGCCAACCCTGGTCCCGAGCCCTTCCTGCCGCGCCTTGCGATTGCCGATGCGACGGTCGAGCGGCTGGCGGTCATCCTGGCAGAGCAACCGCGCGGCACTCTCTTGACCCGCGACGAGCTGGCCGGGTGGTTGCAAGGCATGACCCGCTACGCGGGGGGCGGCTCGGATCGCCCGTTCTGGCTGGAAGCCTATGGCGGGCGTGGCCACACGGTCGAGCGCATGGGCCGTCCACCGGTGCATGTGGATCGGCTCTCTATCGGTGTGGTGGGCGGCATTCAGCCCGACCGGCTGCGCACGCTCCTGCTGAAATCCGACGATGACGGCTTGCTCGCGCGCTTCCTGCCGTTCTGGCCTGACCCGGCGCCGCTCCGGCGCCCTCGGGGTCTGCCCGATGAGGGCTTTATCGAAGCCGCCCTGACGCGGCTGCATCGACTGAACATGGCGACAAACGAGAGCGACGAGTTGCGGCCCTACTTCCTGCCGTTCACGGACGCCGCGCGGGATCGGCTCGACCGATTGCGGCAGGACGTGCGGGGCTGGGAAACAGGGGCCGAGGGCTTGCTGCTGTCCTTCATCGGCAAGCTGCCAGGCTTGGCGGTGCGGCTTGCGCTGATCCTGACCTATCTCGACTGGCTGACGGGCCGCGAACAGGAGCCCATCGAGATTGACCTGGACGCATTCGACCGGGCGGCTCAGTTCCTCGAAGTCTACTCCCTGCCGATGGCGCGGCGCGCATATGCCGATGCGAGCTTGTCCAAGGCCGAGCGCGCCGCCCGGCGGCTGCTGGCCCTGATCCGGGAACAGGGCTGGGAGCGGTTCACCTCGCGAGAGGTGCTGCGCCTGGATCGGCGCGGGCTGACCACGGCGGCAGAGCTTGACCCGGTGCTCGCCGTCCTGGTCGAGGCGGAAGTGATCCGGGCCGTTGACGCTGCAACGGGGAGCAAGGGCGGGCGGCCCCCCAAGTGCTTCGCGGTCAATCCGGCGATCTCAGGCATGGCCCATTGACCGACCGGGCGGCTGACAAAACCGACTTAACCGACAAAACCTCGTCAACCGGGGCCACAGGCGGGGTTTTGTCGGTTAAGTCGGTTTTGTCAGATGGCGCGCACTCCCGGAATACGAGCGCTCGGACAGCGGATGGAGCGGGTTGGTAGGCGGGTGGAGAGCGAAGGTCGGGGCCCCGAGCCCCTGTTCATTGTAGGTAGGTGACGCTTCAACGCGGTCCGTCAAACCGGACACCCGCTAGGCCCGTAGAGCCAGAAGTGGTCGCCCCGTAATGATAAAGGATTTCCTGATCAGCAATCGCCTGCTACTGCTAGAAAAAATCGTTGTTAGTGGGGCGCGTTATGGAACTTGCATTGCTCGAAACCTTCTCCGAAGCATTG
The DNA here is from genome assembly GCA_913064775.1 of uncultured Albidovulum sp. GTDB lineage: Bacteria > Pseudomonadota > Alphaproteobacteria > Rhodobacterales > Rhodobacteraceae > Acidimangrovimonas. The sequence goes on along the minus strand of CAJYAD010000076.1, from coordinate 4,258 downwards.
AAGGCGAAATTCGCGCTGCCCGGGGCGGCTTCGCCCGAAGACCAGTTGAAACCCGAGGTCGCCAAGCTCTTTGTCGATGCCGGTGCGAAATACGGACTGACAATCGAAACCCGGACCGAAGCGCACCTGTCCGAGCACAAGGTCCGCCCCGACATTGCAATTTACGTTGGGGGCCTGATCTGCGGCTATATCGAGTTGAAAGCGCCGGGCTTTGGGGCCGACGCGCCGAAACTGAAGGGAGAGCACAACAAGAAGCAGTGGCAGAAGCTAAAGGGTCTGCCCAACCTGATCTATACCGACGGGCGCGAATGGTCTCTCTACCACGATGGCGAGCGGCCAGACGGCCAGCCCATCGTTCGCCTGCACGACGACCCGACAGACAAGGGCAAGGCCGCGACCACCAATGATGATGCCGTGGCGCTGGAACGTTTGTTTCGCGAATTTCTGAGCTGGAAACCAAGTGTCCCGAACACGCCCTCGGGCCTCGCGAAATACCTCGCGCCGCTGACCCGCTTCCTACGGTCCGAGGTCGAAAACGCTCTCGGCCAGACCGGCTCCGCCGTTGGTCTTCTCGCTATCGAGTGGCGGCAATTCTTCTTTCCCGATTCCGACGATGCCAAATTCGCGGATGCCTACGCGCAGACCGTGACCTATGCGATGCTGCTGGCCCGATTATCTGGCGCGACCAAGCTCGACCCGACCGAAGCGGCCAAAACGCTCGATGCGAACAGCGGCCTGCTGGCCCGGACGCTCGAACTGCTTGGGCAGGCGGATGCGCGGAAGGAACTGGCGGTCGGTTTCGAGATGTTGCAGCGCTCGCTCGAAGCTTTGAACCCCCACAATTTCCTGAAATCGAAACCGGACCTCTGGCTTTACTTCTATGAGGACTTCCTTGCCGCCTATGACCCCAAGCTGCGCAAGGATTATGGCGTTTACTATACCCCACGCGAAGTAGTCGAATTGCAAGTCCGCCTAGCCTCGGAACTGCTGGAAAAGCGGTTCGGCAAAAAGCTGGGTTTCGCCGACGATGGTGTGGTTTTTCTCGATCCCGCTGTTGGCACCGGCACCTATCCCGTCGCTGCGGTGAAACACGGTCTGGACAAGGTCCGCGCGCGGTCCGGTCCCGGCGCGGTGCCCGCCCGCGCCCGCCAGATGGCAGAAAATATGTACGGGTTCGAGGTGCTGGTTGGCCCCTATGCCGTTGCCCATCTGCGGCTGACGCAGGCGCTTGAAGGCGCGATGAACGACGCAAAAGCCGCAGCGGGTGAGCCCGAAGAAAAGCTGGGCAAGCGGCTGAACATCTACCTGGCCGACACGCTGGAGAGCCCGAACGCCGCGCCGCCAGGCGGGCTGACGCTGACCTATCGCGCGCTGACGCAGGAACATGAGGCAGCGCGTAAGGTGAAGCAGGGCGGGGATATTCTCGTGTGCCTTGGCAACCCACCCTACGACCGAGAGCGGCGCAGCGAGGATGGAACCAAGGCCAACAAAGGCGGCTGGGTCCGGTGGGGCGACCAGATCGAGGGCGGCGCGAAACAGGAAGAACAGGGCGAACGCCCGATCTTTGAGGATTTTTTGAAGCCAGCCAGGGACGCAGGCAAAGGCCTCAACCTACAAGTGATCTTTAACGACTATGTCTATTTCTGGCGCTGGGCGCTCTGGCGAATGTTCGAGACGCAGAAATGCGGCGGCATAATTAGCTTTATTACTGCATCAAGTTATCTTGTTGGCCCAGGGTTTGTTGGCGTTCGGGAAATGATGCGCCGCAACTTCGATGAATTGTGGGTGCTTGACCTTGGCGGTGACAATCTTGGGGCGCGCAAAACACCAAATGTTTTTGCCATCCAGATTCCTGTTGCGATTGCTATTGGCGTTCGCGGGACAGAGCAGAATCATGATAAGCCCGCCACAGGGCAATCGCATTTGGAATTCTGTGAACCCGGATGGGGAACGTTCAGTGAACGAAGCTGCATCTCTCGTCGTTCTGAGGAGCGAATTCGCCGGCATTTTTCACGAACGAGACTCAGCAGTTCCAAATGCGATTGCCCTGAAGCCCGCCAAGGTGCGATATGCCAAGATCGAAGCGGACAGTCGGGACGCGAAATTAGAAATTCTCGCCGCAAAAGCCGACTTGAGCAAATTCGACTGGCTTGATTGCTCCGACGAATGGCAAGCACCATTTATGCCTCTCGGGAAAGGCGCATATTTTGATTGGCCGCGCACCGTCGATTTGTTCCCTTACCACACAGCCGGGGCGGTGTTCTATCGAAGCTGGCCCATAGGGGAAACGGAGTCTGTTCTCGGCACCCGCTGGGAACGGCTGCGCGATGCGAAGGCGCAGGACCGCAAGGCCCTGTTTAAGGAATCCCGGGACAGGAAAATCGGTCACACCGTGGCGCAACCCGATCTTTCCGGCCACGGCGAACCGCCCATCCGCGACCTGACGCAAGCAAGTCCACAACCCAAGACGATTCGATACGGCTATCGCTCGTTTGACCGACACTTCGCTTTCTATGACTTCCGGGTGGGAGACTTTATCCGCCCATCCCTCGGTCGGATGTATGGGAAGAAGCAGACCTTTTTGATTTGCCCTGACACTTTGATTTGCGGCCACGGCGCTATTTGTTCGGTCTCTGCGAACATCCCCGACCAGCACTATTTTCGTGGTTCCTTCGGCGGCAAGGATGTTATCCCTCTTTACCGCGATGCGGATGGAACCGAACCAAATGTGACTGCTGGGTTGCTCGACGCACTTGGTGCGGAATACGATACCACGCCGGACGCAGAGGACCTTGCAGCCTATGTCTATGCCCTGCTGGGCGGGCAGTCCTATACTCGGCGCTTCTGGAATGAGCTCGAAACACCCGGCCCGCGCGTCCCGCTAACCAAGGACGGCGCGACCTTTGCTGAGGCGGCCAAACTGGGCAGTAAGCTGATCTGGCTGCACACCTACGCCGAGCGCTTCCGCGACAAGGATCGGGGTGACGAGGTTCCGAGGGGCAAGGCGACGACAATCAAGGGTGTATCCGCCGATCCGGCGCGTTACCCCGCCGAGTATGCCTATGACCCGACCACGTGCGCTGTTGCAGTGGGTGACGGTCGGTTCGGCCCTGTCGCGCCTGAGGTCTGGGAGTTCGAAGTCTCTGGCCTCAAGGTCGTGCAGTCGTGGCTTGGCTATCGGATGAAGAAGCGGGCGGGCAAGAAATCCTCAGCACTTGACGAAATCCGCCCCGAACACTGGACGGCGCGGATGAGCGACGATCTTCTGGAATTGCTCTGGGTGTTGGAAACGACCCTTGAGATGGAACCGAACCTTGAAGAGGTGCTCGACAAGGTCATGGCTGGTCCCTGCTTCGCCGCCGCTGAGCTGCCCAGCCCGACGCCCGAGGAACGCAAGGCCCCGGGCAAGGTCTTCGTCTCTGGAGATCAGTTGGACATGTTCACCGCCGATGAGTGAATCATGGCATTCCGAGGCGGTCAACGGAGCTTGTCGTTGCTCTTGTTGTTTCCAGTTTGCTTCCGCGCGTAGCACCGGCGTAGCACCGTTGCGTTGGGCGCAAATGCAAAAGGCGCCCCTTGGGGCGCCACCGCATTGTAATCGTTTATTAAGTTTGGTTGCGGGGACTGGATTTGCGCACAAATTGCCTATCCATCGGGCCCAGCGGCTTGTCTTGCCAGACGCCGCATAATCTCACCACCCCAGTCCGTACTCACGATCTTTCCGCCGGATGCGCGACTGCCCTGCCCGCCTCAGGACCCACCACTTTGATAGCACTGCCGTGGCGAGATCACCATCTCCAGCCATCTGGCCGTGAGAAGGACCTTTTGCCTTACCCTGCCTGCGGCACCAGGGATTAGCGCCCGGATCGCTAAGCTTGACGAATGGCAAGGGCCTGCGGTGCCGGCCGCAGAACAGTAAACCAGAACGTAGTTTCGATACCCGGCTGCGAGGTAAATCCGATCTCTCCACCCATGCGCTCAACAATCTGCTTGCAGATACTGAGCCCGAGACCGGTGCCGCCCTGGACCCGGCTCGAGCTCGAATCCCCTTGCGAAAAAGGCTTGAATAGTTTGATCGCAGAGGCCGCCGTAATCCCGGCCCCGTGGTCGGTGATCGATATCCGCAGATGTTTATACACCGAGTCCTGCGGAAGCCGAATTTGATGGCTTGACGGCTGGGCTTGGAACGATTCAGCTATGCCCATGATCCGCCCTGGTTTTCTTTCTTCAGCAGACCGCCTCGAGCTTGAGGCTTGCG
>CAJYAD010000075.1 GCA_913064775.1 uncultured Albidovulum sp. | reverse complement strand
TCTACAACCAACAACTCCCGCAATCAGCACTGGGCAGCAAGTCGCCCTTGCTGGCGATGAAGGAATGGCACAAACTCAAGCCGAAGCTGTTCAAGAAACAGCCATACTACCTTCCGGGATGTGACACGGCCAGCGTTACCGCGACGAACCATGAGGAAAACACTGATCTTTTCACGCGCGCGGTTGATCATAGCGCGGCCCTGCTGAAATTCAGGCTCACCTCGCTGTCGAAAAGCCTCGATGCCGCGGCGAACTTCACAAGCATTTCGAAGGCCGAGACCACTTCGGGATGGCACCGGTTCGTGCATGACACGGCATCCAAGGCACTCGCCAGCGCTGGTGGCCTCGGCTTCATCCCCCCCGCGGCATCGCCGGATACGAAAGGTGCTCTGGACCGGGCGAATGCCGCGGACGCAGCCAGTGTCGCGGTCCAGCCTTCGCAAACCGGTGACGATCCGATGGTTGTGAAGTTCTTCGAACCGCTCGGCTATGGCAGCAACTTGCAGGGTTTCGATCTGGGGTCGGTCAAGGCAGTAAGGAATGCGGCCATGACGGCGCGCGACTCCGGCAAGGCGGAAATCGCCCGATGGTACAGATCGTCGGAGCGCGGCACCCAGACCACCATGTATATCCTGCTGCAGGCGGTCTATGCGCCCGGCAAACCGATCCAGACGGTCAATCAGCGCCGAGCAGCCTTCGGAGGCTGGGTGTTCATGCCGCTGAACGCGGATCGGACGTTCAACCTGTCGCCCGCACAAGCGGTCACAAACCTCGTCACCTCCGATGTGAAGATCACCGCGCTGACCGCCAGCCCTACCGCGCGGGCCGAACCGGGGATCAGCTCTGCTTCGTCGCGGTTCACGGCCAGCCGATCCTATGATTTCTTCCAGAAGCGCTGGACGGTAAGCTATCACAGCACCCCTTGGTTCGAGGTCACAACCCAGGGGCGCGAGGGGCGCATCGTGCTTGCCAGCGGGCTGGCGCTGACGGCGATCATCGTCGCACTCATCATGTTCCTGACCGAACGCGAATGGCTGGTCCGCGATCAGGTGGCGCAACGTACCAAGGAGCTGGCGACCAAGAGCCGCAAGATGCAGACGATCATCGACAACGCCGTCGTCGGGATTCTGCTGATCGACCCTGAGGGTCAGATCCTGACGGTCAATCCCGCCACGTCCGAGATTTTCGGGGTCGCGGAGGATGACCTTGTCGGCAATCATATTCGCGCCATTCTGCCCGACAACTCGGTTCCCCCGGAATCTCACGAGCCCTCAATTCCCCTGCTTCCCGCTCCCTACGAGAAGGTCAGGATTGTGACGCCTGCCGGAGATATCCGTTGGATCAAGTTCCGGGTGAATTCCTTCGTCGGCGATTTCGGCGACGAAATCGCGACGCTGATCGTTCACGATGTCACCGAAACCGAGCGCGCCCTGGAAGAGGTCACGACCAACGAAAAGCGGTGGAACCTGGCGCTCGCGGGAAGCCAGATCGGAGTCTTCGACGTCGATCTGACAACCGGGAAAGGTGTGACCTCCGAGTCGTGGCACGCGCTGGCAGGTTTCGGTTTCGACGGATTCACGGACCCCGAATCCGAATGGAATTCACGCGTTGATCCGCGGGACTGGCCGGGTGCGCGGCAAGCAGGCATTGCCTGCATCAAGGGCCAGACGGCCAAGATGGACGTTGAGTATCGCTTCCGGTCCGACGATGGGCGCGTGCGCTGGATGCGCGCCCACGCGCAGGTGGTTGCCCGCGATGCGGATGGCCAGGCGCTGCGGTTTCTGGGCACCATGACCGACATCACCCCGCTGAAAGAGGCGTTCGACTTGGCGCAGCGGCGCGAGATCGAGCTGGAAAGCCTGATAGCCTGCGCCCCTGTCGCGATGGCCGTCCTTGGGCTCGACGGCAGGTTTCTCATTGCAAACCGTGCCATTTGCCACTTCACCGGCTATACGGCGGAATATCTGATCGGGCGCAGGTTGCAGGAATTGCCGACCGCGGGAGAGCTTGCGGGAAACCGGGACGAGGTGCGCCAGATGTTGGCCGGAACCATCGATTCCTACGAAGCGGAAGTACATTACTTCCGCCCCGACGGTTCTGAAGTCTTCGGGCTGATGTCCACCACGATCCTTCGTGGCCGTCCAGGCGAAGCGCCGCGCTTCATCTGCCAGATCCTCGATATCACCGAGCGCAAACGGCTTGACCACATGCGCGCCGATTTCGTGGCGACGGTCAGCCATGAACTGCGCACGCCGCTGACCTCGATCAACGGGTCCCTGGGTCTGATCCTTGGCACGATGTCCAAGGACCTGCCAAGCAAGACCGCTTCGCTTCTGACGATCGCCCATCAGAATGGCCAACGCCTGGCTAATCTGGTCAACGACCTGCTGGACATGCAGAAGTTCGCTTCCGGCAAGTCGGTCCTTGAAATCGAACGCGCCGAGGTGACTGAAATCGTTCAGCAGGCGTTGATCGAGAATGCCGGCTACGCCGAAAGATTCTCGGTGCGCTTCAAACCCTTGGTGTCGATTGCCCCGATGTGGTCCCTGATCGACGTCAACCGGTTCCGACAGGTGATGGCGAACCTGCTGTCCAATGCCGCAAAATTCTCGCCCGAAGGGGGGCAGGTGGTCACCGAAGTGCGCCGCTCCGGAACCATGCTCATCGTCTCGGTCACCGATCACGGGCGCGGTATTCCAACCGAGTTCCGGGAAAGGATTTTCACGCCCTTCTCCCAGGCATCAGAATCCTCGACCCGCGACCGCGAGGGCACCGGGCTTGGCCTGATCATTTCCAAGGAGATCATCGAGCAAATGGGGGGCGAGATCGGCTACGATTCCGTCGCTGGCGTTCGCACCACCTTCTGGCTCAAGCTGCCACTGGAAAACGCGGGCGAGGTGGCCCCGGATCTTGCGGCCGACGGAAATGCGTTGACCGGATGACGCCGGGAAGCGGCTGTGCGGGGCTTTTCCGGGCCAGTTGCGGGCCATGCGGCGGTGACACCACGGGGCCCGCCTGACCGAGGATCGCCATTGCAGCCGGTCTTGCCAACCGGACCGCCCGGCGTTCTGGCCATGCGCTGCAACCCGTCTGAATGGCTGCTTCCGCGCCAATCCTCCAGCTTCTCGCGGGCGTCACCGATCGGGCTGCGACGGAATTGTGATGGCCGAGCCCAAACCGCGCAGGTCCTGCCTTGTGGAGGTGACATCGTTTCGGGCATGACGGATCAAGCAAACGCCAAAGGTGAGGGCAACAAAATGGATTACGCGAAGTCGGGCACACCCAAGGCGGGCAAAAACACGCCGCGCCACAAAGAGCACAATGCGAAAGGGACGGAGCAGAACCCCTTTGGTCAGCGGGCCCAAAAGGCCGACCTGCTGGCGCGCATGAAGGCAGCGGCTGCGAAGAACAAGAAGGACTAGGCATCTCCCGGCAAGGGAAGTGCCGAAAGAGCCTTCCGGCTTCGCCGCCGAACAGGGTGTTCTTGGGCAAAGCCCCCTGACCCGGCAGGCCCGCCGTTCCGAGAGCCCGAACCGGGCCTTCAGATGCGCGACCGCCTCGCGCTTCCCGCATTCGCCATTGTCGGTTGACGGGCGGCTGTGCGGATGAAGCCGCGATTTATCACGCGTAACCCGAAGTCCGCTTCTGCATGAGCTCTTTGGTTTCAGCAGGCCTTGATTGAGGGCAGGCCTATGCAGCGTGTAACGTGCACAGCGGGCGGCGCGCGGAGTGTTTGCAGGACAACGCAGCTTCGTTCCGCCGCGTCGAGCAAGGCATTCACATGTGTATCCGGCAAGTCATCCGCCGCCTCGATCTCGACTTTCATCTGGGCGCTCTGAAAGCCGACTGGAACGTCGTCGCCAATCCTCAAAGCGCCGCGCACATCGGCGCCAAGACTGACGTGAACCTCCAGATGCTTCAGTCTAATTCCCTTGAGGTTGGCAACCATGCGGATCGCCGTATCAAGACAGCTTGCCAGAGCTGCTGCCAGAATCTCGCCCGGGCACGGGAAGTCGCTTTCGCCACCCACCGCCTGGTGGACGGACACAGGCACATCCACAGGGACACCCTCACCGCAGACGACATGCCCGTGGATTGGGTGTCCTGCCGGAACTTCCGCATCTATGGTCCTGGCATGATCATGGACCCACGCCGCGCCTGGTGAATTCTGATAGCGCGCGCGCAGGGGCGTTTGCCTATCACGGACACTGAGCGGCACGGCATTTGTGAATGACTGGATTTTGCGCAGGTGGTTGCGGTCCATTGTCATTTCACTGCCCCCGCCCAAAGCCCGGCACGAATGCAGGCACGTCGCGCCGATAGTCCAGATAGTCTTCGCCGATCTCGGCAATCAGATCCTTTTCCTCCAGATGCAGCACGGCAATGACGATGTAGATGGTTGTGACCGCCGCAAACAGAAGATGCCCAACCGTCATGAACGGCGTGGCCCAGAAGGCGATCATGAAGCCAGTCATGATCGGGTGGCGCACCAATCGATACAGACCGACTTTGATGAAACCCGACGGTAATGCCTGGCGGGACTTCAGGTTCGCGTAGATCTGTTTTAGTCCGAAGAGATCGAAATGATCGATCATGAAGGTCGAGGTCAGGACGATCAGCCAACCAACCCAGAAGTGCCCGATCAGGACAGACCCGACGAATGTGCCGCGCAAGTCCCAAACCGGTATCGGCAGCGGTTGCCAGAAGACGAAGATCAGCGCCAGCGCCCCACAGGCCATCAGCAAATAGGTGCTGCGTTCGGCGGGTTTGGGAATAATCTTTGTCCAGACCTGTTTGAAGCCCGGCCGTGCCATGAGGCTGTGCTGCACCGCGAAGACGGACAGCAACGCCAAATTGACCGCGATGGAGACGCCCAAAGCGCCCGGCTGGCCGGAATTGATCGTTTTCGGGACCAGCAGATTCCCCACGAAACCAATGGAATAGAGGATTGTCACCATAGAAACTGCGTAGGCGACCACACCATAAACGAATATTGCCGAGCGGCCCATGATAGGCTCCTTTCACGATGAAACTGCCCGAAAGACGGGCCCGGCCATAGGTTGGGCGCGATGGGGGTGGAAAGATACTTCGTGCTCCGTATCAAACCGCTACTGAATCCGTAGTAGTCAGAGGCCCCTCTCGCATCCTACACTGGTGCAATGGACAGCAGAACGACCAACACATCGGGCAGTTTGTGTCCGGCAATAGCTTCTGCAGAAATTCTGGGGGACAAATGGACCCTGTTGTTGCTGCGAGAGCTGTTTTTGGGAACAACGCGGTTTGGCGGTTTCCAAAAGGCGATCCCGCGCATCTCCCCTTCAATCCTGAGCAAGCGGCTCAAAGGATTGGAGGCCGCCGAGATCATTGTCCGAAAGGCCGCGCCCTCGGGTCAGGCATGCGAATACAACCTGACCCGCTCGGGCCGGGAACTTGGGCCAATTGTCCAGAACATGGCCGTCTGGGGCATGCGCTGGCGCAAACGCAGTATCGCGGCCCAGGATTGCGACGTCGGAGGCTTCATGTGGGATTTCCACCGGACCTTGAACACCAGCGGCTTTCCGGACGGAGAGACCGTGATCTTGGTGCAGATCTCGGACCGCACCGATCTCAATAGATGGTGGGTCATCGTGAATGGTGATGCGGTCGACCTGTGCCCCACGGACCCCGGTCATGACGTGGATGTCTACCTGACGGCGACGCTGGCAAATCTGATTGCACTCTGGTTGGGAGATGTGACGGTCCGAGACGCGACCGAAGACAAGACGATCTTCCTTGACGGTCCGCGGCATCTGATCTCCACGGCGCAAGACTGGGTTGCCCAATCCCCCTTGGCCGGGGTGCGGCCTGCGCTCTCGGTCCAATGATTATTTTGGCCGGCTTCGAATGCACACGATTGCTCGCAAGCCGACATCTGCGGCATTGCAAAAAGCCGTCGAGCTAAGGGACCCGTGCCGCCACGCAGCAGCGCGGCACTGACTCCTAGCTGGGTTCCGCGGCCCTGGCACCAGTTCGATGACCGCAGGCTGCCCTTCGGCCCCCGGGCCTCACCCTGTGCCTCACCCCATGCCACACCAATCTCGAACGCCACGTTTGGGCTGCCTCTGGACCTCCGCCGCACTTGGCGCGAGGGGTTCGTATAATGGCCGCAAGCCACCTTGGGTTGGCCGCCAGCGATCGCTCAGGGGTTCATTTCTCCGGCCTCGCTTCACATTGACGCTGACCAAGCCAACGGCGAAGGTATTTTCGGAGTCGGCGCGCTGCCGCCCAAGCACGGAGATCGAGGATGGCAAAAGAGCTTCACGTGGTTCCGGCGCGTCGTGGGCGCGCCGTTCACTTGGCCACCGGGCAGGCGATCCAGATCATAAACACGCATGGGCAACAGGTGGTCGATACGTGGTGCTTCAACGACGCAGACATGACCGAGTTCCTGTCGATGGAGCACCTGCACGCCATGCTCGAAAGCATCTTTCCGGCTGAGGGTGACGCGCTGGTTACCAACCACCGCCGACCGATCCTGACGCTGGAACGGGATACCTCGCCCGGGCGCCATGACACGGTGATCGCAGCCTGTGACCGGCACCGCTACGCGCTGCTCGGCTGCGACGACGACCACGACAACTGCACGGACAACCTCGCCAGCGCACTGGCTGAGTTGGGCCTGGAGGCGGCAGAGTGCCCTAGCCCGCTAAATCTCTGGATGAACATTCCCATCGGCGCGGATGGCGGCGTGACCTGGGGCGAGCCGCTCTGCAAGCCCGGCGATTACGTTGTCCTGCGCGCAGCGATGGATTGCATCGTCGTACTTTCTGCATGCCCGCAGGACATGATCCCGGTCAACGGCACCGACTGCACCCCGACCGAGGTGCATTACCGCGTGCTCGACTGAGCTGCAGCGTTGCCTTCCCACCACACCCGCCACTTGCGTCCTGTTGCTTCCACAGTGCTTCCACGGGCTATTGGACATGCGAAAGCACGCGTGTGAACAGAGCGCAAGGCATTGTAACTATTCAGAAGAATTTGGTTCCGGGAACACGCAACCGCCGGGACCCACCCGGACCGTCTTGCTTTGCCTAAAACGAATATTCCCGGATGTTATCGTGGGTGGCATGGGAAAGCACGCGGCCAACGGGCGCCGCGCTCAGTGGACTCGTAGTCGACCGTTCAAGCCTCGGCGCGGCGATATCCCCTCCGAGTTCTTGATTGTAGATTTGAGAACCCGCAGTACGCCCCACTCAAAGCCGGTTTCCCTGACACGGCTCGAGCATGTTCACTCACAAATGCGGATGGAAACTGCGATCGGTCTGAACAGCGCGGCACAGTTGCCGCTGACTGCAGGCGACAACCCAGACCGGCTAAGATCCGAGGCGAGCTTCGCGGCATTGTGCGGCGTCAGCCCCGTTCCGGCCTCGTCGGGAAAGACGGTGCGGCACAGGTTGAGCAGGGGAGGCGATCGCGCGGCCAACAGCGCGATCCACATCATCGCCATCGGGCGCCTGAGGTTGGACCCACGTTCGCAGGACTACGTCGCCAGGCGCATCGCTGCGGGCCATTCCAAGCTGGAGGCCATTCGCTGCGTCAAACGCGATATCGCCCGCGAAGTCTTCGGCATCATCATCCGCCGCCACAGGCAGATCAACCAATGCCAAATCGCCGCTTGACTCTTAGGAGGGCGTCCAGGGGTCGCAGTTCACGTCCTTCGCCTGGACCGACCGGCTGAAACGGATCGGCACCCGGATCTCGATGGACGGCAAGGGCCGGTGTCTCGACCACATCTTCATCAAGCGCCTCTGGCGATCCCTGAAGTATGGGTGCGTCTATCTGCATGTTGATCGGCGTGGAATAAGGACCCCACTTTCGGGGTGATCGGCGTCCAAAAGGGCCCCCACCGGCAGAGAGTTGGGTCCATAGAGCTTCCGAGGGGTTTTCGGAGGCGAGCGCGGGATGCTGGTA
>CAJYAD010000074.1 GCA_913064775.1 uncultured Albidovulum sp. | reverse complement strand
GTCCGCAGGGACACTTCCAAGGGTTCCCTCTCCATCAAGCTCAAGCGCGCTGGCTGGGACGAAGCATTTTTACGAAGCATACTCAATGGCTTGAAGGTCGACTGAAGCCAAATGCGATTGCCCTGACACGGACGGCGAACCGGACTTCCTGGAACGGGTCTCTGAGACTATACTGGCAAAAGCCGCGAAGGTCTTGCGCCGCCGCGAGATCGACAGGCCACGCAAGGCTGTGCGGAGCCCGCGCCCGGGCCGATATACTGAGCAACCGCAGCGCACCGCGCCCTTTGTTTTCGTGACTGAGGTGTCTTGCTCACGGGGCATCGAACGAAGCGGCGTATTTCTGGACTGGCAGTCAGGGCAGCAATTCATGCGGCATTATCCCGGCAATTCGATCGTCACGCGGCTTCCTGTTCTTAGGGAAGTCGTCCCGAGTTTCGCTGGAAGGCTGCCAGGAATCGTCCCCTATTTGGGGGAGGCTAGAGCGCGTCCGGCCTGAAGGCCGGCGACGCTATGGGCGAGCAGTGCTGCCGCCTCCGCCTGCCTGTTGGTGCCCGTTTTCGCGAGGATCCGCTTGAGGTGCGAGCGCACGGTGGCAATGCCGATTTCCCGCTCGCGGGCAATGGCTTCCAGCGAGCGTCCACGCCCGAGGTCGGCGGCGATAGCCGCTTCCGTGGCCGTCAGGTTGAACAGGTCGCGCAGGCAGCGAGTATCGGGTGCTGAATATTCGGGGTCGCGCAGGAAGACGAGCACCAGCGGCTGGTTGACCGTCAGAACGTCGGTCGGGCGCAGCGGCGCAACGCCGAGCGTGATAGGCAGCCGTTCCGGGCGTAGAATGGCAAGGGCACTTTCGGGCGGTTCCGGCTGGCCCACCGCCGTGCGGATCGAGGCCTGCACCATGCGGCGGAAACGCCCCTGCAGCAGCCCGTCGCGCAAGAACAGCCGTCCGCCCAGCACCCCGAGTTCGGGGATCTTTCGCAACATGTCTTCGGCCAAGGCATTGGCATAGAGGATGCGGCTCGATTGCGTGACCACGACTACGCCCGCGTCGACTCGACCAAGCACTTCGAGCGCCGCCGCCTGCCGGACGTTCGACAGGCTTTGGCCGAGTTGCAGGGCGCGGCGAAGGTGCGGCAAGAGCAGGCCCGCCCGCGCTCGGTCGGTCTTATCGTAATGGTGCGCCTGTTCTGGCCTATGGATGCCCAGCACGCCAACCGCTTCGTCCCCGACCGGAAAGGCCGCGCCGACGAGATGGAAGATGTCCATGGTCGGCAGCCATTCCCGATAGAAGCCGCTGTCGCGCTGTTCCTGCCGGGTAACGAGATCGCGGTCGGTGACGATGGCGGAAAGGCCGAAGGCGACCGTGCGTTCTACCCACAAATCGCGCTGGTGCCAATGCTCCGCCCATTCGCGCTCGCTGTCCGGCACCCGCATGTTGTCGGTGCATTCCAACAACTGCACGCTGCGGCCGTTGTGGAGTTTCAACACCGTGCTGGTGGACTCGAAGGTATCGGCGATTTCGGGGGCAATGCCCGACCATAGGCGGCTATCGATGGCGGCGTCATAGAGATGGCCGATAAGGTCGGAGAGGCTGTCGTCCAGAAGGGAGCGGTGCCGTTGCATGGTAGGGTCAGCCCAAGCCGGTCATCCGGCCTTCCCAAGCGTCGTGCCAAATGATCACATTTTTCGCGCAATCTTGCGTTCTGATCAAGTATTTTGTGTTCCCCTTTACATCGCGGGTGCCGGAGCGCCCGACCGCGAACCGATCGGGCGGCGAATCTGCACCATCATCGCCCGATGGTCAGGTTTCTTGCGCGGCCGACAGTGGGCACCGTGACATCTAGCGATATCCTTGCGCTGTCGCTATTTCCCTAGCCGGCATTTGATCCGGGATTGCGCTGCCCGGGTCACGAACGACCGCTTCGCTGAAGCTGCGCCGCAGCCCTCACCAAGACATTGAATGTCTGGTGAGGGCCGATCGTGCTGTCAAAGGGAGACCCGGAGCCTGTGTGTTTCAGCGCCCGCTTCCTGCGTTCTGCGTCCTCGCATCAGTCCATGCCCACCCCGACATTCTCATCCCGGCGATATAGTGCCCCGATTTCCTTGTGCTTCACCCAAAACTGACTCCGTCGCTTGGTCACTGGCCGGCCGGACGAGGCCTGCTCCATTTTGATGCCCGGGTCGAAATAGACCAGCCCGCGATCGACGGCGGCCAGGAACAGCAGGAAGTCCGTCCCCTCGCAGAGATGAATGAGTGAGCCGTAGCACACCTCCGTGTCGTGCCGCATCGCACCTCCCCCTCTTTCCGGGGCAGGCTGACACCGAAAGCCGGGTCGTGATCGCTTCACAGATCTCGGGTGGCAGGTTTCGCGCCGCCAAGGCTCATGGCTCGCGTAATGCAGGCCTCGCGCGAAGCCACGGAGTTTGCTTGCGCGCAGACAATTTCCGCGACTTTCGGCGCTGCCCGCAGGTTCACGGACAGCCGCCGGTGGTCAGGGGCGCGTAAGTTGCGCCTTGTCGCGCAGGATGATTTCCGGTTTGCCTTTGTAGAGCATCACCGTGCCCGTGATGCTTACCGCTCGCCCTTCAAGACTGTGCACCTGCGGGAACTGTCCGATGTAGTCGCGGAAAATGACCCCGGTGAACACGTTGGCCGGATAACGCCCGCCCATGTTGATGAAGGTCACGCCGGACCGCTTATCAGTGTGGACCTGACTCACCTTGCCTGTCACGGTTACTTTCTTGCCGACGTAATGTGACGCGTCAGTGGGCCGGATCGGTCCCGCGCTTACGCTGGAGGCTGCAGCCAGAGAGAAGCACAGGATCAGAAAAAGGCGCCGAATTTGTTTCATGTCTTTGTACCGGTTCTGAAATAGCATTCCGTCAGAATGCCTGGCTGCACGAGGTCAGGCAAGCCGGAGATGCGATCTTCCGAATCCTTGTCCAAACCTGCGTGGTGTGCCGGGCCTCGAGGGTCACTTGCGAGCCACGTTGAATAACGCGCAAGCGCGAAGTAGACAGGCTAAAACCCGATTTGCCATGGAGGCCGGACTTGATGACCATTGATCTGAATACACTCTCCCTTGCCGAACTGAAGCAGCTTCAGAAAGACCTTGCGAAAGCGATTTCGGATTTTGAGGCCCGGCGTAAGGCCGAAGCCCGGTCCGCACTTGACGCGCAGGCAAAGGAGTTTGGTTTCACTCTTGCCGAGCTGATGGACGGTGCGCCTGCTAAAAAGGGCTCGAAAACGCCGCCGAAATACCGCCATCCGGAAAACCCGGCGCTCACCTGGACCGGCCGCGGGCGCAATCCGAAGTGGGTTGTTGAGCATCTCGCCGCCGGCAAGATGCTTGAAGATCTGGAAATCTGATCTGTGACCGGCCCGGACGACACCCCTGGACGCGACGGCCGTGGCCGGTTTGTCAAAGGCAGTACCGGTAACCGGAAAGGCGCTCCGAAGAAGGCCGCGGAACCGCGATCGTCCATATTTGATTTCGTCCTGACCAGGACGATGACGGTGAAACTCAACGGGGAGACGCGGGACCTGACGCCCGAAGAACTGAGCCGGTTTCGGACGCTTCAGGACGCTATGGAGGGGAAGGCCAGCGCAATCACGCGGGCGGTGCAATGGTTGGTGAAGCGGGAGCGGGAACGCTCGAAGCGGGCGCAGCAGAAAGCCCGGAAGCACCGAAGCGTCGAGACGTCTTTTTCCTATGAGCCGGCGAATGCGGTTCCGGCGCTGCAAGCGCTCGGCATCGTCGGGCTGAACGAAGAGCTCCGGAAACACGATCCTGACCTGAACTGGTATCTCCTGGAGCCCTGGGCAGTTCAGGCCGCTCTGGACCGGCCGCATCGGCAGGGGGCTTACAGCTCCGAGGCCATCTCGGAAATTCAGAGAATGACGCGCGATGCGTCGCAGCTGCAATGGCCGAAGGGGCGGGGGCATGAGTGACGACGAGGGCGGCTACGGGCGGCCCCCGCGGTCGGGCCGGTTTCAGAAGAGGAAGAGCGGCAACGCGGCCGGGCGCCCACCCGGCAGCCATCGCCAGCTTCCCTACGAGACGATTTTCGCCCGAACAGTGCCAGTGCGTGGCCCGGGAGGCGTGCAGCAGATGAACATGGAAGAGGCGTTTCTGCAGCGCCTGACAGAACTGGCTGCCAAAGGGGATAATGCGGCTGCACGGGCAATCGAACTGATCCGGGATGAGCATGATAAAAATACGGCGCAGGAAGAACCTCACTACGTCTCCATAGACTGGCAGATACCGACGCCGGGCAGTGTGAACGGCGCGCTCGAACTGCTCCGAATGGCGAAGACGCTCGACGGAAACCGCGAGACGGCCCGCCTGATGATCGAGCCCTGGCTTGTCGAGGCGGCTCTCGCGCGCCTCGAGGACCGTCGCTTGTCCCGCGAAGATCAGAAGACCGTCGTCAAGGCCACCCGGACGCCGCGAAAGGTCCGGTGGCCGGACTGGTGGGAAGAGGTCCCGGCGTAGCAATGCGGATACGCGGGGCAGCAGGCCACACCGTGCCGCGGGCTGAGATCCCCTCAGGGGATGGCGTGATCAACAATCAAGCCGGTTTAACAGCTGGCCGGCCCATCTGTAATGGGTTCGTCAGCCTGTCCTTCAGAGTCCTGATTGTGTTGTCGGGCAGATCTTCTGCCTGACCGTCGGCGGCAATGCCGGCGGCATCCTCGAAGAGTTCCGTGAGGGCGGCGAAGAGGGCAGGGGAGCTGTTGTCCGGTTCCGTCATGATATCAGTGACGCTTCCCGGGGCCGGGACGTCGAGACGAAACCGGTTCGGGGCGCATTGAGATCTTCAGCGAACGCGTCCGGAGCGGTTGGCCCCACAGAAGTGCCACGGCGCAGCACCAGAGGATCGGCGCCGACCCCGGGCTCCGGGCCGGTTGGGACGGGTGTGACCGCTGTGGCAACCGAACACGGTTTACGCATTTGCCTGTTGCCGGCCGAAGAGTGTGTCGGCCAGCTCAGTGATGGTGCCGACCTTCTCGAACCTGCCGATGTTGATCACCCGGATGCTCTCTCGCTCGGCCTTGGTCCCGACACGGTCCCCTTTGGTATGCTTGCCGATCCGGTCACCGAGGTCCGGCAGGGGCTGCCCCGGTTCATCGCCGAACCAGAGATAGCTGACGGTTTCCAGCGTGGCAGGGTCGAAGCGGATCCAGACCACGCATCCGGAGGGCCGGGCGGCGAGCTCGACATTGATCTTCTGCCGGCTGGTCTTCGCGCCATCGTAGCTGGATTTCAGCTGCACGTGGCGTTGCAGGCCGTTGGCTTCGAGCAGCACGTCGTAGCCGCTGCGGTCGGTATGGCTGTGGAGCACGTCGACCGCCTCGCCGCGGCGCCACATCTCCCGGCAGAGATCGGCAAGAAAGCCATATTCGAGATATTGCTCCCGGAGCGATGAGGCGTGCGAGTGAATGGTCATGTCTTTCTCCGTCTTCTGATCCTGTTGCGGCACGTTTGCTTCCGGTACCGGGCAAGTCCAGCAAAAAGAGACTCATAGTCTGTAGATCAAAAGGCAGCATCCATGGCCTCAAATGGGGATTGATGTACGCAGGCGCGTGGGCGTCAATCTCAGGAAATATCGCAAGGCTGCCGGGCTCTCGCAGGAAGGCCTGGCGCTCGAATGCGGGCTGCACCGGACCTATGTCAGCGGTGTCGAACGGGGGGTGCGCAATCCTACCGTCACCGTGCTGGAGAAGATCGCCGTCGCTCTGGGAGTGCCGTCCTCGAAGCTGCTCGAGGAGCGGGCCGATGGCTGAGAAGCACGAAGGAACCGGCCGGTTCAATTTGAAGGTCAGACCTTACGCCGAGGCATCAATTCAGCTGGAGACACACGGACTGCAGGGTGTTGACCCATTGGCAGTTGCCGATGCGATCCGCGAGCACGGTGTTGCGGCGATGCCATCGGAATTGCAGGACTGGCTCAGCGCATATCTGGAGGGGAAGGTTACGCCGAAGCGCGGGCGACCCGCAGATCATGCGCTGACACGTAACATGCTGCTTATGCTAAAATGCTATCATTACAACCGGATGCGGACCTGGCTGCAGGCGCGCAAGAAGCGCTATGGCCATCTAAAGGGCTGGAGTGGTGTTCGAGATGCCGGCTGGTGGGAGGGCCCGCCGGCGGAACGTGCAGCACGGATCGTCGCCCAACGCTGGGGGTATGGCTTCCATTCGTGGCGGTCCCTTCAGACGGAAGTTTCAAAAAAATGCGGCTGATTTGTTCTGAAGGTCTCAGGCAGACATGACCGGTAGGGTGTCGCCCATCACAACGCATGATGGGACTGACCATGAAAGACCACCTGAACGCGAACCTCGGTGACATCCGGTACATGCCGGTCGAGGCCCTGACCCCGTACACCCAAAATCCCCGCACACATTCGAAGACGCAGATCCGGCAGATCGCCGACAGTATCCGCAGGTTCCGCTGCATAAATCCCGTCATCGTTGACGAGGCGGGAGTGGTGATTGCCGGTCACGGGCGGCTCGAGGCTGCGAAGCTGATCGGACTGACCGAGATTCCGACCCTGCCGGTTGATCACCTGAGTGAGGCAGAGAAACAGGCCTATCGTATCGCCGACAACAAGCTGGCCGAGAATGCCGGCTGGGATGTTGATCTCCTGAGGATTGAGCTGCAGGGGCTCGATGAAATCGATTTCGATCTAAGCCTGACCGGGTTTGAGACGCCCGAACTCGATGGTCTGCTCTTCGGCGATCAGATCGATGAGCCGGATCCTCGCGATACGCTGCCCGAGACCGATCCCGGCGCGACGCCTGTCAGCCAGCTGGGGGATCTCTGGCTGCTCGGCCCCCACCGGCTGTTCTGCGGCGATGCGACGAAGGCAGAAAGCTGGACGCAGCTGATGGCCGGGGAGACGGCGCAGATGGTCTTCACGGATCCGCCGTACAATGTGCCGATCCGGGGCCATGTCTCGGGGCTGGGCCAGGTGCAGCACCGGGAATTCGCGATGGCGGCCGGCGAGATGAGCGCGAGCGAGTTCACGGACTTCCTGAAGGCGGTGCTGGGACAGATGGCCGGGGTCAGCGCGGACGGCGCGATCCATTTTGTCTGCATGGACTGGGCGCATCTCTTCGAGCTGCTGTCGGCGGGGCAGGAGGTCTACAGCGCGCTGAAGAACATCTGCGTCTGGGCCAAGAGCAATGGCGGCATGGGCTCGCTCTATCGCTCGCAGCACGAGATGGTTGCGGTCTTCAAGGCGGGGCGTGCGCCACACATCAACAATGTCGAGCTTGGCAAGCACGGCCGCTACCGGACCAATGTCTGGGCCTACGCCGGCATGAACAGCTTCGGGGCCGAGCGCGACGATGCGCTGGCGATGCATCCGACGGTGAAGCCGGTGGCGCTGGTGCGAGACGCAATCCTCGACTGCTCGGAGCGCGGCGGGATCGTCGTCGACGCTTTCCTCGGCTCGGGCACCACGCTGATTGCGGCCGAGGCGATCGGGCGCCGTTGCTTCGGTATGGAGCTCGATCCGCTCTACGCCGATCTGATCGTCCGGCGCTGGCAGACGCAGACCGGGCAACAGGCCGTGCAGGTCGGGAGCGGGCTGACGTTCGATGATCTGGTCTGATGTTGGATGGTCGCTGAAGGACCTGCATCAGGAGCCGGCACGTCATGCCCCCCGCGACGGGGGCATGACTACGGGTTTTAATGGTCAGGCCGTGGCAGAGTTCTCAGGGACGACGCTCAGCGTCGGAATGGCCGAGACATCAACCTCCCGGGAGGGCAGTGTCAGAAGAAAATGCCTTGAGCGGGGCAGGGCGCCAGCATAGCCTGCTGCCATGACCCAGCGCTCCCCGTTTCGGTACTTCAAAACGTCGCCCGAGATCATCCGTCTTGCCGTGATGATGTATATTCGCTTTCCGCTGCCGCTGCGCAACGTCGAGGACCTGCTGCACGAACGCGGGATTGAGATCAGCCACGAAACGGTCCGGTTCTGGTGGAACAGGTTCGGTCCGATGTTCGCTGCGGAGATCCGCAAACGGCGGGTTGGAGC
>CAJYAD010000073.1 GCA_913064775.1 uncultured Albidovulum sp. | reverse complement strand
ATCGCCGTCCTGCGACGCCGAGCGCTCGATCTCGTCCGCAGGGACACTTCCAAGGGTTCCCTCTCCATCAAGCTCAAGCGCGCTGGCTGGGACGAAGCATTTTTACGAAGCATACTCAATGGCTTGAGGGTCGACTGAAGCCAAATGCGATTGCCCTGCGGTGAGGGCGTCGAGATTGTGTAGCGATTCCTTCGCCTCCCAAAGCATCGACGCCCCCATGTTTTCAAGCTTCGCGATAGTCGCAAGTTCGCGCTCTGGCCCCCTTGAGAGCGGCGGCACGTGCTTCCGCGAATGCACCTCCCAACCGCGCCGGATGTCGTGGCAAGCAGCCTTGAACCTGGAGTGAGCCTCTTCCACCTCGCGAAGAGCGTCGCGTGAGCGCATTCGCAGATCAGTCAGTCGATCTATACGGCCAAACTTGAAAGCGACCCTTGAAATACGATGAGCCAATGCGGCGTATCGCAGTGCAACTAGGGCGATCAGCATAGAGATGAATGCCAACCAGTTCTGGCCAAGGCAGGCAACAAGTTCAAACCGCATAAGTGATACTTCCCCCAGATACGTCGCGGTCAGCTTGGCGAGTCCGGGCCATTCTGTCCACGCCAAGCCGCCCCACCGGGCAGAGCGCCAGGTTGCCATACAAGGGGGGGGTAGGAGAGCAGCCCAAGAGCCCTATAGGCCCTTGTGCTTCCAGTTTGCTTCCAAGCGTAGCACCGTTGCGTTGGGTGCAAATGCAAAAGGCGCCCGTTGGGGCGCCAATGCATTGTAATCGTTCGCTAAATTTGGTTGCGGGGACTGGATTTGCGCACAAATTGCCTATCCATCGGGCCCAGCGGCTTGTCTTGCCAGACGCCGCATAATCTCACCACCCCAGTCCGTACTCACGGTCTTTCCGCCGGATGCGCGACCGCCCTGCCCGCCTCAGGACCCACCGCTTTGATAGCACTTCCGTGGCGAGGTCACCATCTCCAGCCATCTGGCTGCGTATTCCGGGGTGATCCGCCCACCGATTCCGATCTGATGCGCCCACCCGTTCCGATTTCATCCGCCCACCGATTCCGGGGTATTCGCCCACCCCTGTGACGCGCTGCTGTGAGGCAATCTGTAACCGGGGTTACCTTCCGCCTTTTTGGCAAGAGGGATGCCCGATGAAGAGATTGCCGATGCGGAAGATACGAGATGTTTTACGGCTGTCAGCTGACGGGACGCCAGTTGCCCGAGCGGTGCAGGCTGTTGTCCTGGATAGGCATCGTAGGCCTGCCGGTGGGTTAGCGCGGCGCGAAGCAGGGGCCCCGCGCCGCGCCCGCGTCAGGTCTTCATCTCGCCCAGATAGGCGTGCTTGATCATGTCGTTCTCGCGCATCTCGGCCGCCGTGCCCGACAGCACCACCTGACCGGTCTGCAGCACATAGGCCCGCGTCGCGATCGACAGCGCCATGTTGGCGTTTTGCTCGACCATGAAGATCGTCGTGCCCTGCGCCGCGATCATCTGGATGATGTCGAACACCTGCTCCACATAGGCCGGCGACAGCCCCATCGACGGCTCATCCATGCACAAGAGCCTGGGGCGCGCCATCAGCGCCCGGCCGATCGCGACCATCTGCTGCTCGCCCCCCGACAGCGTGCCCGAGATCTGATCGCGGCGTTCCTTCACGCGCGGAAACAGGGCATAGACGCGCTCCAGATCCGCGTCGAACTCGGCCCGGTCGCGACGGGTGTAGGCGCCCATCTCGAGGTTCTCGTAGACACTCATGCGCGGAAACAGCCGCCGCGCCTCCAGCACCGGGGCGATGCCGAGGCGCACCCGTTCGGCGGTGCGCAGTTTCTCAATCGGCTCGCCCATGAACATCACCGATCCGGCCGTCGGCGTCACGATGCCCATGATCGTCTTCATCGTGGTCGACTTGCCCGAGGCATTGCCGCCCAGAAGGCAGACGATCTCGCCGGTGTCGATGGTGTAATTGACCTTCTTCAGGACGTGGAAATCGCCGTAATGGGTGTCGATATCGCGAAACTCAAGCATGGGCGGCGGTCCTTCCCAGATAGGCGCTGATGACATCGGGATTGGCGCGCACCTCTTCGGCCGAGCCCTCGCAGACCTTTTCGCCGTGGTCGAGCACGACGACCTTGTCGGCCAGTTGTTCGACCACGTCCATCTTGTGCTCGATTAGCAGGATGGTCAGGCCGAAGTCCTTCAGGCTTTTGATCTGGCTGGCCAACTCGCGGGTCTCGGCGGGGTTCATACCGGCCATGGGTTCGTCCAGCAGCAGCAGCTTGGGGCGCGAGACCAGCGCACGGGCGATCTCGACCCGGCGGCGGTTGGCGTAGGACAGGGTCGAGACCCGGTGATCCAGCCGCGGCAGCAGCCGGTTGCCGAAGATCGAGATGATCTGCAGCGCCCATTCGCGGGTGGCCTCTTCCTCAGCGGCGATGCGCGGCGGGCGCAGGATCGACCCCAGCAGCCCGGCGCGCGTGCGGGTGTGGGCGCCGACCATGACATTTTCCAGCACCGTCAGGTTTGGAAACAGCCGGATCGTCTGGAAGGTGCGCGACAGCCCCCGTTCCAGCACCTGATGCGAGGCCAGCCCGGTGATCGGCGCGCCATCCAGCAGGATCGTGCCGCCGTCGGGCCGGTCGAGCCCCGAGATCAGGTTGAAGGTGGTGGTCTTGCCCGATCCGTTCGGGCCGATCAGCCCGACGACGGAATGCGCCGGCACCGTCAGATCCAACCCGTCGACCGCCGTGAGCCCGCCGAAGCGTTTGACTAGGCCGCGCAGTTCCAGCATCGGCTTCTTGGGATGCTCGGGCGGACGCGCGACCTCGGCCAGGTCCAGCGTGATGCCGCCGTTTTCAAGCTCGATCGTCTGTTGCTGGATCGACAGCGGCACCGGCGTGGTGCCCGCCGGGATCAACCCGTCGCGGCGGTAAAGCATCATCAGGACGAGGATGACGCCGAAGATCAGCTCGATCCACTGGGTCAGGTCGACCGCCTGCAGCGCGCCGCTGCCGACCGCGCGGCCCAGCACATGGATCCAGTGGGTCAGATCCTGCAGCAGCCACGATTGCAGAAGTTGCAGGATCGCGGCGCCCAGCACCACGCCCCAGACGCTGCCCATGCCGCCGAAGACCACCATCACCAGCACCATGACCGAGACCGGGAACATGAACATGTCGGGCGTCGCGGTCTGCAGCTTGGCGACGAAGAAGGTGCCCGCGATGCCGGCGAAACAGGCGCCGGTGGCAAAGGCCGTCAGCTTCAGCTTCGTGCGGTTGATCCCCGAGGCCCCCGCCGCGATCTCATCCTCGCGGATCGCCAGCCAGGCGCGGCCCATGCGGCTGTCGCGCAGGCGCAGGCTGACGAAGATCCCCAGCGCCACCAATCCGACGCCAAGGTAGTAGTAGGGTGTCGAGAAGACGCTGAAGCTGTAGCTGCCGATGCTGGGGGCGGCGACGCCGTTCAGGCCCATCGCGCCGTTGGTCACCTGCGGCCAGTTGCGCGCCACGATCGGGACGATCTCGCCGAAGCCCAGGGTGACGATGGCCAGATAATCGCCCCGCAGCCGCAGGGTGGGCGCACCAAAGGCCACGCCGAAGGCGGCCGCCAGCAGGCCCGAAAGCGGCAGCATCAGCCAGAAGGACACGTTGAAATGCACCACGTTCAGGCCGGCGGCGTGGAAATGCGTCACCAGCCCCAGCAGCGCGAAGGGCTGCCAGAAGCTGCTCCACGCCGGCGCCAGCTGCCATGATGCCGCCACGCCATAGGCATAGGCGCCGATCGCGAAGAACGCCGCATAGCCAAGGTCAAGCAGGCCCGCGAAGCCCACCACGATGTTCAACCCCAGCGCCAGCAGAATATAGGCGCAGGCATTGGCGGCGGCGTCGATATCGCCCTGGTTGCTGTCGACCAGCGGAAAGGCCGCGACCAGCAGCGCCAGCAACAACAGGCCCGCCGGCTTGCGCCAGGGCGCGGGGATCGCCGCCACGGGCCGCATCAAGGTGGTGCGCAGCGCGGCGGAGGTTGGGGTCAGTTCGGTCATCCGCGCCTCACGACTTGTTCGGGGCCATGCGGCCCATCAGCCCGGTCGGGCGGAAAACGAGGAGCAGGACGAGGATCGAGAAGATGATCACATCGGTCCAGCGCACCGCCAGATACTGCCCGCCCAGAGACTCGATCAGCCCGATGATCAGCCCCCCTACCATCGCGCCGGGCACCGAACCGATGCCGCCCAGCACCGCGGCGGTAAAGGCGCGCAGGCCCGCGGTGTAGCCGATCATGAAATTGGTGAAGTTGTAGTAGAGCCCGAAGATCAGCCCCGAGGCGCCCGCCAGTGCGGCGCCGATGAAGAACGACAGCATGACGACGCGGTCGACCTCGACCCCCATCATCCGTGCGGCTTCCTGATCCTGCGCGGTGGCCTTCATCGCCTTGCCCATGCGCGTGTGGTTGACGAAGAAGTTCAGCGCCGCCATCAGCAGTGGCGCCACGATCCAGATCAGCACCTCGCGCAGCTGGATCGTCGCCCCGTCGACCTGCCAACTGGTCGACGGCAGCGGGTTTGCGTAATTGTAGGACCGCGCCCCGATCGCCAGCATCACCACGTTCTGCAGGATGTAGGAAATGCCGATCGTGGTGATCATCGCCGCCGGCCCCTTGACGTGGCGCAAGGGCCGCAACGACAGCCGCTCGATCGCCACGCCCAGCGCGCCCGAGGCCAGCATCGTCACCATGAAGGCCACGCTCAGCACGAAGGCCAGCGCCGCGCCGGTCAGCACGACCGACTGGCCCGACAGCCCGAAGGCCTGCAGCACGCCAAGCCCGATGAACGAGCCCACCATGAAGACGTTGAAATGCGAGAAGTTGATCAGCTCGATGATGCCGTAGACCAGCGTGAAGCCAAGGGCGAGGAGCGAATACATCGCCCCGATGCTGATCCCGTTGATGATCTGCTGGAACAGGATCTGGGAAGCGGTCATGGGAGGGTCATTCCTGGAAATGTTGGCGGAAGGCGGGGCCGACCGCGCTAAGAAAAGGGACCGCCATCCGGGCGGTCCGTCGGGCCGAAACCCGCGCGACCGGACAGACGACGGCCAGTGTGATGGCCCGTGTCAGGACGCGTTTTGCGGCGCGACGCCGATGTACTTGTACTGGTGGATCATGTCGTCCAGCGGGTATTTTGGATTATGCTCGATCTCGAAGACGCTGATCACCTTATTCATCAGGTCGCCGTTCTCGTTGAACGAGACCTTGCCCTGAAGGGTCATCAGATCGGTCTTCTGGATCGCATCGCGCACCGTGGAATGGCTTACCTTCTTGCCTTCCATGGCGACGGCCTTGACCGCGTGCAGGATGACCTCGGCCGCATCATAGGAGGTGATCGCGTAATCGCTGGGCTGCTTACCGAACTTCTTGTCATAGGCCTTCACCCAGCTCGACGCCTTGCTGTCGTCCAGCAGATGCGGCGCGGCGATGGTAGCGTACCAGCCCTGCGCCGCGGGAAAGCCCGCGCCGGTCAGCAGGTCGGTGCCATACATGCCGTCGCCGCCGCCCTTGATCATCTTCGGGACGATGTCATAGGCCTGCTTGATCAGCTTCACCCCCGCCATGCCGACGCCGCCGTAATAGATCGCGTCGGGGCCGAGGCCTTTGATCTTGGTCAGGATGGTCGTGTAGTCGGCGTCCTTCGGGTCCAGCTGGTCATGGCCCAGCACCTTGATGCCGATCTTCTTTGCCTGGGCCTCGAAGGCGTTCGCCAGGCCCACGCCGTAAGCGCCGCTGTCATCGAGGATATAGACCGACTTTACATGAAGATCGTCCTTGTAGAAATTGGCCATGTTCGGGCCCTGGTAGGCGTCGGTCGTGACGGTGCGGAAATAGACCGCCTTGCCACGCGGCCGGTACTGGCCGGCGAAGGCGGGGCTGGTGATGTCGGGGTTGGTCGAGGCCGGCGTCACGCAGGCCATGTCGCCTTGGCTGAGGATCGGCGACATCGCCTTGCCGTCGCCGCTCATTTCCGGGCCGACGATGGCGATGACCTTGGGATCCGACAGGAACTTCTTCGCGTTGGTCGCGGCTTGGGCGGGATCATACTGGCCAGCGGTGGCGGTGGCGTTGTTCAGCACCATCGGCACGAATGTGTAGCCCGGCACCATATTCTTGGCATTGGCCTGATCGATCGCCAGCAGGGCGCCGTCCTTGATCAGCGTGGCGCTTTCGGCATCGGCGCCGGTTAGCGGCAGCGAGATGCCGATCTTGACGATGATCGGCGCGGCCTGGACGCCGGCGGCAGAAAGGCCAAGGGCGCCCGCGGCAAGGGCTGCGGTCGTCAGAAGGGCGCGTCGGTTGTGGGCCGGGCTGCGGGTGGTGAAG
Source organism: uncultured Albidovulum sp. (assembly GCA_913064775.1). Lineage (GTDB taxonomy): Bacteria > Pseudomonadota > Alphaproteobacteria > Rhodobacterales > Rhodobacteraceae > Acidimangrovimonas. The sequence continues at coordinate 1,899 of CAJYAD010000073.1, read as the reverse complement.
GACATGCTGAACTCCCTGGTTTCTTGTTGGTTGGGGATGTGCACGCGCGGATCCCTCAGGGCCTGGACCTGGGCCTTGGCGCGGGGCGCCGCACGACGGGCGTGCGGGGCGGGCGGTGCATGGCGGACGGCCGGGAGGGGATTGATTGCACACATGAAATAGGACGATGGCAGAAGCCCGGTGAAAGGGAACGCCGGTGTTTTCGGTTTCGAAGCTCAGTAATTCTGTGCTTCAGGCGGGGGCCGAAAACACGGCCGAAACCCCGCGCGGGCCGGGCCGGGCGGGGCAGGTCTAAACGGTGAAGGGCAGGCTAGCGGCCTAGGGCCTTGGGGCGCGCGGCTAGCAGCTGCCCAGATAGGCCTTGCCGCGCGCCACCACCTCGGTCTCGTCGACGAAGGCGCGGATGCGCGGCAGGCAGGGCGCGGTCTTCGACCACAGCAGGCCCAGATCCAGCGTCGCGGCCTCATCCAGCAGGATCCGCCGCACCTGGGCGTCTTGCGGCCAGGGCGGCAGCCAGTCGGGAACCAGCGAGACGCCCACGCCGCGCGCTACCAGACAGGTGATGGCGTGCAGGGAATCGATCTCGTACTGCTCTTGCGGGCGGATCTTCATGCGCCGCAATTGCAGATCGGCCAGCCGCCCGCCCCAGCGGTTGCGGTCGTAGCGGATGAAGGCGGCGCCTTCCAGGACCGCGCGCGGGTCGGTCTCGGTCATCTCGGGCGGGGTGATCAGCACCAGGCGCTGACGCCGCAACAGCAGCCAGTCCAGCGTCTTGGGCAGGGCGAAATGCGGCTGCACCAGGATCGCCACGTCCAGATTGCCCGAGGTCACGTCGGAATGCAGCTCGGCCGAGGTGCCGGGCACGACGTAAAGCTCGATCTTGGGGCGGTTGCGGTGCATCCCGGCCAGCACTTCGGGCAGCAGGCCACCGACCGCGCTGTGCAACACGCCGACGCGCAGCATCCCGGCATCGTCATTGCGCACCGTGGCCGCCTTGACCTCGCTTTCCATGTCCAGCAGCCGCCGGATCCCGGGCAGCACGGCCGCCGCCGCCATGGTCGGCTGCATCGAATGGCCCGAGCGCTGGATCAGCGCCTGGCCGATCTCGTCCTCGAGCGCGCGGATGCGCTGCACCACGGCCGAGGGCGTGATGTTCAGTCGCCGCGCGGTTTCCGCCAGCGAAGAGGTCTCGACGACCGTCAGCAATGTCTTGAGGTATCGCGTTTCCATGGTCAGCCTCTCGCGGGCCGGCGTCCAAGCGCGCCTGGGCCGCAGTCTGGCAAGTTTCGCGGCGCGTGGCCGGGCTTGACGCGTTTGTGAACGGCGCGCGGCGCGCAGGCGGCGCCTTTGCCTCTTTGCGGGCCATCGGTGCGGATCTGCCGCGATCTTGGGCAAATCCGCCACCGCAGCCCCCCCCGGGGGGGGCGGCCAAAGAACGCCTGCCAGCTTCATCTTGGCAAAAATACTCATGCGGCGCGCGGGCGAACGCCCACGGCGCAGGTCAGGCACCGCGCCGCAACCGGGCGCGGCCTAGCCGTCGGTGCGGCGCTGGCGCAGCTCAAGCCATTCGCGCCAGACCAGCAGGATCACGATCAGATCGAAGGCCGACAGCAAGATCAGCACCGGCGCGCCGGTAAGGAAGAAGTCGCTCATCTGGTAAAGGATAAACAGCGACAGCACCACGATAGAGACCGGATGCGCCCAGCGTTTCTGGGCGAACAGCGCCACGCACAGGTTCAACAGCCCGTGGCCGAACAGATAAGATCCTGTGTGAGCATGTGCGGGTGATCCAGCGCAGCCACCAGCTCCCGCCACGCACGATTTACGATTGGCACCATTACCTGGCCGTCCTCCAGCGCAAGCCCGGCGCATTGCGGAACGGTGCGCCCTTTGCGGAAT
>CAJYAD010000072.1 GCA_913064775.1 uncultured Albidovulum sp. | reverse complement strand
GCGGGCTGGGTGCTGTTCTTCCTGGCAATGGTGCTGATACGCACCCGGACGGAAATCCGCGCCCGCCGCCTGAAGGCGCTGATCGCGCGCGAAAGGATGGGCTGATGCCGGATCTGGGCAAATATGAAGTTACGGTGCTGTCCGCCTACGGTGCGGCTATCTTCCTCATCGTGGCGCTGGTGATCTGGACGTGGTGGCGCGGCGCGCGGATGCGCAAACTGCTGCGCGCGGCCGAAGCACGGAGCGCACAGCATGGCTAGAATCAGTGCCCTGGCGATCCTGCCGCCGGTGATCTTCGCCGCTCTGGCCGCGATGTTCTACATCTCGATGCACCGCGACCAGAATATCCTGCCCTCGATGATCGTCGGCAAGGAGGCGCCACCGGTTATCCTGACCAAACTGGGCGATTCCGCCCCCTTCACCGATGCCACGCTGCGCAACGGCAAGGTAAAGCTGGTGAACTATTTCGCCAGTTGGTGCGCGCCCTGCCGGGCCGAGACGCCGACACTGGACAAGATCGCCGCCTCGGGCGTGACGATCTACGGGGTGAACTACAAGGACAAGCCCGCCGATGCGCTGGGGTTCCTCGCCCGCTACGGCATGCCCTATACCGCGATGGGGGCCGATGCGCAGGGGCAGATGGCTCTCAACTGGGGCGTCTATGGCGTGCCGGAAACCTATGTGATCGACGGTCGCGGCAAGGTGCTGCTGCGCTTTCCGGGGCCGGTCACCGAAAGCGTCTGGCACCAGACGATCGAACCCGCCCTCGCCCGCGCCAAGGCGGACGGCAAGGCCGCCGCCCCGGTGGCGGCAGCCGCCGCGACAAACTGAGGCCGGGATCGCGCGGCGTCCATAATCGCAGACCAAGCAGGGCGCGCCTAACCCTGGAATGGCGCATCGATGCGGAAGCGCGTCGCCACTTATTGCGGCAAGGCAGCGCCTGACTGCGCGCGTGCTTGGCGCTCAAATCAGCGCCAGCATGCAAGAGAAGCGTTCTAGTTGGGGAATAATCGGCTTAGATGATGACGCAGCGGCGAAGGAGAAGAGATGGTGTTTCTGAGTGATTTCGGGGATTGGGGGTTCTGGATCGCCGTCGGCTTCATGGTCGCCATCGTGGCCGCGCTGATGCTCCTCGCCCTCGTCAGGGGCCGCCTGCGCGAGACGCCCGCCGCCGCCTATGACCTGCGGGTCTACCGCGACCAACTCAATGAGGTCGAGAAGGACCTCGCCCGCGGCACCATCACCGAAGCTGAGGCGCAGCGGGTACGCACCGAGGTCTCACGCCGGGTGCTGGAGGCCGACCGCGCCCTCGCCTCGGACGCGACGCCCCGCACGGCCCCAAAGGCCGCCAACTGGGTCGCCGGGGTGGCGATCGTGGCGGCGCTGTCCGGGTCGGTCCTGCTCTACCTCGGCGTGGGCGATCCGGGGCAGCCCGACGATCCGATGGCCCTGCGCCTGGCCGGGGCACGCAAGCTGGCGACCGACCGCCCCTCGCAGACGCAGATCGAAGGCAGGATGGCGAAGACCGTGACGCCGCCGCCGCCCGATCCCAAATATGCCCAGCTCGTCGCCCTGCTGCGCGCGGCAGTCAAGAAGCACCCCGACGATCTAACCGGTCAGGAGTTGCTGGCCAAGCAACAGGCCGCGCTTGGCCACTACATTGCCGCCTATCACGCGCAGGAGGCTGTAATCCGCATCGAGGGCGAGGCCGCCACTGCGCATGACTACGCCCACCTGGCCGAGCTGATGATCTACGCTACCAACGGCTATGTCTCGCCCCAAGCTGAGGCCCAGTTGAAACACGCCCTGAAGCTAGATCCGAAGAACGGGACCGCGCGCTTTTTTAAGGGCCTGATGATGTCGCAGATCGGCCGCCCCGACGTCGGCTTCCAGATTTGGGAAAGACTCCTGCGCGAGAGCCCGCCCAGCTCTCCCTGGCTCGGGCCATTGCGTAGCCAGATCGGGCAGATGGCGGAGATGGCCGGCATCCGCTACCAGCCCCCACCCCCGAAGGGCGCCCTGCCCGGCCCCTCCGCCAACGCCATTGGCGCGGCCAGCAACATGAGCCCCGCCGAGCGCAAGGAGATGATCCGCGGCATGGTCGAGGGTCTGGCCGAACGGCTCGACTCCAAGGGCGGCAGCCCGCAGGAATGGGCCGGGCTAATCCGCGCTTATGGCGTGCTGGGCGAGAGAGAAAAGAAAAAGGACGCCCTGGCCAAGGCGCAGGCGGCCTACAAGGGTAACGATTCCGCGCTTGCGGTCATCGACGCGGCGCAAGCGCCGGCGGGCGGACCCGCGGCCGGCGCCCTGCCCGCCCCGTCGACGCAGGACGTACAGGCCGCGCGCGACATGAGCCCCGCGCAGCGCAGACAATTCATCGAGGGCATGGTGGCGCGCCTGAACAACAAGCTGGCCACCCAGGGTGGGGCGGCGCCGGAATGGGCGCAGCTGATCGGCGCCTACGGAATTCTCGGCAGGACCGACCGGGCCCGCGCGATCTGGAACGAGGCGCAGACTCGCTTCGAGGCCCATCCCGCCCAGCTCGCGCAGATCCGCGCCGCCGCCGTCAAGGCCGGGGTGGCACAATGAGCGCTATCGACGACGGTCGAGGATCTCGCCACGGCCCTGCCGCCAAGCAGGGAGCTGGAGGGGTTCGATTTCGGCGACAAGACGATCGGGCGAGCGGTCTCCTCCGACCTGGGCGATGTCAGACTGATGAAAAGCAGTCCTCTATAAGGCCAGGATCGCTACCCCTTATTCCGCGCATACGCGCAGTAGATCTTCAACATTTCGGAGTGATAGGGGAAACCGAACGTACATCTTGACCGCCAGGCGGATGATCAGGGTTGATCCGGAAGTGGCGGAAAGGGTTGCGCTGGGTCATTCCGAGAATGCTAGACGCCATCCTGCCCACATCAACGTCCTTTGCCGTGACAGGGGCTTGGCAAGGCCCGCTGTACATCGGCCGGGGCGGTCTTCGGATCGATCTCCAGATCAGACGCCGCACGCAGCCACCCGCGCGTTAAGGATTGCTGCGCGACTTACTCCCGTCCACGCCGGGACTTGGTCAGATCGCCGAACTATGCCTGTCCTTCGACAGATCGTAGGCGTCGAAGCAGCGCGCGATCATTCGCGTCAGCGGTCGCGCGCGCGGTGGGATTGCCAAGCCTTCATCAGAAATGTCGAGCATCCCGGGGAAGGCCTTCGCGGCGTTCGAGAACATCTCCGACAGCCGCCCTCGGTCGATCGCGAAGCGCTCAACGATCTCTTCGGTCGAGACCCGGAAGTCGCACATCAGCGCCTCGATGATCCGGCCGCGCAGTCGGTCCTCGTCGATGAAGGCGTGGCCGCGATGGGTGGCAAATCCACGCGCCTGTGCCGCCTTCAGATAGGCCCCCGTGGCTGAAGCATTCTGCGCATAGCCCTGCGGGAAGCGTGAGATCGACGAAGCACCCAAGCCCAGCAGAACCTCGGCCGTGTCATCTGTGTAGCCCTGGAAATTCCGCCGCAACCGTCCCATCGACTGAGCCACCGCCAGCCCGTCCTCAGGCCGGGCGAAATGATCAATCCCGATTTCGCGGTAGCCGTCCCGCTTGAAAAGCTTGCGGGCGGTCTCGAACAAGGCCAGCCGTTCCTCTGGCCGGGGTATCGCGCCGGTGGGGATCATCAACTGGCGCCGCGCCATCCATGGCACATGGGCGTAGCCGTAAAGCGCCACGCGATCGGCCGACAGCGAGAGAAGTTTCTGCACCGATTCGGCGATCCGCGCGGTGGTCTGATGGGGTAGGCCATAAAGGATATCGGCGTTCAGACTGGCCACGCCGCGCGCGCGAATTGCCGCGATCGCGTCGTGGGTCACCTCGTAACTCTGGTCGCGCCCGATCGTCGTCTGGATCTCGGGGTCGAAATCCTGGACCCCGACCGACGCACGGTTCATTCCTGCGGCGGCCAGCGCCGTCAGGCGTGCCTCGTCGATCTCGTTGGGGTCGATCTCGACCGAGAATTCCGCATGATCGCCCATTGGCACGGCGTCGAAAATGGCTTCGGCCAGTTCCGAGATCATCGCGGCGGGCAGGAGCGTCGGCGTGCCACCGCCCCAGTGCAGCCGTGACAGCCGCACACCCGGCGTCAGTTGTGCCTTCAGAAGCCGGATTTCGGTTTTTAGCCCATCAAGATATCTGCGCAGCGGCGTGTCGGACGAAATACCCTGCGTGCGGCAGGCGCAGAACCAGCACAGCCTGCGGCAGAAAGGGACATGCACATAGAGTGAAATAGCTGCGCCCACTGGGATTGCGCGAACCCAGTCGCCGAATTGCTCGGCATCGACGCCTCCGGCGAACTGCGGTGCGGTCGGATAGCTCGTATAGCGGGGCACCCGTGCGTCAAATAGACCGAGGCGCATAAATTGCGATCCAACATCCATTCGCGTAAGTTGCCCAAATAGGGGGAACAGGCCTTGACACAGATCAAAGTGAGCCGGCGATGGACCAGATGACTCCCTGTTTTAACTATCACGATTGCGAGAACTGCCCGATCAGGGAACGCGGGGTGTGCGCCCGCTGTGATGATCGCGAATTGGTGCCGCTCAACGAGATCAAGTATTATCGCAGCTACGAAGCCGGTCAGACGATGGTCTGGTCCGGCGATGCGATGGATTTCGTGGGGTCGGTGGTCACGGGGATCGCCACGCTCACCCAGACCCTGGGAGACGGACGCCGGCAGATGGTAGGGCTATTGCTGCCGTCGGATTTCGTCGGTCATCCGGGGCGGGCCTGTGCCGCATATGACGTGACGGCGACAACCGATATCGTGATGTGCTGCGTCCGAAAGAAACCGTTTGAAGATATGATGTTGCAGACACCCCATCTGCTTCAGCGACTGCTCGAGATCACATTGGACGAACTGGATGCGTCGCGTGAATGGATGTTGCTGCTGGGTCGCAAGACGGCGCGCGAGAAGATCGCCTCGCTGATCTCGATCATCGCCCGGCGTGACGCCTCGGCCCATGCGGCGGGCTCCGGCGGCGTTACCATCGCTCTGCCGCTCTCGCGCGAGGCAATGGCGGACTATCTGGGCCTGACGCTGGAAACGGTGAGCCGCCAGATTTCGGCCCTCAAGCACGACCAGGTGATCGTGATCGAGCGCAAGCGCCGCATCACCATCCCCGACATGGACCGGCTACTCGAAGAGGCGGGCGACGACACCGACGGCGGCATGCCGGTTCGAGAAGGTGATCCGAAGCTGGTTCCGAGGTCCTCGGCCAGACAGTAGACGGTGCCGGGCAGCCTGCACGTTCTTCTCGACCTGTCCGCTGCCATTGTCGCTCGGACCAATGGCGCAACAACGGCTTGCCCCAGCCGGCAGCAGGATTGCAGAACGCGGGTTGGAATCCGTAGTAGTTTGCCATGGCAAGGAAGCGCATGTTGACCCGCCCCCTTTCGGTTGGACTGGCGCGAGAACCCGAGCCCGACGAGCAGCTTGCGCACGCTGTTAGGGCTGATCGCGTGGCCCTTGTCGGTGAGCGCTGCGGTCAACTTGTCGAGGCTTTTCGACACCCACAGCAACGGGCGCTCGGGATCGCCCCGCGTCGCCGGCGCGACCAGACGCTCGAGATCACTGAGCAGCGTTGGATCGCGATCGGTCAGCGGTCGCGGACCGCCGCCTTCACGCCGGACCCGACCATGCGGCAGCGGCGGCGCGTCAAGGTCTTTAAGTCCGCGCCCGATCGTCGAGCGGGCGAGCCCGGTAATCGCCGAGACCGCCGCTAGCCCGCCTCGAGCCGTCCGCCTCCCACCGCTGCTCTATTCCGTGCCGGTCAAGCATGACACCATGCGTAATACCCACCGCGACGACAGGGAATCGTCCCTGTCTGAATCATACCGCCGCAGCATAAAAAACCAACCGAACCGATTCAGTTGTCGTTGTGGATGCCCTAACCTCATTAAACTCAGGTGTCGCGGCAATCGGTCCGCATCAAAAGTCAGAGCCACTTTTGGACGCCTATAGGGGATCAAAGTTCGGCGCCGATTGACATGGCCCGGCACCGACCCTGTTCACGAAGAAGTTCGGTCGCCAGCCCCTTCACCTTTTGGACGCGGGGCGCCAGAGAAGAGTTGGTCGCCGTGATCCGCGATTTCCCCAACTAACCGCGCGAGGTAAAATGAGCCGCAAGGAAAGCGATGCAAATCTGACGCAAAGCGAATTCCGCTCCACCGTATCGATCGCCGCGATCTACATGTCGCGCCTGATGGGGCTATTCATGATCTACCCGGTCTTCGCCCATTATGCAGGCAACCTGACCGGCGCCACCGCCCTGACCATCGGCTTTGCACTTGGCGTCTACGGCCTGACCCAGGGGCTGTTGCAGATCCCGTTCGGCCTGCTCTCGGACCGGCTGGGGCGGCGCACGATGGTGGTGCTGGGCCTTGTCCTCTTCTTTCTCGGCAGCATTGTCGCGGCCCTTTCGCACACGATCTGGATGTTGATCGCCGGACGGGCGCTGCAGGGGGCGGGCGCGATCGGCTCGGTGCTGCTGGCTTCGGTCGCCGATGTGACCCGGGACAAGACGCGTTCCCGCGCAATGGCGATCGTCGGAGTCTCGATCGGCTTTTCCTTCATGGTCGCGGTGATCCTCGGGCCGCTGGTCGCGATGTTCGCCGGGCTGTCAGGCATCTTCTGGCTGACGGCGCTGTTCGCCATCGTGGGGATCGTCATCGCCTCGGTCGTGATCCCGACGCGCGAGCGGCACGCCGACGGTATCGGTATCGCCCGCGCCAGCCTGCGCGAACTGATGACCGATCCGCGGCTGCTGGAACTCGACTTCGCGATCTTCGTGCTGCACGCGACAATGACCGCGCTGTTCCTCGCCGTGCCGCTGATCGTGTCGCAGACGATGGGCCTGCACGGCGGGTCGTCCTGGATCCTCTACCTGCCGGTGCTGGTGCTCGCAGCGGGGCTGATGGTGCCGTTCGTGATCATCGCCGAAAAGCACGGACGGATGAACCAGATCCGGCTGCTCGCCGTGCTGATGATCGGGCTGAGCGAGTTTATCTTGCTGGTCCTCGGCGGCAGCGCGATCGCGGTGGCGGTAGCGCTGGTGATCTACTTCACCGCCTTCACCGTGCTCGAAGCACTGTTGCCCTCGGCGCTGACTAAGACTGCACCGGCCTCGGCCAAGGGGACGGCCTCAGGGATCTATTCCAGCTCGCAGTTCATCGGGATCTTCTTCGGCGGTACGATCGGCGGGCTGGCGATGCAGTACGGCGGGGCCCCGGCGGTCTTCGCCTTCGTGCTAGCGCTGACGGCGCTGTGGGTCCTGTCGCAGATGATCCGACAACGCTCGGACGCGTGACGCGGAGAGTGTCTGTGGGGATCGGGACTGGTCGGATTTCGCGACCTGGCCTCGTCGAACCTTCGTGAGAGGCCCCAGCGTGCGCTGCGGCCCCAGTCAACGCGCTTCCAATTCGAAGCCCCATCAGACAAGATGACGGTACCCAGCAGTCAAACTCCTGTAAGAGCGCTACATCTGGCCCCCCTTTTCGCCCCTGATCAAGCGGGCCGGGGCCCGCCGGTTTTGTTCACGCTTCAGGCTTTACCATTGGCGCAGTCCCGACAAGCGCGAGCTAGACATCCTGGTCGATGGCGGCCGCGTGATTGTCGGCATCGAGGTCAAGGCCTCTGCTTCGGTCAGCGGCGAGGATTTCAGGCATCTCAAATGGTTCGCCAGGTGACCTGCCCCCCCTTGGGTCCCTCGTTCATAACTAGGGTCTGCGGGTTTGAGATTGGTGGTCGGGCAGGCCGGTAGTTCTGGGCAAGCGCGCCGGGCGCGGAGCCCTCAAATTGCTCAAGCGTCCGGCGCGCTTCGAGCGGAGTCATGTTCCTGTGTCAGCGAAGTATCGAGATCATCTATTATCGCAAGGTTCAGTTCCTGCAGGCAGCCCAGGTTGAAAGCGGCAAGGTCGATTACGGCGAGGATGCGCCGGGCATGGCGACTGAACGCTCGCCCCGCCAAGGTCAGGGCGAAGGGTCGAAGAGCCGCGCGTCGACCGCGGCTTCGAGCAGCGTGACATGCTCTGAGACGCTTGAGGCACTGGCCCCCACTCGACGCGGCAGACACCGCGTTCTGGGGCACCATCAGGTCCGGAATTTTTCCGACTTGGAACCCGTCAAAGCGTTGCTTTTCGTTTGAAGGACGGCTCTCTTCGTAGCCGATCCACAGAAACACAATAGTCGGTCTATATTGTGTCTATATTGTGTAGCCTAGGTGTTCCATCCCGGATGATCACATAGCCCCTCGTCGATCAGCGCTTTTCATGGCACGCTGGGTTCTGACCGAGGCGCGGGACGGGAGAGCGAGATGCTGATCAAGCTTCACAGCCAAGCAACGA
>CAJYAD010000071.1 GCA_913064775.1 uncultured Albidovulum sp. | reverse complement strand
GTCGGGCAGGGTGCGGGGGCTTGGTTTGGCGGTCTGGTTCATCGGGGTCTGATCTGTCATCTGCGTCCAGCCCTTGCAAGGCCCGCGCCATTTTAGCGCAGGAATTGTTCGTCTACAAACGGGTTTCCGGGGGCGGAGCGGGGGGCTGTCTGCCCCCCGTCGCCATTGTCCGTTGGCCAAAGGCGCCCCCCGAGGATATTTTCATCAAAGTGAAAGAGCTTAGGGGCGCTTGTTGAAGCGCGCTGGCAGGGTCTCCAGACCGTGGAAATGGTAGAGGTTGGCATAGCTTGGCGGGGCGGCGAGGGTCAGGTTTTCAAGGCGTTGAAAGAGGATCGGCAGGGCGGTGCGCAGCTCCAGCCGGGCCAGCGGCGCGCCGAGGCAGAAGTGCAGGCCCGCGCCGAAGCTGAGGTTGGGCTTGATCAGGCGTTTGGGGTCGAAACGCGCGGGATCCTCCCATGGGCCGGGGTCGCGGTTGGCGGCGGCCAGCAGGCAGGCCACCTGCGTGCCGCGCGCGATCACATGGCCCATCACGTCGATATCGTCATAGGCCCAGCGGGCGAAAAGATGCAGCGGCGGGTCGAAGCGCAGGATCTCTTCCACCGTGGAGTCGACCCTGTCAGGGGCAAGGGCGCGCGGCGGGGTGCGGGTTTCGAGCAGCGTCTTGATCGCGTTGCCCAGGGTGTGGACGGTGGCCTCATGCCCGGCGTTGAGCAGCAGCACGCAGGTTGAGATCATCTCTTCCGTTGTCAGCTGTTCGCCGGCTTCTTCCGCGGCGATCAGATGGCTGAGCAGATCGTCGGCGGGGCGGGCGCGGAGGGTCTCGATCCGGGCGCGCAGGAAGGCGGTGAATTCGGTGGCGGCGCGGGCGGCGGCATCCTCGACCGCGCGGTCGCGGCGGGCCTGATACATGGCGACCATGGCGTTGGACCAGCGCAGCAGATCGCCCGCGTTTTCCTCGGGCACGCCCAGGAGGCGGGCGATGATGATCACCGGCAGGCGCTGTGCGAAGCCGGCGATCAGATCGGCACCGCGCTCGGGCAGGGCGTCGATCAGGCTGTGCGAGAGCGCGGCGATCTCGGGCTCCAGCGCGGTGATCCGGGTGGTGGTGAAGGCGCGCAGCACCAGATTGCGCAGCCGGGTGTGGCGCGGCGGCTCCAGCTCCAGCATGGAATGGGATTCGAGCGCATGGAACGGGCGCAGATGGTCGGGCATCTGGGCGGGTTCGGGCGGCGTGCGCCCGAAGCGGCGGTCGCGCAGGATCGCATTGGCCGCCGCTTGGCCGATGGCGCAGGGCATGCCGTAATCTTCCCAGAACACCAGTTTTCCCAGCCCCCGGGCGCGCTCATAGAAGGCATAGGGATCCTGCACGAAGGCGGGATCCGTGGGTGATTGGCGAATGTGGGGCAGCGGGCGGCTCATGCGCGCATCTGACCGCCGCGCCGGCCGAAGCGCAAGCCCGACCTCGCGCTTTCATTGTTCCGCAAATACGCCCCCGGCAAAACGAAACCGGCGGCATCGCTGCCGCCGGTTTGCTGATCTTGACGCAGTCGCAGGGGGTCTAGTTCCCCTTCGGCGCCGGTGTGAGGATGCCGAAGTTCGGCGTCCCGAGCCCGCCCGATCCCAGCGTTCCGGGCGCGCCGAGGCCCGGCATCTTCGGGATCTCGATCTTGATGTTGGTCATGTCGATCGGCTTGCCCTTGTAATGGGTCACCATATACGGGAAGGCGATCACGATCGCGACCATCACCACCTGGATCAGCACGAAGGGCACCGCCCCCCAGTAGATCTGCGAGGTCTTGATCCCGTCCATCGTCTTGCCCGTCACCGGATCCTCATAACTGCCCCGTGGCGCCACGCTGCGCAGGTAGAACAGCGCGAAGCCGAACGGTGGGTGCATGAACGAGGTCTGCATGTTCACCCCCAGGATCACCCCGAACCAGATCAGATCGATCCCCAGCTTTTCGGCGGCGGGCGCCAGCAACGGGATGATGATGAACGCCAGCTCGAAGAAATCGAGGAAGAACGCCAGCACGAAGACCAAGAGCGACACCACGATCAGAAAGCCCATCTGCCCGCCCGGAAGCGAGGTCAGCAGATGTTCGACCCAGACCTGCCCGTTCACCCCGTAGAAGGTCAGCGAGAACACCCGCGCCCCGATCAGGATGAACATCACGAAAGAGGCAAGCCGCGTGGTCGAGGCCAGCGCCTGGCTGACCACGCCCATGTTCAGCCGCCCCTTCGCCGCCGCCAGCGCCAGAGAGCCGACAGCCCCCATCGCGCCGCCCTCGGTCGGGGTGGCCACGCCCAGGAAGATCGTGCCCAGCACCAGGAAGATCAGTGCCAGCGGCGGGATCAGCACCATGATCACCTGCTGCGTCAGATAGGACATCACCCCGATCTTCAGCTTTCGGTCCAGCACGGCGGCGAGATAGATCACCAGAATCGCCAGCCCCACGCCCAGGATGTCGGCATTGTCGCCATGGGTCGGGTAGAGCATGGTGACGAAGAAATACGCCATCCCCACCGTGGCCAGGATCGCCACGAACAGCGAGGTCACGCCAGAGCCCAGCGTGCGGGCCTCTTTCGGCAGGGCGGGCACCCATTCCGGCTTTACGATCGAGACGATCAGCACATAGCCGAGATACATCCCCGACAGCACCAGACCCGGGATCAGCGCGCCCTTGTACATGTCGCCGACAGACCGGCCCAGCTGGTCGGCCAGCACGATCAGCACCAGCGACGGCGGGATGATCTGCGCCAGCGTCCCCGAGGCTGCGATCACGCCGGTCGCCACGCGCCGGTCATAGCCGTAGCGCAGCATGATCGGCAGGCTGATAAGCCCCATCGCGATGACCGACGCGGCCACGACCCCGGTGGTCGCCGCCAGCAGCGCACCGACCACGACCACCGCATAGGCAAGGCCGCCGCGGATCGGGCCGAAGAGCTGGCCGATCGTGTCCAGAAGGTCCTCGGCCATGCCAGAGCGTTCCAGCACGATCCCCATGAAGGTGAAGAACGGAATCGCCAGCAGGGTCTCGTTCTGCATCACCCCCCAGAAGCGTTCCGGCAGCGCGTATAGCAGCGGCCAGTCCAGGCTGATCGTGCCTTCGGAATAGGGCGCCATCCAGACGCCGATGGCGAAGAACAACAGCCCGTTGGCGGCCAGCGAGAAGGCCGCGGGATAGCCGATCAGCAGGAAGAAGATCAGCGAGGCGAACATGATCGGGGCCATGTTCGAACCGATGAGTTCCATCATTTCTTGGTCTCCTCGGCGAGATCGCCCAGATAGGCAGCGCCCTCCTTTTCAGCCGCCTCATGGGACGAGACGAAGGGAGAGGGATCCTCGATGATCCCGCGCATCACCGCGATTTTCTTGATGATTTCGGACAGGCCCTGAAGGAACAGCAGGATGAAGCCGATCAGCAGGAAGGATTTGGCGGGCCACAGGATCAGCCCGCCCGCATTGGTCGAGATCTCGCCCGAGCGGTAGGACAGCGACACCCAGGGGATCAGGTAAAGCACCATCAGCGTCGCGAACGGCATCAGGAACAGGAGATGGCCGATCAGGTCGATCCAATGCTGCGTCCGGCGCTTCCACATGCCGTAAAGGATGTCGATGCGGATATGTTCGTTTTGCTGCAGCGTATAGGCGGCCGCACCCATGAAGGCGGCACCGTAAAGGTACCATTGCAGTTCCAGCCAGGAGTTCGACGAGACGTCGAAGACCTTGCGGACGGTGGCGTTGACGGCGCTCACGAAGATCGCCAGCAAGATCAGCCAGCCGACGAATTTGCCGATGAATGCGGTCAGGCGGTCAATGCCGCGTGATAACGCCAGAAGTCCTCCCATAGGATTCCCCTTTTCTTTTTCTCACGGGCTTTCGCGCCCGCTGGGGGCGGGCGAAAGGCGCTTCACCTATGTCGAAGATAGCGGAATGCGTCAACTGTTCTCACCTTTCCGGGATGCGACATCGCGCGGCAGGGTGGCAGTTGGCTTTGCGCCGGGACGGACGGGCAATTCTTGGGCTATTGGAAAAGCTCTGGCGGTGAGGCCCAGGCGGGAAAGGCCAGTCGGGGAAGCTCTGTCGGGGAAGTTCTGGCGCGCGGGCGCAGCGGCGCGGCGGTCAGCGGCGCGAGAGGCTGTCGGGAAGCGAGATCCGTGCCACCTGTTCGGCGATCGGGTCGACCGACAGGGGATGCAGTTCCGAGGAATGCGCCTGCGGGTCGCCGATCGGCTGCCAGCGGTTGTCCTTGTAGATTTCCAGCGCCGAGAAGTTGGCCTTGTAGCCCATCTTGCGGCTGTCGGGCACCCAATAGCCCAGATAGACATAGGGCAGACCCGCCTCGCGCGCCAAGGCGACGTGATCGAGGATCACATGGGTGCCCAGGCTGCGGCGTTCCTGGTTCGGGGCGTAGAAGGAATAGACCATGCTCAGCCCGTCATCCAGCACGTCGGTCAGGCACACGGCGGTCAGCTGACGGCGGCGCGCGCCCTCTGCGGGCGGGGCGGTGTATTCGACCACGCGAGAGCGCACCGGGGTTTCCTCGATCATCGCGGCGAATTCGAAGATGTCCATGTCGGCCATGCCACCATCGGCGTGGCGGCTGTCAAGATAGCGGCGGAACAGGCTGTACTGATCCTCGGTCGCCCAAGGGCTGGTGGCGTCGCGCTTGAGGTCGGAATTGCGCCGCAGGGCCTTGCGCTGGCTGCGCGAGGGTTCGAAATCGGCCACCCGGATCCGCGCCGAAAGGCAGGCCGAACATTCCGCGCAAGACGGCCGGTACAGCACGTTCTGCGAACGCCGGAAGCCCTGTTTCGACAGCGCGTCGTTCAGCACCTCGGCCCGGTCGCCCTGCAGCGCGGTGAACAGCTTTCGCTCCATGCGCCCGTCGAGATAGGGGCAAGGCTGCGGGGCCGTCACATAGAATTGGGGCGCAAGAGGCAGGCTATGGCGCATGGTGGCCGTACTAATGAGGCGATGCGGCGCAGCCTAGCAAGGGCCGGGGCCTGCGCCAAGCCCCGAACTGCGGCGGCGCGGAAAGGGCGGCAAACCTTAACGCGGGCGCGGGCGGGCGTTGGCCCCGTTGCCCGCCCCAAGCGCGCCGCCCGTCCCATCTGGCCTGTGACGCGCGCCCTCTTGTGCAGGGCTCGCGCGGTCGCCGCCGCCTATTGCGCCGCGACGGCTTCCTGACGCTGGCGGCCGAGGCCTTCGATCTCCAGCTCGACCACATCGCCGGGTTTCAGGAAGCGCTGCGGCTTCATTCCCATCCCCACGCCCGAAGGCGTGCCGGTGGCGATCACGTCACCCGGCACCAGTTCCATGAAGCGGCTCATGTAGGACACGATCTCGGCCACGCCGAAGATCATGTCCGAGGTGTTCGAGCTTTGCACCACCTCACCGTTCAGGCTGAGCCACAGATCGAGGTTCTGCGGATCGGGCACTTCGTCCGCGGTCACCAGCCATGGGCCGACCGGGCCGAAGGAGGGCGCGGATTTGCCCTTCATCCAGGTGCCGCCGCGCTCCATCTGGAATTCGCGTTCGGAGACGTCGTTGATCGTGCAATAGCCCGCGACATGGGAAAGCGCCTCGGCCTCGGTGATGTAGCTGGCGTGCTTGCCGATCACGATGCCCAGCTCGACCTCCCAATCGGTCTTGACGGAGTCGCGCGGGATGATGATCGGATCGTTCGGCCCCGACAGCGCGCTGGTCGCCTTCGAGAACAGGATCGGCTCCTTCGGCGGCTCGGACCCGGTCTCGGCGGCGTGTTTGGTATAGTTCAGCCCGACGCAGTGAAAGTTCGGCACCCAGGCAAGGCAGGGCGCGATCCGGCCGGGGTTTTCCACCAGCGGCAGATCGGCCAGCTTGACGCCCCGCAGCGCGGCCAACGCATCCAGCGACACGCCGGCGCCCGCGAAATCCGGGCAGCGCCCCGACAGGTCGCGCAGGCCCCCGTCGGCATCCACAATCGCGGGTTTCTCGTCGCCCTTGGGGCCAAAGCGCATCAGTTTCATGTCCAACTCCTCCATCCGTGGCCAGTCATCTGTGGCCAGTCATCCTTGGCCGGGCCCGGCCGTCGGCACTGTTCGACCACAGCGCCCGCGCGGAGACAAGACCCCGGGCAAGACCCCGGGCAGGCCCCGGACGGGGGTTGGGGGCCGTCAGGCGTCGGGGGGCAAAGGCGCCCGGATTTGGGGCAAGTGGCAGGCGGGGCGGAAAAATCCGCGTGAAACCGATGTCCGGGGCTGGAACCCCGGGCGCGGCGGGCGCAAGTTGCCGGGATCGAATCCGTCGGACCCAGACATGCCCGCCTTGCCAATCTTCTCGACCCCCGCGCCGGCGGGCAGGATGCTGCGGCGCGATCTGTCGCTGGCGGTATCGCTGGTCGCCGTCGCCCTTCTGGAACTGGCGGGGCGGGGCACGGGGCTGGCGTTCTTCCGGCATCTGGCGTGGCTGGCGATGGCGGCGGTGGTGCTGGGAAGCCTGGGCCGGATCGGCCTGCGCGAACGCTACCTGCTGGTGGTCAGCGCCACACTATCGGGGCTGGCGCTGTGGCGGGCCAGCGCGCCCTGGCAAATGCTGGGCGGCGCGCTGGATCAGGCGACTTTCCTGATGGCCTTCATCCTGCTGCTGGGCCTTTTGCACGAAACCGCCGCGACCTCGCCCTCGGTCGCGGCCTGCGGCGAATATCTGACCCGCCAGCCGCCGGGGCGGCGCTATTACGCGCTGAACGTCGGCACCGGGGCGCTGGCGGTACTGTTCAATCTGGGCGTCGTCAGCTTTCTGGTGCCGCTGATCCAGAACGGGATCGAGAAGGCCACGCCCGGCGACGCGCTGAACCCGGTGCGCGAGCAGCGCCAGATCTCGGCCATGCTGCGCGGCTTTGCCTGGTCGGTGATCTGGTCACCCACCGCCATGGCGCCCTTGGTGCTGATGGAGCTGATCCCCGGCGTCAACCGGCTGCGCTGGATCGAATACGGGCTGGGGGTCTTCGTGCTGATCCTGATCCTCGGCGCCTTTGAGGACCGCCTGCGCTTTCGCCGCTACCGGCCCGTGGGGCGGCGTCAGGCGGCGCCGTTCCCGACGCTGGGCGCGCTGCGCTTCGCCGCCGCCTGCGCCTGGCTGTTCGGCATGACCGGCGCGGCGATGGTGCTGTCGGGCAACACCATCCTTTTCGGGCTGATGCTGTCATGCCCCGTGATGATGCTGGGCTGGCTGGCGGTGCAATTCGGGGTGACGCGGCCGGGCACGGCGGGGCAGGTGCGGGCGCGGGTGGCGCAGATCCTGGGGCGCGGCGTGCCCAAGGGCGCACCAGTGGCGATCACGCTGGCCTGTTCGGGCTATATCGGGGTGGTGGCGGCCTCGTTGATCCCGGCGCGCGCGCTGGCGCAGGCGCTGAACCTCGACGCGGTGCCGCATTATCTACTGCTGTCGGCACTGCCGCCGCTGCTGGCGCTGGTCAGCCTGCTGGCGCTGTCGCCGATCATGCTGGCGGTGTTCTTCGGCTCGCTCTTCGCGGCGCTGCCGAAATTGCCGGCCGATCCGACGCTGATCGCTTTCGCGCTTTCCTGTGGCTGGGCGCTGTCGATGACGGGATCGCCCTTTGCCACCGTGGTGCTGATGATCGACCGCGTCGGTGGCATCCCGCCGCGGCGCACCACCTGGGCCTGGAACCTGGGCTTCACCGTGCTGTGCGCGCTGGTCATGGTGCCGATCTTCTGGGCGCTGACCGGCGGCCGCTAAGACGGCCCGGCAGGAAGAAGAGGATTTGTTTACCTTTTTCTGGCTCAAATGCCGCCAAGACACGGACAGGTCCGGGGCGCGGTCATTCTTGGGTGTACGGGTGTAACCCAGCCGTTTAGCGGATGACGCCACCCGGCATTCTTGGCAGCATGCCGCCGGGCAAAAAGGAGACGGTCATGCATTCCCGCACATTGAAGCGGTTCACGGTTCTGTTCGCGGTCGCGATTCTGACGCTTGTCTTCCTGATCATCGTGCCGGCGTCGAATTGGCTGTGGCTGGGGGTTCTCTTCTTCGGCACGCTCACCTGGATCGGGATCTACGACCTGTTCCAGACCCATCATGCGATCTTGCGCAACTATCCCCTGCTGGGACGGCTGCGCTTCCTGTTCGAGGAGATCCGCCCGGAGATCCGCCAATACCTGATTGAGGGCGACCAGGATGAGGAACCCTTTTCCCGCGATTCCCGTGCGATCGTCTATCAGCGCGCCAAGGGGGCCGAGGACAAGCGCCCCTTCGGCACGCGTGAGCGCGTCTATGAGGCCGGCTATACCTGGCTGACCCCAGACTACACGACAGTTGTGATTTTGGGGTGGAGGCGACCGGCGAAAAGGATTCTTGTGAAGGACTCGACCTCGCCAAAGGAACGGTCCCTTGAACAATCATGCTCTCGCCGATCTGGAAGAAACGC
>CAJYAD010000070.1 GCA_913064775.1 uncultured Albidovulum sp. | reverse complement strand
TTGGCTGATCTCAGCCGGGGTCGAGTCGGCCCTGCGCTTTACCCTGCTTGCACGCGGTTGATTTATGTTTTCGCCTCGCGCGCTGCCTCGAATGGCCGCTGGCCTGATTGCACTCTTGCTACGGCCGGTGGAAAAGATGGGGAAGGGGTGAGTGCATGGATACGCCCTAAGCTGATCGTCGCGGACGAAAGCGTCTCGGCGCGCGAGTCTTGGACCTCCTCAAGGAGCTGCAGTCCGAATACGGAATCTCCTACCTCTTCATCTCGCACGACATGGCGGTGGTCGAGAACATCTCGGACAGGATGGCGGTGATGTAACTCGGCCAAATCGTCGAGATGGGCAGCTGCGCGCAGATCTTCTCGGACCCGCGACATCCCTATACTCAGCGCCTGATTGACGCCGTGCCCGTCCCTGATCCGACTCGAATCCGGGCCGCATTCCGGCGGCTGGAGGAAGAGATACCCAGTCCGGTCAGACGCGTGGGAAACGGGCCCGAACGCCTGTGTCTCACCGACGTGGGCGAAGGGCACCTTGTCGCTGCAGAGCCATGAGATCTGGAATATCAGAAAATTGCACTCATTCCCCCCGGGACGGGGGTTCCGGTCACCCGATTTCAGCGGGGTCGTCGGTGGGCTGAGCAATGCAATTGCTGCATTGCGGCATTCTTCTCCTGGGTGTGGTGGGGCGGCCCGTGACAGCCCATGTTTCAGGGACACGAGATGATTGACAGAGGATATGAAAATGACCGCCCTGCAGATCGGTAGCCCCGCCCGCCATCGCGCCGCCCCGTTCAACCTTCACGCCTCGCTCGAACGCGTCCGGGACGCCTACGAGCGCCGGCAACAGTACCTCAAGACCGTGCGTGAACTGTCGGCGATGTCCGACCGTGACCTGGCCGATATCGGTATTCGCCGTGGCGACTTCCACAGCGTCGCCAAGGGCACTTTCATTCGCGGCCAGTCCTGATCCGCCGCGTTGATGGCTGAGGACGAAGCTGGCCTAGGCCGATCAGGCATCCCGGAAGGCGCTGAAAGAACTCAAGCATCTGACTGCGCCGCAGTTGCCTGCGCAAAACCACACGTCCCTCTGCGTCAACACCGTGCAACTGGAAAACAGATTTCGCCAGATCGACACCGATCGTGATAATCTCGTTCATGGATGGCTCCCTCTCGTTGGTGATCTTACGACACCCAATGGGGCACATTGCGATGCCGGGAGCGGGCGCCATCCACCTCATCAATGGCGCGACATGGCTCAATGGCGCGACATGGCTCACCACCGGCAAGACCCATATCGCCCTGGGCCTCGGGCTGGCGGCTTGCCAGAAGGGCCTTTCCGTCGGCTTCACCACCGCCGCCGCTACAGTTCGCCAATGTCTCTCGGACCATTGGCGTTCCATTGGCTCACTCCACGAGTTGATGGAGGCCCGCGACGAGCGGCGCCTCCTACGCCTGCAAAAGCAGGTGGTCGGATACAAGCTGCTGATCATCGACGAGCTGGGCTTCGTGCCCCTGAGCAAGACCGGAGCCGAGCTTCTGTTCGAACTGATCTCGCAACGCTACGAGCGCGGCGCCACGCTGATCACCAGCAATCTGCCCTTCGACGAATGGACCGAGACCTTCGGCTCCGAGCGTCTCACCGGCGCGCTGCTCGACCGGCTGACCCATCATGTCCACATCCTCGAGATGAACGGCGACAGCTATCGGCTCGCACAGAGCCGCGCCCGAAACAGCGCCAAAGCGAATTGAAGCCATCGCAGAATTGGTCCTGACGGACCAACGCGCCCCGGCAACCGCCAGCTATGTGAGGAGCGCGGCTGCCGGGGCGCGAAGCGTTCCATACGCTTCAATCCGACAACCCCTCAGGTGGCAGACTTTTGCTCCGCCCCGTGGCCGGGTTTTGCTCCGCCGTTGACACCGCCTCACCATGAGCTCGTCCGGGACTCCCAGGCGAGCTCACGGATCAGCCCTCCAACGCCAAAACGGCTGCCGCAAGTGGGAAATCAATGGGGCGCAGGCGCCGCATACAGCTGAGGGCAAACCTGTGATACGCCCATACTGCATAAGCGATGATTGACCGCGGGAAGCGGTACCCTTTGAGCGGCGGAGCTTCGATGTTGATCATCCAGACCCGCTAAGCGCCAGACCAAGCCTCGTCAACCTGACAGAGCCCTCCGAGGGAGCCTTCAGCTGGACCCTGCCGGGAGTTCTCCGCCAGAGATCTCGAGGTGCGCGGGCCTAGGGCCCTTGCCGTCTTCGGCCCTCTTTCTGGAAATCAGGCGCTCAGAAGCGCGCGGCGAACGGCCTCGGGCTCCTTTTCCAGCATCTGGAGAAGGGCCGCGGCCGGACCGCTGAGCCGGCGCTGCCCTTGCTCCCACTTGCGATAGCCGGACAGGCTCATGCCCATGATCGGGGCCATCTGCTTCTGGGTCAGCTTCGCACGCATACGCACGGCCTTGGGCTCCAGCGGTGCATGGACGACCGCCGGGCCCTCGCCCTTCGCATGGGCCACAGCCTCGCCCAGGGACTGAATCAGATCATCGCCAAAAGTGCTCATTTCCGTGCCTTCCGCTCTTCCTTCAGTTGCCGCACCAGCTTCCGCACGGCCTTCTTCTCATCCGAGGTCAGGTCCGTCTTCGCGTTCTTCGGGTAGATCAGGAGCGCGTAGAGCGGGATCTCATCATCCAGGTAGTAGTAGATCACCCGCGCGCCGCCTCTCTTGCCCCGGCCTGGCACCGCGAACCGCAGCTTTCGAACGCCGCCCGTTTCCGGGATCTCGTCCCCCGCCAGAGGGTTCTCCGCGAGGAACTCGATCAGTTCCTGCTTGCTCTCCTCGTCGAGAAGCTTCTCTACCTGGCGGGCAAACGTCGGCGTCTCCGCGACGGTTTGCATTCGCTTCATATATACCCCATTGGGTTACTATTTCAACTGCTCTGATAAAGCTCGTGGGCGGCCCGGGCAAGGTCCTTCTTGTTTCTGGGGATGGTCATGTCGCCGGCCTGGAACGTGCGCCCGGCTCGGTCGGACCACTCCTCGCGCTCGGCGTCCGTGAACATGACGCACAGATCGCAGTGGGGAGCAGAGGCGGCCGCGGTTCTCGGCCCGGCTGCAGAAGATGCCCGGGGTTGGCCCCCTACCCTCTCCCGTGCCGCTGCAAATACTCGGCAACGGCGCGTCGTATCACTTCGGGCCTGGTCGGCAGATCTTCCGCGATCCTGCGGAACGCGTCGATCTCCTTGATCATGTCGTTGCTCATCCGGACCATCACCGGAGAGGTATCCTCTGGCGGCCGGCCCATCTTTTTCTTCACAGTCATGAGATTCCTCACAAAGTGGGTTTACTTTATGATTACCTCATTTCATAATGATCGGGCGAAGGCAAGAGCGCCAACTCCCTCCTTCGCCCTAACCACAAACGATCTCACTCCAGGAGACCGATCATGGCTATCGCCACCGCTACCACGCGTATCCGCGTGACTGAAGACACATCCGTCTTCCCTCCCTCCCCCATCCTTCAGCTCTTTGCGGCGGCGCTCGACGCTTTCGCGGAGTTCATCGCCCGCGAGCGTGACCTCGTCGGGGTCGATGCCTGGGATCCGGCCTTCCGCGGATGGCTGGCCGATGCGGAGACCGCTCAGGACCGGCTCTCGGATCTGCAGCATGCGCTTGTTGGCGGCACCGCTCCTGCTGCCGGCGGATCGGCCGCTGAAGCTCGCGGCCTACGTGCTGCAGGCCACACTCGGCGCGGAGCGGCCCGAGGAGGTCGCGCATCTGCACCGCGTGGCCCGAGAGAAGACCTCGTTCTTCCGGCTCCAACCAAGCTCCGCTGCAAACCGGCGGGTGAACCGGATGCTGGTTCGGGGACTGAGGCTTTACGAGGACTTCCTCACCCTCGATCTCGTCGGCCACGGCGACGAGGACGCGGAGCTCAGCCCTTCGCTCTGATCGCCATTTCCTGAGCCGGGATCCCTGTCCCTGGTCCGGTCGTGCATCGCGGCCGGACGGCGGAGACCTGCGTCCCGCGATCTCCCCATGCTTCTTCCGGGCCCGCCGTGGCGGTCCCGTCTTTCCCCCACCCCAACGGCCAAGGAGACCTTCCATGCCCCATACCGATCCTTCCACCCTGATGATCCACGGCGTGCCCGAACAGATCATGCCCGGCGCGCTGCATCCGCAATGGGTCGAGGCCGCCCGCGCCAAGGGTTTCGAATTGGTCGCCCGCGTGCGCAATCGATATAACCTCGCGCTGCGCTGCAAGACCTGCGGCGAGCTCGTCCGCAAGGCGGTCTATGTGCTGATGACCAGCGATCGGCCGCTCTGCGCCCACTGCCTGGAGAACGCCTGGGCAAAGACCGCAGAAGCCGCAGGCCTGCGTCTCCTGCGTCGCGATCCGGGCACAACCCAGTACGCCTTCTACCTTGCGCCCTGCGGCCACGAGATCCGGCGGCAGTTCGAGTTCGTCAGGCGGATCGCGCGCGGCGAGGTCAAGCACCGCTGCGAGATCTGCCACGCCGCGCGCGAGGCGGCGGAAGCCGCTGCCCGGGACTGGGAACTGATGAGCGCGGACCCTGAGGGAGACAGAGGCTACCGGCTCTATCCTCCTCACCGGCGAATACAGGTGGCCGAAAAGGCCTTAGCGTAGGATCCTGCCCCCTCCGGCATCAGACCCCAGGCCGCTGGAGCCGCGGATGTGGCTCTACGAACTGAGCTATCGGGCCGACAGCTGGGACAAGCCGCGGCGGGTGATCCTGGTCGTGAAGGAGCGCGAGGGCGACTTGCTCTTCGATCATTTCTTCCTGGTCACCTCGCGTCCCTGGACCGAACAGGCGCGTAGCGAAGTGCTCGAGCACTATCGCGAGCGTGGCAAAGCCGAAGGGCACATGGGCGAATTGAAGGACGTGCTGGATCCTGCGCTGTCGTCTACCAACCGGGCGAAATCGCACTGGCGGGGGCGCAAGACGAAATCGACGACGCCCGCCGTCGACGCTTTCGCCTGCAATGAGGTCCGCCTGCTGATCGCCTGTCTCGCCTACGAGATCATGCACATCGCCCGCCGCGCAATGGCCCGCGCCACCGGCGCCGGCTGGAGCTTGCGGCGGCTCCGGGAGCGGGTGCTGCGCGCCGGGGCACGGCTCACTGTCTCTGCCCGACGGATGACGCTCGCCCTGTCCGCCGCCGCCGCTCCATTCTGGTCGGCGATCTGGCCGCAGATCACCGCGCTCCACTGGGCCGACCCATAGCACGTCACCGGTGCGCACCAACTTGATCGCCGAAACGCCCTTGGGCGGCACACAAGGCTGCACCAAAGCCGCTGAAAAACTGCTTCCCAACCGCCGTCAGACCGCTCGTCAGCTCCATCGCTCGGGATCCGGGCCGCCAGTCATCGAAATCACGCCCGTCAGCCGCTCTCGAAACCCGTCATCGAAACCTCAAGAACACAAAAAACGGGGGCCGGTGAATAACGTGGGATGACACCGGCCAGTAATGCTCCAAAGATGATCGTAGCAGCCATTTCCGGCTCCATCCCTGTCATTTCGCATTCGGCGGCTCAGTGAAGTTCATCGCACGCGCCGTTGACCGCCTGTGAGTCCTTTGACTTCTAATTTTTGAATACTCTCCTGACCTCCTTGCCGATAGAGGTTATGACCGTTACGTTAATACACGAAAACGAGAGAGTGAGGCGGCGAAGGGGACCAGTTGGCGTCATCTGGGATTCCGATTTCATCCGCCCACCGATTCCGGGGTATTCGCCCACCCCTGTGACGCGCTGGATGGTGTCCCACAGCGTGGTGTAGGATCTGGCTGAGGTGGTCACCGGCGATTTACCGGTAGGGTCTGGTTGCTAACACCAACCTGAACCGGAGATTTCACCGATGACCACCGATATGATGAACCTTCGCGACTTCTCACTCAGAGCCTTGCGCATGCGGCGGAACTGGCGGGCATGGGCATTGCGGCCCACCTGCATGGCCAGCCGGGGCGCGAGCCGATTGTAGCTCTGCCGCAGCTCGATCCCGACCTCTGCCGCCAGGGCAACCAACTGGCGGCGCGCCTTCTCGTAGAGCCGGGAGTCCGTCGGATGGGCGATGTTCTTTTCCATCACGGTAGTGTCGACCGCGACCCTGATGCTTACAAAGAAATTGTCCGGTGGCGGATCACTAAGTGACTATTTTTTCCTCGCCTTTACGTGATAACCCATACAAAGCGTACTCACTGAAACCTCGGTCTTCTTTTTGCTAAAGTAATATAGAAATGCTGGCAACAAAATAGCCTTTGCAAAAAAACTGTGCGCCATCGCGGTTCGCGCCACTTCAACGCCTAACCACGAATAGTAGTCTCCTACGGCTGTAATTTCTTCAATTAAAAAACCGTTTTGGTCTAAGATTTTTTCATACCATCTGTCACTAAATCCTGTATAGAAAAAATATGGATCCATATGTCTTAAGCAATTGCTTGGTGCCGTTAGTATTAGGGTGCCGCCAGATTTTAATAGCCTCGCAAACTCTTTTAGTGTCTCAATAGGGTAGGGGATGTGTTCAAAAACCTCATTGCATAAAACCACATCAAATGTTCCATTTTTCTCATCTATTTTCCATATATCGCCAACATAATCGAGTTTTCCGTACTGATAACCTTCGCCAGAGCCAAGCCCCCCACTCTCCGCACCTATCATCTTCTTCTCGTCAATAATGTACTGACCAATATCCTGTCCCCTATAATCAAGATGCGTGCAAAATTCTCTATATTGCTGACTGCCACATCCAGCATCTAGAATCAAAGAGCCGTTTGGTACCTCGGAAATCTGCCTCTGAACCCACTCAGAGCGTTCGTTTGAGTTATTTAGCTTACGAATCCAGCCCTTCAGGAAGGGTAACGATTTAATAAGATGCTTCATTATCTACTCCAACCTTCAGCCCAAACATCTTCGACCGACATTCCCCAAGTGGGTTGCCGTATGACCCTAAGGTCGCCTGATTTTGCCTGCCGATCAAGTGGTGCGTGCGTTCGGCGGCGCGCCGCCTTCATCAGACCGCCCGGATGGGTCCGGATCGGGCCGCGAATGCGAGCCACCTCGGTCATGCGGCCTCGTTTTGCAGCACGACGGACAGAGTTGTCTTGCCGCTTTTGCTCGGTTTTCGCCTATTTCGAAGTTACGCGCATGACGGTGGCGCTCGCAATCGACGGATCGCAGCCAGGATAGCCCGGACCATCGCGCCGGTGACCGCGACCTCGGCCAGTTGGAAGGTGATGGCGCGGGCGTGGCGCACGACGCGGGCGCCGATCTTGATCAACTTCAGCTGCAGGCTGGTCAGCGACCAATCCGCCATCGCCTCGGGCAGCTCGATGCAGCGCAGGAATAGCCATTATCGGACGCAAGTAAGCTAGGCTGAAAATCATGCTCAAAACGCCCCGGATGTCGGATAGCCGGAATTCATGAGATTCAGGCACTTCCCCGAAGAACCGGCCGGGGTTCATGAGATTCTGCACCGGTATTTATGCGACGGACTGAGTCGAGGTTTGTGAGACGGGGGCCGCCGCGCAGCCGTCTTGGCGATCTGACGCTCTCTCTCGTCGCGCTGAGCCCGCCAGAACCGGGCAGCAATGCGTCGCCTCAACGAGAGCGGCCACGACTTGAGCATGTCCCCGACCCGTCCCTGCCCCTCCGCATCACTCGCAAGCAGAACGTCGATCGCCCGGGTGATCGGATCCTCGACGATCCGGCCAATGCCAACCGTCAACGCGAAAGCCTGCAACAGCGAGCCCTGCGCCAGGGCGTGAAGTCCAGGACGCACGGGCTTGGCCAGAACCGGCGCCACCATTGCGCGGTATTCGGCCGCTTCCCAATCCTTGTCAGCCGGAACATTATCGGACATAACACTACTCAATGGATGGATGCCGGATAGTCTTATCAATGGTGACTCAATCGACGTCCAGTTTCACATACCCTGAATCGGTTTCAGAAATGCGACACAGGCAACCTGTTGAAAACACATGGAACGTAGTCTCAGAAACTCCGGAAGACCGACACCGCTTTCATCGCCTGGCTCAACACTCTGGAAGATCGCCGGGCAGCGGCACGCATCGCCATTCGCATCGATCGGTTCGCCAGCGGCAACCCGGGCCAGACGCGCGACCTTGGCCAGGGCGTGAGCGAACTGAAGATCGACTATGGACCGGGCTACCGCATCTACTACTCCCGCCGTGGAAAGGTCGTCTATCTCCTGCTGTGCGGCGGCGACAAGGGCACGCAGGCCAAAGACATCGCGCGGGCCAGGAGGATGGCAAAGGAGTGGAGAGATGAGCCGGAAGATTGAACCCGCCGCGTGGGACAGCGCCGAGGTCCTCGACACAGCCGAGGCGATCGAGGAATACCTCGCCGCCGCGTTCGAAACCGATGATCCCGTCTTCATCGCACGGGCGCTCGGCACCGTTGCCCGCGCCCGCAACATCAGTCAGCTTGCGCGCGAAATCGGGATGACCCGGGCTGCGCTCTATCGTGCGTTCAGCGGCGAGACGAACCCGGAGTTCGCAACCATCATGAAGATCGCGCACGCCCTCGGCGTCGGTTTCGTCCCGGTTGTCAGAGACCACGGTGAAGCGGCATGAGACCGCACTGATCCGAGGTCACACAATTGGGCAGCTCAGAGGAACGCACCGTGACGGAACAAATCGCCCTGCCCTCCCATGTCGTCGGCTCCGGCACGCTCGACCGGTTGGTCGACACCGCCCGCGACTACGCGCGCGCCGCGGCCTCGGACAATACCCTGAAGGCCTATGCGAAGGATTGGGGCCACTTCGCCCGCTGGTGCCGGATGCGGGGCGCGGACCCCCTGCC
Organism: uncultured Albidovulum sp.; assembly: GCA_913064775.1. Classification (GTDB taxonomy): domain Bacteria; phylum Pseudomonadota; class Alphaproteobacteria; order Rhodobacterales; family Rhodobacteraceae; genus Acidimangrovimonas. The sequence goes on along the minus strand of CAJYAD010000070.1, from coordinate 228 downwards.
CCCCTCGCCGCAGCTGATCGGCCTCTACATCGCGGATCTGGCCGCCCCCGGGGGCGAGGCCCCTGCCCTGTCGGTATCCTCCATCGAGCGGCGCCTCTCGGGGGCGCTGTCAGAGCAAAATCCTTGAGGCGGGCAGGGCGGTCGCGTAGCCTTTTGGCATGACCCAGCGATCCCCGTTCCGGTACTTCAAGACGTCGCCCGAAATCATCCGCTTGGCGGTTATGATGT
>CAJYAD010000069.1 GCA_913064775.1 uncultured Albidovulum sp. | reverse complement strand
ATGCCCTTGGAAGATAAGGCCATCGATAGCCATCAAGAGCAGATCAAGGGAACAGCGCGGAGCTGACCTGGTTGTGATGTGCGTTTTCAGCCGGGCTTGCCCGGCGGTTTTTCTCTCTCTCTCTCTCTCTCTCTCTCTCTCTCCTCCGTTTTCTGACTTTCTCCGTCTTTCTCTTCTTCTCGCCCTGCGGGCGGCAACGGAGGTGTTTTCCTGTTTTCTATGTTTCTCGCGGTTGAGAGAGAGGTCTTTGTATTTTCGTCTTCTTGGCGGATCCTGTCCTCAGGGCGGCTGGCGCCGCCGGTCTTCCAGTTTTCTGTATTTCTCTTTTTTTACGGGGTCTTCGGTGATGGGTTATCCACATTATTCCGACAACGAGCTCGAATCGGCAGGCGCGGCCTGCGCTCCCGGGGGCTATATTGATGACATCATCGGCGGCGCCCCAGCCCGCCCTCAAAGTCAGTCAGTTGAACCCCGTGTCGCCCCACGATGCGGGCGAGGAGAACGCGTCCGTTGGCACGCGACGATCGAGATATGCCCAATGGCCAGCGCGGCGCCCCACCCGCTGACGCGCCCGCCGCCGCGGCGCGGGCCGCGTTTCTCGATCTCGTTCGCGCCCTGGCCCGCGAGGCCGCACGCGCCGATCATTCTTCTTCTGACCAGGACTGATAACAATGACTGATACTCCCCGCGTCGCCATCTACGCCCGTTTCTCGACCGACATGCAGCGCCAGGCCTCGCTGGCTGACCAGGAGCGGCTCTGTCGCGACCTCGCCGCCGCGCGCGGCTGGAAGGTGGTGGACTTCTTTTCCGACGCCGCCACCTCCGGCGCGAGCCTCATGCGCCCCGGCCTCCAGGCCCTGCTCAGGAATGCGCAGGCTGGTCAGATCGACATCATCCTCTCCGAGGCGCTCGACAGGCTGAGCCGCAGCCAGATGGATATTGCCGGCCTCTACCAGCGCCTGACCTTCGACGGCATCCGGATCGTGACCGCCAGCGAAGGCGAGATCTCTGAACTGCATGTCGGCGTCACCGGCACGATGAATCAGCTCTATCTCACCGAACTGGCCAAGAAGACGCGGCGTGGCCTCCATGGGCGCGTCCTCGCTGGCAAGTCGGCCGGCGGCAACAGCTATGGCTACGAGGTGGTCGACCACCGCGATGCCCAAGGCGACCGAATCCGAGGCGATCGCCGCATCAATGACGCGGAGGCCGCCGTCGTCGAGCGCGTGTTTCGTGACTACGCCAGCGGCATCTCGCCGCGCAAGATCGCCGAGACCCTGAACCTCGAAGGGATCCCCGGCCCACGGGGAGGCAAATGGGGCGCCTCAACGATCCATGGCAACAAACAGCGCGGCACAGGCATTTTGAACAACGAGCTGTACATCGGCAAACTGGTCTGGAACCGGCAACGGTTCGTGAGGGAACCCGACACCCGCAAGCGCGTCGCGCGCCCGAACCCGGAAGCGGAATGGGTGATCGAAGAGGTGCCCGAGCTTCGGATCGTCGACGACGCGCTCTGGCAGGTCGTAAAGGATCGCCAGGAGAAGACCGCGATCAAGGGCACCGGGCTCGGCTCGTGGGACCGCCGCCGCCCGCGCTTTCTGTTCTCGGGATTGATGGTGTGCGGGTGCTGTGGGGGAGGATTCTCGACCGTCGGACGCGACCGCTTCGGCTGCTCCGCGGCCCGCAACAAGGGGCCGGCCGTTTGCACGAGCCGCGCGACCATCACCCGGCAGGATCTCGAGGCGCGCGTCCTCCATGGCCTGAAGGACCGTCTTATGGAGCCCGAGCTCGTGACTGCCTTCTGCGAGGAATACACCGCCGAGCGCAACCGCCTGCGCGCCGAGGCCGCCGGCAGCCGCGACCGGCTCGAACAGGAACTGGTCCGCGCGACGCGCGACCACGACAAGCTGGTGAAGGCGATCATCGCTGGGATCCCGCCCGAAGAGGTCAAGGAGCCGATGGCCGCCCTCTCCGCGCGCCGCAAGACGCTCGAAGCGCAACTCGCGGCTGAGCCCAAAGATGATCCCATCCGCCTCCACCCCGCGATGGCCGACACCTACCGCACGAAGATCGACGCGCTGACCGCGGCGCTGTCGCGCCCCGACGAGGCGACGGAGGCCAAGGAGAAGATCCGCGGCCTGATCGACCGCATCGTACTGACGCCGGAAGCGGGCGGCCTCCAGGTTGACCTGGAGGGAGCGCTTGCGACTATCCTGTTGCTATCGCTTGGAAAGACAAAAGCCGCGTCAGCTGACACGGCGAGTCAAGTAATGCTGGTTGCGGGGACCTGCAACCGCCGAAGCCTACCAGAACCGACTTGCCTCGCATGACCAATAGACAAACATGGTGCAACCTACCGGTCCATACATGCCGCCGGCTGCACGAAGTGAGCGCTAATGGTTTAGCCTGCGCGCAATGTACAGACCGCGGCCGGAGCAGGTCTCGACGAGATTGCCCTTCTTGAGAGACCATCCCCCCTTTGGGCCTGCTTCGCTCGTTCAGGCACGCGCATGACAGCCAAGCCGAGATCTTCTCAAAAAAGCTTTTCGACTTTCACAGGTCGTGGATAGTGTTCTTGTCGTCATCTTTCAAAGGAGAGACCGACATGACGAAACCTGCAAACACGATCGACAAAGATGCGCTCGCCCGGATGCGGGCAGCCACGCCTCAAGCAAGTTTGCTCTGACACCGCATTCCCCGACATCCTGCGTTTTGAGACCGAGCCAGATCTACGGCGGCAGTGCCTGCATCCGCGTAATCTCCCTGGCAGCATCGACCACCAGAGGCGTCACGAGGCCAGTGTCGAGATCGTCCAGCGCGACGACGCCGACCGAGGCCTCGAAGCCTCCGCCCGGCCCCAGCCGCAGCGGCGCAGCGATCCCGACCGCGCCGCGCTGCAACTCGCCCCGGGTGAGGCTGAACCCGTCGGCGCGCGCCTGCGTCACCGCCGGGTCCTCTCCCTGCGCAGCGGGGCGCCCGGCAAGGATAGCAATCCCGGCGGCGCCGCGGTTCAGCGGATGGCGACTGCCGACGCGGTAGCCCACACGAATCAGTCCCGCCTCGCTCTCCGCGACCAGCACCGCCTCTGCCTCGTTTCCGCGCCCGACTGACAGGAAAGCCGTCGCGCCAGCCGCTTCAGCCAGCCGCTTGAGTGCCGGGCCGATGAGCGCGCGCATCTGTGGTTCGATCCCCGCGGCGAGCGCTAGCACCGCCCCGCCAAGGTAGATGCGCCCGCCCGATCCGCGGGTGACAAATCCGTCGGATTCCAGCGTGGCGACGATGCGGTAGGCGATGGCGCGGTTCACGCCCAGTCGGTCGGCGATCTCGGCGACCAGCAGGCCGCCGGGGGTGCGGGCGACAAGCATGAACGCCTCCATCCCGCGCTGAAGCGTCTGCAACAGATTGGCTTCCTTCTGTTTCGGCACCGCTTTCCCTCCTGCCACGCCGCGCGCATGCGTCTTGCGTGATTGACCCAATTCTCGCCTCGTGTCCAATGGCATCCGGTCGTCAGGGCAACGCAAATGTTGTATATCGGACATCACCGAACGATATTCGGAACAAAGGGAGGAGAACAGCACCCCGCGCGGCTACGGCCGGCGCAGGGATAGCACGGCTTCCTTCCTGAAACGCCCCGCCGGCACCGGCAGAGGACAGCGACAGAAAGGATAATCATGGCACAACTGGGATACGAGACGATCGGCGAAGGCCCGCGCCGGGTGATGGTGCTGCACGGCTGGTTCGGCGACCAGACGTTCCTTGCCCCGATGAAACCCGCGCTCGACGGGTCCGCGTTCACCTATGTCTGCCCGGCCTATCGCGGCTACGGGGCCTCGCGCGGTATCGAGGGGCGCTATGACATGGCGGAGATATCGGGCGACGTGCTGGAACTGGCCGACAACCTGGGATGGGAGACGTTCAACCTTATCGGCCACTCGATGGGCGGGATGGCGGTGCAACGCGTGCTGGCGGATGCCCCCGGTCGGATCGAGAAGATGGTCGCGCTGACCCCTGTCCCCGCCGCGGGCGTGCCGCTGGATGCCGACGGAGAGGCACTATTTGGAGGGGCCGCGGCCAACATGGACAATCGCCGTGCCATCATCGACTTCACAACCGGCAACCGGCTGACGAAGATCTGGGTCGACCGCATGGCCCAGTATTCAGCCGAAACCGCCCGCGAAGACGCCTTCGCCGCCTACCTGACCGCCTGGACCAAGACCGATTTTCATCAGGAGATCGCCGGCAACCCGGTGCCGCTGAAGGTGATCGTCGGTGCCAACGACCCGGCACTATCAGCCGAGGTCATGCAGGCCACGTACATGCAATGGTACCCCAACGCCGAGCTGGAGGTCATGCCCAACGCGGGCCATTACCCGATGGACGAGACGCCGGTTGCGCTTGTGACCAGCATTGAGGCGTTCCTGCGCAGCGACTGACGCGACCGGCTTGGCGCGCCGCATACAGGTGCTTGCAATCGCGGCACGCCAAGTTACTTTATTCGGAAACACGTGAGCGATATTCGACAATACGGAAGAACACCTCATGGCCGCAGCCCCTCAATCCCGCCCCGAAGGCAGCTGCCCCTTTTCCGACCGTGCCCGCCAGTTCGACGCCTTCGACGCCCCCTACCAGACCGACCCCGCGGAAGCCCTGCGCTGGTCGCGCGAGGAGATGCCGGTCTTCTATTCAGAGAAGATGGGCTGCTGGATCGTCACCCGCTACGAGGACATCAAGGCCGTCTTCCGCGACAATATCCTGTTCTCGCCCAAGAATGCGCTGGAGAAGATCACCCCCGCGACGGAAGAGGCGATCGAGGTCCTGAAAAGCTACGACTACGCCATGAACCGCACCATGGTGAACGAAGACGAGCCCGCCCACATGGTGCGCCGCCGCGCCCTGATGGACCATTTCCTGCCCGAGAACCTGGAAAAGCGGCAGGAGATGATCCGCCGCCTGACGCGCGAGAAGATCGATGCCTTCATCGACGAAGGCCGCGTCGATCTGGTCGACGCCATGCTGTACGAGGTGCCATTGCTGGTGGCGCTACACTTCCTTGGCGTGCCCGAGGACGATATCGCGACGCTGCAGACATTCTCGCTGGCGCATTCAGTCAACACCTGGGGCAAGCCGACGCCCTACCAGCAGGTTCAGGTTGCTCATGACGTCGGCCGCTTCTGGGAATACGCAGGCGAGGTGATCGAGAAGATGCGCGCCCAGCCTGACGGTGAGGGCTGGATGCACTACACCATCCGCAAGAACGCCGAGATCCCCGAGGTGGTGACCGACAGCTATGTCCACTCGATGATGATGGCGATCATCGTCGCAGCGCATGAAACCACCTCGCTCGCTTCGGCCAATATGTTCAGGCTGCTGCTGACCCGCCGCGACGCCTGGGAGGACATCTGCGCCGATCCCTCGCTCATCCCCAATGCGGTCGAGGAATGCCTGCGCTACGCTGGCTCAATCATCGCGTGGCGGCGGCAGACCACGGCCCCGGCCGAGGTGGGCGGCGTCGCGATCCCGGAAGGCGCGAAGCTGCTGATCGTCCAGACCTCGGGCAACCGCAACCCGGAGCATTTCGAGAACGCCGACGATTTCGACATCTACCGCAGCGACGCGGTCGACCACCTGTCGTTCGGCTACGGCGCGCACCAGTGCATGGGCAAGAACATCGCGCGGATGGAGATGCGGATCTTCCTGGAAGAGACATCTCGCCGCCTGCCCCACCTCTGGCTGGCCGAGCAGGACTTCACCTATATGCCCAGTACATCTTTCCGGGGGCCCGAACATGTCTGGGTAGAATGGGACCCGGCGCAGAACCCCGAACGGCGCGATCCCGCGCTCCGCCAGCCGCGCCGCGACTTTGCCATCGGCGCACCGTCGTCCAAGGACATCGCCCGGCGGGTGCGCGTCACCGGAGTGCGGCAGGAGGCCAAGGGCGTGCTGGGTGTAACGCTGGAGGACCTGCAGGGCCGCCCCCTGCCCGGCTGGACGCCCGGCGCCCATGTCGAACTTTGCGATGGCGCGTTCGAGCGGAAATACTCGCTCTGCGGCCGGCCAGGCGGCAGCTATGATCTCGCCATCCTACGCGAGGATGGTGGCAAGGGCGGCTCTCGCCATTTCCACGACGTCCTGCGCGACGGTAGCGAGCTGCGCCTGCGCGGACCCAGCAACCACTTCAAGCTGGACGAGGACAGACCCTACACGATGCTGGTCGCGGGCGGCATCGGCATCACCCCGATCCTCGCCATGGCGGACCGGCTGAAGGCTTTGGGGCAGGATTACGCGATCCACTACGCCGGGCGCTCGCGCCGGACGATGGCCTTCCTTGATCGGATGGCGGCGGATCATGGCGACCGGCTGACGCTGCATATCGGCGACGAGGGCACCCGCGCCGATCTGGCCGCGCTGGTGGCCGGGTTGCCTGAGGGCGGCCAGATCTACGCCTGCGGGCCACGGCAGATGCTGGAGGCGCTGGACAGGCTGACCGCCGGCCTGCCCGAAGGAAGCTATCGCTTCGAACATTTCCAGGCCGCCGACACCACGCTCGATCCGGCAAAGGAGCATGCCTTCGACCTCGAGCTCGCATATTCCGGACTGACGGTTCATGTTCCCGCCGACACGACCGTCCTGGATGCCCTCGTCGCGTCCGGGATCGACGTTGCCTGTGATTGCCGCGAAGGGCTGTTCGGGAGCTGCGAAGTCACCGTACTGGAGGGCGAGGTCGATCACCGCGACCAGGTTCTGACGTCCGCCGAGCGGGCCGGGCAAACGCGGATGATGACCTGCTGTTCGCGCGCGGTCGGCGTGCGGCTGAAGCTGGCCCTGTAACACGCTGGACATTGAGGTGATCCGCTCCTCAGCCTTCTACGCCAATGGGCAGAGATTGCCGGCTTCTGCTCGTAACCTACTGGCTTTGAAGGGCGACGCGTCGACGCAGGGAGACGCGCCACTCAGCGCCGCCGCGAAGGTCTCGACCAGAAGCCCGATGGCTCTGGTGCGGGACGACGTCCGCACATCGGCCCCGGCGCTCTTCGACTGAGACCTGCTCCGCGATAATTCCTGCTGCTAACAATTGTGCAACAAACGTCGGCAACTCTCTCCTTGGCGAGGTTCCGAGCCGGGGTCAGTTGCGAAGAGCCTGATTTGTCCTCCGCGCTCCGCCTCTCCTCGCGTAAGGGGAGCGCACGCAATGGCCGGGACAAATTTCACCAACCTGCTGGACATTCCAATCGTCGGGGTCGGCTTCTACCGAGGCTTCAACGCGATTGTTGCGGTGACCACGAAGCTCCTGGTGATGGGGTTGGTTGCCTTTTTGATCGCGATGCCCACGGCCTCAAGCCACGTCCTTACGACGCTCAAAACAGCCACGCTCACGGTTTTCGCAGGCTGGTATATCTATCTGCTGGCTGCCTTCGTCGTGTTCAATCTGGTCCTCGTCGTGCTTCCGGTCTCGGGACGGGTGACGTTGGGATCGCCGTCTCTTCCTGAGACACATCCAACGCTGCAAATACAGCCACGCTGTCTCGGCTTCGGCGGATCCCGAGTGGACGCGGCGATCGCATCGGAGATACTGCGTGTGGTCGAGCCGATGGCTGCGGTGCGCGCCTGCCGGGCCGAGAGCCGCTGTCCCGACACCGTGCCGCGGATGTCGGCCTCGATCTTGTAGAACTCGGCAATCCTGCGCAGCCCCACGGCGGCAACCTCCGAGCCGTCGCGGTCGAACGCCGAGCCGCCGGGGCCTGGCGCGACGGCTTTGGGAAATCCTGACGCAGCAGCGGCCTGTGCAGTGCGTCAGACGCCCATCAAGGAGATCCCGCGTGTTTCCCCGGGCCCTGCCGCTGGCGGCAGAGCGTTGCCGCCGCGCGAGGCTTGCCCCGCGCGGCTGGCGTCGAAGGTCCCGCGCGCAGGTCAGAGCGCGTTGATCTTCTCAAGCATGCCCTTGGGCCAGTTCTTCGACATCGAGGAGTCGAGATAGGCCTTCTGCGCATGGGCCTGGAAGGCCTTCACATCCGGCGTGTAGACCTTCAGGCCCTGCTTCTCGAAGAAGGTCACAAGCTCCTTCTCCTGGTCCAGATACTGCTGGTCCGACCAGCTGGTCGCCTTGTCGGCGGCGGTCTGGATCAGCTCCTGCTGCTTCGAGGTCAGGCCGTCGAAGAGCTTGGCCGAGATGATCAGCATACCGAAGCCGACATTGTGGCTGGTCATCACGATCTGGTTGGTGACCTCGTAGAACTTCATCGCCTTGTCGTTGGGAAGCGGGTTGTCCTGACCGTCGACCACCCCGGACTGGAGCGCGGTGTAAAGCTCCGAATAGGGGATCGGCACCGGGTTCGCGCCAAGCGCACGGCCGAGGAACTGCCAGCTTTCGCCGCCCGGCATGCGCAGCTTGATGCCGTGCATGTCGGCAGGCGTCTCGATCTTCTTGTCGCCGCGCAGGTTCACCTGGCGGGTGCCGTAGTAGAACGTGCCCAGGATCACCACGCCCATCTTCTCGCGCGCGAGCTTGCGGAAGTAATCGCCGACCTCCGAGGCGAAGACCTTCTTCAGATGCGCCGCGTTGCGGATCACGTAGGCCGCGCCGAGAATGTCGAATTCGGGCGCCTGCTGGGCCAGGTCCGAGGGCGGCGGCCCGGCCATCTGGATGTTGCCGCGCTCGATCCCGACAAGCTCGGTGCCCTGCTTCATCAGGGTGGCGCTGAAATAGGGCTTGAAGTCGAAATCCGGCCCGATCTCCTTGGCGAATATCTCGGTCATCGCGCGCGACCGCGGCACTTGCGGCGGATTCACGTCCGCGAAGATCAGGTCGATCTTCCCGGCGGCGAACGCCGGTGTGGCAAGGCCGGTGACCGCGCCGGTCGCGGCCAGCGCCCCGGTTGCGCCGGCCGCGGCGATCAGGCCGCGGCGGGTGATGTTCGTGCTCATGTCTTCCTCCCTTTGGTAACGGTTCAGGCGTCGAAACGGTTTTCGGGCAGCCCCCGGCCCACGCCCGAAAGCGCCAGGAGCGACCCGGCCAGCGGCTCGTTGGCGCGCTGGTCGGGGGTGAGGAACTTCGTCGCCGTGGTGACGAAGAGCGTGTCGAGTCCCGCGCCGCCGAAGCACAGGCAGGTCGGGTTGGTGACCGGCAGCGCGATCTCGCGGTCGAGACGACCGTCGGGGGTGAAGCGCCGCAGGCAGCCGCCGGCAAAGACCGCCTGCCAGAGGCAGCCGTCCTGATCCACGCAGGCGCCGTCCAGGCGGTCACCGGCGGCGCCGTAGTCGGCGAAGAGGCTGCGGCCGGTGACCGCGCCCTCCGCGTCGAGCGCCAGTTTCCAGGTCAGGTGGCGGCGGGTGTCGGTAAACTGTTGATTTCCACCCAGAAGTGACCCGGGTTTTCCATCGAGAACTGACCCACCTTGAGGTTATGTTTCGGGGGTCAGGCTTGGGTCAAGACATCATTGTCCTCCCTCTTTTTCCGTGCCGCTACGGCTGCACTGGCCTTGAAGCGGAAGCTGTCGTTTCCGGTCTCCAGGATGTGG
>CAJYAD010000068.1 GCA_913064775.1 uncultured Albidovulum sp. | reverse complement strand
CGTCCGCAGGGACACTTCCAAGGGTTCCCTCTCCATCAAGCTCAAGCGCGCTGGCTGGGACGAAGCATTTTTACGAAGCATACTCAATGGCTTGAAGGTCGACTGAAGCCAAATGCGATTGCCCTGCCGGGGGGAGGGGGGCGATTATCGGGTGGAATCGCGAAGTGGCCGGGCCTGCGGGGGAAGGCCTATGTGTCGCGCAGGGCCAGGGTGCGTTGGCGCAGCCAGGCCATGAAGCCGCGGGGATTCGAATTCCACGGCGCGATCTCGTCGGGGGGAATCGGGGCGCCGATGACCGGCGCCTGCGGCTTGTTCAGCGCATAGGAGATTTCGTGCAGCAGCAGGCCCTGGCGCAGGGTCGGCGACAGTTTGTTGGCGACGTGATACAAGCGCGAATTCTGTCCCGGGAAGAAGATCGGCAGCACCGCGGCGCCGCTGCGCAGCACCATCTTGGCGGTGAAGGGGTTCCAGTCGGCCTCGACCGCAGGGCCGAACCAGGTTTCCGAGGCCGCCACCTGCCCCGAGGGGAACAGTATCACCACGCCACCGTCCTTGAGATGCTCCATCGCGTGGCGGCGCATCTCCAGCCCCTTCTTCTGGGCGTTCTCTTCATGCGGGAAGGGGACCGGCACCATGTGATAGGAGATTTCCTCGATGCCCGTAAGAAGCGAACGGGTGAGGATCTTGAAATCCGGCCGGACCTGGCCGATCAGGCAGCCCATCACAAGTCCGTCGACCAGACCGTGAGGATGGTTGGCGACCACCACGACGGGGCCTTCCTTGGGGATTCGGGCGATCTGCTCGGCCGGGGTGCGCAGGTCGATCCCCATGACCTCAAGCGTGCGGTCCCAGAATTCCTGACCACGCGCCGGACCACGGGCTTCGAACTGACGGATCAGCTGCAGCAGAGTCAGCTTGCCTGTGGCCATCTCGATCGCGCGGATGGCGGTCGATTTCCACGGATTGGTGAACGTCCCCGCGTAGGAAAGCCTGCGCTTATTATAGGGTTCGTAGTCGGGGTCACCGATGAATTTATGGTTTTCTTGGCCTTGGTCCGTCACAGGTGAACCGTCCCTCGGGGTTTCTTGAAGTGATGCCCGATTAGAAATCTTCCCCGAACCTGTCGGCGACCAGTGCTTCCAGCGCGTTGGCCAATTTTTCAGCCTCGGGTCCGCTGGCCCGGATCTCAATAGAGCTTCCGCGTGGCGCTGCCAACATCAAAAGACCCATGATCGAATCGCCTGAAACGCTCATGCCGTCCTTCGAGACCTCGGCGTCGGCATCATGCGCCTCGACCACCTCGACGAACTTGGCCGAGGCACGGGCATGCAGGCCCTTTTCGTTGACGATCTGGATGGTCTTCGTGGTCATGAATCTTGGTCCCCTCCGCCGATCTCCATGCTGTTTATATACTTTCGCCCGGCTTCCATAGCCGCCTTGGCGGCATCCGCCACCGGAAGACGGCGTGATTTCGCCAATTTGACCAACATGGGAAGATTCGCTCCATAAAGGATGCGGCGGTTGCGGCCGGCACAGGCCGGCAGGCTGAGGTTCGAGGGCGAAGAGCCGAACATGTCGGTCACCACGACCACGCCGGTTCCGTCGTCGACCTCGTCGGCGGCGCGTATGATCTCGGCCTGCTTGGCGCTGCGGTCGTGATCGCTCTCGATGGTGATCGCGCGGATGCCGGTCTGGGCGCCGACGACATGCTCGACCGCGGCCAGATATTCCCGTGCGAGTCCCCCATGTGCGACGATCACGATCCCGATCAAGGACGCCCCTCCGTGCCGGCGGTCGCTGTTTCCCGGCGTTCAAGTTCCCTATGCCGTTTTGCCACCGCCCAGCCCTGATCCGCAAGCACCTGTGCAAGCTTTTCCGCCATCGCGACCGAGCGGTGCCGCCCGCCGGTACAGCCAAAGCCGATGGCCAGATGCGGCTTGCCCTCGTCGATCTGCGCGGGCATCGCGATCGCCAGCAGTTCGACGATCTTGTCGAAGAAGGCCTGGGCGTTCGGGTCTTGCCAGATATAGGCGGCCACCTGCGGATCGCGCCCGTCGTGGGGGCGCAGCGTGGCGTCCCAATGGGGGTTTCGCAAGAAGCGGGTGTCGAAGATCATGTCGACGCCGCGCGGCACCCCCCGGCGGTAGGAAAAGGAATGGACCGAGACCGCCATGCGCGGGCCCTCGCCACTGCCGAACCAGCGCTCGAGCTCGGCGCGCAGGTCGTGGGGGCTCATCTCCGTGGTGTCGATCAGCACATCGGCGCGGGTCCGGATCGGGGCCAGCAGATCGGCCTCGCGCCGGATGCCTTCCAGCGGGTCTTCGTCCGGGGCCAGCGGGTGGCGCCGCCGGGTCTGGGAATAGCGGCGGATCAGCTCATCCTCGTTGCAGTCAAGGTAGAGGTGTTCCAGCGCGATCTCGGGGCGCTCGGTCAGCCGGTCGATCAGGGTGATCAACGCCGCGGCGCTGAAATCGCGGTTGCGCACGTCGATGCCCAGCGCTGTCGGGCGCTCCAGCGGCGGCCCGTCCAGCAGCCGCGGGATCAGGCTGAGGGGCAGGTTGTCGATGGTCTCGAATCCCAGATCCTCGAGCGCCGAGATCGCGGTCGAGCGGCCGGCGCCCGAGGGGCCAGAGACCAATACGACGCGATGTCCGGTTTCTTGGGCTGGCATACTGGGCCTCATGCGATCCGTCCTGCCCGAAGATATTGCACGATCGCGGCGGGGAAATGGCCACTCGAGGACCCGTGACAAAGTGGCACCGTGCAGCCGAGCAAAATCAGCCGGCGTTCGGGCGGCAGACGGTCGGTTTCGGTCTGGCCCAGATCGACGATCAGGGTGACGGGCGCCTCTTGCAACGCGTCGGCGGCCAGGATGCCCAGGCCGCGGGCCTCGATCCGGCCGGCGATGGCGCTGGGGGCGCGGGCGATCAGACGGCCGGCACGCGGGTTCAGGCGGGTGCGGTCATCGGCCACCAGCCGGGCGCCCAGCGCCATCAGCTGCAACGCCAGCCCCGATTTGCCGGCGCCCGAGGGCCCGAGGATCAGCACGCCGCGCCCGTCGAGCGCCACGCAGGAGGCATGCAGTATGGATTCCCCCGCTGGCCCCAATTCTGGCCCCAGCTCTGGCCCAGCTGCGGGCGGCTGGGGCGCGCTCACACCGGCAGGCCCACGACGAAGCGGGCGCCCAGTGGATCCGAGGTGATGTCGGCATCGGTGGGGCGGATGTTTTCGGCCCAGATGACGCCGCCATGGGCCTCGACGATCTGTTTTGAGATCGACAGACCCAGACCCGAATGATCGCCGAACTGGCCGACGGGTCGTTCCGAATAAAATCGTTTGAAAATCTTGCCGAGCGCCTGATCGGGGATGCCGGGGCCGGTATCCTCGACCACCACCAGCACCCGGTTCTCGCGCTGGCGGGCCCAGACGCGAACCGCGTCACCCTCTTCGCAGAACGAGACGGCGTTGGTGATCAGGTTGACGAAGACCTGTGCCAGGCGCTGCTCCAGCCCGTGCACCATGATCGGCTGCGACGGCAGGTCGGTGATGAAATCCACCCCCTTCTGCTGCGCTTGCTGGCCCAGATGCTCGCCGAGATTACCCAGCATGGTCAGCAGGTTGAACTGCTCTTCCTCTTCCTTCACCAGCTCACTGTCGAGCCGCGAAGCGTTCGAGATCTCGCTGACCAGACGGTCCAGACGGCGCACGTCGTGCTCGATCACGCTCAGCAGTTTTTCGCGCTGGTCGTCGCGCTTGGCCACGCTCATCGACGCCACGGCCGAGCGCAGGCTGGCCAGCGGGTTCTTGATCTCATGCGCCACGTCGGCGGCGAATTGCTCGTTCGCCTCGATCCGGTCATAGAGCGCCGCGACCATGCCGCGCAGCGCGATCGACAGGCGCCCGATCTCATCGGGGCGGGCGGCCAGATCGGGGATGCGGACGCGCGCCGGGCTCATCTTGCGGGCCTGCCGGTCGCGGCCCATTTCCGCTGCGGCGGCAAGGTCCGACAGCGGGTTGGCGATGGTCGAGGCCAGCACCAGGCTGAGGCCGATCGACACCAGGATCGCGATGACGAACATCTGCAGCACCTGCTCGCGCTCGTAGCGTACCAGACGATCCAGCTCTCCGGCGGCCGAGGCGGTGGCGACCACGCCGATCACCTTGCCCTGATGCAGGATCGGGGTGGCGACGGCGAAGATCGTGTTGCCGCGCCCGTCGGTGCCGGTGTTCACCTGGGTGCTGCCTTTCACCGTCGCGGCAAACAGGGCGCGGGCCTGATCGGCGGCGTTATAGCCGGGCTGGGGCGCGCGATCGGGCGTCAGCACGCTGGAAATCCCATCCCAGACCCAGTTCAGGAAGCCGGTGATGACGGTGTTACGGCTCGACTCGTCCTTCGTCAGCAGCACGCTTTCGGCCCGGCCGACCGCCTTGGTCAGCTGCAGCCCGTCCGCGTCATAGACAAACAGCTCGACCCCGCGCGCAAGACTTGCGGCGGCGCGCTGTGCGCTCTGGTCGATCGAGGGGGTGGCGCCGGGCTGATCCCTGACGGGAAGGCCTGCGGAGATCATGGTGGCGATCAACCGGGTCTGGGCCACCAGCGCGTTTTCGCGCTGCTGCACAAGGCTGTCGCGGAACGGGTTGAGGTAGAGCACCCCTGCGACCAGCAGGATCAGCGCCATCAGGTTGAAGGTGATGATCTTGCGCGCCAGCGGCGAGCGGTTGAGCGACACGAAGCCCGACCGGCGCCGCCTGTCGCGCGCCTCCGGGTCGCCATCGGATGCGACCCAGTCCTCGCCCAGCAAAACGTCGGCGCGGCCGCCGGCTTTCTTCTTGGCCGGGGCCGGCTCAGCAGTGTCGATCCGCGATGTCAGCGTCATTCTTCGTTGTATCTATAGCCGATGCCGTACAGGGTCTCGATCGCCGAAAACTCCGGATCGACGGAACGCATCTTCTTGCGCAACCGCTTGATATGGCTATCGATCGTGCGATCGTCGACATAGACCTGATCGTCATAGGCGATGTCCATCAGCTGATCGCGGCTCTTGACGAAGCCGGGCCGCTGGGCGAGCGCCTGCAGCAGCAGGAATTCGGTCACCGTCAGCGAGACGTCCAGCCCTTTCCACAGCACCGCGTGGCGCAGCGGGTCCATCGTCAGGCTGCCGCGGTCCATCACCTTGGTCTCTTCGGTGGTCGCGACCTCGCCGGTGATGATCGCCTCTTGCCGGCGCAGCAGCGCGCGGATGCGTTCGACCAGCAGGCGTTGCGAAAACGGCTTCTTGACGTAATCGTCCGCGCCCATGCGCAATCCCAGAACCTCGTCGATCTCATCGTCCTTCGAGGTCAGGAAGATCACCGGCATCGAGGTCTTCAGCCGCAGCCGCTGTAGCAGATCCATGCCGTCCATTCGCGGCATCTTGATGTCCAGCACGGCCATATCCGGCAGCCGCTTGTTGAACGCGTCCAGCGCGGACTGACCATCGTTGTAGGTCTCGACCTCAAACCCCTCCGCCTCCAGGGTCATAGAGACCGATGTCAGGATATTCCTGTCATCGTCGACAAGCGCGATCCTCGACATTTCACCAATCCCCTATACTGCTCTGATTGCCTGCTTTTTGCCATATTGTCTGTTTTCCGACCCGCGGAAGCAACTGCAAACTGCGAATCACCTGTACCTTCGGGCCCAGAAGACACGAAAATTCCAAATCTTTGACTAATTTGCCTCACCTTCCCGAGATGGTTGCGCTATCGTAACATTGGTTGCGCTAACGACGCCCAACCTTCCTGTTCCTTCTTTTCGGGCGCGTGCTATAGGGCGACTGTCGGGTCCTTTCGGGGGCCGATCGGCACCGCGCGAGGAGACACGGCGCCGCATGCTGACCTAAGTGAAATGCCGCCGCCACGGCATTCGGGAGCCTGCAGATGACCAATGGACACGTGAACCCGGCCAACCGCCTTGAGACCCAGGGGATCGAAGGGCTGGGCAATGTCTATTACAACCTGATCGAACCTGCGCTGATGGAACAGGCCGTGAAGCGCGGCGAGGGCAAGATCGGCCTCGGCGGCACGCTGCTTGCCGACACCGGCGTGCATACCGGGCGTTCGCCCAAGGACAAGTTCGTGGTGCGCACGCCGTCGGTCGAAGACACGATCTGGTGGGAAAACAACAAGCCGATGTCGCCCGAGGCCTTCGACCGTCTGCAGGCCGACATGCTGGCGCATATGCAGGGGCGCGACTATTTCGTGCAGGATCTCTATGCTGGCGCCGACCCCGCGCACCGGCTGGACGTGCGCATGGTGACCGAACTGGCCTGGCACGCGCTTTTCATCCGGCACATGCTGCGCCGTCCCGAACGGTCCGAACTGGACGGGTTCGAGCCCGAATTCACCATCGTCAACTGCCCCTCTTTCCAGGCCGATCCGGAACGGCATGGCTGCCGCAGCGGCACGGTGATCGCGCTGAATTTCGACAAGAAGCTGATCCTGATCGGTGGCACCGAATATGCCGGCGAGAACAAGAAATCGGTGTTCACGCTGCTCAACTACATCCTGCCCGGCAAGGGCGTGATGCCGATGCATTGCTCGGCCAACCATGCGCCGAACGACCCGTCCGATGCGGCGGTGTTCTTTGGCCTTTCGGGCACCGGCAAGACCACGCTGTCGGCCGATCCGGCGCGCACGCTGATCGGCGATGACGAGCACGGCTGGTCGGACGAAGGCAGTTTCAACTTCGAGGGCGGCTGCTACGCCAAGACGATCAGCCTGAGCCCCGAGGCAGAGCCCGAGATCTATGCCACGACGACCAAGTTCTCGACCGTGATCGAGAACATGGTGACCGATCCCGAGACGCTGGAGCTGGATTTCGAGGACATCTCGAAGACCGCGAACATGCGCTGCGCCTATCCGCTGCATTTCATCTCGAACGCGTCGGAAACCGGGCTGGCGGGGCATCCCAGGAACATCATCATGCTGACCTGCGACGCCTTCGGCGTGCTGCCGCCGATCGCGCGGCTGACACCGGCGCAGGCGATGTACCATTTCCTGTCGGGCTTCACCTCCAAGACACCGGGGACCGAGATCGGCGTGGTCGAGCCGATCCCGACGTTTTCCACCTGTTTCGGCGCGCCCTTCATGCCGCGCCGGCCCGAGGTCTACGGCAAGCTGCTGCAGGAGAAGATCGCCACGCACAATGCCTCGTGCTGGCTGGTCAACACCGGCTGGACCGGCGGCGCCTATGGCGTGGGGTCGCGGATGCCGATCCGGGCGACCCGGGCGCTCTTGACGGCGGCGCTGGACGGGTCGTTGAACGAGGTGGAGTTCCGCAAGGATCCGAATTTCGGCTTCGACGTGCCGGTCAAGGCAGAGGGGGTGGCCGAGCTGCTGCTTGATCCGCGCCGCACCTGGGACGACAAGGAGGCCTTTGACCGTCAGGCCGGGAAGCTGGTGAAGATGTTCGCCGACAACTTCGCGCAATACGTCCCCTATATCGATGCCGACGTGAAGGCCGCCGCGCTGGGCTGAGGCCCGTGCCGTCCAGACGAACGAAGGGCCCCTGCGGGGGCCCTTTTTGTTGCGGTTTCTGCCGCGGGGGCGCTGCCCCCTGCACCCCCGGCGTAGTTGAGGAACAATGAAAGCAAGGAGAGCCTCCTTGCCCTTCCGCCGGGGAAATACTCATCGGGGCGGCCGCAGCCCGGGCAACGAGGGCCGCGAAGCCCTTTCCGCGCGGATCTGGACGGGAGAAGGGGCGGAGGTGGGCCGCGCTGACCGGGGGGCGGCCTAGCGCGTCGGCACCGGCGTCTCGCCACGGTAGTCGTAGAAGCCGCGCTTGGTTTTGCGGCCCAGCCAGCCGGCCTCGACATATTTGGTCAGCAATGGGCAGGGGCGGTATTTGGTGTCAGCCAGCCCGTCGTGCAGCACATTCATGATGGCGAGGCAGGTGTCGAGCCCGATGAAATCGGCCAGTTCAAGCGGCCCCATCGGGTGATTGGCGCCCAGCTTCATCGACTCGTCGATCGACTTCACGTTCCCGACGCCCTCATAGAGGGTATAGACCGCCTCGTTGATCATCGGCATCAGGATGCGGTTGACGATGAAGGCCGGGAAATCTTCGGCACTGGCCGCGGTCTTGCCAAGGCTTTCGACGACCCCCAGCAACGTCTTGTAGGTCGGCGCATCGGTGGCGATGCCGCGGATCAGCTCGACCAGCTGCATCACCGGCACCGGGTTCATGAAGTGGAAGCCCATGAATTTCTCGGGGCGGTCGGTGCGGCTGGCCAGCCGGGTGATCGAGATCGACGAGGTGTTCGAGGTCAGGATCGTCTCGGGCTTCAGATGCGGCTGCAGATCCTCGAAGATCGCCTGCTTCACCGTCTCACGCTCGGTCGCGGCCTCGATGATCAGGTCGGACTGGCCCAGATCGGCCAGCGACAGCGTCGTGCGGATCCGCCCCATCGCGGCGGCTTTGTCCGGGGCTGAGATCTTCTCGCGGCTTACCTGACGCTCAAGATTGCGGTCGATCAGCGACATTGCCTTGTCCAGGCTCTCTTGGCTGATGTCGCTAAGCAGCACGTCATAGCCCGCCAGAGCGAAGACATGGGCGATGCCGTTGCCCATCTGTCCCGCGCCCACGATTCCCACCGACTTGATCGTCATTTGCTCTCTCCGCCGCTCTGCGGGCCGACCATATGCGGCGGCGCGGCAGGGGCGCAAGGTGGCGAAACCGCTAAAATGCGTCGCGAACTTTCTTCTTAGCGGTTTGGAAACGGCCATACGTCAGAGTGGTCGCAGATGAGTCGTAATCCGAAGGGTGGGCGCTATGACATATGAAGCAAAGGGGGCTGGCGGGCTTGACTACCATCCCTGCAGATACGGGACGTCGAAGCTGGTGTTTCGCGGTCCCAAGCGGAAGCTTGATGGCAAGTTCTGTGCGGTTCTGGGGGGCAACGCCACCTACGGCCGTTTCATCGAACGCCCATTCCCGGCGATCGTCGAGGAATCGGCAGGCCTCAAGATGGTCAATTTCGGCTGCATGAACGCGGGCGTCGATGTCTATCTGAACGATCCCGGCATCGTCGATCTGTGCAACGGCGCGCGGGCGACGGTCGTGCAGGTGATGGGCGCGCATAACATGACCAATCGTTTCTATGCGGTGCATCCACGTCGCAACGACAGGTTCCTGCGGGCCTCCAGCCTGCTGAAGACCATCTACCGTGAGGTCGATTTCACCGAATTCCACTTCACCCGCCATATGCTGCGGGCCTTGCAGGAGCTGTCACCTGAACGGTTCGAGGTGGTGGCGGACGAACTGAAGGCCGCCTGGGTGGCGCGGATGCAGCTTCTTCTGCGCCGGATCACGGGCAAAACGGTGCTGCTTTGGGTGGCCGATCATGCCCCGGGCGCCGGGGCCGCGCCTCCGCGTCTCGACCGCGAGCCGCTTCTGGTGGATCGGGACATGCTTGATGCGGTCTCTACCCACGCGACGGAATATGTCGAGGCGATCTCGTCGCCCGAGGCGCGGGAAACCGGAACCCAAGGGATGCGGATCTCGGCCCTGGATGAGGCTGCGGCGGCGGAACTGCCGGGTCCGGCCGTCCATGCCGAGGTGGCCCGCACGCTGGAGCCGGTGCTGCGGCGGATGATGAGCTGACGCGCGACCGCCGTTCTAGTCCGAGCCCTGCGATTTATATGAGTATCTGTAATTGTAGTAGGAATATGCGGTTCCGTATTTGGTTGCCTCGGAGATTTTGTATCCGTTGAGGATTGCGCCTGTGAGCTTGATGCCG
>CAJYAD010000067.1 GCA_913064775.1 uncultured Albidovulum sp. | reverse complement strand
GCGGACAGGAAGATATGCATGGCGGCGAAGGGCTCCCAGAGATGAATCCTCCATCCAGAATCCATCTCGCCGGCAGCCGCAAGGGGCGCCCCTCATGCTCTCAGCTCCAAATGCGATTCCCCTGCCCAACTATGTCCAGCTCAGGCCTAAGCGGCATGAATGTCGCGCAAATACCCTCGCGATAGTAGTCAAACGCTTCGGTCTGCCCTACCGACCTGGTGTTCCAAACCCGGACAGGAGGCGAAACCTGAGTTTCAGCACATGTTTCATGACTCTGGGCCATATGAATCCAACCGCCATTGAGTATCCTGAATTCACAAAGAATAGCGAGGAAAGCAAAACATGTCTACTTTCGTACTTGTCCACGGTGCATGGCACACGGGTGATCTATTCGAACCGGTAGCGCAACCAATTAGGGATGCGGGTCATTCCGTTCATTGCCCAACGGTCGCAGGGAATAACCCGGGCGATCCGCGCACAACGGGGCTGGACGTCGCGATCACGTCCATCATCGACTACATCGAATCCAACGATCTGAATGATGTCATCCTGCTCGGCCACAGCTATGGCGGCATGGTGATCACAGGCGTCGCCGACCAGATTCTAGGCCGTTTGCAGAGGTTAATCTACTGGAATGCCTTTGTGCCGAATAATGGTGAATGCTTGAACGATATGGTACCGCCACACTATGTGGCGTTGTTCGACGCGGTCAGCGCCGAAAGCCCCGACAATAGCGTCATGCTTCCCTTCCCGATCTGGCGCGAGGCCTTTATCAACGACGGATCAGCGGAGCTTGCCCAGTCAGCCTTTGACAGGCTCAATGCGCATCCCTATGCGACCTTCACCGATCCGATTTCTCTGTCGATGAACCCGGCCGAGATGCAGATTCCCAAGTCCTATATCAACTGCACCGAAGATACGGCCCTGCCGCAAAGCCTTGGCTGGCATCCACGCCTGTCTGAAAAACTGGGACTGTTCCGTCTCGTGCAAGTATCAGGCAGCCATGAGTTGTGCTTTTCGAACCCGGCTTCTCTTGCGGTGGCAATCATGGATGCTGGACAAGCCTGACGGCGGATGCGGGCAGCAGGGAAAGGGTTTGAACAACCAACAAATCCGATACCTGCCGTTAAAGCTTCGTGCAGAATTCGGTAATCTGGGCTCAGAGCAGTCATGCAGTGCCGACGACCGCTCGCCGCCACCAGCCCCTCGCCGCATTTCCCGCTATTGCGCCGGCTTGATGAAGGTGCCATTGCGCAGCTCATTCACCGCCTGCACCAGCTCGGCCTGGGTGTTCATCACGATCGGCCCGTGCCAGGCGATCGGCTCCTGGATCGGCGCGCCCGAGACCAGCAGGAAACGCACCCCGTCCGGCCCCGCCTGCACCGTGACCTCGTCGCCAGTGCCGAACTGGATCAGCGTGCGGTTGCTCGACAGGTCGCGGATGTTGACCTCCTGGCCCATCACTTCCTTTTCCAGCAGCACGCCCTTGGGCTGTGACGCATCGGCAAAGGCGCCCGCACCCTCGAACACATAGGCAAAGGCACGCCGGTAGGTGTCGACCGGGAAGGTCTTCTTCACCCCGGCGGGCACGAAGATGTCCAGATATTGCGGATCGGCGGCGATCCCGTCGACCGGGCCGCGCCGGCCCCAGAACTCGCCCACCACCACCTTCACGCGGGTGCCGTCATCGTCGATGATCTCGGGGATGTCGGTGCCCTGCACGTCCTGATAGCGCGGCGCGGTCATCTTCAGGCGGGACGGCAGGTTGGCCCAAAGCTGAAAGCCGTGCATCTGGCCCTGCGCGTTGCCCTTCGGCATCTCCTGATGCAGGATGCCCGACCCGGCGGTCATCCATTGCACGTCTCCCGAACCGAGCGAGCCCTCATTGCCCAGGCTGTCGCCGTGATCGACGGTGCCCGACAGCACATAGGTGATCGTCTCGATGCCGCGGTGCGGGTGCCAGGGAAAGCCTGCGCGAAAATCCTCGGGGCGGTCGTTGCGGAAATCGTCGAACAGCAGGAACGGATCCATCTGGTCGGGATTGTCGAAGCCGAAGGCGCGGTGCAGGTGCACACCCGCGCCCTCCATCGTCGGGCGGGCGGTGGTCTGGTGGGCTATCGGTCTGATCGACATGGCGCGTCTCCTTCACGGCCCCGGCTGGGGCCTTTTTGCTGCAGCCCGGTCGTGACAGATCACGGGCCCTTGCGCCGAAGATGGGCCGAGGCTGCGCGCCGCTCAAGCCCCGGGCGGCGCGCAGGGTCTGTGCGGCGGGTCACAGCCCCGGCCGGAAGGGCCGAGGCGCGGAGGATCAGTCCTCCATCGCTTCCAGCTCGTCGATGAAGCCGGCGATCATGCTCAGCCCCTTGTCCCAGAACTTCGGGTCCGACGCGTCCAGCCCGAAGGGGGCCAGCAATTCCTTGTGGTGCTTCGATCCGCCCGCCTTCAGCATCTCGAAATACTTCTCCTGAAAGCCTGCGTCGCCCTCGGCATAGACGGCGTAGAGCGCATTCACCAACCCGTCGCCGAAGGCATAGGCGTAGACGTAGAAGGGCGAGTGGACGAAATGCGGCACATAGGCCCAGAAGGTTTCATACCCGTCCATGAAGTTGAACGCGTCGCCCAAGGATTCGGCCTGCACCGACATCCACAGCGCGTTGATGTCGTCGGGGGTCAGCTCGCCTTCGCGGCGTGCGGCGTGCAGCTTGCATTCGAAATCGTAGAAGGCGATCTGGCGCACGACCGTGTTGATCATGTCCTCGACCTTGCCGGCCAGCAGGGTCTTCCTTTCGGCCTTGGTCTTGGCGCCTTCCAGCAGCTTCTGGAAGGTCAGCATCTCGCCGAAGACGCTGGCGGTTTCGGCCAGGGTCAGGGGGGTGGCCGACAGCAGCTCGCCTTGCCCGGCGGCCAGCACCTGATGGACGCCGTGCCCCAGCTCATGCGCCAGGGTCATCACGTCGCGCGGCTTGCCCAGATAGTTCAGCATCACATAGGGATGCACGTCGGTCACGGTGGGATGGGCGAAGGCGCCGGGGGCCTTGCCGGGCTTCACCCCGGCGTCGATCCAGCCCTTCTCAAAGAACGGCTGGGCGATCTCGGCCATGCGCGGATCGAAGGCGGAATAGGCCGACAGCACGGTGTCGCGCGCTTCGTCCCAGCCGACGATCTTCGGTGTCTCGGTGGGCAGGGGGGCGTTGCGGTCCCAGATTTCCAGGGTCTCGAGGCCCAGCCACTTCGCCTTCAGCCGGTAGTAGCGGTGCGAAAGCTTCGGATAGGCCGCGACCACGGCGTTGCGCAGGGCTTCGACCACCTCCGGCTCGACATGGTTCGACAGATGCCGCGCGGTCTGGGCGGTGGGCATCTTGCGCCAGCGGTCCTCGATCTCCTTTTCCTTGGTCAGGGTGTTGTGGACCCGCGAAAACAGCTTCAGCTGCCCGTCGAAGACCGACGCCAGCGCCCGCGCGCCGGCCTCGCGCTTGGCGCGCTCGTTGTCGGTCAGCAGGTTCAGCGTGGCTTCCAGGTTCAGGGGTTCCTCTTCGCCCGCGACCTCGAAGGTCAGGCCGGCGAGGGTCTCGTCGAACAGCTTGTTCCAGGCCGAGGCGCCGATCGAGGATTGATCGTGCAGGAATTTCTCCAGCTCATCCGACAGCTGATAGGGGCGCAGCGCGCGCATCCGGTCGAACACCGGCTTGTAGCGGGCTAGATCGGCATTGGCATCGAGCAGGCCCTGCAGATGGGCTTCGTCGAGGCGGTTGAACTCCAGCCCGAAGAACACCAGCGGCGTGGTGTAATCGGTCATCTTCTGCTGCGCGTCGCCCATGAACTTGGCACGGCCCGAGTCGGTGGTGTTCTGGTAATAGCGCAGCCCCGCAAAGGACATGACCCGCCCGGCGACGGTATCGATCCGCTCATATCGCGTGATGCAATCCAGCAGTCCGGCCGCGTCCAGATCGGCAAGCTTGCCCTCATATTGCGCCGCGAAAGCCGCGCATTCCGTTTCCAGCCAGGCCAGATCGCGGGCGAATTCGGGTGCGTCGGGGGCGGCGTAGAGGTCGCTCAGATCCCAGTCGGGCAGGGTGCCCAGGGCCTTGGCCCCCTTGGGCTCGGCGTCGAAGGCGGGGCGGGGCAGGGGCAGGGTCATGGCGTTCCTCTTGTCGGTTTGTCTTCCATCTAGGCGCGAAGCCCCCCGGGGTTCAAGCCGGGGCGCGGAAATCGCGGCGCGGCGGGCTTGCCGGGCCCCCGGCGCCGGGCGGCACAGCCCCGCCCGTGGCCATCCTCGCGCGCAATTGCCCATGGCCGCGCCGCCGGTCCGCGCACCTTGGGCGGCCCCGGCGGATAGCTATACCGCGATGACAGCACAAAGCGCTGCGGGCGCCTTTCTGGCGCAATTATCCCGGCGGCCACCATCGTCACGCCCTTGGTGCCAAGGGACACCGGCGGCGGGGCTGGCCCCCGGTTTCGCCGCCTCAGACCAGCGCGCCGCCCGCGCCGCCGATCGCCCCGGTCGTCTCGGCCTCGCCGATCAGCATCTCGTTATGCGGCTTGCCCGAGGGGATCATCGGAAGGCAATTCTCATGCTTCTCGACCCGCACGTCCATCACCACCGGCCCGTCGTAATCCAGCATCTCCTGGATCGCGGCATCCAGATCGGCGGGGTCCTTCACCTGCATGCCCTTGGCCCCGAAAGCCTCGGCTAGCTTGACGAAATCGGGCAGGCTCTCGCTCCAGGAATGGCTGTAGCGCTCGCCGTGCAGCAGCTCTTGCCACTGGCGCACCATGCCCAGGCGTTCGTTGTTCAGGATGAACTGCTTCACCGGCGTGCGGAACTGCATCGCGGTGCCCATCTCTTGCATGTTCATCAGCCACGAGGCCTCACCCGCGACGTTGATGACCAGCGCGTCCGGATGCGCCACCTGCACCCCGATCGAGGCCGGCAGGCCATAGCCCATCGTGCCAAGCCCGCCAGAGGTCATCCAGCGGTTCGGCGCCTCAAATCCCAGGAATTGCGCGGCCCACATCTGGTGCTGGCCGACCTCGGTGGTGATGTAGCGGTCGCGGTGCTTGGTAAGGGCTTCCAGCCGCTCCAGCGCATATTGCGGTTTGATGACCTTGTCGGAATTGGCGTAGCGAAGGCATTTCACCCGCTGCCAATCCTCGATCTGGCCCCACCAGCGCTTCAACCCGTCCTTGTTGATCTTGCGCCCGCGCGATTTCCAGATCCGCAGCAGATCCTCCAGCACATTGCCGACATCGCCGATGATCGGAATGTCGACATGGATGACCTTGTTGATCGAGGAGGCGTCGATATCGATATGGGCTTTTTTCGAGCCCGGGCTGAAATCGCTGATCCGGCCGGTGATCCGGTCGTCGAAACGCGCGCCGATGTTGATCATCAGATCGCAGCCATGCATCGCCAGGTTGGCTTCATACAGCCCGTGCATGCCCAGCATGCCCAGCCATTTGCCGCCGCTTGCCGGATAGGCGCCCAGACCCATCAGCGTCGAGGTGATCGGAAAGCCGGTGGCGTCGACCAGCTCGCGCAGCAGCTGGCTGGCGGCGGGACCCGAATTGATCACCCCGCCGCCGGTGTAGAAGACCGGCCGCTCGGCGGTTTCCATCAGCTCGACCAGGGCGGTGATCGCCTGGGTGTCGCCCTTCACGCGGGGCTGGTAATGGCTGACCTTGGCCTTCTTGGGCGGGGTGTAGGTGCCGGTGGCGAACTGCACATCCTTGGGGATGTCGACCAGCACCGGGCCGGGGCGGCCCGAGGTCGCGACATGGAAGGCCTGATGGATCGTCTCGCTCAGCTTGTCGGTGTCCTTCACCAGCCAGTTGTGCTTGGTGCAGGGCCGGGTGATGCCGACAGTGTCGGCCTCCTGGAAGCTGTCGGTGCCGATCAGGAAGGTGGGCACCTGACCCGACAGCACCACGATCGGGATCGAATCCAGCAGCGCGTCGGTGATCCCGGTGACCGCATTGGTCGCCCCGGGCCCCGAGGTGACCAGCACGACCCCGGGCTTGCCGGTCGAACGGGCATAGCCCTCGGCCATGTGCACCGCGCCCTGTTCGTGCCGCACGAGGATGTGGCGGATGTCGTTTTGCTGGAAGATCTCGTCATAGATCGGCAGCACCGCCCCGCCGGGATAGCCGAAGACCACCTCGACCCCCTGGTCCTTGAGCGCCTGCACAACCATCCTCGCGCCCGTCATCGCCTTGGTCGTCATCGGTGTCGTCATCCTCTGTTCACCAGCCGCCCCGGGGCGGCCCTGTCTAGCCGTGTCGCGCAACAAAAAGCCCCCGGTGTTAAAGCGGGGGCGCATG
The DNA here is from genome assembly GCA_913064775.1 of uncultured Albidovulum sp. GTDB lineage: Bacteria > Pseudomonadota > Alphaproteobacteria > Rhodobacterales > Rhodobacteraceae > Acidimangrovimonas. Next base: position 3,512 of record CAJYAD010000067.1, on the reverse strand, counting down.
GGATCCGAAGTGGGTGTCCGTTACCGGCCCATGCACCATATCCCTACAATTACGAGAAGCTTCGCCACGGAACGGCCCTTTCGCTGCTGCGCGGCGACATTAGGCGCCGCCCAAGGGGGCGTCAACCGCAAAACGTGGCGGAAAATGTCGCCGGATCGCCGGTATTTAACCCATTCTTGCGCGGGTCGCGATGCCGACGTAACGAACGCAAACAGCGCCCCGGTCAGCTTGCTTCATCGGTCGTAGGCCGGGCTTGCTGCCGCGCCCCTGGGCATTTGCTGGAATTTTTTGCTGCAACCCTTTGCCGCAGCGACGTTTTTACGTATCACACAGAATAACAGTTGCGTTACTCTGGACAGGTTGGGCAGGCTGTGTAAAGTGCGCTCATCAGCCAGACTAGCGGGGGAAGGGCCTTCGCGCGGCTGCAAAACGAAACGAAAACGAAACGAATGGGAGGAAACCTATGGATCGTCGTTCATTCCTGACGAAGGCGACTGTCGGCGGCGTGGCCGCTGCGGGCGCGGCGGCGCTGGCCAGCCCGGTCATCGCGCAGTCGATGCCGAAAATCAACTGGCGCATGACGTCGTCGTTCCCGAAATCGCTCGACACGATCTACGGTGGTGCGGAAACCTTCGCCGACTACGTGTCGGGGATGACCGATGGCAATTTCAAGATCCAGGTCTTCGCCGCGGGCGAGATCGTGGGTGGCCTGCAGGCGGCGGATGCCGCGGCGGCCGGCACCGTCGAGGCCGCGCATACTGCCTCGTATTACTACTGGGGCAAGGATCCGGCCTGGGCGCTGGGCACCGCAGTGCCCTTCGGTCCGAACTACCGTCAGATGAACGCCTGGTACTACTACGGCGGCGGCATCGACATGACCAACAAGTTCTTCAACAAGCAGGGCCTGCAGGCCTATCCCTGCGGCAACACCGGCGCCCAGATGGGCGGTTGGTACCGCAAGGAGATCAACACGCTCGCCGACCTCAAGGGTCTGAAGATGCGGATCGGCGGCTTCGGCGGCAAGGTCATGGAAGCGCTCGGCGTGGTGCCGCAGCAGATCGCCGGCGGCGACATCTACCCCTCGCTTGAGAAGGGCACGATCGACGCGGCCGAGTGGATCGGCCCCTATGACGATGAGAAGCTGGGCTTCTACAAGGTGGCGCCCTACTACTACTACCCGGGTTTCTGGGAAGGCGGCCCGACCCTGTCGGCGATGTTCAACCTCGACGCCTGGAACAAGCTGCCCAAGACCTATCAGGAGGTGCTGCGCGCCGCCTCGGCTGCGGCCAACTCGGACATGATGGCCAATTACGACTGGAAGAACCCGCCGGCGCTGAAGCGGCTGGTCGCCCAGGGCACCAAGCTGCGCCCGTTCTCGGCCGAGATCCTGACCGCCGCTCTGGAAGCGTCGAACAAGATCTACGACGACATCTCGAAGACCAATGCGCCGTTCAAGGAAATGTATGACAGCCAGCGTGCCTTCATGCGCGAGTCGTTCCTGTGGCTGCAGCTGTCGGAATACAATTACGACACCTTCATGATGCAGGCGGACAACGCCGGCAAACTCTAAGCGCCGCGACGCTTGGTGACACGAAAGGCCCCGGGGGAAACCTCGGGGCCTTTTGCGTTGGGGGGGCGGCGGCGCCCCGTCCGGGGGACTTGGGGATGGCCATGAAAAAGCCCCCGCGCGGGGGGCTTTTCAGCGGCTCGGCGGGCGCGTTCAGCGCGGGCCGATCATCATCACCATCTGGCGCCCTTCAAGCCGGGGCATGTTCTCGATCTTGCCGAGTTCATCGACATCCGCGGCGACGCGGTTCAGCAGATCCATCCCCAGCTGCTGGTGGGCCATCTCGCGGCCACGGAACCGCAGGGTGACCTTCACCTTGTCGCCATTCTCAAGAAACTTCACGACGTTGCGCATCTTGACGTCGTAATCGTGGATGTCGGTCCCCGGGCGGAACTTGACCTCCTTGATCTCGATCGTCTTTTGTTTCTTGCGGGCTTCGGCCTCGCGCTTTTGCTGTTCGTATTTGAACTTGCCGAAATCCATGATCTTGCAGACCGGCGGCTCCGCATTCGGCGAGATTTCCACGAGGTCGAGTCCGGCTTCTTGGGCCAATGCCATGGCGCGCGCGGGTGGAACCACACCGATATTCTCACCCTCGGCGCCGATCAGGCGAACCTCGGGAGAGCGGATGCGGTCATTGACGCGCGGTCCAGTGTCGCGCGTCGGCGGGGCGTTATGGGGGCGGCGGGCTATGGTTTGGATTCCTTCCGAAATTACATTGAGCGCGAAAATAGACCCGCCGGGCGCGGCTTTCAACCGGATTCACAAAGGCGGGCGTGCGGGTGGCTTGCGAAGGGCGGGCACGGATATGTCATGCGTCGCGCACCTGGGGCCCCTTTCACAGCGACGTGGGCCTGCCTAGATTGAGCGTGGGCCGGGCAATGTGCCCTCGCGCCGGAAAAAGTCAGGGATTCCGAGATGAACAAGAACCTCATTCCGGGGCTGGTCGCGGTGCTGGCGCTGATGGCCTTTGTCGGTTGGCAAAGCTTTCGGTCGGGGGCTGTGGCTTTCCCGACGCCTGAAACCGCCGCCGATCAGACCGCCCCGGCGCCGTCGCAACCCAGCGCAATGGATCTGGCCGCGGGCGATGCGCAGCGGGCTACCAAGGCGGCCGAGACGGCGGTGGCGGCGGCCTCCGTTGCGGCCACGGACGCGGCCCGCGGCACCGATGCCGCGCCCGCCACAAAGGCACAAGTGCAATCCGCCAGGGCCACTGCCGCGGCCGACCGCGCCGCGGGGGCTGCGGATAAATCTGCCGATGCGGCGGCTTCGGCTGCGAAGGCCGCGACCAGCGCCGCGCCCGATGCCGCCCAGCGGGCCGCCAAAGCCGCCGAGGCCGCGGCTGCCGATGCCGCCCGCGCCGCCCGTGCCGCCGAGACCGCAGCCAAGGCCGCAGCCCAGGCGGCGCTTGGCGCGGCGTCGGCGGGCGGCCGCGCCGGGGTCGACGCCGCGGGGCTACCCGGATCGGTGCGCGATGCGACCCAGGCGGCGAAGGCCGCGGACGGCGCGGCGCAGGCGGCACGGGACGCCGCGAAAAGCGACGCGAAGACCGCGAAAGAGGCGCGCACCGCCGCCGGGGCCGATCGGGTGCTGGGTGATGCCGGCTCCATGGCCGGCGATGCCGCCCGGGCCGCCGGCACGGTGCTGAGCGCGGCGGCACAAGTCGCGGGTTCGGCGGTGCAGGCGCTGTCGGGCAATCAGGCGACGGCGGTGACGGCGGCGGCCCCGGCGCCCCCCGCAACCGTGGGTCAGGGGCCCGCGGGCCATTCCGTGAAGGGCTGAGGTCGGGGGGGGGCTGGTAGCGGCGGCGCCTAGATCCCGTCGCCGACGAAGGCCTTCTCGACCACATATTCGCGCGGCTCGGAATTCGCGCCCTCGTTCAGGCCAAAGCTTTCCAGCACCGCCTTCACGTCGTGGTTGAACGCCAGCGAGCCGCAGACCATGG
>CAJYAD010000066.1 GCA_913064775.1 uncultured Albidovulum sp. | reverse complement strand
TCGTCGTTGCTTGGCTGTGAAGCTTGATCAGCATCTCGCTCTCCCGTCCCGCGCCTCGGTCAGAACCCAGCGTGCCATGAAAAGCGCTGATCGACGAGGGGCTATGTGATCATCCGGGATGGAACACCTACCACCTGTCCCGGGCCGGTGAGAAAGACGTCGTCGTTCTTGAAAAGGCTGCAATTACCGAGGGGGCAACCTGGCATGCTGCCGGTCTGGTCGGGCAGCTCAGGTCGAGCCGCAACACCACCCGGATGCTGAAGAAGTCGGTCGAGCTTTATGACCGGCTCGAAGCCGAGACGGGCATGGCCTTCGACTGGAAGAAGGTGGGCAGCCTGCGGCTCGCCGCGACCAAGGACCGCCTGCTCGAGGCCAAGCGCCTTGCGACCATAGCGCAAAGCTTCGACCTGGAGATGCATATTATCACGCCAGGGGAGGCGAAGGCGCTGTTCCCCTATATCGAGACGAAAGGGTTGGAAGGCGCCGCGTTCATCCCGTCCGACGGGCACGTCGATCCCGCAAGCCTGTGCCAGGCGATCGCGGCGGGGGCGCGCCGCCAAGGGGCCGAGATCCGTCAGGGCGTCAGGGTTCTCGACTTCAGGGTCGAGAATGGGCGCATAACCGAGGTCGAGACGACCGAGGGGACATGGGACGCCGAAACGGTGACTATCGCCGCGGGGATGTGGAGCCGGGAAATCGGCGCCAAGCTGGGCCTGCATGTGCCGGCCTGTGCCGTCGAGCACCAGTATATCGTGACCGAGCCGCTGCCGGACACGGATCTTGTCAAGGGCCTGCCCACGCTTCGCGATCCCGAGCGGCTGGTCTACTACAAGCCGGACGCGGGCGGCCGGCTGGTGGTCGGCGGCTACGAGGAAGGCACGCCGCCCTTCGGTGACGACGGCATCCCGGGCGAGTTCGTGCGTCAGCTGCTGCCCGACAACCTGGACAGGTTTGGGCCGCTTGCGGAACGTGCGTCGCAGGTGACGCCCGTGCTTGATGAGGTCGGGATACGCTCGGTCATCAACGGACCGATCCCCTATTCCGCCGATGGGGATTTCGTCCTTGGCTGGCAACCGGGCTTTGACAATCTGATGATCGCGACCGGCTTTCTGTACGGGATCGCCGCCGGGGGTGGCGCGGGCGAGATGATCGCCGAATGGATCCTGAAGGGGCGGCCCAGCCTCGATCTGTGGCCGCTCGACGTGCGGCGCTTCTCGCCCCACCATGGCACCCGGTACTTCATGTATCCCCGCGCGGTCGAGCATTACGAATACCATTACAAGCAACGCTACCCCGGACAGGAATACCAGACTGCGCGCGACCTGCGCCTTTCCCCGCTTCACGACCGGCTCAAGCAGCGGGGGGCTATTTTCGGTTCGAAGAACGGGTGGGAGCGTCCGCTGTGGTTCGCGCCCGAGGGTGTGCCGCAGGAGGACCAGCTTGCATTCATCGACGCCGGGCACAAGAAATACGTCGCCGACGAACATCGCGCCGTCCGCGAGGGCGTGGCCCTGATCGACCAGACGTCGTTCTCGAAGTTCGAGTTGGTGGGGCCGGGCGCGCTGAGCCTGCTGCAGCGTCTGGCCGCCTGCAACATGGACAAGCCAGTGGGCGCAGTCATATACGCGCAATTTTGCAACGAGTCCGGGGGAACCGAGGCCGACATAACCATCACTCGGACCGGCGCGAACAGCTTCTACCTTGTAACCGGGTCCGGCTTCGGAGTTCATGACGCGGACTGGATACGCCGCCACATGCCGCGCGACGGTTCGGTTCATCTTCTTGACGTGACTTCTGGGCGCGCCGTCATCAATATCGTCGGCCCGAAAGCGCGCGACGTGCTTCAGAAAGTGTCTGAGAACGACCTGTCCAATGCGGCTTTTCCTTTCGCGACCGCGCAAGACATTGTCGTGGGTGCCGCTAACGTCCGGGCCGCGCGCATCGGTTATGTGGGCGAACTGGGCTGGGAATTGCACGTTCCGACGGAATTCGCCCGCCATGTCTACGACATCCTGTGGGATGCCGGTCAGGAGGCCGGCATCCGGAACGTCGGCTATCGCGCGATAGAGAGCCTGCGTCTCGAGAAAGGGTACGTCTACTGGTCCGGTGACCTGACGCCGGACTACACGCCGATCGAGGCAGGCCTGAGCTTCCGCGTCCACTTGAAATCGAAGGGGGAGTTCCTTGGTCGCGCCGTCTTGGAGGCGCAGAAGGCCGAAGGCCCGGCGCGGCGGCTTTGCACGTTCGTGACAGAGGCCAACCTTCCCGTTTCGGGCGGAGAACCGATCCTGACGAATGGCCGGACTGTCTCGCTCGCAACCTCGGCGGGCCGCGGCTATTCTGTGGGGCAGACAATTCTGATGGGGTATCTTCCAGGCGAGTTGCTGGGCGAGACAGAGTTCGCTTGCGTCGTGTTCGGCGAAACGCACGCCGTGCGCCGTGTCGAAGGTCCGCTTTACGATCCAGGAAACACGCGTCTGAAGGCATGACAGGGACGTTCTCGGGCCGGGCCCGGCAGTCCGGCGCGGCAATGCCATGCAGGGAGTGACAGGCGATGAATGAACCAAGCAAGCAAGCGATCCTTGCGGCGTTGTCGGAAACGCCGGGGTATGCCGGATTGCCGCAATCGGCGCTGACCATTACCCGGCAGGGGGGGCTGACCAATCTGGTCTTCCGCGTCGACGCGGAGGGGCGCAAGCCGGTCGTTGTGCGCCTTCCCGGTGCCGGAACCGAGGCATACATCGATCGGTCGAAGGAACTGGCCAATGCCGAGGCGGCGGTACGGGCCGGCGTCGCCCCGGCCATCCTGTTCGCCCGGCCCGAGGCTGGCCTGCTGGTGATGGAATGCCTCGACGGCGTCACCACCATGACGCCCGAGAATTTTCGGGTGATCGGGTCAAGCCCGGCCCGCGCGGGGGCCGCACTGCGCAGACTTCACGACTCCGGCGAGGAATTCGTCGGCCGGTTCGAACTTTTCACGATGATCGATGAATACCTTACGGTTCTGAACGGGAAGGGCGAGGTCGCCTTGCCGGACGGCTATCACGACATTGTCGCCTCGGCCGAGCCGATCAAGCAGGCGCTCGACGCCGTCGAATCCACTCTGGCTCCGTGCCATTGCGATCCGCTGTGCGAGAATTTCCTCGACGACGGGGCTAGGATGTGGATCGTGGATTTCGAGTATGGCGGAATGAATGATCCCCTGTGGGATCTCGGGGATCTGAGTGTCGAGGGGCACTTCACCGACGCGATGGAGCGCGAGATGCTGTTGGCTTACTTCGGCCGAGAGCCGAGCGCCGCGGAAGTCGGGCGCGTCGTGATCTACAAGGCCATGTGCGATCTGCTTTGGACACTCTGGGGCCTGGTCCAATACGCCGACGGGAATACCGCCGAGGATTTCTGGGCCTATTCCACGACCCGCTTCGACCGCTGCAAGGTCCTGATGAACCGGCCGGACTTCGGCGCGTATGTGACCGCGGTTCGGGCCGCCGCGCGCTAGCCGCCGGCAAGGTCCCTCGGAACCGTCGCCCCTGGCCGGGCGCGGTCCCGTCCCCGGCGGGGATGGCAAGGACGCCCGGGCTTCAGCGATTCAGAAGGGCAAGAAGGTCGGCATGCACCTCGGGTGTCGCCGCGCTGACGACGCATCCGTCCGAGGCGAAATCGAGCGGCTTGCCCTGCCAGTCCGTCATGAGCCCGCCCGCGGCTTCGACCACCGCAGCGACGGGAAGGAAGTCATACGGCTTGAGGTCGTAATCAACCACAGCGTCAATCCGGCCCTCGGCCACAAGCGCATGGGGGTGGCAATCGTAGCTCATCCGCCGCAAGCGTCCCGCATGGCATAGTCGCCCGAAGAGATCAGGTTGCCGGGCGTGGATCTTCTCGGGCTCGTTGATGAACAGGGTTGCCTGATCCAGGCTGTGGCAACGCGACGTGGAAATGGCGCGTCCGTTCTTGTGTGCACCGACGCCCGTCTGCCCGGTGTAAAGCGTATCGAGGGCCGGCAAGCGGATGATGCCAAGCCTTGGCCGCCCCGCCTTGACCAGCCCGAGAAGCATTCCGAAAAGGGGGACCCCAGTGATGAAGCTTTTCGTGCCGTCAATCGGGTCCACCACCCAGATACGGTCCTGATCGAGGCGGACGGTTCCGTATTCTTCCCCATAGATGCCGTCATCGGGGAAAGCCCGTTCAAGCGCTTGCCGGATGAAAAGTTCCGTTTCCCGGTCGGCGCGCGTGACAGGGCTTTCGTCTGCCTTCAGATCAACCTCGGGCAGGGTCGCGAAGGCATCGAAAGAAATGCGCGCGGCGTCCCGGGTGATCGAGACGGCGGCTTCGAGTTGCGCGGTAAGGTTGGTCATGTGTGGACTCCGGGTTCGGCTGGCGTGGCCGGGCTGCCGCGGTGGCAGGGTCAGCGTGGCCCCGGCCGATATGATGTTGGTTGGGCAGTGCCCCCCGGCACGATGGAACGCTGGTGCTGCGCCGCGTGACAAAATCAACATTTCGCAACGAAAAGCCAATATGATTCCGTACAGAACGATGAATAGTGTTGCTTTTGGTTTGATTGCGATGACTTTGGCGCAGGTCGCAGCGACGCGACCGTACCGTTCCCGCTATCCTTGAAAAGTGGCTTTGAGATGGATAGCCGCAGGCCACCGAAACCTCGAGAACACTCATGTCGGTCTCCGAAAGAAGAGACGTCGCATGCTGCAGGCGGGGCCTGTTCAGATAACCAAGCGGCGTCGTTCGAATATGGCTCTTGAAAAGGCGTTGCAGCTGCCGGTTCGAGATCGTGGCGGTCTGGGAAAGGTCCGCAAGCGCGTTCGGATTCTGGAAATTCCTTTCAATCCAGTCGACCGCTTGAACCAGTTGCGGGTTGCGCGTTCCAAGTTTTGTCGCGGTTGAGGAGGCCTGGCTGTTTTGTCCGGTCAGCATCGACCTGATGATGCAAAGGTCCATTGCCCTTCGGGCGATCGTTGGCCCGCAGACATCGTTGATCATGTGCAGCATGAGATCAGCGGCCGCGAACCCTCCGGCGCAGGTGAAAATGCGTCGGTCCATGCAAAACCCCTCGCCGCTTGGCGCAAGCCCTGGTCAACGCGCGGTGAACACGATGTGATGTTCCCAATGAAGTGTGAAGCGGTGTCCCGACAGGATCCCCGCGGCGGCGAGGGCGAAGGCGCCGGAACAGATACCGCCGACAGCGGCCCCTCTGCGCCATAGCATTCTGATACGATCCGGAAGACCTGCGGGGATGTTCCGCAGGGGATTTTCGCTTGCGCAGACAAGACACAGGTCTGATGGCGTGCTTGTGTCCATGTTCGCCTGGGCCGAGACTAGGGTCCCGTCCGCGCACCGGACCACGAGAGAAGCCGCCAGCGAAAACGGTATGCCTCGCGAGAGAGTTGGCGCGGCGCAGTGGCTCTGTCGCGGCTGAAAGTGACAGCATGGAAAATCCCGGAACCAGGACGAAATCGATGGTTCGTTGCGTATTCTCGTCGATCGGGTCCGGCTTGCGTCTGCTGTGCGGGACGCTGCGTCCGGTGTTCGGATCGAAGATGGCGTTCATCTGACACTCCAAAACAACATCCTGCGTCATGAGCCGCGAAGCGGGGCAGGTGCCACAGGTCGGCACGCCGCGACAATTGGGGACGCTTCTCTGAACATCACGTAGGCTTGGCTAACGGCCCATCGAACTCTAATTACGACAAAAAACAACACACATCTCTCTAAGAGTTGCTTCTCGGCGCTATGCGTTGGTTGGTGGCAAGAGCAATCCGCGGTCACGATGTTGGAGACCAGGATGTCCAGCAACGTCGATGCTCTGGAGGCGCTTCGAGCCCCTATCCAGCAGTCCAGAGCGGGTTTCGTGAAGGTTGGCGTTCCGGACGTCGACGGGGTTTTGCGCGGCAAGTACATGGCGCGGGGCAAGTTTCTGGCGTCCCTAGGCGGCGGCTTCGGCTTCTGCGAGGTTGTGCCTGGCTGGGACATGTCCAACCAGCTTTACGACAACACGACCCTGACTGGCTGGCACAGAGGATACGGGGATGCCCCGGTTCGGATCCTGCCCGAAACGGCGCGGCTGCTGCCGACGGTAAGCTCTTCTTGCGGCAACATGGAAGCCGGACGTGTCGAGCGGCTGTCCGGTCGTGGTCGAACAGGACACGCTGCGCCAGCCGACCCGCGTTGCGCTAGTGGGCCGGGCCATTGCCGAGCATGTCTGCAAGCGGCTGGGTGTGACATGGCGGGCGATGCCCATCGTTGCAGGCCATGATGTGTTGGCCCTTGCCGCCATCGTGCCGGCGACCTTGCCGCTCGTCCTGTCCTGTGCGGGCCTGAGCCATATTCCGAAGGCGTTCACGAAACCTGAGGACCTTGTGGCGGGCTTCAAAGTGCTGGTCGAGTGGCTGCACTGGCGCATGCATGGCGCGGTCGATCGCCGCGCCCGTCGTTCCGCGTCACGGGCGGGTGCACCGCCAATACAGACATAATACGACAGCATTCTATTGCTGTCGTATTATGGTGTTGGAAAAATGTTGTTGTATGTTGAAATGATGATAGCGTTGCAAGACAAACCAAGGAATCACCGCGAAGTGAAATCCAGGAAACAGGGTGGGTGACCTATGCATGCGCGGCAGGCGCCGGGATCGCCAGAGAGTTTTCCGCCAGCAAAGGTTGACGCGGAACCAGCGCTCCTACCGGCCCTGCGCCTGGGTCATTCGCGCAAAGTCGCCCCGCTTTTCCGGAAGCTCCTGGTCGGCGAAAGGGAGAAGCAGCGATGCCCGCGAAGAGCGATCTGCCGGAAGACCTGATCACCCGTGCGGGCCAGTTGCCTTGCTTCACCGCCCCGGGCCATGTCGAAGTACTGGGCGGCGGCAAGACCAACCACAACTTGCTTGTCCACGACTGCGACCGGCGCTTCGTCGTCCGTTTTGGCACCGATATTCCCGAACACGGCATCCTGCGGTGGAATGAACTGGCAGTCTCGCGGGCAGCCGAACGCGCCGGGATTGCGCCCGCGATCCACCACGCCGAGCCCGGCCTGCTAGTGATGGAATTCGTCGACGCGCGCCCGATCAGCCCGGAAGACAGGCAGAATCCGGGGATGATCGACAAACTGGCCATGCTTGTGCGCCGCGTACATCACGACGTCATGCGCGAACTGGAAGGGCCGGTCCTGTGCTTCTGGGTATTCCATATCATCGACGACTACGTGCGCTTGCTTCGGGACCGCGGTTCGCGGCATCGGCCATTGCTGTCCGGGCTGCTTAACGACGCCAGGCGCCTGGAAAAGGCCCTTGGGCCGACCGAGGTCGTTCTCGGCCACAATGACCTGCTGCCCGGCAACATCCTGATCGGTCCCGGCCGTATCTGGCTGATCGACTGGGAATACGCCGGTTTCGGCAGCCCGTTGTTCGACATCGGCGGCCTCGCCTCGAACAACGATTTCTCGGTCGCCGAGGAGCAGACGCTGCTTGAAGCCTACTATGATCGGCCTCTCGATGACGAACTCTGGCGGAAATACTCGGCCATGAAGTGCGCGTCACTGCTTCGCGAAACGCTGTGGAGCATGGTGAGCGAGATCACGTCATCCATAGACTTCGACTACGGCGCGTACACCGCCCAATACCATTCCGCCTATCAGGCAGCATATCAATCGTTCAAAACGCTGTAAGGAGCTCAGATGTCCAACCTTCCCACAGCATCCCAAGTCGTGATCATCGGCGGCGGGATCGTCGGCTGCTCCACGGCCTATCACTTGGCAAAGATGGGCGTCGAGGTCGTGCTTCTCGAGCGCAAGAAGCTGACCTCGGGAACAACCTTCCACGCCGCTGGCCTTGTCGGTCAGCTTCGATCGAACGCAAACATCACCCAGCTTCTGGGATACTCGATCGACCTTTACCGTCGGCTGGAAGCCGAGACCGGACAGGCGACAGGCTGGAAGATGAACGGTGGGCTGCGTCTGGCCTGCAACGAGGAGCGCTGGACAGAAGTCAAGCGTCAGGCGACCACGGCGCACAGTTTCGGGCTTGATATGCAATTGCTGTCGCCCTCCGAGGCGCAGGAGCTGTGGCCGCTCATGACCGTCGATGATGTCGTCGGCGCGGCGTTCCTGCCAACGGATGGCCAGGCGAACCCCTCGGACATCACCCTGTCCCTGGCCAAAGGGGCCCGCATGGCCGGGGCGAAGATCTACGAGGACACGAAGGTTCTATCGATCGACATCGAGGACGGCGTGGTCAAGGGCGTGGTCACCGACGGCGGCCGGATCGACTGCGAAAAGGTCGTGGTTTGCGCCGGGATGTGGACGCGCCCGTTCTGCGCCGCGCATGGGGTCAACGTGCCGCTCGTCCCGGTCGAGCACCAGTACGTCGTGACGGACCGGATCGAGGGCGTGACGCCGATGCTTCCCACGCTGCGCGACCCCGATCGTCTAACCTACTGGAAAGAGGAGGTGGGCGGTCTCGTGATGGGCGGCTACGAGCCAAACCCCAAGCTTTGGCGCGACGGGACTTTGCCGAGCGGGTTCCACTATACGCTGCTCGAAAACGACTACGATCATTTCACGCCATTGATGGAACAGGCCCTAGGCCGCGTGTCCGCCCTGGAACAGACCGGGGTGAAGCAAATGATCAACGGCCCCGAAAGCTTCACGCCTGACGGAATGTTCATCCTGGGCGAGGCGCCGGAACAAAGGAACTTCTTTGTTGGGGCCGGGTTCAACGCCTTCGGCATCGCCGCGGGCGGCGGGGCTGGCATGGCCCTGGCGGAGTGGGTGGCCAAAGGCGAGGCGCCCTTCGATTTGTGGTCCGCCGACATTCGCCGCTTCGGGCGGCCGCATTTCGATACTGACTGGATTCGCAAGCGCACGTACGAAGCCTACGGTAAGCACTACATGATGGCCTGGCCGTCCGAGGAGCACAGCTCCGGTCGCCCCTGCCGCAAGTCACCTCTCTATGAAACGCTCAGGGTGAATGGCGCCGTCTTTGGTGAAAAGCTGGGGTGGGAACGTCCGAACTGGTTCGCCGATCTGAGTGCGGGTGAACTGCAGGAGGACCGATACACGTTCCATCGTCCCAACTGGCACGATGCCGTTGCGCGCGAGCACACCGCCTGCCGTGAGGCCGCCGTGTTGATCGACCAGACCTCGTTCGCCAAATTCGCGCTTAAGGGGCGAGATGCGGAAGCCGCCCTTTCGTGGATCGCCGCGAATGACGTGGCGCGGCCGGTCGGCACTCTGGTATATACGCAGATGCTGAACGATCGCGGCGGGATCGAGGCCGATCTGACCGTCGTTCGCAGGGCCCGCGATGAATATTACATCGTCACCGGGACCGGGTTCGCGACACATGACTTCAACTGGATCAGACGCAATATTCCGGAGGGCATGAATGCTGAACTCTTCGACATCACGTCGTCGAACTCGGTTCTGTCGTTGATGGGGCCGAAAGCCCGCGACATCTTGCAGGCTGTGACACGGGCGGATGTTTCGAATGCCAGTTTCCCGTTCGGGACGGCACAGGTCATCGGCATTGCGGGCTGCCCCGTGCTGGCGATGCGCGTGACATACGTCGGCGAGTTGGGGTGGGAGCTACACTTCCCGGTCGAATACGCGACTGCCGTTTACGCGGCATTGCACGGGGCGGGGGCGCCCCACGGTCTTCGCAATGCAGGCTACCGGGCCATCGAAACCATGCGGCTTGAGAAAGGATACCGCGCTTGGGCGTCGGACATCGGTCCAGACCATACGCCGGATGAGGCGGGCCTTGGCTGGGCCGTCAAGCTGCGGAAGAATATTCCTTTCAAGGGGCGTGACGCGGTGGCCGAACAGCGCGCCGGTGGAGTGGAAAAGATGCTGGCAACCTTCACCACCGCGCCTGACGTGATCCTGACTGGCCGCGAGACCATCTACCGCAACGGCAAGCGGGTCGGCTGGCTGACGTCCGGCGGCTTCGGTCACACGATCGGAAAGTCGATCGGGATGGGCTATGTCCGCAACGCCGAAGGCGTGACGAAAGACTACGTCATGTCCGGCGATTACGAGCTTGAGGTGGCGACGGTGCGGGTTCCGGCGGAAGTCACGTTGAAACCGCTGTTCGACCCCGGGATGGAGCGGGTCAAGGCCTGACCCGCAGCAAGGGCACGGCGCCAGCATCCGCGGGCGGCGCAATCCCGCGTCGAGGCCCAATGCGGCGCCTTGCTGCAAATCGTGCATGAGCATCAGGTGCAGCGTGGGATTTTGATGGATTTGAAGGGCATTGTTGCAGAAGTCGTCTTAGGGACGAGCTTCCCCCTTTCCCCGAGACTTTAGGCGACGCGCTCGATCTCGGCTTGGCCGAGGGCGTTGAAGCGGTTCATGAGGGCGATACGGATCTGGATTT
>CAJYAD010000065.1 GCA_913064775.1 uncultured Albidovulum sp. | reverse complement strand
CTCCAGCGTGGTGCCGGGGCGGGGATGTTCGTCGGTGTCGACGACCAGCGGATCGCCCTTGCGCTGCGGGATCTCGACGGCGGTGATCTCTTGCGCCAGACGGCCATTTTCCATCGCGCGGCCGGCCCTTTGCTGACTGCGGATCGCGAAGGCGTCCTGATCGGCGCGGCTGACGCCGAATTCTGCGGCCACGTTCTCGGCCGTCTCGGGCATCGAATCGACGCCGTATTGCGCCTTCATCAGCTTGTTGACGAAGCGCCAGCCGATCGTCGTGTCATAGACCGCGTTCGCGCGCGAGAACGCGCTTTCCGCCTTTGGCATCACGAAGGGCGCGCGGCTCATGCTTTCGACCCCGCCGACCACCATCAGCTGGGTCTCGCCCGCCTTGATCGCCCGCGCGGCGATGGTCAGCGCGTCCATCCCCGAGCCGCAAAGCCGGTTCACCGTGCTGCCCGTCACCGCCACCGGCAGCCCCGCCAGCAGCACCGCCATGCGCGCGACGTTCCGGTTATCCTCGCCCGCCTGATTGGCGCAGCCCAAGATCACATCCTCGACCGCCTCCCAATCGACCGAGGCGTTGCGCGCCATCAGCGCCTTCAACGGGATCGCCGCCAGATCGTCGGCCCGCACCGACGACAACGCGCCGCCAAAGCGCCCGATGGGGGTGCGGATATAGTCGCAGATATAAGCTTCGGTCATGTCACAACTCCGGTACGATCAGGTCAGCGACGGGGCCTGGACAATGCAGAATGGCCCCGGTGAGGGATTGCAGGTCGTCGAAGGAAATCGCGGGCAGCTTCTCGCGCAGCACGAAACGACCATTCTCGATATCGACGACGGCAAGGCTGGTGTAAACCCGCGTCACGCAGCCCACGCCGGTCAGCGGCAGCGCGCAGCGCTCGACCAGCTTGGGCTGGCCCTTCTTGGTCACATGTTCGGTGATCACCGCCACGCGCTTCGCGCCGTGGACCAGATCCATCGCGCCGCCCACCGCAGGCACGCCCTTGGGGCCGGTCGACCAGTTTGCCAGATCGCCGGTCTGGGCCACCTCATAGGCGCCGAGGATCGCCACATCCAGATGGCCGCCGCGCACCATCGCGAAGCTGTCGGCATGGTGGAAGAAGGCAGCCCCCGGGTTCAGCGTGACCGCCTTCTTGCCAGCGTTGATCAGATCCCAGTCCTCCTGCCCCTCGGGCGGGGCCTTGCCGAAGCCCAGGATGCCGTTCTCGGAATGAAACACCGCCTCGCGGCCCTCGGGCTGGAAGCGGGCAACCATTTCGGGGAATCCGATCCCGAGGTTCACATAGGCGCCATCGGCAATGTCCTGCGCCGCGCGCCAGGCGATCTGGGCGTTCGAGAGTTTCTCGGTCAGGTCCTGAGTCATGGGTGATGTGCCTCCGCGCGGTTGAGGTCCTCTTCCTGGACCGGCTCGGCCACCGCGACCACGCCGTCGACGAAGATGCCGGGGGTGATGACGGCCTCGGGCTCAATCCCTCCCGGGGCGACGATGCGGCTGACTTGGGCGATGGTGCGCGCCGCCGCCATCGCCATGATCGGCGCGAAGTTGCGTGCCGCCATCCGGTAGGTGAGGTTGCCCATCCGGTCGCCCAGCTCTGCCTTGATCAGGGCGACATCGGCCTTCAGCCAGCGCTCCATCACATAGGGGCGGCCGTCGAATTCCTGGATCTGCTTGCCCTGGGCCAGTTCCGTCCCATAGGCGGTCGGGGTGAAGAAGGCCGGAATGCCTGCGCCGGCGGCGCGGATGCGTTCGGCCAGCGTGCCCTGGGGCACCAGTTCAAGCGCGATCTCGCCTGCCTGGTATTTCTCGATGAACGCGCGGGAATTGGCCGAGCGCGGGAACGAGCAGATGATCTTGGCGACCATCCCCTGTTCGATCATCGCGGCGATGCCGACTTGGCCGTTGCCGGCGTTGTTGTTGATCACCGTCAGGTTTCCGGGGCTGCCGGTGGCCCGGAAGCGATCGATCAGCGCATGCATCAATTCGATCGGCGCGCCCGAGCCGCCGAAACCGCTGACCATCACCACGGCGCCGTCCTCGATCCCGGCGACGGCTTCCGTCAGCGAAGGAAGTGTCTTGTCCATGGAAAATCCTCCCTGCCTTCGGCTTAGGCCCGGCGCCGGCGGCTTTCCATGCTCCGCGTGCGGATCTTGACATTTGTTCGCATTCGCAACTTCTTGTGCGCATGCCGAACATTTCCGCAGCCCCCCGCCCCGCCGATATCGTCGCCTCCTTCGCCAAGGGGCTGCGTGTGCTGGAAGCTTTCGGCGCCGAGACCCCGCGCCGTTCGATCACCGAGGTCGCGGCGACCACCGGGCTTGACCGTGCCACCGCGCGGCGCTGCCTGCTGACCCTGCATCACGGCGGCTATGCCGATTACGACGGCAAGTTCTTCACCCTGACGCCGCGGGCGCTGCGGCTGGGCGTCGGCGCGCTGGCGGCGCTGCCGCTGTCGCAGATCGTGCAGCCCTGGCTTGACCAGTTGACCGAGCGGATCGGGCAAAGCTGTTCGGTCTCGATCCTCGACGGCACCGAGATCGTCTATGTCGCGCGGGCGGCGCAGCGCCGGGTGATGTCGATCGGGCTGATGCCCGGGTCGCGACTGCCGGCGCATTGCACCTCGATGGGCCGAGTGCTGCTGGCCGCATTGCCCGAGCCGCAGGCGCGGGCGCGGATCGAGGCCTCGGATCTGACGCCCCGCACCCCCTTCAGCGTGACCGAACCCGATGAAATCCTCGCCCGTCTGGCCGAGGTGCGCGCCGCAGGCCACGCGCTGATCGATCAGGAGGTCGAGACCGGCCTGCGCGCGCTGGCCGTGCCGCTTTACGATGTGCACGGCCGGGTGGTGGCGGCGCTCAACAGCGGGATGGCGGTGACGGTAGAGCCTGCCGACAGCCTGATCGCCACCTATCTGCCCGAATTGCTGCGGGTTCAGTCGGGGCTGCGGCGGGTGCTGCGGTAGCGCCTGGCATAGCCGCGAAACCGTCTTGGATTTGCCTGGCGCCCCTACCGGTGCGCTCCACTTTTCCGGGCAGGCCCAGTCCGGGCCGGAAGAAGATGCAAAGACAGTCGGTTAGGGAAATGGCGCCGGCTTGCGAACCGTTTTCCGAACCGTTATCACAGCGCCACGGTCCCGTAGCTCAACTGGATAGAGCACCTGACTTCTAATCAGGATGTTGGGGGTTCGAGTCCTCCCGGGATCGCCATTTCTTCTTCTGTGTGCCAATGAGGCATAAGAGTGCGCGTTTGCGCTGTTTCGTGCACCCCCCCTGTCAAGATTCATTTGCCATTCGCGCGAGACGCTTCTGCAAAGCATCGAATATTCAATGACTTGGCCGGCGGGAGCTGGCCCCAATGACCTGCCTCCCTTGGGTCCCTCGTTCATAACGAGGGTCCCCCACTTCGATGCTCCGCTACCTAAGTGCGGTGACGGCCTCGGCCCTGAGATAGACGGGGCCAAAGTCCTGTTCATTCGGACCGAAACGAGCGACCCGGGATGCAGCCAGCCGGCCCCTGAGAGTGTTCCGATGGAGCCCGGTTTCCACAGACAGTGTTGTCAAAGTCACGAAACGCCGATGGAACGAGAAAATGTCACCGGTGCTGAGGAGGTATTGGAGGCGTCGTGTCTTTGAATTCAGTTCTTGGCGTGCCGGAGTGTGACCTGCCTCGATGAGAGCAATGAAATTCCCATGGTCGCGCAGGCCCACGGAGCGACCAAATTTAGCGGCAGGCATGAGCGAAGATGCATTTACATTATCCAATGGTTGCGTCGTCTGAGGAAGACGCAGAAGACGGTCGACGTCACTCTTCGGGACAACGAGTCCGTGAAACCCGGAGGCGCCGACCCGCTGACCTATCGGAAGCCGCTTTTCCCTGATCGCTTCGATCAGATCCGCCAGAGTGCCTCTTACCCGCTTTCGAGAAAGAAGCAGGGTTTCCCATCCTTCGTCAAATTCGGCGACAGGAACGGCGTCGGCCTGCAGTTCCCAGACAAGTGCCGTCCCGTCGGATGTCCTCCAAGGGTTCTTGACTTTGGCGACGCGCGTGCGGGGTATCAAGATCCCATCTTCTTCCAGCGCAACGAGCTCGTGCTTGGTCGCCCCCATTGCCTCACGCATCGCTATGGGCCCGACGAGAGTGGGGATCTCAGCTAGGAGACTGGCGTGAGCCTGCGCGTTAAACACGCGGCGGCTTCGGGGGCGCTCATCGTATTCCGGAATTGCTCCCGCCTCGATAAGGAAGTGTTCGATGACCCGTGGTCCAATGCCAGTCTCTTTCGCCGCGGTCAAAAGGGAATGCAGGCGTCGTTCGGAAACGAGTTGCCCCAATAGAACCAGCCCAGGGGCGATCGGCCAATGATCCAGGATACATTCGCGCAGGAGCGCTGAGTAGAGTGCAACCCCTTCCTCACCTGCGTAGTCCCGGTTGAGAGCTGGGTAGAGAGTGCCGAAGGCTTTCTTGGGTTCGTCCAGTGGACCAGTAGCTGAAGCCGCAAGACAGTCGAGAACTTCCCGGATGGCCGTTTCGCCATGCCGCGCGACATCAAAGCCGGAGGCATGAAGTGCTCCGCTGGCAGCGTCTTCAGCTCTGCGGCTATCGTGAGTGAGAGCCTGACCAAGGAGCCGGCAAAAGGTCGTCGCGGCAAACAGGGGCTGCCCCTTGAACCATGTATCATCCTCACCGTCTTCAAGCCGACCATCGAGCCAGCGATCGTAGACGCGAGGGGCAATCTCATCCCGATCCAAAGCCCCGCTCAGGATGTCCGCCTCGATCTCGCGTAGGCGGGCCCCAAAGTCATACCGATCCTGAGGTTTGTCTGCTGTCCAAAGGGGAACCAGCGGATGATGGTGCCGAATACATAAGTTGACGTCTCTCAATTGCCAGTCGCCACGCATAACCATGGAGGCCGCCGCTGCTCCTGCACGTCCCGCCGCATCCTCTCGCAAACAAACCGGACAGCCCCGCATGGTGGGGTTGCGAAGCGCCCGCGACACGAAGACATTGTCGCGGAACCGCATCCGCACATTCCCGATGCGGATGCCAGTCCACGAGAGCAACTCTGTCGTTTGCTGAGGTTCTAAGGCCGCCCACTTTTGAAGAGCTGCGAAGGCCTCCGGGTCTTGCTCAAGAAACTGCCTAAACGGTGCGCCCATGTCGTAGGCGAGGTCTTTGACCGAGGTTTTCCATGTCGCGGCGAGGCGCGAGAGATACGAATACACCGTCTCCCGCGGGGCGGGCAAAGGATTAGACATCGGAAGAGCGGTCATGTGGATCTCTATGGGGGCAGAGTGCACGGTTTCCCGACACACAGGATTACCCTGGAGCGGGGATCTATAGATCTGAGGCATATGATCGATCGCGTATCACGTTATTGCGGCTCCATCCAAGACTTGTCCGGAGAACACACGCTCCCGGCACGACGGGCAAGATGAACCCTCCACGACTCGAACAATTGACCGGTTTGGGGCCGAAAGCCGCACATGCCCTGCCTTGTAGTGGTGGCATCATTTCGGGCATGACGGCTTGAGTGAACGCCGAAGGTGAGGGCAGCAAAATGGATTACGGTAAGTCGGGCGCGCCCAAAGCGGACAAGAACACGCCGCGCCATAACGAGCACAACGCGAAAGGGACGACGCAGAACCCCTTTGGTCAGCGGACCCCCAAAGCCGACCTGCTGGCACGCATGAAGGCGGCGGCAGCGAAGAACAAGAAAGACTAGGCATCGACCGGCAAGGGAGGGCCGAGGGCTCCGGCGTGGCCGCCGGCCAGACTATGCTTAGGCAAAGACCCTTGATCCGGACGGCACGGGCCGGGCCCTGCTCGCGGTCCGAGCGAATGTCTGCCTTGGGGCCGCCTGCGGACTGGCAAGTTCCGGATGCGATTCAATCTAAGCTGCCGTTCCCGCAAGGTTGGGGCCATCAATCGTCAAGGAAGGCCAGAAGCCGTCCGAGCAGTTTGGTCGACTGGTGCGTCTTGCATTCCAAAACCACGAAAACCTCCCATCCCATATTCCGCAAAGCGGCCTCCACGGCCTCGCCCCGCAGTACGTTCCGGCGGAACTTCTCATCCCGAAATTCGCGGTGGGTATTCCGTGTCATCGCCTTTCTGAATCTTTGGTGGCGACGGCAGAAACGATCGTAGAGATGGTCTTCCATTTCCGTCCAAACAGGCGCTACGGCAACTTCCTCTACGAGCAATACCCTGTCGCCTTTCAAGTCGGTGTCATGGGCGATGCATCTTTGGCAATGGGACACTGACGATTGGCGTCGCGTCCCGCGGCAGGGCCATCGCCGGCCGAAGCTGGCTATGATGTACCAGCTTCGCTAAAACGATGAACCCGAGCCTTTTGCCTGCTTAGAGGGCACCTTGGTGCTGGCAACGGGCCCCTCCGGACCATCGCCATCATCTTCCGACGCTGATACATGAATTTGCGTACGGCCAACCGCCGGCCGGTCAATGATGGGATGAATGTCTTGGCCCTAAAATTCTCGGAACGTGGTCCGGAGTTCCCATCGGCGCTGGTGGATGCGCTAATGTCGGGCGAAGTGGTCTTTTTGTGTGGGACCGGCATCAGCGCACCTCAGTTGCCCGATTTCAAGTCGCTCGTCGACCGGACCTATGTTGGTCTCGGCGTCGAGATGGACCCGTCGGAGCAGCGCGCATATGACGCTCAACGCTACGAGGAGGTGCTCGGCGCCCTCGGTCGGCGACTGGCCGATCCAGAGGCTATGGTCCGTACAGTCGCAGATTTGCTCGTCGTGCCGGACAACTCGAAGCTCGACCAGCACAAGACCGTCCTTCGGCTTTCTCGCGATCTCAGCAATCGGGTACTGGTCGTCACAACCAACTTTGACACATTGTTGGAACGTGGACTTGAACGGCCGGCGGCCACGGTTCGGCCGCTGAGTTTTGCCGGACAAGCACTCCCCGCTCCTGGCGCAACAGGATTTGCCGGGATCATCCACATCCATGGACGGCTTGAGGACAGGCCATTCGATTTGGATGCGACCCCGCTGGTCCTCACCAGCTCCGACTACGGTGATGCGTATATGCGCTCGGGCTGGGCATCGCGCTTTCTCTTCGATTTGGCACGCTGCAAGACGATCGTCCTAATCGGCTACAGCGCAGGCGATGCGCCAGTCCGCTACTTTCTCAACGTCCTGGAGGCCGATCGCGCGCGCTTTCCTGACCTGCGCCAAATTTACGCGTTCGATGCCTATGAGTGCGATCCGGGCGAAGCCGAAGCGGCATGGGGCACCGTCGCAGTGACACCGCTCGTCTATTGCAAGGTCAATCAAACTACCGGGGATCATGACCATTCGTCTCTCTGGAACGATCTTCATCAACTCGCCGACATCGTTGAACGGCCGAAGCGATCGCGTGAGGCTCGCGCCCGCGCGATTCTTTCAGGCGACAGCTCGACCCTCAATGACCAGCAGCTGCGCGAGCTCACCTGGCTCTTCACCGGTCGAAAGGACCTTTGGGCGGTGGCGATTGTCGCCGTTGCTGACCCAAAGTGGTTCAAAATCCTTGATGATAACAAGCTGTGGTCCTCGGTTGACGCTTGCCGAGTAATAGCCGCATGGATCGCGCGGGATTTCGAGAACCAGCAACGATTCGAGACGGCCGTCGAATGGCATACGGTCCTCGATCGAGACTTTTTTATCCACCTCGATAGGCTACTTCGCCAGGTGCCCCCTGCCTCGCCCTTCTGGCTTACGGCTTGGCGAATGCTGCTGACGGTCGGAATGGGCCGGCACTACGGTCAGTTGGAGCTTTATGGAAATGCCGTTGCACTGAAGCAGAAACTCCAATCTGGCCTGATCCTCGACCAAGAGATCGCTAGATCGGTGGAGATGCTGACTCCTGCCCTAATAGCCCGCCGACCGTTCAGGGTTCGTGAAGATGAGGATGGAACCAGGGCTAAAGGGAACCTGGCTGAGCCGCGACTTTCCGACCTCGTTTGGTTTGACCTCGAAGTCGGTGATGAGCACGGCGCAACCGAAATTGTTGGCGCACTCGATGCCCTGGTCGACCACGCTCCCCGCATTCTCGAACTCGGCAGCGCAGTGCTCCGCACCGCGCTCCAACAGTTGGTCGACCTCGGCAGAATCGATGATGAACATGACACCAACGACTTCATGGTTCCGTCGATCGAAGACCATGCGCAGAACGAACATCGCAATGGCGTAGTCTTCCTCGTCCGCGCAATCGCGAATGCCTTTCCGAAGGCCATGGCGAAGGATCGCGAAAGTGCCCGTGCCCAATATGCGCAATGGGCGACCTGGCCCGGACGGGTCGGTGCTCGACTTTCGCTGCACGTCGTGCGCGATGTAGCGGACTTTACGGCCGACGAGGCGCTGCAAGTCTTGCTCGACCTCAACGATGCCAGTTTCTGGATGATCCGCCGAGAGATTGCTCTGGTGCTGCGCGATCGAGCGGCCGAGGCCTCCCCGGCGCTGCGTGAGGCTGTCGAGGTTCGTATCCGGACCAGCGGCAATGCCCACTATGGGAAATATCCTCTGGAAGAGGGGCAGGTCGATTGGCGCTCGCACGCCCGCGACAGCGCCGTCTGGCTTCGGCTGAAGATGCTTGATGCTGCAGAGGTTCTCTCGGTGGCCGGACACGCTGAACTAAACGCTATAGTTCTGCGCCGCCCCTATCTCGATCGGGAAGTCGAGGACAGTGACTTCTTCGGGTCGTACAGCTACGGCGTACGCTCAGTCGCAGGTGATAGTGCGCCGATCACCGAAGCAGATCCCGATGACCGTCTAAAGGTCGCCGCTGAGCTTCGTCAGAGTCCGGACATCGACCGCCAACTGGGGTGGCAAGCCTATTGCCGTGCCGACCCCAAGGGCGCATTCGAGAGCCTTGCCAACGCAGAATTAACTGCCGCCAACATCGCGCTCTGGGATGACCTCCTCGCGGCATTAGCCATCCGCGACAGCGATAAGGACGACCCGCTTCGTGACGCGATTGCATCCGATGCCATGGCGCATCTCATCGGCCTAGAGGCTGAGGCCCTCCGGCCGATCGCAACTAGCGCGATCGACGTCCTCTTATTCCGGCCCCGAAGACAGATTGCCAATCTTGAAAATTGGTGCGACCGCCTCTGGGAAGCAGTTCGGCTCGACGACCAGGCGATCGATTTTGAGACAAGCCTCTATGAGACAGCATCCAACCGTGCGGCCGGGCGCCTTACTCGGATCTTGCTTGCGGAGCTTGATCGCACCCATAGGCAGAATGGCCCAGATGGAGAGCAGCAGCGCAGTCGCCTAGCACGGATCGCCGACGATGATAGCTCCGCTGGCACCCTCGCGCGAGCGGTGCTTACCAGCGACGCCGCTTTTCTTTTGTTGGCCGATACGCCATTGGTAGAAGATATTCTCTTGCCCCGGATTGCTCAGGAAAACGCTGAAGCGCGGGCTATGCGTTCTATACTCGTTACGTTTGCCAACATCACGCCGGAGGTTACGAAAGTTGCTCGCGACGCGATTTTGCGTGGGGTAGTCGACGTTTTGCCGGGCTCCGGCTTTGCGCCGAAGATCGCATCCGGGATACTGCGCCCCGCGTTGGCTTCGATTCGTGGCGACAATCCTGGCCGCTGGGGGATCAGCGAGGCTGATGTTGCATGGGCATTGCGGGAGGCGTCGCTCAAGATTCGCGCTGGGACGCTCAACGTCCTGGCCCAATGGACGAACACCTACGAGGAGGGCGGCGAGGCCGCTTGGGAGACAATGGTCTCGCCGTTCTTCGACCGGATTTGGCCGAAGGAGCTCCGCTTCGTGGACGAGGGGCTAAATCGCGATCTGATGGCGTTGGCGGTCGGAGCAGATACGAAGTTCCCTAAGGCCTTGGCGACGCTTCGGCCGTATTTCAGGCCCTTTTCCGGCGGACGATCCGACATATTCCCGATCGTACGAAGCAGGGCGCCTGACGCTTTTCCTGGTGAGGTTTTAGAGCTGCTGTGGCTGCTTTTCGGGCCGGCCGGCGACTGCGGATACGACATGGCCGACCTCCTTGACCGCCTTTTAGCGGCCGACCCAGCTATCGAGGTCGATCGCCGTTTCCAGTCCCTAGAGCAACGTACAATACGGTTTCGCTGACGATGGGCAGCTGGTTCAGACCGACGAGATCGGCGCTGCCAATGGGTCAGCGCACGGGCTGCTTCCGATAGCGGAAGCCATGGGTCGTCTTCTTGTCGAAGACAAAGCCCGCCCATTCCAGATCGCCCGGGATGAAGTCATCGTCAGCGAGCATGTAGCGCGCGTTCCCATGCAGGAATTGGGTGAGGTACTGCCGATTGATGAGCTGGGCGATTTCGGGAGAGACGGCACTTAAGCTGAAGCCCGGCGGACCACCCGCGATGACGAAAGCGCCGCATGAGAACGGCGGTGCAAAATTAGGCCACGGAGGCGGCGGAATAGTCCAGCTGCGGGCGGAGTAAAATCCGGCCACTTTTCCCTTCTTGCAGCGGCAGGGAGGGCGGGGAGATCTACACCGTGGAATT
>CAJYAD010000064.1 GCA_913064775.1 uncultured Albidovulum sp. | reverse complement strand
GCCGAACGTGCCGGTGAGCTGGCGGTCGCGGTGCCCATGGCGGTAGCCCTTCTGCGCGCCTTCGCCGCGGCCATAGCGGCAGCGCCCGATGAAGGCCTCCAGTTCTTCTTCGAACAATGCCTCGATCGTGGCGCGGACGGTCTGCCGAAGCCGATCCTCAATCGGATCGTAGCCGCGTCCCGCTTCCAGTAGCGCAGGCGTGCCGGTGTCTGTAATCTGGTTCATGGCGTAATCTCCCTGGCGGTGCCAGCCGCCGGTTGGGTGGGTTCAAGTCACCCGGAGATTACGCCGCCAGACAATTTCCACCACCCGCGCGACACGACCTCGCACGCGAACGGAACGACGTCGCGTTTGAGTGGGGCACGATCGCCGCAGAGCACGCGTTTCTCAAGTCAGAAAGAGCGGAGATTGCCAGCCTGCGCGCGAAGCTCTCAAAGGCAATACGTCGGATGTTTGCTTGGCTGAAGCGACCTGATCTGATTGAGGAGGCCCGCGCCGAGGCGCAAGAGATCTTGGACGAAGTTGCGCCAACCTGCCTCGCCGACCAGACCATGGCTGTCGACACCAGTCTCGAAATGTGACGCGAACAACCCATCGGCGCTTTGATGCTTTGATCCACGGTGTAATGGTGAATGCCCGCTCGTGATATCCATATGCTTGGAGCGGCGATGCAATTGTTTCTACTGATCCTCGTCACCATGTTCGCTTTCGCGGCGATTTACCTGGCCCATTCGCCCTTGCGAAACACCGGAACGCGCGTGCCATCCGCCCGCACTCCGTCGATATCGGTGTCGGGCCCAGTCCAGCCGGCTGACCGGCCGCACAGCCGCGTGCCGGGTCAGCGGTAATCGCGGCGCTCGAACGGAACCTCGTGGATGCGGCGCTCGAGCATGGCGAGCATCGATTGCTCGGCGCGGTTCAGCCGGGTGTTCGGATTGCTCACGACGTAGATGTCGATCGCCGGCAGATCGTCGAAGGGCGGCAATTGCCACAGATGGCCGCGCTCCACATCGGGCCGGGCGACGTGGATGGGCAAGGGCCCGATGCCGAGCCCGGCGATGATCATCCGCCGGACCTCCTCGAGACTGGGCGAGATGCCGATCACCTGATCGTCCAGCTCGGCCTTGGCCCGCAACAGCGCGACCGAGCGCAGCGCGTCGGTCAGCCGGTCGGTGTTGAAGGACACCGACCGTTCCCCGCGCAGACTGGCAAGCGTCAGGTCGCTGCGGCCGAAAAGATGATGGCGCGGGCCGCAGAAGAAGCCGAAATATTCGCGAAACAGCCGCATGTAGCCAAGTTTCGGGTGCTTTTCATGCACCAGGCAGATCCCGAAGCTCGCCTGGCTCTGCCGCACCGCCTGGATCACGTCGCCACTGTTGAGAACCTCGATCCCGATCGTGGCTCGGGGATGGGCCTCGTGGAAGGCGGCCAGCACCTCGTCCAGCACCGGGGACACCACATGGCTGGCCAGCGCCAGGGTGACATGGCCCGAGATCTCTTCGTCCATGTCGCGCACCAGCACGCCCAGCCGCGCGACACTGCTGAAGATGTCGACCGCCTCGGCATAGAGCAATTCACCCGCCGGGGTCACCTCGAAGCTGCCGGGGGTGCGCCGGATCAGCCGCTTGCCCAGCCGGTCCTCAAGCCGCTTCAGCGCGTTCGAGATCGTCGGTTGCTTCAGGCGCAGGCGGTTGGCGGCGGCGGTGATGCCCTGCCCCTCGACGATCACCAGAAAGGTGCGCAAGAGGTTCCAGTCCAGATCCCATACCATCCGGCCCGTGGCGCTGGGGGCCGGGCTGAAGCGGTTGCGTATCGGCTTGTACATTCTCAAAACCTATAGCCGAAATTTCGATTATCTATTCTAGGAATGCCAGATCCTACCCCTAAACTCAACGTGAACCGGGGGCCGCCGCTGCGCGCGCGCCGTGACCGCATGATCAGGGCGAAGGGAAAAGAGATGACGGAACGAACGGCGCGCTTGCGACCCTGGTATCTGCTGTCCCCGGCGCTGGCGACGATCACCTTCCTGCTGGTGATCCCGACCTGCTTCATTCTGGTCTATTCTTTCTGGCTGCGTACCGCGACGGGGGCCGATCAGGCGGGGTTCTACCTTAGCAACTGGAAAGAGGTGCTGAGCGATCCGTTCTACCGCGACATCCTGTTTTCGACCCTGCGGATTGCGGCGATCACCACGGTGATATGCGCGCTCACAGGCTACCTGCCGGCCTATTTCATCGCCATGTCGGAAAGCCGCCACAAGTCTCTGATGCTGCTTCTGGTGATGCTGCCTTTCTGGATCAGCTACATCATCCGCACGATGTCCTGGATCAACATCCTGGGCACGACCGGCGCGCTGAACACGCTGCTGATCGACCTCGGGATCATCGATCAGCCGCTCAGCCTGCTTTACAACGAGCCCGCGGTGATCCTGGGGCTGGTGAATTTCCTGCTGCCGTTCATGGTGCTCAACGTCTACGTCAGCCTTGAAGCGATCGACCGCAACCTGCTGGACGCGTCCCGCTCACTCGGCGCGTCGGAGCTGCAGTCCTTCCGCGAGGTGACGTTGCCGCTGTCGCTGCCGGGCCTCGCCGCCGGAGGGCTGCTGTGCTTCGTGCTGTCGGCCGGCACCTACATCACGCCGGTGATCCTGGGCGGGCCGCGCAACGCGATGTTCGCCAACCTTGTGTTCGAGGCAATCATAACCCAGCTCAACTGGCCGCTTGGCTCGGTGCTCTCGATCCTTCTGCTGATCGTGCTGGGGGCGATCGTCATCCTCTACAACCGGCTGGTCGGCATCGGCCAGTTCGCCAAGACATTCGGGTGATCGCAATGAAGGGCTGGCACCTCATCAGGCTCTACACGATCCTGTTCTACCTGTTCATGTTCCTGCCGATCGCCGTGGTTGTCCTGCTGTCGTTCAACCCCAGCGAATTCGGCACCTTCCCGATGACCGGCGTCAGCTTTCGTTGGTTCGTGGCGCTGTGGAACAACGACGCCATCGTGCGGGCGTTCCGCGTGTCGATCCTGCTGGGCGCGATGACGGCGGTGATCTCGACCACCTTCGGCGTCATGGCCTCGCTTGCGCTGGTGCGCTACGACTTCCCCGGCAAGGGCCTGCTGACGACGCTGCTGATCGCGCCGATCCTGATCCCCGAGGTGGTGCTGGCGGTCGCGCTCTTGCTGTTCCTGCGCTGGCTCGACATGCCGAAAAGTCTGCCGCTGCTGCTGTTCGGCCACGTCATCTTCACCCTGCCCTTCGTGCTGCTGGTCGTGCAGGCGCGGCTTGTCGGCATCCGCCGCGACTACGAGGAGGCGGCGATGAGCCTTGGCGCCGGCCCGATCGAGACCTTCTTCAAGATTACCTTCCCGCTGCTGATGCCGGCGATCTTCGCCGGGATGCTCTTCGCCTTCACGATCTCCTTCGACGACATCACCGGCACGATGTTCTGGAAGCCCGGCGGGGTCGAGACGGTGCCCACCCAAATCTACGCCATGCTGCGCAATTCGATCTCGCCCGAGATCAACGCCCTCGGAACGGTGATGATCGTTCTGACGGTCGCCCTACCCCTCCTGGGGATGGCGATCGCCCGCCAGATGTCGGCGAACCGCAAATAACGCCGGCCAAACACTAGAAAAACAGGGAGAATTCAAAGATGGACAACACCAAGCGATATGAACGGCTGCTGCAACGGTTCCAGGAGGGCGGCGTCAGCCGGCGCACCTTCCTCGGGCTGATCGGCGCCTCGGCGGCCAGCTACGGCGTCATGGGCAGCCCCTTCACCCGCTACGCCCGCGCCGCCACACCCGCCAGCGTGCGCTTCGACGGCTGGGGCGGCGTCGTGTCCGACGCGTTCGAGAAATACGCCTTCAAGCCCTTCACCAAGGAGACCGGGGTCAAGGTGGTCTCGGGCACCTTCGGTGATGCCGACCAGTATCTTGCCCGCGTGAAGGCCAGCCAACCGGGGGAATACAACCTTGCGCACCTTTCCGGCGTCTTCGACTATGTGCGCTACAAGGATCTGGGCTTTGCTTCGGAGCTGAACGAAAAGAACATCCCGAACCTGCAGAACGTCATCCCGGCGCTGGTGAAGGTGCTGCGCGACATCTCAGGCGGCACGCTGTCGGCCGTGCCCTACGATTACGGCACCACCGGGCTTGCCTACAACCGCAAGTTCATTTCGGACGACGAGATCAAGGAAAAGGGTCCCGGGATCCTGATCGACAAGAAATACAAGGGCAAGATCGGCGGCTGGGGCGAATGGAAGACCCGGATCTGGTATGCTGCCCTGCAGACCGATCAGAACCCGAACGACATCAAGGACATGAACAAGGTCTGGGACGCGATCCGCACCAACCGCGACCTCGTGCTGAAATACTGGAGCTCGGGCGCGGAGCTGATGAGCCTTCTGGCCAATGACGAGATCTACGTCACCGAAGGCTGGTCAGGCCGGATCAAGGCGCTGCAGGATGCGGGCCACGACATCGGCTATTACGACCCCAAGGGCGGGCTTGGCTGGCAGGAATGCATCTTCGTGATGAAGGGCAGCCCGATGGAGGCCTGCGAAGAGCTGGTGAACTTCATGCTCAAGCCCGAGGTGGCGATCGCCGTGGCCGAGGGGCAGAAATATCCGCCGTCACTGAACCCCACGAAGGTCGATCTGCCGAAGGAGGTACAAAGCCTTCCGGCCTTCGATCCGACCGGTACGCTGGCCGGGCTGAACTTCTTCGATGCCAGCTATTGGAACGGCCACCAGCAGGACTGGTCGCAGAAGTTCGACCGCATCGAAAAGGGCTACTGAGCCATGCATCGCGGGCGGGGGTCCCCCTCGCCCGCTCTCTTCGCACCTCACCCCCTTCGCACCCTGCCCCTTTCGCACTGGGAGTTTCCGGTTTGACCACGCCAACCCATTCCGTCGAGCTTTCGGGCATCGTCAAGCGCTTCGGCGACTTCACCGCGGTGGAGCGCATGGACCTGTCGATCGAGGAGGGCAGCTTCGTCACCCTTCTCGGGCCCTCGGGCTGCGGCAAGACCACGACCCTGCGGATGATCGCCGGCCTGCTCGATCCGAGCGAGGGCGACATCCGCATCAGGGGCCGTAGCGTCACCGCGATCCCGATCCACAAGCGCAACCTGGGGCTCGTGTTCCAGAACTACGCGCTGTTCCCGCACAAGACGATCTACGACAACGTGGCCTTCGGGCTGAAATACCGCGACATCCCGAAATCCGAGATCGCCGGGAAGGTGCAGCGCGCACTCGATCTGGTACAATTGCCCGATGTCGGCAGCCGCCATCCGCGCCAGCTTTCGGGCGGACAGCAGCAGCGCATTGCCCTGGCCCGCGCCATCGTGATCGAGCCGGATGTGCTGTTGCTGGACGAACCTCTCTCGGCGCTCGATGCCAACTTGCGCGAGGACATGCGGGTGGAGCTGAAGCGGATCCAGGCGCAGCTTGGCATCACCACGATCTTTGTCACCCACGACCAGTCCGAGGCGCTGGCGATGTCCGACACCATCGTCGTGATGAGCAACGGCCATGTCGAACAGGTCGGCGGGCCCGAGGATGTCTATGTCAACCCAACCTCGGCCTTCGTTGCGCGTTTCCTGGGCAATTCCAACCTGCTGCCCGCCCGGGTGGGCGCGCGCGAAGGCGATGTGGTGCCGGTCACCGTGGACGGCTTCGGTACGATCCGCCTGCCTGCCAGCCGCTGCACCGCGGTGGGCCAAAGCGACCGGGCGACGCTGGTTGTGCGCTCCGAGAACCTGCGCCTCGCGGGGGACGACGCGCCCGTGCCCGGCGATGCGCTGGCCCTTCCCGCCGACGTCACGACGGTGGATTACCAGGGACAGGCCGCGCGCTACTTCGTCCGGATCGGCGACAAGACGCTTCAGGCCGTCAACGCGATCGAGATGCATCCGCATCGTCAGGGGGCGCGGGTGAAGGCCATCATCAGGGGGCGCGACTGCACCCTCGTTCCAGAGGAAAGACACTAGATGCCGAGCCGTGACCGCTCTAACCTATTCTACCAGTCGCGCCAGCGACGGCCGCTGATCGGCGAGGCGCGCGGCGTCTATATCTGGGATGCCGACGGCAAGCGCTATCTCGATGGCTCCTCGGGCGCGATGGTCGCCAATATCGGCCATTCCAACGAGCGCGTGCTGGCTGCGATGGCCGCGCAGATGAAGAAGGCGACCTTCGCCTATCGGCTGCATTTCGAGAACGAGCCAGCGGAAAAGCTCGCCCGTCTGACCGCCTCGAAGATGCCCGAGGGGCTGAACCGGGTGTTCTTCGTCTCTGGCGGGTCGGAGGCGGTGGAAAGCGCGCTGAAGCTTGCCCGCCAATATGCGGTGGCGACGGATCAACCGCAGCGCTGGAAGATCATCTCGCGAATGCCGTCCTACCACGGCAGCACGATCGGCGCGCTGGCGGTGACGGGGATGGAGAACATGACCGCCCCCTTCGCGCCGATGATCCGCGAGATGCCGAAGATCCCGGCGCCGACCTGCTATCTGGACCGCGACGATCTGAGCGACACGGAGCGCGGCCTGCGCTATGCCGAGATGCTGCGCGACGAGATCGAGCGCCAGGGGCCGGAAACGGTGCTGGCCTTCATCATGGAGCCGGTGGGCGGCGCCTCGACCGGCGCGCTGGTGGCGCCGGACAGCTATTACACCCGCGTGGCCGAGATCTGCCGCGAATACGGCATCCTGCTGATCCTTGACGAGGTGATGACCGGCGCGGGCCGCACCGGCCGGTTCCTGGCCGCCGAGCATTGGGATCTGAAACCCGACATTATCGCGCTCTCCAAGGGGTTCGCCGCGGGCTATGCGCCGCTGGGCGCCATGGTCGCGCATGAGCGGCTAGTGGAGCCGGTTCTAGAAAGGGGCGGCTTCGTCCATGGCTATACCTATGCCGGCAACCCGCTGGCCTGCGCGGCCGGCCTTGCGGTGCTCGAAGAGATCGAGACGGCCGACCTTGCCGGCAATGCCGCCGCCAAGGGCGACAGGCTGAAACAGGAACTACGGGGCCTGATGGCGCGCTATCCCTTCATCGGCGACGTGCGCGGCAAGGGCCTGCTGCTGGCGTTCGAACTGGTCGCCGACCGCAAGACGATGGCCCCGCTTCCCAAGGAGATCGACGCCCATATCCATCTGGTCGAAGAGGCCTATGCGCGCGGGCTGATCCTCTATTCACGCCGCACGCGGGGCGGACTGGAGGGCGATCACTTCATGGTCTGCCCGCCGCTGATCGTCGAGGACAGCCATATCGAAGAGATCATGGACAAGCTGACCCAAAGCCTCGACGCGCTGGCCGAACGCTTTGATCTGCCACGGGGGAGTGTCTGAAGCCATGGCCGACAAGATCATCCTGACCTGCGCGCTCACCGGCTCGATCCACACCCCGAGCATGAGCCCGCATCTGCCCTCGGGCCCCGACATGATCGCCAAGCAGGCGGTGGCGGCGGCCGAGGCGGGCGCGACGATCCTGCACCTGCACGCGCGCGATCCCAAGGACGGGCGCCCCAGCGCAAAGGTCGAGGATTTCTTGGCCTTCCTGCCGCGCATCCGGCAGCGAACCGATGCGATCATCAACATCTCGACTGGCGGGTCGTCGCAGATGACGCTGGCCGAACGGTTGGCGCCGTCGCTGGCCGCAAAGCCCGAGATGTGCTCGCTCAACATGGGGTCGATGAATTTCGGGATCTTCCCGCTGGCCGAACAACCGCGCGCGTGGAAACACGACTGGGAACAACCCTTCCTCGCTGCCACGAAGGACGTGGTCTTCAAGAACACCTTCGCCGATATCGAAAGCATCCTGACCGATCTGGGCGAAGCGCATGACACGCGGTTCGAATTCGAATGCTATGACCCGGGCCATATCCAGACGCTGGCCCATTTCCTGAAGAAGGGCCTCGTGAAGGCGCCGCTGTTCGTGCAGTTCGTACTGGGCGTACTGGGGGGCATCGACGCCAGCCCCGAGAGCCTTCTGTTCATGAAGCAGACCGCGGACCGGCTTTTGGGCGACAGCTACCGCTTTTCTGTGCTCGCCGCCGGGCGCCATCAGATGAAGCTGGGCACCATGGGCGCGATCCTGGGCGGCCATGTCCGCGTCGGGCTGGAGGACAGCCTGAGCGACGGCGCCTCCCGTGCCCTCGCCCCCGACAACGCCCATCAGGTCGCCCGCATCCGGCGCATCCTGACCGAGATGGGGTACGAGATCGCCTCCCCCTCCGAGGCGCGCGCGATGCTGAACCTCAAGGGCGGCGACCGCGTGGCCTTCTAGGCGACGCACCGGCCCCACCCCGCCAAACAGACCAACCGGAGAGACCATGAATTTCGTCTATTCAGATGCCCAGCGGCAGCACGATCCGCGCCACTTCCTGTCCTCCGGCGCGCCGCAGCCTAACCCCGAGGTGCCAGAGCGCGTCACCCGCCTGCTCGCCGGCGCCCGCGCGGCGGGGCTGACCGAGGCCGCGCCGCTAGATCACGGCCTTGGCCCGATCGCGGCGATCCATACGCCCGAATACATCCGCTTCCTCGAGAAGATCTACGCCCGCTGGCAGCGCATCCCGGACGCCTCGGTCGAGGTGATCCCGAACATCCACCCGAACCGGCGCGATTTTCCCTACCCGGCCTCCGCCGTCGGCCAGGCCGGCTATCACATGGCCGATACCGCCTGCCCGATCTCGGACAAGACCTGGACCTCGGCCTATTGGAGCGCGCAGACCGCTGTGAGCGCCGCCGAAGAGGTGCTGAACGGCGCCCGCGCGGTCTACGGCCTTGCCCGCCCGCCGGGGCATCATGCCTTTGCCGACATGGCCGGGGGATTCTGCTTTCTCAACAACAGCGCCATCGCCGCGCAGCACCTGCGCCGCGCACATGAAAGGGTGGCGATCCTCGACGTGGACCTGCACCACGGCAATGGCACGCAAGGCATCTTCTACGAGCGGCCTGATGTGCTGACCGTGTCGATCCACGCCGAC
Organism: uncultured Albidovulum sp.; assembly: GCA_913064775.1. GTDB lineage: Bacteria > Pseudomonadota > Alphaproteobacteria > Rhodobacterales > Rhodobacteraceae > Acidimangrovimonas. The sequence continues at coordinate 1,632 of CAJYAD010000064.1, read as the reverse complement.
CCTGGGCGTTTCTATCCGTTCTTCTGGGGCAATGCGTCCGAGCGCGGCGAGGGCCCGGGGCTTGGCTACAACCTCAATCTGCCGCTGCCGCGCCATTCGGCCGATGCGGCCTTTCTGGAGGCGCTGGACGCGGCGCTGGACCGCATCCGCGCCTTCGCCCCCAGCGCGCTGGTCGTAGCACTCGGCCTCGACGCGTTCGAGGGCGACCCCTTCGGCGGGCTCTCGGTCACCACCGACGGCTTCACAAGCATCGGTGAGCGCTGCGCCAGCCTCGGCCTGCCCACGGCGATCATCCAGGAAGGCGGCTATGTCTGCGATGCGCTCGCCGACAACCTGACCGCCGTCCTGACCGGCTTCGACAGCACGCGGGGCTGAGCGGCGGCATGGAACAGATCACCTGCGATGTCGCCATCATCGGCGCCGGGATCGCCGGCGCGGGGCTTGCCGCTGCGCTTGGAAAGGGGCCAGAGGTCGTGCTGGTCGAGCGCGAGGCCTGGCCCGGCTATCATTCGACCGGACGCTCCGCCGCGATCTTCATCCAGAACTATGGCAACGTGGTGATCCGCGGGCTCAGCCGCGCCAGCGCGCCGCTGTTCAAGGGCGCCGATCCCGGGCTGTTCCCGAAACCGCTGCTGACGCCGCGCGGGATCCTCTTCGTCAGCGATGCCGCCGGGCTTGGCGCGCATGAGGCCCTGATCGCCAGTGCCGACGGGCTGGAGCAGATCACCCCCGACGCCGCCACCGCGATGGTGCCGCTGCTGCGGCGCGACTGGATCCACGCTGCCGCCTATGAGGCCGAGGCGATGGATATCGACGTCGCCGCGCTGCATCAGGGCTGGCTGAAACAGGCCCGCGCGGCGGGCGCCCGCATGGTGACGGATGCGGCGCTGTCGCGCGCCAGCCGGGCGGACGGGCTGTGGACGCTGGAAACCTCTGCCGCGCGGATCGTGGCGCGGACCGTCGTCAACGCCGCCGGCGCCTGGGCCGACGAGGTCGCGGCGCTGTGCGGCGCCCGGCCCGTGGGGCTGGTGCCGATGCGCCGCTCGATGGCGGTGCTGCCGCTGCCCGCGGGGTTCGACAGCCAAGCCTGGCCGCTGGTCTCTGACACCGGCGACGGCTGGTATTTCAAACCCGAGGCCGGGCGCCTGCTGGTATCGCCCGCCGACGAGGATCCGGTCGCGCCGCAGGACGCCTTCGTCGACGACATGGTGCTGGCCGAGGGGCTGCACCGCTACGAACAGGCGGTGACCATGCCGGTGACACGGGTAGAGCGCAGCTGGGCGGGCCTGCGCAGCTTCGCGCCCGACCGCACCCCGGTGGTCGGCTACGACCCGCAGCAGGAGGGCTTCTTCTGGCTCGCCGGCCAGGGCGGCTACGGTATCCAGACCGCGCCGGGCCTCTCGGCGCTGGCCGCCGAGCTTCTCGAGCGCCGGCCCCCGGCGGCGCAACCGGTCCGGATCATCGACGCCCTGTCGCCCGCGCGCTTTGGCTGAGACAGTTCAGCCGGTGCTGTCAGACCGATGCGAACTCGTCTCAGTTTTCCCGGACGACCAATCTGTTAGGCCGCGAAGAGACCGCGCCACTCGGCGAGAGCGGCAGCGCGGTTCCGTTTGAAATTGGCTCGTGAATAGA
>CAJYAD010000063.1 GCA_913064775.1 uncultured Albidovulum sp. | reverse complement strand
TCTACAACCAACAACTCCCGCAATCAGCACTGGGCAGCAAGTCGCCCTTGCTGGCGATGAAGGAATGGCACAAACTCAAGCCGAAGCTGTTCAAGAAACAGCCATACTACCTTCCGGGATGTGACAGGTAGGCAATGGAGCAGCCAATGATCCCTCCCCCAATGATGAGGTGCTTCGCAGAGCGATCCGCCATATGTTGAACTCCAATTGAGTGTGTTGAATTTTCTCCAAATATCAACATTTTGTAAACATGGATTTTCCTTTCGCGCCGATCTCGGGTTGAACTAATCGCATCCGGGCCTAGAATGACGCCTCGGAACAAGAAGATGCGACATGTCGAAATACGAAAAAGAAGTCCTTGATACGGTCGCACTGCACGGAACTGTGTCTGTCATGGGCTTGGCCCAGCAGCTGAAGGTCACGGACCAGACCATCCGCAGGATCGTGAAGCCGCTTGTCGAGCGTGGCGAAGTCAGGAAAGTTCATGGTGCGATCGTGGCGGTATCCCATCCCACGGATCCGCCGCTGTCCGCCCGATTGGTGGAGCACCGGCACGAGAAGGCGCTGATCGCCCGGAGCATTGCTGCGATCGTACCGGATGGCGCCGCGCTGGTCATCGACGCGGGGTCGACATCCAGCTTCGTGGCCCAGGCTCTTTGTCGTCACAGCGATCTGACGGTGGTGACCAACTCGGCGCATATTGCCTCAGTACTGTCGATGGTCGGAGGCAACCACGTCTATATGGCGGGTACTCAGCTGCGCAGCCACGACGGCGCGGCCTTCGACCAATCTGCCTTTGAGGTCGTGTCGCGCTTTACCGTGGACACGGCGATCCTGACCGCATCGCTGGTTCACCCCGAATTGGGCTTTCTTGCGAATGATCAGCACGAGGTCGATATGGCGATCGCCATGTCCGGCATTGCGGACCGCCGGATCATGGCTGTCGACCAGAGCAAATGGCAAGAGCGGAAGGCGAACGCGCCCTTGCGTCTTCCGGTCTTGCAGCCCGGTGATATCGTGGTGACCGACAGCGAGCCCGGGTCCGAATACGGCACACTTCTTGCGGACCTCGATCTTCGCGTTGGGTAGCTCGATTAACGACGTGGTTTGACGCTACTGGCCTTGTTTCGGAAATCCCATAAGGGATTCATGTTGTGAATAAGGCGTGATCGCTGGAGCGCACGAGCAGACCGATACCCCCGACCTACAAGACCGGGGCTGGTCAGATGTGAGAAGGCGTCGAACAGGGACCCCAGCTTGCAGAACCGTTGACCGTTGTAGAAGCTGATCCAGTCGCCGATGACGCGCGTGGCGCGCTGAATGCTCTCAAAGCGGTGGCGGTGAACGCAGTGCTCCATGACGGTGCGGATCACGCGCGCGACCATGCCGTTCTGCTGCGGGCAATGCGGGGTGATGAACTCCTGCTTGAGTCAGTAACTGCGCACCAGGGCCGTGAAGTGGCGGCTGGCGAAGATCAGGCCATTGTCCGGCCTCTGGAGGAACTCTCTGTCGACACGTCCGAGGGTGCCGAACCGGCTGATCAGGGCGTGCTCGAGCGCGGCACTGGCAGTGGTCGCCTCGCCCGAGCGCGGACAGGTGCCAGCCCAGCAGTCCGTGCGCGTGGCAGTCGACCACCAGCGCCAGGGAGGCCCAGCTGCCCTTGCCGGTCCCGTATCTGCGCCAGATCCGTCGACCAGCGCTCGTTCGGCGCGGTGGCCACGGAGGGCACAGCCTCGATGCGGTGCGGCATTCCCACGGAGCGCTTGCGAAACCGAACGGGGCAGATGTCTAGAAAACTAGGGGCACCTCGCCGAGCGCAAGCTGCAGATCATCGCGGCTGATACGGAAGGCTGGCGTCATGCCTACGGTTACAGCCGATTTTGCGATCTGCATCGGCGCTGGAACGGGCGCCTGACGCCGGTGATGCGCCAGCATCATGCTGCCGGAGGACAGGCAATTGTCGACTACGCTGGCACCACGCTGGGGGTCTTCGCACGGAGCGACGGGTGGTCGCCTCTTCGGGTCATATTTGATATAAGCCGCGCAAGGCACAGAGACTTACATGGAATTCGATTCAGTGGATGCGTTCAGTTGAACGCCTGGACGCTCCCTAAATCGGCCTACGCTTGGAGCACCTGCCTCCAAAGAAATTTATCTTCAAAGGGAAAATGGTGCTGCTGGACAGGATTGAACTGTCGACCTCTCCCTTACCAAGGGAGTGCTCTACCACTGAGCTACAGCAGCGCCGGTGGGCGGCTGATTAGACGATGATCACCCCCGGCGCAAGGGCAATCTGGACCCTTTTCGGCCGCTCTTGTAGGAAGGACCCATGAAGCAAAAACCCCACAAGTCCGGTCCCAGCGCCAAGCCCGCCCCCACGGCGCGCGAAGAGCGTCTGAAGGCGGCGCTGAAGACCAATATCGCTCGGCGCAAGGCACAGGCGCGCGCCCGCGCCGAGGACTGCACCGACGGCAACGACAAAACAACATGAGGGCAGGCTGATGGATTCCATTCTGGTACGGGGCGGCTCGGCGCTGCATGGCACGATCGACATCGCGGGGGCGAAGAACGCCTGCCTTGCGCTGATGCCGGCGACGCTGCTGTCGGAAGAGCCGCTGACCCTGACCAACGCGCCGCGGCTGTCGGATATCCGCACCATGACGACGCTGCTGCAATCGCTGGGCGCCGAGGTGCAGGGGCTGCAAAGCGGCAAGGTGCAGGCGATGTCGTCGCATGGCGAGATCTCGCCGCTGGCCGATTACGACATCGTCCGCAAGATGCGGGCCTCGAACCTGGTGCTGGGGCCCTTGCTGGCGCGGCTGGGGCATGCGGTGGTGTCGCTGCCCGGCGGCTGCGCGATCGGGGCGCGGCCGATGGACATCCATATCGACGCGCTCGAGGCGCTGGGCGCCCGGATCGCGCTGCGCGACGGCTATCTGCACGCCGACGCCCCGGGCGGGCTGAAGGGCGCCACCTATCAGATGCGCTTTGCCTCGGTCGGCGCGACCGAGAATTTCCTGATGGCGGCGGTGCTGGCCAAGGGCGGGTCGGTGCTGAAGAACGCCGCGCGCGAGCCCGAGATTGTCGATCTGGCGAAATGCCTGCGCGCCATGGGGGCGCAGATTTCTGGCGAGGGGACCGCGACGATCGAGATTCAGGGCGTCGACCGGCTGCACGGCGCCACCCATCCGGTGGTGGCCGACCGGATCGAGCTGGGCACCTATATGCTGGCCCCGGTGATCGCGGGCGGCGAGGTGGAATGTCTGGGTGGCCGGCGCGACCTGATCGGCGCCTTCTGCGACAAGCTTGAGACCGCGGGGGTCGAGATCGAGGAAACCGATCGCGGGTTGAAGGTGGCGCGCAAGAACGGGCGGGTGCGCGCGGTCGATGTGGTGACCGGGCCCTTCCCGGGTTTTCCGACCGACCTGCAGGCCCAGATGATGGCGCTGATGTGCACCGCCGACGGCGTCAGCGTGCTGGAAGAGACGGTGTTCGAGAACCGCTTCATGCATGCGCCGGAACTGATGCGCATGGGGGCCGAGATCGACGTCCACGGCGGCCATGCCACGGTGACCGGGGTCGAACGGCTGAAGGGTGCGCCGGTAATGGCCACCGATCTGCGCGCCTCCGTGTCGCTGATCCTGGCGGGCCTGGGCGCCGAGGGCGAGACGCTGGTCAGCCGCGTCTATCATCTTGACCGCGGCTATGAGCGGGTCGAGGAAAAACTGGGCGCCTGCGGGGCGCAAGTGGAACGGGTGAAGGGCCAATGACCGACGCACGGTTTGAAGACGGAGGCGAGAAGCCGCTGTATCTGGCGGCGCAGGATGCCGAGGATCTGCAGGTGCTGTCCTCGCTGGTGCAGGACGCGGTTCTGACAGCGGGCGAAATCTCGTGGCAGAAGGGGCAGCGTCGGCTGGCGCTGCTGATCAACCGCTTCCGGTGGGAGGACCGCAAGGCCGCCGAGGTCGCGCGCCGCCCCTATGAGCGGGTGCGCGCGCTTCTGGTGGTCGAGGGCGCCCTGTCGGTGCGCACCCAGGGCATCGCGCGCGACGACCGCGAGATGGTGCTGTCACTGCTGTCGGTCGCCTTCGAGCCGGGCGAGGACGGCGCCGGGCGCGTGGTGCTGACGCTGGCCGGCGACGGCGCACTGGCAATCGAGGTCGAGGCGCTGGAGGTGACGCTCAAGGACGTGACCCGGCCCTATGCGGCAGCCTCGCGCAAGCCGCCGGAGCATTCGGCCTAGGCAGGCCCGGGTGCCGGTCTCGGCGCCGGGGGTTTCACACCCCCGGACCCCCGTGGAGTATTTCCACCAAGGTGAACATCAAGAAGCGCCCATTGCTTGCTTTCATTGTTCCTCAAATACGCCGGGGGTGCAGGGGCATAGCTCACCCGTCAGTTGCCTCTTTGATACAAGGCGGGCCGGATCGGATCGCAGCAATAGAGAAGGCCCGCCATGTCGGCGGGCCCTCTGATCGCAGATGATGGACGGCGGGCAGCGTGCGGCCCGACCGCGGATCGCGATCAGCTCTCGCTGGTCGCTTGCTGAGGCTGCCTGCTGGGCCTTGCCGCCCCTGCGCGGTGTGCCTCGCCCGGCGCGGGCTCGTCAGCTTCGACATCTGCCCCTGGAAGGCCCGCGAGGTAGTCCGCGATCCGCTTCCGATCGGCCACGGAGGCGGCCTCGGAGAGCAGATCCAGGAAGGGCCTCGTCTGGGCCTGCGGCGCCGTGCCGAGCCATTTACCGAAGGCTTGGAGCACATAGCTCCGCCGTTTGAGGCGTGCCTTCTGCTCCTTCTCGGTGGCGCTCACGACCGCCGCCTGGAAGCGCGCGGAGGCCTTTTCGATCGCACTCTGGGCGCGGGTGGATTGATGAACCGTCATGTCATGTTCCTTTCGGTTAAAGTGGGTTCACAAAGACAGATGGAGTTCTGGCGGTGGCCGAGAAGCGGATTTTTGACCCTCATCTCCCCTTTTCTTCGCGCCCGGATTTCGGATCTTTTTTCAGAGCCCTGACGGCCCAGTCGACCTCGCGCGTCTCCACCAGCGTCTCGTCGATGAAGGGCCTGCGGAGAGCCTCCGGCAGGGCGGCGAGCATCTTGCCGCGCAGCGTCGCGATCGCACGCGCGCCGCGCTCAACGGCCCGCTCCCGATCCGAGACCTGCTCGCGCGCCTGCGCCGCCGCCGCACGCCCCAGCACGTGGTAGGCACGCCCCAGATGGCGCATCAACTGCTGGCCAGCAGCGCTCGGCTGCGCCAGGAGCCGATTCAGCCGCCGGCGCACACCGGAGTCCTCTGGCAAATCCGCCACAACTCGCATGCGCCCTTCCGATGTGGGCACCAGATGCCCGTCAGCGGCGTGCTCGGCGATTTCAAGCACCTCGTCCGCCTCACGCTCGCGCTGCATCGCCTGACGCTGCGCGGCGAGCGCCTTGTCCCTCTGTGCCTCGGCCTCCTTCCGCTCCGCCTCGGCGCGCGCCCGTGTGGCCGCGATCCGGGCGGCCTCCTCTTTGAGCTTGCGGGCCTCACGTCTGAGCCGCAGCTCTTCATCCGCACGCCATTCATGGGCCGGCACATGTTTGCGTGGTTCGGGCACGACCACAGACGGATCCGTCTTCTTAGCAGCCTTCGCCTCGCGCCGTGCCTCAGCCCGTCGCTCGCCCCGAACCAGGCCGAGGTCCGAGAAGAATGCCCCGATGTCGTCCTGCGCCTTCTCGTAATCCTTCAACAGAGGATGTGAGGACGGCTGCAAGAGGCGCTGTCGCCCGCTGCGCTTCGAGGTCTTCTCGGTCCAGGGGGCGATGATTCCGTGGATGTGGAAGGTGGTCTCGTCGCGATCCGCGCGGGCGTGGATCACTTGATCGCCGAAGCGGGATTTCAACCAGTCGAGGGCGAGGGCCTCGAATTGCCGCTCGCGGGCTTCCTGCTCTGCCGCATCCAAGAACTTGCTGCTGTCGCTCGGCGTCTCGAACCAGTCGCGATGAGCGGTGATGACGAACTCGCGCAGAGGGCCACCCTTCGACTTGCGCCACGGATCGCGCGGGCCTTCCAGCAGCCGCTTCTGGGCCTCACCGGCCCGCTTGGCGCGTTGGAGGCCCTCGACCTCTTCGTTGACGTTCTCGAGGCTGGCGAGGCGGATGTCATCCGTGAGGGTCTCGACCCAGTCCTCGTCACCGATCAGCGGCCGGTTCAGGTGCGTTCGCGCAGGATCGACATGGTCCATGTCGCGCTGCTTGCGGTCGTTGTGGAGCCGGTAACGGCGAACCTGGTGCGGGAACAGTTCGGCGAAGCGGAGCACCACGGGGTGCGCGGCCTGCGCGGACGCCGGCGGTGTTGAACGGGGATTCGATGGACATGGTGGCCTCCTGCCTGGATCTCCGAAGGGAGATCGGCGGCGGGCGCTGGAAGCCAAATCGGGTTGATGTCCTCGCTTTCAACCTCTGTCGAAGCCGTCTGATGTTCGAATGGGCCTGGGGACGACCGCCACGATCACTTTTGGGGTTCGCGAAACTCAGGAGTTCGCTATAATCCGACCAGATACAGATTATTATTGATATTTTTCGGGATTACGAATGTGCGTGTGAGTGTTCTGGTTATTGCCGAAGCCGCAAATCCCGAGTGGGTGAGCGTGCCTCTTGTGGGCTGGTCACTAGCAAACGCGCTGCGCGAAGTGGCGGAGGTGCATATCGTCACTCAGGTGCGCAACCGCGAGGCGATCCTTCGGGCGGGCCTCATAGAAGGCAAGGACTTCACGGCAATCAACACCGAGGCACTCGCGCGGCCACTGTGGAGGCTTGCAAACCTCATGCGCATGGGACGCGGCAAAGGCTGGACAATGGCGACAGCCATTTCGTCCATCTCCTATTCCTATTTCGAACGCAAGGTCTGGCAGCAGTTCGGCGATGCCATCCGATCGGGGCATTACGATGTTGTTCATCGCGTGACCCCCCTTACACCGACCAGCAGCAGCCCCATCGCAGCGAAATGCGCGTCCGCGGGAGTTCCCTTTATTCTCGGACCGCTCAATGGGGGCGTGCCGTGGCCCAAGGGGTTCGATGGCGCGCGCCGTCAGGAGCGCGAATGGTTGTCGTATGTCCGCGACTTCTACAAGGTTCTTCCAGGTCGGCGTGCGACTCTGGCAGCCTCGGCGGCGATATTGACCGGATCGCGCCATACCCAGAGCGAGATACCGCGACGCTTTCGCGAGAAGACGATCTACCTTCCCGAGAACGCCATAGATGAAGGACGTTTTAATCTCGTGGCGAGGCAGGACCTGTCAGGCCCTCTCAGGGCGTGTTTTGTCGGACGCCTCGTCCCCTACAAAGGTGCCGACATGGTATTGGAGGCGGCAGCCCCCTTGCTGAGAGATGGCAGCCTGGTCCTGGATATCGTGGGTGATGGCCCGATGCGGGCTACGATCGAGTCTCTGATCGAAAAAGAGGGCATAGGCAAAGCCGTCAATTTGCATGGCTGGCTGAAGCACAATGAAGTTCAGGGAGTGTTGACGAATGCCAATCTCTTGACATTCCCGTCAATCCGCGAGTTCGGCGGCGGTGTCGTCATGGAGGCGATGGCCCTGGGTGTCGTCCCGGTTGTCGTCGACTATGCGGGGCCGGGGGAGATCGTTGATTCAGCGACCGGCTACAAGGTCGCGATCGGGAGCCGCAATGAAATCGTTCGTCGGCTGCGCGCGCAGCTCGCCGAGATCGTTGCGGATCCGTCAATCCTTCCAGAAAAATCAGCGGCGGCGCGCAGGCATGTGCTTGAGCATTTCACCTGGTCAGCAAAGGCGAAGCAAGTGAGCGCAGTATACGATCAGGTGTTGGCGAAACGTAACTGCCAAGCACCCCGTCGGTAACGGTGTATGGTGTGCAGCGTCGGTCAGAGCTGAGCGACGATCTCGGCTGGGGCCTGGGTCAGAATGTCGAGGATATTGAGCCTATGTTTTCGGGCCGTCGAGATCACGGATCGGATTATGGCGCAAAACGGTCGGTCTGACCGACTGACCACGTCGCAGCAGTATGACGTCGATGTCAGAGTATCTCGTGGTCTGCACAGTGCCGCGAAGAGTCACTGTAATACTCACTAAGCATTTGACACTCTGGCGCCTGCGGCGCCTCCGTATCAAAAGCCGTTCGCCGGGGCGCTGCCCCGGACCCCGCGCCGTCCGCGGGACCGTTGGGGCGTCGTTCGCCACTCCCCCTCCGGCCTCCCCCTGGCGTCTTCCGACGGACCAGTGGCGCGCTCGCCGCCCCCTCTGGACTGCCCCGGCCGCATTCCGCGGGACCGAGGGTCATCGTTCTGCACTCCCCCTCTGGACACCCCCTGCGCCCGGGGGAGGCCGCTAGGCGCGCCTCCCCCGAACCCCCAGCCCCTTCGCGGGATCTGAGCTGAGTGCGGGCTAACGCCCGAGATCCTGCATGGGCGAGGGCCGCTGATGCATCCGATTTGCGGTCGCGCGGTCCGGGTGACGCGCGACCGCAAATCGGATGCCCCAACGGGCCCGAGCGGGAGCGTGTCGATGTCCCCAAATGGAGAACCCCATGTTCCACTCCCCCACCATCGTTCCAGCCGAGGGCGATGCCCCCTGGTCTGAGACCGTCCGCTCCGGCGATATCGTCGCCTTCCGCTTCCCGGCCCAGGAGGGCGAGACCGGTCCGGAGCCCAAGGCCCGGCCTTGTCTCGTCCTTGCCGCGGCGACGATCGCCGGTCAGCGCTGGCTCACTATCGCCTACGGCACCACCGCCACCGAGAAGGTTCGTAAGGGCTACGCGATCTTCGTCGGCACCCGCGATGCCATCGCCAGCGGCCTCGAACGCGCCACCGCGTTTCGCGGCAACCGCGTCGTCATCGTCCGGCCCAACCACCGCGCCTTCGCCGTCAGCCCGACGGTCCGCAGCCCGGTGCTTGGCCGTCTGAACGGTCGTCCGCATGCCCGCATGCGCGCGGTCCAGGCCCGGCTGCAAGCCGAAGCCGACATGGCCTCCGAGCGCCGGGCGGAACGCCGGCGTGCGCGGTTCGAGGATCGCATGTCGATCGCCCGGGCCAGAGCGCGCGCCGCCGCGCGGAACGTCATCACCGGCTGACGACGCTGGTCCTTGCGGCAGCGTCCTCCGCCGGCGCTGCCGTCATCCCCCTCATCACAGGAGAACTCCCATGTATTCCGTCTTTCCCACGACCTTCCCGACCAACAACACCCACCGCGTCGTGCTGTTCACGCCGGACCGCAAGGCGCCGGACTACAAGCGCATTCCGGAGCTCGGGGCTGATGCCCTGGCGGCGCTGCGCGCAGCCCTGCGGCGGGTACCGGAGCTGTCGCCCGAGGTGGCGCGCAACCTCTCGGAAGAGATCGTTGCGCTTCAAGTCCAACTCGACCAGCGGACCTGCCTCAACGACACCGCCCTGGCTGCGTTGGGCAAATGCGGAAAGCGGCTGACGCACCTCGATCGCGACGACGCGGCCGACAGCTTCGCCGGTCACCTCTCTGAGGCTCTGACGCATGCGACCCGTGCTGCCGATCTGATCGCCGCGCATCGCGAGTTCACCCAGCTGCGCTGGCACTACACCTAAGCCCCCGACGCCGGGCCGCGGTTTCCATGATGGAACCGCGGCCCACCCTCGGGCGGGCGAGGGAAGGAGCCAGACGGATCGCTGGTCGGTTTTATGCATTGCGCGAAGTTTCTTTCACGCCGTTTCAGTGGCTTGCGAGAGTCTTGCATGGATTTCTGAAGAATCTCGCACGGACATCTTGGGGAGAGGCCCAACTCCAGCGCATCGGAAGCCCCCAACCCGTGAGGACAGACAATGCAGGCACCCACCCCCACCACGCTCATCGCCGCAAACGACAACCCGGGCGGCGCCACCGAGACCGCGCTGATCGGCCTCGTCACGCTGCTTGCGCGCGCCGAGATCCGCCGTGCCGCCAACATCAACGCCGCCCCGACCGGGACCAAGTAGGCCAATCAATGACCCTGCGTGCCGCGATCTACGCTCGTTACAGCAGCGACCGCCAGAAGGCGACCTCGCTCGACGACCAGATCGCCATGGCCCGTAAGGTCTGCGACGAGCGTGGCTGGACGGTCGTGGCCGAGCATTCCGACGCCGAGATGACTGGCAAGAACGCCCGTCGTCCCGGCTTCCAGGCTCTGCGTCAGGCCATCAAGCAGGGCGGCATCGACGTCGTTGTCATCGAATCCGTCGACCGCATGACCCGCCGCGTCGTCGATGCGCTGAGCGAGTTCGAGATGTTCGAGTTCCAGGGCGTGAAGCTCTACTCGATCGCCGAGGGCGAGCAGGACTTCATGAAGGTCCTGCTGCTGGGCTATGGCGCCCAGCTCTACAGCCAGTCGATTGCGATCCACACCGAGCGCGGGCGCCGGGCTGCGCTCAAAACCCGCCAGCGGATCCACAGCCTCGCCTATGGCTATCGCCGCAGGGAGAGTGAGACCGGGCTGAACCGCGAGATCGACCCGGAGCAGGCCGAGGTCGTGCGGCGGATCTTCCGCGAGACCGCCGAGGGCAAATCGGCCTCGGCCATCATCAAAGGCCTCAACCGCGATGGCATCCCTTCTCCGCAGGGGTCGAAATGGAGCGAGTCCGTGCTGCGCGGCAACATCTCGCGCAACGACGGGCTGTTGCGCAACAGCCTCTACATCGGGATCGCGCAACTTGGCCAGACGCACCGCCAGGACGATCCCGAGACCGGCAAGCGCAAAGTCACTGCCACCCCGG
>CAJYAD010000062.1 GCA_913064775.1 uncultured Albidovulum sp. | reverse complement strand
CGGTGCGTCGCGGTGGACCACGCCACACGAAACCGCTGGGTGGTGAAATACGCGCCGCTGATCGCAGCTCAGGCGCAGGCGAGGTGGCGTCCAGCCTCCACACCCTGGCAGATGGACGAGACCTACATCAAGGTCGAAGGCAAATGGACCTACCTCTACTGCGCTGCTTTGTCTAGAGTTCCGCCCCCTCGACCCACACGGAACTTTGCGACCCCTCCGGCCTTCACCCCGGCAGAAGAGCTGCCAGGATGCCGAGCCCCAAAGTAGCCATCAACGCAGCTGCGATGACGCCGCATAGCAGGAAGGGTGCCGACATTGCTGCCGATGCCCCCGCCGGCTCGCGGCCCATCGGCACGACAAGACGCAAATAGACCGCAAGCGACAGGACCGAGTTGAGAATGCCGATCACCGCCAGCCACAAAAAGCCCGCATTGATGGCGGCGGTGAACAGATAGAGCTTGCCGACGAAACCGAAGAGCGGCGGGATCCCGGTCAGAGACAGCAAAAATACCACCAGCGCTACCGCCAGCACCGGGTGGGTGCGGCCCAGTCCGTCAAGATCGCGCAACTCGCGTCCGACAACCATCACCACCGCGAAAGCGCCAAGGTTCATCGCGACATAGGCGGCTGCGAACACCACGATCCCGGGCACTGCCGCAGGGCTGGCCCCGAGGGCCACCACGCCCATCAGGAGGTAACCCGATTGCGCCACCGAAGAATAGGCCAGCAGCCGCACCAGATTGGTCTGCACCAGGGCCGCCAAATAGCCCCAGGTCATCGTCGCCGCCGATATCACCGCCAGGGCGAAGGGCCAGCCGGCCTCGCGCGGCAGGTCGCGCAGCGCCTGGGCCAGGGCGAAGAAGGCCGCAGTCTTGGTGATGACCGAAAGATACGCGGCGATCGAGACCGGCGCGCCCTGATAGGCGTCGGGCGCCCAGAAATGAAACGGCACGAAGGCCGCCTTGTAGCCAAGCCCGACGATCAGCCCGGCAAGCCCGGTGACCAGGACAAGCGGCTGCCCGCGAAGGCGGCCGAGGTCGGACAGCAGGGTTGAGCCGCTGCCACCGAACCAGAAGCTCAGCCCATAGATCATCACCGCCCCGGTCACCGCGCCGAAGACGAGGTATTTCATCGCCGCCTCGGTGCCTGCATCGTCGCGCAGGAAGGCCACCAGTGCGAAGGACCCAAGCCCCGTCAGCACCACGCCCAGCACCACCACCATCACGTCGCCCGCACCCGAAAGCATCAGCGCACCCAGCGTCACCAGCACGACCAGCGCGTAGAGGCTGCCTTCGCGCGCGCGTCCGGCGATCTCGGCGCGCGCCATCAGCAGGGCGGCGGCGGTGCCCGGCAGCAGGATCAGCTTGGCCCAGCCCGAGATCACGTCGATCCGGTAGGTGCCGGAAAAGACAGTCGTGCCCGCATGAAGCACCGGCAGTGTCAGCAAGGTCGCCGCGGCGAGGCCCGCCAGCCCGATCGCCAGCACCAGCCGTGCCGCGCGCGCCATCTCGGCCACGATCATCAGCATCGCGGTGGCGGCCAGCACCAGTTCGGGCAGCAGGAAGGACAGGTCGCGGCCCATCAGCGCACAAGGCCCGTCATCGTCGCGTGGATCATCCCGATCAGCCAGCCCGGCGCGACCCCGACCAGCACCGTCAGCGCCAGAAGTGGTCCGACCGCAAGCCGCTCGCGCAGGTCCAGATCGGGCATCTTCGCCCATCTGTCCTGCGCCTCGCCCAGGAACACAGTGGCGATTGCACGCAGGTAAAGCCCCGCCGTCACCACGATGCCCACAAGCGCAACCACCCCCCAGGGCCTCGTGTCGAGGGTAGCAAGGAAAATCTGGAACTCGGCCGGGAAATGCGCCAGCCCCGGCAGCCCCAGCGAGGCAAAGGCCGAAAGGATGAAGGCCCAGCCGAGCCACGGAACCCGGTCCAGAAGCCCGCCGAAATCAGCCATTTCCCGGCTATGGGCCCGGTCTTGCAACATGCCGACAAGAAAGAACAGCGCGGCGGTGACAAGTCCGTGGCTGACCATTTGCAGCGTTGCCCCGTCAAGCGCGATCACCTTGATGCGCGGATCGACGGCCAGTGCCGCCACGGCGACGCCGATCACCACATATCCCATGTGATTGACCGAGGTATAGGCAATCATCTTTTTCAGATCGCTCTGCGCCAGCGCCGCGAAGGCGCCATAGATTGCCGAGACAACCCCGAAGGCAAGCACCAGCTGACCCGCCTGCGCGAAGGCCTCGGGCGTCATCTGATAGGCGAAGCGGATCAACCCGTAGGTGCCGAATTTCAGCATCACGCCCGCCAGGATCACGCTGCCAGCCGTGGGTGCCTGCACATGCGCCGCCGGCAGCCAGGTGTGCAGCGGAAACACCGGTGTCTTGACCGCGAAGGTGAAGAGCATCGCGATCAGCGCCAGCATCGCCGCAAGGCCCGAAAGCGGTGGCGCCCCGATCCAGGCGCGCATGTCGAAGGTTCCCGTGCCGAGGTAGAAGCCGATGATCGCCAGCAGCAAGGGCAGCGAGCCCAGAAGCGTGTAGAGAAAGAACATCAGCGCCGCGCGTTGGCGTTCCTCATGCCCCCAGCCGGCGATCATGAAATACATGCCAACCAGCGACACCTCGAAGAAAACGTAAAAGAGCAGCCCGTCAAGCGCCAGGAATGTGCCGAGCGAGGCCGTCTCGAGCATCAGCATCAACACCACATAGGTCGCCGCATGTTCTTTGATCCGCGCCGAATAGATCGCGCAAAGCAGGAACAGCAAGGCGGTCATCAGCACCAGCGGCAGGCTCAGCCCGTCCACCCCCAGCCGATAGGCCGCGCCAATCGCGGGGATCCAGGTGATCTGCTCGACCTGCGCGAAACCGCCCGGGGCGATGCCGCGCGCCCAGATCGCCAGCGTCAGAAGGAAGGTCGCGCCGGTCGCTGCGATGGACATGCCATGGGCCACCCGCGCCGAGCGATCCCGCAGCACCATGAGCACGAGCCCGGCAAGGACCGGCAGGAAGGTGGTGATGGTCAGAAGCGGCATGCGTCAGATCCTTCAGGGGTAAAACGGGGCAGCCAGCAGGACGCCGATGAGAAGGGCAATCCCGGCCGCCGTCAGCGCCAGGTCGCGGTGGATGAACCCGCTTTGCAATCGCCGTACGCGGCCACCAAGATCGATGGTGTATTCCACCAGCCCGAAGATCATCCCGTCGATGGTTTCGCGGTCGGTGCGGCGCACGACGCTGCCCGCGGCCAGTCCCGCGCGCCCGATGGCCAGAACCGCCGCGAACAGCCCTTGTTCGAACCGCTCGCACTGCGCGGCCAGTGCCAGCGCGGGACGCGCGACAAGGCCGTCCATGCCGCCAAGCACCACGAAACCGTTGCGGGCCGGGGCAAGAAGGGGCCCTAGCAGGCGCGCGGGCGCGATGCTCCAGCCCAGGAGAAGCCCGCCCAGGCCCACGCCAAGCCCCATCGCCGGCACGATCCAGGGCTTGGCATCCGCGCCCACGCCCAGCATCGCTTCTAGCGGGCCGAAGCCGGCACCCAGCGTGACCGTCAGCCCGACCAGCACCGCCATGCCAGCGGCCATGAAGGGCACCGGCGCGCGCGTCTCGCTTCTCGTGCCCGACCATAGAACCTGCAGCGCCCGGCCCATATAGGCCCCCGACAGGACCGAACCGCCGAGCGCCATCGGCAGCAACCATGGCGCGGCGGGGCTTGCGAGCGCCGCCGCCAGGATTGCGTCCTTGGAAAAATAGGCAGCCATCGGCGGTAGCCCCGCCAGAGCCAGCGCCGCGACGGCGAAGCCCGCAAAAATGCCCGGCCGCGCCCGGCCGGCACCGGCGAGGGCCTCCAATCCGGTGCCGTCCCGATCGTGCTGGAAGATGCCGGCGCCGAGAAACAGCGACGATTTGATCGCCGCATGTGCGATCAGGTGCAAGAGCGCCACCACCGGCGCGCCGGCGCCCACGGCCACCAGCATCAACCCGTATTGGCTGGCGGTCGAGGCCGCCAGGAGACGCTTCAAATCGCGCTCCGCCAGCGCCATCATCCCGGCCACGACCGTCGTGATTCCGCCGACGATCCCCACCATCACCAGCGCGCCGGCCGGCAACATCGGCGCCGCGCGGATGAGGAGGATTGCCCCGGACGCCACCAGCGTCGCCGAATGCAGAAGTGCCGAAACCGGCGTTGGCCCGGCCATGGCCCGCATCAGCCAGTCTTGCAACGGCACCTGCGCGGATTTTCCCATCGCCGCGACAAGCAAAAGAAGTCCGGCGATCAGCGCAGGTGTGCCGGTGGTCGCGAGCGTCGGCGCGATCCGGGAGGTTCCGGCAGTGCCGATCAGCACGAAGACCGCGAGGTACAGCCCCAGATCGGCCGAACGGGTGTACAGGAACGCCCGCGTCGCCGCACCCGCCACACCCGGGCGCTGGTGCCAGAAGCCGATCAGCAGGTAGGAGGCAAAGCCGATCATCTCCCACGCCGCCAGAAGCGTGATCCAGTCGCCTGACAGCACCAGAAGCTCCATCGCGGTGACGAACATCAGCAGGGTGCCGAAAAAGCGCGCGCGCCCGGGATCGCGGGCCATGTAGCCGATCGCATAGGTCAGGACCGCCGCCGCGACCGCCGCCACCAGCAACGCCAGCGTCGCCGTCAAGCGGTCCGCCATCAGCAACACGGGAAAGCTCGGCAGAAAGGGCAGGCTGACAGAGATTTCCGTACCGGCGGCCGCGCTGGCGAAAAGCCCCAGTGCGCCGACAAGCCCCAGTGCCGCCCCGACAAGCGCGAAGGCCTGTGGCGCACGCCTGACCGCAAGGGCCGCAAGCCCCGCGCCGAGCGGCGCGAGCAGGGTGAGCGCCAGCCAGATCACCCCTTCAGCTCCCGCGCTTCTTCCATCTCGACAGAGCCACGGGAGCGGAACCGGACAATGGCGATGCCGAAGCCCACGGCCATCTCCACCGCCATGACTGTCATCACGATCAGCACGAACATCTGGCCCGCCATCACGTCGGGGTGGAGGTAGCGCCAGAATGCCACGAGGTTCACCAGCGCGGCTGCGAGGATCAGTTCGACCCCCATCAAGATCATCACCAGGTTGGTCTGGCTGAGCGCGCCGTAAAGCCCCACGCCGAAAAGCCCCGCGCCGACACTGAGGGCGATGGCAAGCTCGATACTCATCGTCCGTGCTCCTCGGTGGGTGCGATGGCGACCATTGTGGCCGCCACCATCGCGGTCAGGATGGTCAGCCCGGCGGATTCGAAGACGAACATCGACCGGCCCAGAAGCTCGCGCCCCAACGCGGCTGTCTGTTCGGCGGCCGCGGGCGCGGCCTGCGCCGCGGGCCCCCAGCCGGTCAGCCAGATCACCGCCAGCGCAAAGGTCAACCCGATGCCGCCGGCCCACAACGAAAGGCGTTTCTGATGGGTCATATCCATCGCGCCCAAACCGCCCGGGTCCATCATGAACATCACCATGAAGATCGCCATGACGCTCATCTCGCTGGCCATCATCATGATCTGGAGGACGCCCAGGAACTCTGCCTGCATGACCAGGAACATCGCGCCGACAGCGGTTTGCGAGAACAGGAGCGCAATGGCGGACCGCACCATGGAATGGGTCCGGAAGACCACCACGCCGAACCACACCGCCGCAGCGCCGAAGAAGATCAGAAACAGGGATTGTCCGATGCTCACGCTCATATCGGCACCACCAGGGCGATCACGCCGACAAGAAAGATGTTGACGAGCGCCAGCGGCACGCCAGCCTTCCAGCAAAATTCCAGGAACCGCGCCTCGCGCATCCGGGGGATGTGCCGGCCCAGCGTCAGCATCAACGCCGCCACCGCCAGTGTTTTTCCCCCGCTCCAGGCCCAGCCGGGCAGCCACGGCCCAAGCCACCCCCCCAGGTAGAAGGTGCTGACAGCGCCGGCCAGCGCCAGCACCACCACCATGCGCGCCAAGCGCAGCACCGCGAGCCGCGGCCCGGTGTATTCGGCCTCGATCCCGCCGGCCAGATCGCCCGTGCCCGACGGCAGATCGAAGGGAGGAAGCCAGGCCAGGGCCATGGCGGCGACGACGAAAAGGGCGAAGCCAAGGGGCTGGTAGGCGACGTTCCACAGCGCCGCCTGCGAGGTGACGATCTGCGTGGTCGAAAGCGATTGTGCCCGCATTGCCACCGCCGTGATCGGCATGACGATCAGCATCGAATAGCCGATGAACTGGCCAAGGAAGCGCCAGCCGCCGATCATCGCATAGGCCCCGTCCGGTCCCCATCCGGCCATGATCAGCGCCACCAGCACATAGGCCAGAGCCGCGTTCAGGAAGAGCGCGCCGGTGGCAAGGTCGGCCACGATCAGCCCGGGCGCCAGCGGGATCACCGCCGCCGCCAGAAGCCCGGCCACCAGCAGAAGGATCGGTGCAGTTTCAAAAAACAGCCGATCGGATTTGCGCGTCACCACCGCCTCGCGGCCCAGC
Organism: uncultured Albidovulum sp.; assembly: GCA_913064775.1. Classification (GTDB taxonomy): domain Bacteria; phylum Pseudomonadota; class Alphaproteobacteria; order Rhodobacterales; family Rhodobacteraceae; genus Acidimangrovimonas. Next base: position 4,275 of record CAJYAD010000062.1, on the reverse strand, counting down.
AGCGCCAGCGCCGAGGCCAGCGGCCGCACGAGGCTGAAGCGTCCATGCACCGCCCAGCCTTCCAGCGCAGCCATCAGCCATCCGCCGAAGGCAAGCCCCAGAAGGATCGCGAAAATGCTCATGCCGCCAGCCGCCTCGGATCCAGGTCCAGTGCGCCGATCGAGATCAGCGCGTCTGCCAGTTCCATCTGCCGGACCATATCGGTGGCCAGCGGCGCGAGATCCTCGAAGGGAGTGGTCAGATGCGCGCGCTCGACGGTGCCGTCGGACAGTGTCAGATGCAGCGTCGCCGGGCCACGCGCGGTCTCGACCGTGGCCATGCCGTGGCCCGCGCGGGGCGGTGGCGTGGACGGGGGCGGCGAGGACGGGCGGGACGACGCAATAGTGCCGGCGCGGGCGATCAGATCCAGACTCTGCCCGATTTCGGCGAAGCGCTGCATCAGGCGCGCCAGCGCGTCGCCGTTCCCTCCCGCGATCGGCGTGAAATCGAGCCCGTCATAGGCCTGATCCTTGGCGCGGGCATCTGCGGCGGTGCCCGCGGCGCGCGCCACCGGGCCGCCCTTGGCACCGGTCAGCCCGCCTAGGCCCTCCAGCTTCGAACGCAGCAGCGGCGTGCGCCGAACCCGGTCCAGAAATCTGCGTAGCCCGGGCGCGGCGGCCGCGATATCCGCGGCGGCGGCGCCGACAAGCACCCGCTGAAGGGCCGCGCCCTGGCGTTCCAGCCGAACCAGGCCCATCTGCCGCGCGAAACCGGCCAGCCAGTTGAGGTGACTTGCGATCCGTTCGCGTTCCAGGGCGGCGGCGTCGGGCGCGGCGGCGCCCCCCCCGACGGCGGCAATGGCGCGATGGGCCAGCGCGCGCATCGCTACATGTGTCAGCGGAAAGGCCGCCGCAAGCCGCTCCGGCAGCTCGGCAACCGGGCAGCCGGAGGGGAGGGGTATCGGTTTGGCGCCGTGGAGCCGGGCCTCGGCCACACTGTCACCATCGAGCGTGAGGATCAGCCCCAGCCCGCCGGGCAGCCCCGGAAAGAACGGGCCGAAAGGCACCTCTATCCACTCCATGATCAGCCCGTCGGGGCTTGCCGGCTTGCCCTCTGTCAGTTCGACCATCGACATGAAATGGGGCTCGATCCCGGGAATGTCCTGCGCGTCGTCATGCCCTTCATGGCCGCCGTGCCCGCTGTGCCCCGCATGGCCGGATTGCGCGTCTCCCTCGTCCTGCGGCACCAGATCCATGCCGCATTTTGGGCAGCTTCCGGGGCTGTCGGAGGTCACCTCGGGGTGCATCGGACAGGTGTAGACGGCAGCATCGCCATGGGCGGCGTGGGGGGAATGGTCCGACTGCGCGGCCTGCGCCGGCGCTGACTTTCCGTGCTCATGCGCGCCCTGGCCGTGATGGTCTTTGTGGTCGCCATCACCGGCCGGGGCCGCCCCCGAGACTTCACGCTCGACAAGGAACATGCCGCAGATCGGGCATTTTCCGGGTTCATCCGAGATCACCTCGGGGTGCATCGGACAGGTATATTCGATGCGCGCGGCAAGCGCGGGCGCGTCGAAATGCGTGACGTTCCGGGCAAAGGCGCCTATGGCGAAAGCCTTGCGCAGGGTCGCGACGCCCTCTGCCAACCCGTCCTGCGAGAGCGCCCCGATCGCATCCGGCGCTGGCAGCGGCGCGATGTTGTCCGCCCCAAGCGCCAGGATCGCACGGGGGCGCGGCATCTGTGCCCAGACCACGCAGGCCGCCTTCAGCAGGTCGGGCGGCAGCGGCCCGGCGATCAGCAGGACATTGGCGTGGCGCGGGGTGTCGGCAAGGCGCAGCCCGGCCCCGGCCGGATCGAGCCCGCCCGCCCGCGCGATATCCAGCCCCGGCACCACGAAGGCGCGAAGATCGGCGGCCATCGCCCGCGCAACCAGCCCGCGCAGGCCGCCCGGCATCGCCTGCCGTGCGCCGCTCAGCGCGTTCATTGCCGCCTCAGGGCGCCCTGGCTCCAGCCATAGAGCAGGCCGAGAAACAGGATTGCCAGAAAGACACCCATGTCGAGAAGCGCCACCAGCCCCTCTTCGCGGTAGACGACCGCCCAAGGATACATGAAGGCCATTTCCATATCGAAGGCGAGAAACAGCAGCGCATAGCCGAAATACTTGGCGTGATAGCGTACCCACACCGGATCGCGCGACAGGGTGCCTGAGGAGGCCGGCACGTCCTTGCCCGGCTCGTCCAGCGTGCGGCCGATGACGCGCGCCAGGGCATAGAGGCTGGCGACGAAAGCGAATGCGCCCAGAGTAAGCCCCAGCAGGATCGCGTATTGTGCCAATTGTGTCAAAATAGGCCCTCCGCGTCGTGACTTGTCCGTGACGATAAGGCAGTGATAAGACTCAAGCAATCGGCTCCAGCGCTGGAAGGTTGGCAGAAAGTTGGGCGGCCGGGGCGGTTCGTTAGATGTGAAAACTTTCGGTTTCGCCCGGCGTCCAGACGCTCAAGCCCTGCAGCAACCAGCCCTGCATTCCGTTGCGATAGTAAAGGATGCGCTCTGCCGGAAAGCCGGCTGCGGTCATCTTGCGAATAGCCGCGGGCGACTGCCCGCACCAGACGCCATTGCAGAACAGCGCCACGCGACGCGCATCGCGGCAATCCCAGCCATCCGCGTCGCGACGGCAGCCGAGATATTCCAAGGCGCTCTCGGCCTCGGTGAACGGCAGATTGACCGCGCCGGGGATCGTGTATCTGGCGAACTGCTCGGGCTTGCGGCCGTCGGCAACCACGATATCGGCATCGCGCAGCGCCTCGATCAGCTCCAGCTCGCCCAGCGGAACTACCCCCGCAACCGGCACCAGGGGTTGCAGCAAGGCCGGCGGCGCCGGGCGGGAGGTATGCGCCCATTCGCCGGTGAGGCAATGCTCGTGATCGGCGATCCGGCAAATCTCGACCGGTCCTGCGGGCGTATCGACGTTCAGGCGAACGACGCCGTCGGCGATGCAAACTTCGGGCGGTGCGGTGTCAGGCATATTCGGGGTCTCCGGTCCGTGGGTCGTGGGTTTGTGGGGCAAGACGCAGCGGTTCGGGATCTCCGGCCAGCCGCGTCGATGGTGCCGCGAAGATGGCAGAGTTTTCTGCGCCGCCACCGATCTCGCGGTTCATCCTATCGTCCGAGCAGCCACCCCATTCGGTCCTGTCGGCTGCGGGGCGTCATTTCCGCAGATATTTAATCAGCGCCGCGATCGCCAGTACGACCAGCGCCAGTACGAGAAGCATCCAGATCGCGCCGAAGCCCATTCTCATCGCCTTCCTCTTTGCCGGGTGATGCCCTGCCCGAAGGGTCAGGTCACCGTGAATTGGCCCGTCATTCCGGCGTCCTCGTGCTGCAGGATATGGCAGTGTAGCATGAAGGGAGTCTTCTTGTCGGCCTTCTGATCGACCCGCAGAAGGATTTCGACGCCACGCCGGTCGACCACCACCACATCCTTGTGCCCTTCGGTCCTGGGATCGACCGGCTGCCCCGCGCGTGAGACCACCTGGAACGAGCACCCATGCACGTGGAACGGATGGATCATCATCGGCGCGCTGACCCGCCACAGCTCGGTTTCGCCTTGCCGTTGATGCCCATGACGCCGCCGGTGGATCCGATCAGTCGGCGAAACATCGAGCCGATCATCGTCCCCGCATGCATGTCGAGCCGGAATTCGCGGGTGCGCACGGGGGCGCCCAGATCGAAGGGCGCCGCCGGCAGGCTGGCTGGCAGGGCCGTGGGGGCATTGGCGACGGCCGTAAGCTATGGCACCGGTCCGGAGCGGATGATCCAGACCGGGATCGGACCGACCCCGGTGCAGCGGCAGAAGGTGCGCGACCGCGCTGCCGATGTGCCAGCTGAGAAGAAGATCCGGGTCAGCTTGAACATCCTACCCAGATGGGCGCGGCGCTCGCGCAGCCTTGATGTCCTGCTGCCGGTTCTCTACCTGCGGGGCGTCTCGACCGGAGATCTCGGGGAAGCACTCACGGCGCTGCTCGGGGTGGACGCGCCGAACCTGTCGCCCGGGGTCATCTCGCGCCTCACGGCGGGCTGGCAGGAGGACTATGACCGCTGGCAGCACCGCGACCTCTCGGCCCTTCAACCGGATATCCATGCACTCACCCCTTCCCCATCTTTTCCATCGGCCGTAGCAAGAGTGCAATCAGGCCAGCGGCCATTCGAGGCAGCGCGCGAGGCGAAAACATAAATCAACCGCGTGCAAGCAGGGTAAAGCGCAGGGCCGACTCGACCCCGGCTGAGATCAGCCAA
>CAJYAD010000061.1 GCA_913064775.1 uncultured Albidovulum sp. | reverse complement strand
AAGGCTGAAGCCGCGCCATCTGCTCATCGGTCAGCCAGAAAAGTGTGCTCATCATGCCCCCATCAGTTCGGGAGCGTGAATCACAGAGGCACCGAGTTCACAAGCCGATCAATGGGTCCTGACCCTAGTCGCGGCGCTTGGCATGTTCGCCCTGCTGTTCTACGGCGCCTGGAAACTTGAGCTCCCGCAGCGCGAAAAACTGCGGTTGTGATCATGAAAATGCTCTGGGGCTGCTCACCGCCTGCCCTTCGCAGTAATACCAGCGGACCTATTCGTTGCCTCTCGCCCAGTCGCGATTTGTGATCGAGGTGATGGTCTCAGGATCTTCTGCGAAGCGGTTCCAAGCGGCGCAGCAGGTCTCGACGATTATGGCGTAGTCGTCAAAGACGCTGATGGCGAGCCAGTTGGCTCGGAGGAATTGCCAGACCTTCTCGACCGGGTTCAACTCGGGACTGTAGGGCGTCAGGTCGACGCCCGGATCGCGATCCGGGCGGAACTCTGGAAGACCTGATCGCGCTGCATGAAATCGGAATCGTTGGGCGGATCACCCCGGAATACGCAACCTGCTACAAAGGCAACCTCGGCGTGCCGCGCGACAAACAGGGTGAGACGCTGGCGACAGTCAGCGGCGTGTTTTGATTGTCGCATATGCCGCGGGCCGTCCGCGCTGTCGCTTGGCCTCGAGTGCGGCGCGTCGACGCTAACTTTCGGCGTTCGTTTCGAAGATGGTAGCGTGGTCGACGAGCCCCCATAGGCATTGGTTTGCAGGATGTCTTGCCTCCCGGCAAAAAGCCGGTCCGGGTTCAAGCTCCGCCGTTTTCAAGGATGACGGTGGCAATAAGCCCCCCGTGCGGCAGGTTGGCCAGTGTCACATCGCCGCCATGGCTGCGAACAATCGAGCGGACGACTGCGAGGCCAAGCCCGGTTCCGCCGGTTTCTCGGTTGCGCGATGACTCGAGCCGGTAAAAGGGTTCAAATACGCGCTCGCGCTCGTTTTCGGGGATTCCAGGCCCGTCGTCGTCGATTGTGACGATAATATTTTCGGGAGTCATCTGAAGGGCGATCCGCGCTTTCCCACCATATTTGACGGCGTTGTCGACGAGATTGGCGAAGACTCGTTTCAGTGCCAATGGCCTGCCGTTGTACAAGGCGCGGGACGCGCCCGTGTAGACTACATCATACCCCGAGTCGGTTGCGTCATCGCAAACGCTTTCGACCAGGGCGGCCAGGTCGACCGTCTTGCGCGGTTCGTCCGCGCTATCCTCCCGAGCGAAAGCCAGTGTCACCGCGATCATTGCCTCCATCTGTGCCAGATCATTGAGCATCTTGCCGCGTTGCTCGGCATCTTCGACGAACTCGGCACGCAGGCGCAGACGCGTGATGGGCGTGCGCAGATCGTGGGACATGGCGGCAAGCATTTGCGTTCGATCGTTGATCAAGCCGCGCAGGCGTCGCTGCATCTCGTTAAACGCCTTTGCCGCTCTGTTTACTTCGCGTGGGCCGGCTTCGGGCAGATCGGGGGCGTTTACATCCTGCCCCAGGTGTTCGGCAGCCCATGCGAACAATGCCAGCGGAGCGGTCGATCGGCGCACGGCCCAAACGGATAGCAGTGTGACGATCACCGCCATAACAAAAAACGCGAGAAAAAATCGCGAACGCCAGATCGAGCCGACTCGTGGCGCCAGAGTAGAGACATTGAGCCAGCGGCGGTCGTCGAGCTGATAGGATACCTGCAGAATCTCGCCCCGTTGCCAAGACGGCATCATGCGCGCCATCGACGACGACATGGGCATGCCCGACATATTCGTCTTGGCCATCATTCCCGGCATCATGTGCATCATCTGGCCCATACATTTTTGCACACTGCCGGCGAGGCTCTGACGGATCGACGGATCGCCGCCAGATCCGCTGTTGGTGACCCGCAGACGACCAGGCTTCGGATTGTCCAGCAGATTGCTGATGGCGGAAAGGAATGGCCGCGACCGCAGGCCGCCGTCGCCGGGCGTGACGGCGGCCTGCGCAGCCAAGGTCACGATAAAGCCAGGCCCTGATTGCTCGCACAACACACCTGTGGCCCCAGGCGGCGTGCGCTCTACCGCAAGCACCACGGCGGCGATCCGCTCGGCGGAGGTCACGTCGGTGACGCGGCTCAACACCGTATTGCGCTCTCCGGCATAGATCAAAAGGCCGACAAGGTTGGAAATGACGAGCCCCGCCAAGAGCGCCAATATGGTGCGCCCCGCGAGCGTGCGCGGCAGGATCGTCATCCTCCCGTCTCCACCTGCGGCGTGAACAGATAACCCCCGCCGCGCACCGTCTTGATCAGGATGGGATTGCCCGGATCGATCTCGATTTTTCTTCGCAGGCGGCTGACCTGAACATCGATGGCGCGGTCGAAGGGCTGCGCCTCGCGCCCGCGCGCCAAGTCGAGAAGTTGATCCCGGCTAAGGACCCGTTGGGGGCGAGTGACGAAGGCAAGGAGCAGGTCATATTCCCCCGCACTCAGCGCTACCAGCACGTTGTCAGGTGCTGTCAGATCGCGCCGTTGGAGATCAAGGCGCCAACCCGCGAAGACAAGGACATTCGCACGATCAGCATCGGGCTGGGCTGCTACTTGCCCATCTTCGACGCGGCGCAAGACGGCCTTAATGCGCGCCAGAAGCTCGCGCGGATTAAACGGTTTTGCGATGTAGTCATCGGCACCCATTTCAAGGCCGACGATACGGTCGGTTTCCTCACCCATCGCTGTTAGCATGATGACCGGGATTTTCGAATCCGCGCGCAGCTTGCGGCAAAGCGAGAGCCCGTCCTCCCCCGGCAGCATGAGATCAAGGACGATCAGGTCGATGGACCAATCGTCAAGTGCCTGGTGCATCTGGCGCCCGTCGGCAGCGCCACGTGCCCGCAGCCCGTGTTTGATCAGATATCGGGTCACGAGGTCGCGAATTTCGCGGTCGTCATCGACGACGAGGATATGCGGCTGCTCTGGCATGGGCGGACTATATGCACCGCGCCCGAGATAAAACCAGATTATTGGTTACTGTGTGTAACCCCGGGGGCAGTTGAAACACTGTGTTACAACATGGCCCTATGCAGACATCACGCTGCAACCGATATGAGATCAAGTGGTGCTGTCGGGGCTGTCGATGGTTGATGGTCCGACGTCATTCAGGAGATTTCGACATGCGTACCTCTCATAAACCCCTCGTTGCAACATTCGCACTGATTGCCGCGCTTGCTGCAGCCCCGGCGCTCTACGCGCGGAGCACCGTCGCCGCGCCGGGAGTGCAGGGAACCCCTACGGCAGCAGGCGCCATGATGAACAACGGCAACATGATGGCCCAGAAGGGTGGGTCCGAACAGGGCGGCATGATGGGCCAAGGCAACATGATGGGTATGATGCAACAAATGAGTCAGATGATGGAGGCCCACGCCAAGATGATGCAAACCATGACCAACGAGCATGGTCTCGCGCCGTCGAGCAAAGCTGTTCCCCACAAGGAGTAAGATCTGATGGGATACGGAATGATGAACGGCATGGGGAATATGGGCTGGGGCGCAATGGCGTTGGGTGGCGGAATGATGCTTATTTGGGTTGTATTGTTGGTTGTGCTCGTGGTTCTTGCCTTCCGCTGGCTTGGTGGCGGGCCGCAGCATAGTGCCGGTGGCGATGCACAGGAAATCCTCAAGCAGAGATTTGCCCGAGGCGAAATTGACGCCACGGAGTTTGAGGATCGGTCGCGACACCTGCGCACGGGGCCATAATTTCCCCGACCTCAGCGGGCTGGGTGGATTGGGAATGTCCCACTCGACGTCGAAAAGTGTGGCGGGCGACGCTGCGGGGTTAGGCGGCCTCCACGATCGGGTCAATTGAGGTCACGGCCACCGACCCTGCCAGCGCCAGATAATCGCACAACACGTTGAACAATTGAACACTTGCCCCCGGCCCTCGAACATGACGCAGCCGGAATGACCGCGGTGATCCACGGGGATGACACTGAGACCAAGACTTGAAGCAACCGACATGCAAGGAAAAGAGATAACGATGTTACGATCTTGCAACCGCCGAACGCTTTTGGCTGGCGCGACGCTGGCCCTGACGGGCTTCGCCGCCGGACCGCTTCTTGCGTCCGCCACGGCCGAAACCGTGACCCTCTACAAGGACCCAAATTGCGGCTGCTGCCAGAATTACGTCGATTACCTCAGGAAGAACGGCTTCGAGGTCAAGGTCGTACCGACCAACAATCTGGGCGAGATCACCGCCAAGGCCGGCATCCCCACGGATTTCGCGGGCTGCCACACCTTCAAGATCGGCCATTACGCTTTCGGCGGGCATATCCCGATTGCAATCCTGACCAGGTTCCTGAACGAACGCCCCCAGCTCATCGGTCTGACGGTGCCGGGAATGCCGGCGGGATCGCCCGGCATGGGTGGAAAGAAGACGGAACCGCTGAAGGTCTACGCGGTTGCGAAGGGCCAGGCGCCGACGATTTACGCAGTGGATTGAGGGAAAGGGGAAACTCCAGATGGGTGACAATATGATGGGCGGGGGCATGATGATCGCGATGGGGCTGATCTGGCTTTTGGTGGTGGCGGTGCTTGTGCTCGGCGTCTTCGCGCTGATCAAGTATCTCCGATCGGGAGGAAGCAGGTGAGCGGAAGGATTGTCGAACAAGCGGCATCGGAGGCCGCCTCGCCGGCGCCGCGGCTGCAGCTCCCGGCATTTCTGACGCGGCGGCGCTCACTGATATTGGCCGCGATGGCATTGACGGCGGCCGGCTTTTGGCTGAACTGGGGCTGGCTCACGGCTGTCGGTGCCGCCCCCTTGCTCCTGGCGCTGGCTCCCTGTGCCGTGATGTGCGGCCTCGGTCTGTGCATGAAGGGCGGAAGCGGAAAGTCCTGCGCCAACACGCCGGGCGGTGCGACGCCCGGTTCCGAAAATTGATCCGAGATGCTCAGGTCGATGTCGAACTGCGACCAAGAAGAAAGACCGTGAAAACCACCACCCGGGCCTCGTCGTCGTGATGGCGCTGCCCCTTGCTCCAATGGCTGCCAACGCCCAATCCGGCACCGCCGCCGTGATCAGCCATCAAAGCGGATCGATGCCCGCCAATGACCATCCAGCGTGAAGGGCATGTCCGGTAACAACGGCATGTTGGAGATGATTGGGCAAAAGAACCAGATGATGACGATGATGGACGAGAAGACGCCGATGCAGGGACACGGCGGCGCGATGTACAAGCCCGAAAAGAAGGGCTGAACTGAGAACGGCTGACTGGCCGCCGCCTCGTGGCACGCGTCGAGCCCACGCCAAAGTGGCCTGATCTTGTGCCGCCGCGTGGCCCAATTTTACTCCGCCGTTGACACCTATGTGTAGCAGCTTGGTTCTAAAGCGCCTTCAGGCGCAGGTAGCCAATCCCGCACGATTTCGGTGAATTAGATGGGCTTCTTCTAGTGCAAACTCCAGGTGCTTTCGGCGTCGCATTGCGGCCATATTTTACTTATATGATTGCGCATCGAGGAGATGGTGTAATGAGTAGGATAGTTTTGGCCGTGGCATTACTCCTGGCAGCTTTATACGTGCTTCACAATAACTTTGGCATTCTGCCGCAGGTTAGAGGTGATACTGTCAACCCAGCCGGCATGATTTACACAGGTAAGCTCGTCGACAAGATGTAACCTGCGCGCCAATGAAGGGGGAAATTGCCTGTGGCGGTGAAAGGTTGCACTTACGATGTGTCTTGCTTTCCCAAATATTCAGCACGCATGATCCTACAGGGCAATCGCATTTGGAACAGCTGAGTCTCGTTCGTGAAAAATGCCGGCGAATTCGCTCCTCAGAACGACGAGAGATGCAGCTTCGTTCACTGAACGTTCCCCATCCGAGTTCACAGAATTCCAAATGCGATTGCCCTGCATGATCCTATCAGAAAGGTGAGAGTAGATGTCACATCCCGGCAGGTAGTATGGCTGTTTTTTGAACAGCTCCGGCTCAGCAACTACTCCAGAAGACGATTATTGCCTGGATAGTCGGGCCTGAACAACACCTATCACATTGATTTTGTGTGAGAATGGCGACCTTTTGATCGCTATTGCCTGCAAGGTTTTGTATGATTCCTTTGAAAACCCTGCAGATTTGGAAGCTGCGATGAAGCACCGTCCGCGCCCCGAGGAACAAGACGATCTCCTGCGCCCCCGCCTGGTCGACATGATCGACATGCGCCACCAACTGGCGAAGCTGGCGGAGCTGATCGACTGGGAGTTCTTCGAGACCGAGTGGGCCGGGTTCTTCCCTTCGTCCAAGGGCCGCCCGGCGACCTCGCCGCGGCTGGTGGCGGGGCTGATGTATCTGCAGCATGCCTATCGGCTCTCCGATGAGGCGGTGGTCGCACACTGGGTGGAGAACCCATACTTCCAACACTTCACCGGTGAGACATTCTTTCAGCACCGCCCTCCGATCGACCCGTCGTCGCTGGTGCGGTGGCGCAAGCGGATCGGCGAGGACGGGGTGGAATGGCTGCTCACCAAGACGATCGAGGCCGGGCGCAAATCCGGTGCGGTCGATGATGCCAGCCTGTCCCGGATCGCGGTCGACACCACCGTCATGGAAAAGAACATCGCCCATCCGACGGACTCCCGGCTCTACGAGAAGGCCCGCCGCCAGCTGGTTGCCCTGGCGGTGGAGGCCGGGATTGAGCTGCGGCAGAGCTACAATCGGCTCGCGCCCCGGCTGGCCATGCAGGTGGGCCGCTATGCGCATGCCCGGCAGTTCCGCCGCATGCGCAAGGCCCTGAGAAAGCTCAAGGGTTATACGGGCCGCGTCATGCGCGACCTGCGCCGTCACCTCGATGAGATCCCGGGCGGCGCCTTGCGCGACCGTGTTCTCGAAGCTCTCTGGCTGGTCAGCCGGCTGCTGCATCAGGGGCCGAAGAGCCGCGGCAAGATCTACGCTCTGCATGAGCCCGAGGTGGACTGCATCTCGAAGGGCAAGGCGCGGGTGCGTTACGAATTCGGCACCAAGGTCAGCATCGCGACCACGATCGACGGAGGCTTCGTCGTGGGCACGCGCAGTTTCCCGGGCAACCCCTACGACGGACACACGCTGGTCGAAGCCTTGGAGCAGGTCGAGATCCTGACTGAGCAGAAGCCTTCGCTCGCCGTTGTCGACCGTGGCTACCGCGGGCACGGCGTGGAGAGGACGAAGGTGCTGATCAGCGGCACCCGAAAGGGCATCACGCCCGCGCTGGCGAAGCTGCTCCGGCGTCGCAGCGCCATCGAGCCCGAGATCGGCCATATGAAATCCGACGGGCGCCTCGCCCGCTGCCCGCTGAAGGGCACGATCGGCGACGCGATCTTCGCCGTGCTCTGCGGCTGCGGCCACAACATCCGCAAGATCCTCGCCCATCTCCGAGCCATCATCTCCGCGATTTTGACCGCCGCCCTGGCCGCGCTCGGCGACGGAAACCGGCGGCCCTACGCCCATATCGGCGCCTGATGCCGTTGTTCAGAGCGGACTGGATAGAGGCAATAAGGGACTGAGCAGTGTGGTCAAAGTGAACCACTACCGGCTGATGCCGGTAGCATCGCGTTTGGAGTGCAACTCCAGGTACTGAAGTACGGGATCGTCGGTCACGTTGCCGGACGTGGTCGAGAAGTATCCACGCGCCCAAAAGCGCCGTCCCCAGTAACGCTTGCGCAACTCCGGGAACTCGATCTGGATGCGACGTGACGAGCGCCCCTTGAGCCGCTGCACCACTGTCGAGATCGCCAACTTGGGCGGGACCGACACGAAGATATGGATGTGGTCGCGCGCCAGCACGCCCTTGATGATCCGCACACCCATCTCATCACAGCTCTGCCGGATGATCGCGCGCAGCCGCTCCCGCATCGCGCCCTGCATGACCTTGTGGCGATACTTCGTCGTCCAAACCACGTGATAACGATGATGAAATCTGGTATGACCACCAGTAGAATAGCTCATGACCCCTCTCCTGGAATTTGAAGCTTCACCCTCCGGGTGCTTCAAATTCCAGGAGAGGGGTCATTCGTTCGCTGAAGCAAAACCGGCTCGAAGCCGGTGGCTTCAACCAAGCCTCGCACAGTAAACTCATCTGGCATCTATTGCGCAAGTCGCTGCAAATAGGGGCAGCCAGAATAAATTAGGTGTAAATTCGCCTTTGCGATGCTTAGCCCCAACGCATCCTTTATGAGCCATTGCTGTTGGCTGTCCGTCGGCAGAGCACTCGCGATCAGCGGACCCAAAATGTCCTTTACCATGCCGTCGATGCGTGAAGTCAGTGTATTTAGCTGCGGAAGCAGATCAGGCGTGACGCTGCGGTCCGGAGAGTTGCGGGCCTGACTTCGAGTGAAGCTGACGATCTGTGCAGCAGGTGGCGCGACGAGTTGAACCAACCGGTTGATCGCACCCAGATTGCTCGACAACCCGAGAAGCTTCACTTTTACCCCGAGGTTCGCCAGGCTCGCCGTGACCGGATCGAACACGGTGACCACGTCGTTGGGCTTCTCCGAGCAGGTGTCCCCACGATCCGTCAGAGCAGCCGAGGCATTTGCCAAGTGGACGGACAGCGAAAGATCGAAGAGCCCTGCAATTTGGATCGCCGGCAGATCGACCCTGATCTGGCTGGTTCGCGCCACCGCATTGGGGTCGCCCGGCATAGCACCCAACACAATCTGTCGCGGATCGCCGACTGTTACCTGGGCCTGCACCCCCCCTATCCCTGGCAGGTTCAGCGAAGTGTTCACGGTTGCGACCCTCTCGGCCAGAAGCTCCGCACTGGCGAGTACGATGCCCGCGGTGCTGAGAGACAGAGGCGGCAGTGGCTGCCCGATTTGGAGGCTCTTCAGATCCGGCGAGAGATAAAGGACATCGGAAAGACGGATCTTCATGCCATCGTTCGGCACCGCAATGCCTAGTGCCGTGCTTAGGACCGTGCTTGCCGGGAGTTGTGTATCCAGCAGGTCGCCGTAAGTGTGGGGTGTTCCGCTGGGCGTTAACAGGCTGGTGCGTGCTGAAAGCGCCCGTAGAAATCCCTGTCCTGAAATTGTGCTGTCGATGCCCCGGCCAGAGCAAAGCACGTTGACCTTGGCGCCGATGAGTGGCTGCAGGATTGGCTTCAGCAGCGTTTCCTCTAGCAGGCAGTTCGACAATGAGAAGCTGACCCGGGGCTGTTGTATCGCCACAGCATGACGCGCGACCACAATCTTATACCCGGGATCAAAGAGCCCAAGGAAATAGTATCGTCCCCGTGCCCGCACTTCGACCCGGACGGCATTGTCGCCCGCCAGAGCGTTCTGGTTGGGCGAGGGGTCGAAAGCTCCCTCGACGAGATTGCCAACTTGTATCTGAGAGTCTGGCGTCGGCAGAGTCTGGTATCGCCGATTGGAATAGATCGTCTTTCGCGCGATTTTGCGCATCTGAGGGGCAGTTTCGAGATTCATGATCGCCGTCATCGCGGCCAGATCGGCTTGGGATTGGACGTAACGCTTCTCGGCCTCAATATTAGTCACGTCGATTGCCAAGCCGACGGCGAAGAGTAGGATCGGGAAGAAAATCAGGAGCGCCACGAAAAGCACGCCAGCCTCATCCGCCCAGAAGCACTTTAAGCGCGACAAGATTGCCATACTCATATCCACATGGTGGAACTGCGGGAGATCTCGGTAAGATTCAAGCCAAGGAACCCGGCAATCTCAGCGCCCAAACTCGTGGAGTTGTCATAGGTAACTCGAAAGCTGATCTGGCCAGTCGTGGGAACAAGCTTGCAGGAAATATGAGTGAATTTATTCGGATTGGCGAAGGTTTCGGACTGTAGGATACTTGGCTCCAGTTCAGCTTTCGCCTTTGTGCAGAAAGTTTGCGGGGCGATGTCGACCGAATAATATCGCAGACTTCCGCGGGTGAGATCGAACGCGACCTGGTTCACTTCGCTCGCAAGTTCCAACATCAGGCTGAAGGAAACCATCAATGCGAAAAGCATCATGAATACGGGCAAGATTAGGATAAACTCGGCGGTCACTGCGCCACTATCGGAATTATAAAATCTTGAAAGCCATGTGGCTTTAAGGTCATGGCGGCTGGGTATTAAAGGCTTTCGAGGCGGAAAAATAGGAATTGCCAAAGGAATCGCGTGGCGCCCTAAAGGTAAAAAAGCCATCATCACCCCTCCTCACATACAAAAATATTTCTACTCCAGCCACTCACCGTCTCCGTGATGGGGGTCAGCATTGAGTGCTATTGAATTTATCATGGGTTTATGAGCGCTGCGCGGTCAATTGACTGCACACGCTCAGAGCGATTTTTACTCCACTGTGGCAATGGAGTATCAGCCGATCCCAGCGGAACTCTGGAAGACCTGATCGCGCTGCGTGGCCGCAGGGGCAAATGGTTCGCCGCGACCAAGATCGCCGGATACTTCGAAATCGCCGTCGACGAGGTCAAGCAGACCGGTCCTGGATATCCTCATCGACTGACGGACCATGAGCTTCATCCCCGCCGCGTTCCGTGCAACTCTGCGACCGCGACAGAGGAGAGGTCATGGCGCGCAAGCCGTCACACAAATGGGCCTTCAAAGCCGGCATGCGCTCAGCCGCCTTCGGCTGGCGCGGCTCCGCCAAGGCCATAGAGCGACTGAAGGCGGCCGGCCACGAGGTCCGGGCCGTGCGGCGCACCGATCCGGTGGCCGCGGCCGATGGCGTGGTGGCGCTGGCCGAGCGTATCTGGCCCGCGTTCGAGCATATCGACACCTCATCGGGGGCGTTGGGCACGGCGGTGCGGCG
>CAJYAD010000060.1 GCA_913064775.1 uncultured Albidovulum sp. | reverse complement strand
AGGCGGACAGGAAGATATGCATGGCGGCGAAGGGCTCCCAGAGATGAATCCTCCATCCAGAATCCATCTCGCCGGCAGCCGCAAGGGGCGCCCCTCATGCTCTCAGCTCCAAATGCGATTCCCCTGCCCTGTGCGTGACCGGTGTTGGCCAATAATGTCAAAAAACGCCCCCGGCCCGAAAATGGTTCCCGTCGGGGGCGACGCTATTGCCCTATTCCGGCATCGTCAGAAGCTTGCCCTGTCCCGTCGAGCCAAGGGCAACAGCCTCAATCTCAGCGGCGCCGGGCGCGTCGAGGCCTGCCGAAGGCAAATTCCGTTTCGGCGCTCATCGCCGGCGATCAGAGGCATGGAGTTCGGCCTTCTAGCGCAACAGTGGGCCGCTCTGGTCAAGATATGCCACGTTGAACTCGGCCAGCGCCACGAGGCCATCGAAGTCGTCGAAGATCACTTTGCCATCGCGGAAGGTCACCAGATTGTCCTCGCGCAATTTCCGCAGCACCCGGTTGACATGCACCGCGCTCAGGCCCAGCCCCTCGCCAGTATATAGGCGGGTCTTTGGGTTTGCCCCTGGTAGATCAGGTCCCGCCCGGCCGGAAAGTTTCTGCGCCGTTTGTGCAGGGCTTCAACGACGTCGAATTCCGCGCTGGTCAGGGTGACAAAGGCGCCAAGCTTGCGGGCGAACGGCCTCTCCTGAACCTGAATGGGCAACGGTGGTCCTGTCCGTTCGACGAGCATCATCGCGCCGACCGCAATCGCACCACATATAATTTGGGAGAATGCCCTGCGTCCTGCTCTGGATCAGGCCAGCACGGAGTTTTACTGCGAAGATACCGATTCAAATGATGCCACTCGGCCGAACCTCCGGCACCAGGCGCGCATTGGAAAGGTTTCTTGCTATGCCCCCCATCCCAGACGTCTCGGGCAATGCCGCACTGGCAATTGTGGAATCGCTGATGCTGGCGTTGAACGACCGGAACATTCTTCCGGAGCACGAAATCATGGGCATTCTCAAGGACGCCGCCGCCGCCCATGAAGCCATACCGGAAACGCCGGACAAACCCGGACACAACGCCTCTGTAGCGGCTATGATCAATCGGATCATCGCGGGCGGAAATTCGGTGCGCCGATCGTAACGTCGGTCTTCGCGGCGCTCCTTGGCAGCCGTGTTTGCGAGGGGCCGAAGCGCGGAATGGTCCTGACCCTAGCGCAGCAGCGGACCTTCCTGGTCCAGATAGGATCGATCGAACTCAGCCAGATCCGTGAGCACATCCAGATTATGGATGGTCACCTGGCCATACTGAAAGGTTACCAGCCCATCTTCACGCAGTTCGCGAAGCACGCGATTTACGTGGACGGCGCTGAGACCCAAAGCGTCGGCCAGATGGTATTGGGTGAGTGGACAAGCAAATCCCGCGGGGGTGCCAAGGCCGACCAGCATCAGCCGGGTGCTGAGCTCCAGCAGGAAATGCGCCATGCGTTCGCGGGCATTGCGCCGTCCGAGACCGACCAGATGCTCGACCACCATTGCCTCGTCGCACGAGGCGGCCCAAAGGACGGCGCTGGCCAGACGCGGGTGCTTTGAAAAGGCCCCGAGAAGATCTTTTCCCAGCACCTCGGAGGCCTCGATCTCGGTGATCGGTTCGATGTTGTGATCGGCGGTGCGGAACAGAACCGAGCGCAGGCCCAGGAAATCGCCGGGGATCTGAATGTCGACGATCTGCCGCGAACCGTCGCGCAGCAGCTTGTAGGAACAGACCCAGCCCTTGGCCAGGATAAAGGCTGCTTGGCGGGTCTGCCCCTGAAGCACCAGATCATGCCCTACGGCAAAATTGCGCCTCCGGCGATGCATGTCGTCAAGCACGCCCATCTCTGTCTCGGAGAGAATCGCGAAATTGCTCAGCTTGTGAGCAAGGGGGGAAAGAGCATTGGGCATCGGACGCCTTTCGCACCCAGGTTCGCGGAAGGCGATCTGGTTCTAAACGCCGACCTCGCGAAAATGGTTCCGGCCGCCGCGAGTCGCGATCCGGTCCTGAAGCCGCAAGCGCCGCGCCTGAAGCCGCCCGACAAGCCCCATAGCTGCCCGGCGCCGGACCGCCCGAGACCCCGAATCGCCGGGCGCTGCCTTTGCGTCATTTCGGGGGGCGGCACGCTGAAAGCTGCAAACCCGACGCGGGCCACCCGGCAAGAAATCACGCAAGACAGCGCAAGCGGATTAACCTGCGTCAATGCGACAAGGCCGATCTGTCAGCTATAAAACATCTGCGATGCCCTTCGAATTCACGCCGCAATGAAGGCGCACACCGAAAATACGGAGTACCCGAAATGGCCTCTTCCAAAATCGACGCCGTGACAGCCCCGCAAAGCGGGCGGGACTGGGTGCGGATCCTTGCGGCCTATCGTGACCCGTCCCTCCCGCGCAGCATCGTCGAGCTTCTGATCACGCTTGTGCCATTCGCGGTTCTCATGGCACTCGCTTGGTACAGCCTGTCGGTCAGCTATGTGCTCGCCGTGGCTGTCTCTACCCTGAACGGCGCATTTCTGGTGCGCACCTTCGTGATTCAGCATGACTGTGGCCATAGGTCTTTCTTTCGCAACCGCCAGGCCAACGACTGGACAGGTCGGGTTCTGGGGGTTCTGACGATGACGCCCTATGACGTGTGGCGGAAAAAACACTCGATCCATCATGCGTCGGTTGGAAACCTCGACCGGCGCGGCATCGGCGATGTAACGACCCTGACACTCGCCGAATATCGCGGTCGGTCCCGCGTCAGGCGGATAGGCTATCGGCTCTATCGCCACCCACTCTTTCTCTTCGGTTTCGTCCCGGCCTATCTGTTCTTCTTGGAGAACCGAATTCCAGTCGGGTCCATGCAGTCAGGCGCCTCATGGCTGAGCGTCATGGCGACGAACGCTGCACTGGCAGCCCTTCTCGGTGTGGCCATCTGGATGGCCGGGACCCTTCCCGTGCTGTTGACGGTTCTGCCCACGGTGCTCGTCGGGGCCTCGATCGGCGTTTGGTTGTTCTATGTTCAGCACCAGTTCGAAGACACCTCGTGGGAGCGGGCCCCCGACTGGGACCTGCACGACGCGGCGCTGGATGGCAGTTCATATTACGTCCTTCCCCCCGTCCTGAGTTGGTTCACCGCGAACATCGGAATCCACCATGTCCATCACCTTTACAGCCGGATTCCATTCTACCGCCTGTCCGAGGTCATCCGGGATCATCCGGCCCTTGC
The DNA here is from genome assembly GCA_913064775.1 of uncultured Albidovulum sp. Classification (GTDB taxonomy): domain Bacteria; phylum Pseudomonadota; class Alphaproteobacteria; order Rhodobacterales; family Rhodobacteraceae; genus Acidimangrovimonas. The sequence goes on along the minus strand of CAJYAD010000060.1, from coordinate 7,784 downwards.
CCGCATACACCGCCTGACTTTGCGCCAAAGCCTCGACTGTGCGCGCCGACATCTCTGGGACGAACGTCACCGCAAGCTGATCTCCTTCGCTGAAGCGAGACGGGCATGACCTTCCGGCCCTTGAAACGGGTGTGGTGGACGATGGATCCCGGCCGTCCGTCGGCATGGCGCGCCTGAGCGTGGCAAGATTGGCGTCTCCATTGGACGATCGAGAACGGCTTTTTCCCGGTCCGTTCGCTGACGCGAGAATAGCCGATGACCCTTCCCCCCGGTAAAGTTCGCCACTGACCATTGCGGGCGATGCCTCTTTGATGCTTAGGAACCCCCGCCAGAGCGAGGAACGGAAGAGAGCCATGTCGGACCATCAGTCCACACCGCACAAGACGTTGACCTCGGTGGCGGACCTTGTCGACGCCGGGCTCGCCCATGGGGATCACGAGGTTCTCGAAAAAGTGGCCGAGGAGTTCCGGGTCGCGATCACGCCCGAGCTCCGCCAGATCATTGACCCCGGCCCGGCGCCGGATCCCATCCGCGCACAATTCGTGCCCTCGCCCGAGGAACTCGAAACTCATGATTGGGAGACCGGGGATCCGATCGGCGACGAGGTCCACGAGGCGGTGAAGGGCGTGACGCACCGCTATCCGGATCGCGTCCTGCTGAAGCCGACCCACACCTGCCGGGTCTACTGCCGTTTCTGCTTCCGGCGCGAAAAGGTTGGTGACGTCCGAGAGCAGCTGTCCGACAACGAACTGGGCAACGCCCTCGACTACATCAGGTCACATCAGCAGATCTGGGAGGTGATCCTGAGCGGCGGTGATCCTCTCGTTCTCGCGGACCGGCGTCTGGCAAAGCTGATGGCAGAGCTGGAGGCCATCGACCACGTCAAGGTCATCCGGTTTCACACGCGGCTTCCCATCGCGGATCCGGATCGCATCACCGCAGGCCTCTTGTCGGCCCTGGCCGTGAAGAAGGCCGTCTACGTCGTCGTGCATTGCAACCACGCCCGCGAGCTGACCCCCTCTGTCCGCGCCGCGATTGCGCGCCTGGTCGATGGCGGCATCCCCGTCCTGTCGCAGACGGTGCTGCTGAAGGGGGTCAATGACACCGCCGCGGATCTCCGCGATCTGATGCGGGCGCTGGTCGAGAACCGCGTCAAGCCATACTATCTGCACCATCCCGACCTGGCGCGCGGGACGGGGCACTTCCGTGTCTCGATCCGACGTGGCCTCGAATTGGTGCGCGCCCTGCGAGGCTTCGTGTCGGGTCTCTGTCAGCCGACCTATGTGCTCGATATCCCGGGCGGGTTCGGGAAGGTCCCGCTGACCCCGCAATCCCTGCGCGAGACCGGAACAGGCGCATACGACGTGCAGGACTTCCGAGGTGAAACCCACGCCTATCTCGACCCGCTGGACATCCGCGAAAGGCCGGCCTCGATCAGCGGGGCGACCTCGGAGACCCCCGAAACATAACCTCAAGCCGGGTCCGTTCCCGATGCAGAACCCGGGTCCCTTCGGGGTGGAAATCGACAGGCAGAGGTCCGGACCCTAGGCCGCCGACTTGTCCGCCCGTGCCGTTTTGGCGGCACGCAGCGGAAGTTCCTCTCCCGAAGCGGCGGCGACCCGGAAGTTTGCGATCGCGCTCACCATATCGCGGGTCAGGCCTGTCAGCAGTGTCGTCGCGGCATTGCTTTCCTCGAAAAGCGCCGCGTTGTGCTGCATGGTGCTGTCGAACTGGTTCATCGCCTCGGTGATCTCGGCCAGGCCGCTGGCCTGCTCGCGCGCGGAGGTGGCGATCGCGCGGGTCTGTTGCGAGATCTCGCCCGCGGACTGCACGATCTCGGTGAAGGCGCTGCCGGTCTGGCCCGCCAGAGCGACCCCCGAGCGCACGTCTTCGCCGCTCTTCTGGATGATCGACGAGATCTCGTTCGCCGCTGACGCCGAACGCTGCGCCAGCGCACGCACCTCGGTCGCGACGACGGCAAAGCCGCGCCCGGCCTCGCCGGCGCGCGCGGCCTCGACCCCGGCATTCAGCGCCAGAAGGTTGGTCTGGAAGGCGATCTCGTTGATCACGCTCATGATCTTTTCGATCCCCGCCGAGGAGGCCGCGATCCGCTCCATCGCTTCCAGCACCCGGTCCATCGCGGCGCTGCCGGCATCCGCGTTGCGGTTCGACACCTCGGCAAGCTCCTTGGCCTTCTCGGCATTCTCGGCCGCAGAGCGTACCGAACTCGACAATTCCTCCAGCGCCGCGGTGGTCTGCTCCAGCGAGCCCGCGTTCCGTTCGGCAAGCCGGGCCAACTCGTCCGACCCCGAGGCGATACTGGCCACCTCGCGGTCGATCGTGCCCGAGACTTCCTGCACGCCCCCCAGCACCGAGGACAGGCGCGAAACCGCGGCGTTGAAATTGACCCGAAGCCGGTCGTATTCGCCGGGAAGCTCGTCGGTGATCGACCGGGTCAGATCGCCCGCGGCAAGGGCTTCGAGCGCCGAGGCGAGAAGACCGACCACCGCCTCCTGTTCGCGCAGGCGTTCGCGCGCGGCCTCGCTTTCGGCTTCCGCCGCGCGGCGCTTGGCCTCGTCGGCCTCGTGCTGTGCCCGGGCCTGGTTGCGATCGGACTCCTCCTGCTTGCGCCGCGCCTCTTCCTGCGCCGCGCGCTGCGCCTCGGCCTGGGCGTGCTTGCCCTCTTCCTCAAGCTTCAGCGCCTCGGCCAGACGATCGCTCTCGGCCTGGGTTTCCTGGAACTTGGCCAGCGCCCGCGCCATCGCGCCCAGCTCATCCGAATGTTCGGTCCCGGTGATCTCGACGCCGTGTTCGCGCCGCGCCACCCGCTCGGTCAGTTCGGCGATGCGCGCGATCCGCCCGCCAAGGCTGCGCCCGGTCAGCCCGCCCGCGATCAGTCCGACCGCGAGGGCGAGCACGGTGGAGGCCGCCGCGATCTTCAGGATCGTGCCGCCGATCGCGGTGTAGCTCGCGGTCGGCACCGACACCGTGAATACCCCGGCGACCTTGCCGGCGTAATCCTCCACGGTGATGGCGCGCGAGACATGCGGCGCGCCGTCGATCTGCTTGTTCTGATCCAGATGCCCGAGGCTCGACACCTCGGCAAGCTGCGCGGGGTCCAGCAGCGCCGCGCCGGTGAAGGTCGCGAGGCGCCCGCTCTCGTCGAATGTGTCGATCGTCGCGTTGGACCTCGGGTAGTATTCGTATTGGTTGCCCGTGCTCTTGGAGAGGTCGCTGAGAAGCTGGGTTCCCAGATCGAGACCGATCTCGACCGTGCCGACGGGCTTGCCCTGATAGCGGATCACCGCGACACCGCGCGCGCCGACGCCGGCGCGGCCGCGCTCCAACCCCGCAAGCGAGGCCCCCTTGGTATTGGCGTCGACCACGGTCTTGCGGAAAGCCGACAGGTCGTCGCCGCGCTTCTTCAGATTGTGGATCCGGATCAGCGAGGTGGCCGGCGGGATGTGAAACTGGAACTGGGCGATGCCCGTGGTCGCGGCCAGGGACTTGTATCCCTTGGCAAAGATCTGCTCCAGCGCGGCATCGTCGCGATGCGCCGTCGCCGCCTGCACCGCGGGGATCGAGGCGATCAGCTCGGCCCGGGCAAGCGCGTCGGCCTCCGCCGCATGCAGGGCCGAGGTCAGCCGCCCCACGGCGGTCTCCAGCTCGCGGTCGTGCACGGTGGACATCATGCTGTTCTGGACCACCAGCATTCCGGCGAACATAAGGGCCGCGACCAGCAGAGTGGTGGCGACCGGGAGGGCGAAGATCTTTGCGCGAACCGTCATGGACGAAGCTCCGAAGCTGTCAGCCCCTCCGCGATCGCCCGATCTTGCCGGGCTGCCCGCGAGGGGCCATTCGCGTCCCTGCATGGCAGGCTGCGGTAAAGATTCGGTTGCTTCGTTCCGGGCTGGCGTTCGCTCCCGGCATCTGGCGGGTCGGGGCGACAGGGCCGTTCGGGGACGAACCGGGCCGCATGCACCCACGCCTTGCAGCTTTTGAGTCGGCGCTACAGCGTATCGGAAGGGCCTTGTTCCTGCCATCATGCCCGCAGTTTCCACCGGCAGGAATCGCTTGATGACGGCACCACAAATCACCTTGTTCGCGATCTTGGGGGCAACCTTGTCGCTGTTCCTGTGGGGAAAGTTTCGCCACGATGTGGTTGCGCTGGCCGCGCTGATGGCCTGCGTCATCACGGGACTGGTTCCGGCGGACACCGCCTTTGCCGGGTTCGCGCATCCGGCGGTAATCACCGTGGCCTGCGTGCTGATCCTCAGCCGGGGCTTGCAGAACACCGGCGCTGTGGACTGGCTGGCCCGGGCTGTCCTGCCGTCCGAAGCAAGCCGCCTGACCAGCATGACGGCGCTGGTGGCTCTTGCGGCGGTTCTTTCCGGCTTCATGAACAACGTCGGCGCGCTGGCGCTTCTCATGCCGATCGCGATTAGGCTCTCCGGAAGGCTGGATCTGACACCGGGGCAGATGCTGATGCCGCTCGCCTTCGGCACGATCCTTGGTGGCATGACCACGCTGGTCGGCACGCCGCCGAACCTGATCGTCTCGGGCTTTCGCGCCGAAGCGGGCCTGGGGCCGTTCGGCATGTTCGACTATGCCCGCGTCGGCGTGGCGGTTGCCGTCATCGGCGTGGCGTTCATCGCGCTTCTGGGTTGGCGCATCGTCCCTGCCCGCAAGCCGATGGGCACCGCGGGTTTCGACACCGGCACCTATTTGACCGAGGTTCGGGTGCCGGAAAAGAGCAAGGCCGTGGGGTTGACCCTGCGCAATTTCGAACGCGAGATCGAGAAAAGCGGGGCGCAGATCATCGGGCTCGTGCGCAATGACGTGCGCATGAATGCGCCGCATGGCGGGCGGCGCATTCTGGCGCAGGACGTTCTGGTCCTAGAGGCCGATGTGCAGGAGCTGGCCGAGGCGCTGTCGGCCTTCGGCATCAAGCTTGAAGAGGGAGAGAGCGCGTCTGCGCCGGCGGAGGGCAAGGCCGAAGCGGCGGCGCAAGAACCCGACAAAGCCGGTGCCGAGGGCGACCAGACCCCCGACGACGCCGTCGAACCGCCCGACAGCGCGGATCGCGACGAGGATATCGTGCTGCGCGAATTCGCGGTGCTTCCGGGGGCCACGATCGTCGGGCAGTCCGCAACCGACCTGCGGCTGCGCACGCGCTACGGGCTCAATCTGCTGGCGGTGTCGCGCGAAGGGCAACCGCCGCGCACGCGGCTGCGCACATTGAAGCTGAAATCCGGCGATCTGCTGATGATGCAGGGCCCCGCCGAGATCATGGCCGATTTCATGAATGAGACCGGATGCGTGCCGCTGGGCGAGCGCGATTTGCGCCTCCCCGACACGCGGATGGCAATCATCGCCGGCGCGATCATGCTCGGCACCATCGCGATTGTCACCCTCGGCCTGCTGCCGGCCTCGGTGGCCTTTGCCTTGGGGGTTCTCGCCTCGATGCTGCTGCGAACCGTGCCGCCCAGGCAGGTCTACACAGCCATCGACTGGCCGGTCATCGTCTTGCTGGCGGCGCTGATACCGGTGGCTGGTGCGATGCAGACCACCGGCGCGGCGGATGTGCTGGCGCGGTTCCTGGTCGACACCATTGCGCGCGGCAACGCCGTCGCGGCGCTGGCGGTAATCCTGATCACCACGATGTTCCTGTCCGATGTGATGAACAATGCAGCCACCGCAGCGGTGCTAAGCCCGATCGCCCTTGGCATCGCCGCCTCGCTCAAGGTGAACCCCGACAGTTTTCTGATGGCCGTGGCGATCGGGGCGTCTTGCGCGTTCCTCACGCCCATTGGGCATCAGAACAATACGCTGATCCTCGGGCCGGGCGGCTTTCGCTTCGGCGACTACTGGAAGCTTGGCCTGCCACTGGAGGTGATCGTCGTCGCCGTAAGCTTGCCGCTACTGCTGATCGTCTGGCCACTCTAGCCCCGCCGAGGGTCGGCGCTGACCGGCGCGCCACCAACCCGCCGGATGCAGGATCATCCACGCGACGTGTGACCCGTGGCCCGGCCGCCGCGATCTTCCTCGCAAAGGCGGGCCGGGTCACTGGCTGCTAGTCCACGGGCCAGACATCCACCGCGTTCGCGACCCGCAGCTTGGACCCCAATGCATTCAGCGCTATCAGGTGCACGACTTCGCTCGGAGCGGCGCAAAGATCGCCGAGGACGGTGACATCGAACGCCGCCGCAGCCTGCGACATTGCCGTGAACACGACGCAGTTCTGGGTCATCATTCCGCAGATCAGAACCTCGCTCACCCCCTGCAGATGCCGGGCAAGATCGGTATCCTGGAAAGCATCGGCAACCCGCTTGATCACGACCGGCGCCTCGCCAGCCGCCGCCAGGATCGCCGGGCGAAGGGAACTTCCGCTTCCTCCGGCGGCGAACAGCCCCGTCCGCGCCTGCGAGACATGGCGTATGAGGACAATTCGGTCCCCCGCCAGCCGGGCGCGCTCAATCGCCGCGACAATGCGTTCCTCCACCGCGTCTGCCGCGTGCAGAGGCAGAACACCGCCGGGGAAATAATCGTTCTGGATGTCGATGACGAGAAGTGCTCGGCCCATCTGCGGTTCTCCTGTTTCGGCTCTCCATCTACCGCGTCACAGCGATGCTTTGCAGTGGCCCGCAGGCCATGCTTCAATTAGATTGGGCCAATGCGTATCGCGATCATCGCCTATGACGGGATCAGCCCCTTCATGCTTTCGGTGCCGCTTGCCGTCTTCGGCGAGCCCTTTCTCGCGACCGACAACGAAGTCTTCGTCTGCGCGGAAAAGCGCCGTGTCGCGGCGACCGGTGGCATTGCCATCGAGACGGGCCATGCGCTTGATGCCGCGCGGCAGGCGGATGTCGTGATCCTTCCCGGCTGGCGGGATGTGACAGAGCCGGTTTCCAAGGCCATCGTGGAAGAACTCCGCGCGGCTCATCCACGCAACGCCATGACGATCGGACTGTGTCTGGGGGCCTTCGGTCTGGCCGAAGCGGGCCTGCTGGACGGCCGGCGCGCGACGACCCATTGGGCAAGGGTTGACGCCTTCGCCGCGCGCTATCCCTCCATTCGGGTCGATCCCAAGGCGATCTTCGTCGATGAAGGCCAGGTTCTCACCTCGGCGGGTATTGCCGCCGGGCTGGATTGCTGCCTGCATGTGCTGGCCCGGCTGTCCGGCGTCGCCATGGCCAACCGGGTTTCGCGCCATCTCGTCGTTGCACCGCAGCGCGCGGCGGATCAGCCTCAGCTGATCGAACGCCCCGCCCCGGCCTCTTCGGCAGAGCATCGGGTTGCTCAGATCCTCGAACAGCTCTGGGCCGAGCCGGGGGGAAGTCCGGCTCTCGATATGCTGGCCGCACGGGCCGGCATGAGCCGCCGCAGCCTGACCCGGCATATCCAGGCGCGCACCGGCGGCAACCTGGGCGGCTGGTTGCGCCGCGCAAGGATCGCCCGGGCCCAGGATGCTTTGCTGCAAGACGCAAGGGGGCTTGATCAGATCGCGGCCCTGTCCGGCTTTGCCGACGCCCAATCGCTGCGCAAGGCGTTTCGCGGCGAACTGGGCATGACACCGATCCAGTGGCTCAACAGACAACGATTGGGCTAGGTGCGTGTTTCGCGAGATGGTGGGCGGTTCTAGCCGACAGTCTGAGAGTTCACCGGCAAGATTCGACCCCGGCACTTGCCTTTCCACTGGTCTGGATATACATTTCAGTAAGGCTATCATTCTTGTGGAGATCAATATGCAGGTTGCACGATGGGGCAATTCGCTTGCCGTCCGC
>CAJYAD010000059.1 GCA_913064775.1 uncultured Albidovulum sp. | reverse complement strand
GGCGGACAGGAAGATATGCATGGCGGCGAAGGGCTCCCAGAGATGAATCCTCCATCCAGAATCCATCTCGCCGGCAGCCGCAAGGGGCGCCCCTCATGCTCTCAGCTCCAAATGCGATTCCCCTGCCACAATATTTCCTCGCAAGCAGGCAGCCGTTCGCAGGGACGACAGCCGAAGGGCGCCGAAGCGGAAGGCTTGATGTTCACAAAGATCCGCGAAAGGACCTTTCCGACATTTTTGAAACTGTTTCGCAAAAATTCAAATACACTTGAGGTGCGAACAGTTGATCTTTCGAAACGATCCTCGGACGAGCCGTTTTTATCAATTTGATGCCTCACAAAACAATAAGACATGGCAAAACAGAGCTTTAGCTCAGCACAATAGGGACATCACGCGCATGAAACTGGTAAATCCATCGTCGACATTGTATAATGAGGACCTCGCCCCTGCGACCGAGCGAAAGTGGGGCGCTTTCAGTATATTTAATGTGTGGACCTCGGATGTGCATTCGCTCTGGGGCTATTACCTAGCAGCGAGCCTGTTCTTGCTGTGTGGCAGCTTCCTGAATTTCATTATCGCCATCGGCATCGGGTCGTTGGTAATTTTTTTCCTGATGTCGATGGTTGGCATAGCGGGTGTGCGCACGGGCGTGCCTTATCCGGTGTTGGCGCGGGCCTCGTTCGGCACCTTCGGCGCCAACGTTCCGGCGATGATCAGGGCGATCGTCGCCTGTTTCTGGTATGGCGCACAGACTGCCGCGGCCTCGGGCGCGATCGTGGCACTACTGGTCCGCAATGACAGCCTCGCCGCGTTCAACCGGTCCAGCCATATGCTGGGCCATTCCACGCTGGAAGTGATCTGCTTTGTCGTGATCTGGGCGTTGCAACTATTGATCATCCAGCACGGAATGGAAACGGTGCGCAGGTTTCAGGACTGGGCCGGACCGGCGGTCTGGATCATGATGTTGGTCCTGTCGATCTATCTGGTCGTTAAGGCGGGCACATTCTCCTTCGGCGCCGACATTCCGCAGGACGTGCTGTTGAAAGCCACGGCGGATGCCGGAGTGCCGGGGCCGCCGGGGTCGTTCGCGGCGTTGGCGGCGGTGGCCGCGACCTGGGTCACCTATTTCGCAGCGCTCTACCTAAACTTCTGTGACTTCTCGCGCTATGCGACAGATGAAGCGGCTGTGCGCAAGGGCAACCTCTGGGGCTTGCCGATCAACCTGCTGGCCTTCTGCCTCGTGGCGGGGGTGACGACGACGGCTGGCTTTACCGTGTATCATGAGGTGCTGCTGCACCCCGACCAGATCTCGGCCAAGTTTGACAGCTGGTTCCTTGCAGCGCTTGCAGCGCTGACCTTCGCGGTGGCGACGCTGGGCATCAACGTGGTGGCGAACTTCGTGTCGCCGGCCTTCGACTTTTCGAACGCTTACCCCTCGAAGATCGATTTCAAGAAGGGTGGATACATTGCGGCGCTGATTGCGCTCGTGCTATATCCCTTCGCGCCTTGGGAAACTGGTGCCGCACATTTCGTGAACTTCATCGGCTCTGCGATGGGGCCCGTGTTCGGCATCATGATGGTGGACTACTACCTGATCCGCAAAGGCAAGCTGGATGTGGCGGCGCTGTATCAGGAAAACGGCGAGTTCCGGTTCCAGAATGGCTGGCATATCAAAGCTTTCGTTGCGCTGGTAGTGGGCATGCTATTTTCGTCGATACTCCCGACCTTCACCACAGTACTGCCGAGCTGGTGGGGCACTTATGGCTGGTTCTTCGGCGTAGCGATCGGCGGCATCGCCTATTACGCGCTTCGCATCGGTAAGGCACCAGCCTACGCCTGATTGCGGTTCCCAAGCCGCCCGTAGACCTTCGCCCCCGGCGCATTCACCCAGTGCCGGGGGCGATGCATTGTACGTGTTCGTCGACGTCTAGGCATCGCAAGGGAAATAGCTATTAGGCTGGTTTGGATGAGGCTGCCGGCATCGAAAAAGTTGAGTTGCTCCGGTAGGATTGACGCTTCATCACAAAGCGCAAATTTCTATTCGCTTTAGGTCTTGGCCATGCTTGTGCGGTCCCAGCCGTTCGCCTGCTCGCAGGCCCCGCGCCACGCCTTGATCTGCTCGGGGAAAAGCCCGCGATTGCGGCAATAGGCGGCCAAGTCGGCCTCATTCATCGCAGCCGACTCGAGCACCGCCGCGAACTTGTCACGCGAAGTCCAGCCCTCGGGACCGGCATCGGCGCCAGGCAAGAGATGACCCTTGCTACGCGCCTCGGCCCGCCACTTGTGAAGCGTTCCCTCCGAGATCCCCTCCTCCTGCTACAGCTGTCGCAAAGGGGCGTTGTTCGGAGGTAGCATCCGCTTCAGCACTGCAGCCTTACGTTCTGGTGAATATGCCAAGTCATTGTCCTATCCCGCCCACCCGAGAAATACAGGGAAAGTTAAGCGCCGGACAACTTCCCTTCTGACACAGGGGGCACAGCTTGGGCGATAGGAGGCTCTGCTGCGCAAATCCGGTGGGGGATTCATGTTGTGAATCCAACGTGCTAGCTGGGGGCGCATGAGCAGACCGACACCCCGACCTACAAGACCAGGAACTGGCCGGCGTATAGCGAAGCGCTCAACTGCGTCGCCGCGATCCTGATACAATACGCTCAATCGCAACCCGAGAATGGGCAAAGGAGGTCAACCCATAGGGCGATTGTATGAGGATTGTCATATCCTCCCGATCCTGATCCCTTCACAGTGGCACAAGTGCCGCCAAGGGAGGGGCTCTATCCAACCCATCATCAATGCCAATCGTGTCTGAAACACATAGATTCCGGGGCTGCACAGATTGACAGATGGCCCCCTTCAGGCGCTCCGGTGACCCCGGTGGTCGAAACCGTCGCAATGCTTTTCGTCTCCAGTTGTCGCTTCCGGGCAGGCCTCTGGGGCCGCGGGTCCTCGTTCATCTGTGAACTTCGATGCATTCACGCGAGTCCGCTCCTCTACCAGCCCGGGAAACTTAGCAGAAAACTCCAGCTTCAAACGGTCCAGTTCCCAAGGGGGGAAGCAGAACTCGATCCGCCAGATGCCGGGGTCGAGTCCCTAGCGTCCTCTGGCACTGCCGCCGGCCAACCCGCGGATGGCGAGTTGGACCAGAGCAAGCAATGTCACCGTCACCACGATCAGGATCACCGTCAGCGCCGATCCTTCGAACACATCTCCCCGGTTGGTGAGCGCGAAGATCGAGACCGGCATCGTCACCCAGCCCGGCGGATAGAGCATTGAGGTTGCGCCGAGTTCGCCCATCGACAAGGCGATGCTGAGCCCGAAGGCCGCGGCAAGGTAGGGAGCCAGAAGGGGTAAGGTAACCCGGCGCAGCCGGTAGGCAGACGAGGCGCCGAGGCTTTCGGCCATCTGCTCGACATCGCAGGGCAACTGCATCAGCCCGGCGCTGACGGACCCAAAGGCGAAGGCCGAGACGATGACGAAATGGGCAATAACAACAATAAGCGCAGTGCCGTTCAGCAGCACCGGCGGATGGCTGAAGGCCACGAGCAACGCCAGTCCGATCGACACCGAGGGCACCGCGCTCGGCAGAAAGAAGATAAGGTCGAGCGCCTTGCGCCTGATCCCGCGCCAGCCACGCAGGGCAAGCGCGGCACTGGTGCCCGAAATCAGCGCCACCGCGCTCGCCACGACGCCGGTGACGAGGCTCGCCCAGATCGCCTCGCCCGGGGCGCCCTGGAAGACGCCGACGAAGTTCAGCAGCCCAAAATGGCTGGGCCAGACGCCGTTCCACTGCCCCGCCAGCGAAGCCAGCAGGATGAGCGCGAGGGGAGCTACGTAGAGCACGAAGATCAGCAGCCCGGCGACGAACAGGGTCGCCCTCCGGCCCGCTCTAGACCAGATCAGCATTCAAACCTCCCACCTTGTTCAGGGCAAAGCGGTAGAGGCCGTAAAGCCCCATCGACAGCACCAGATTCGCGCTCGCCACCACGCAGGCGGTTGGATAGTCGAACTCCTGGATCGCCTTCGAGTAGACGAGCAGCGGCAGGGTGATGACCCCCTTCGCCCCGATGAAAAGGACGATCCCGAATTCATTCACCGTGAGCAGAAGGCACAGCGACCCCCCGGCCAGCAGCGCCGGCAGCGCCGCGGGCAGCAGGATCCGGCGCACGATCATCGGGGCGCGGGCGCCAAGCGAGGAGGCAACCTCGATCTGTGCCCTATCGAGGGTCGAGAAGGCCGCCATCAGCGGGCGCAGCACGAAGGGCATGTAGACGGTGACCTCGGCAAGGATCACTCCCCAGGAACTGTAGAGGAAATCCAGGGGCGGCAGGGTGACGCCGGTCGCCTGCATCAGGGTCTCGTTCACGATCCCGGCCGAGCCGTAGATGAAGGTGAAGGCCAGCGTGATGAGGAAGGTGGGCAGCGCGATGAAGGTCTCGATCAGCCGGGTCGCCAGCGCGCGGCCCGGGAAGGGCACGTAGGTAAGCACTACCCCCAGCACGAAGCCGAGCAGCAGGCAACCGAGGGTCGAGGCCAGCGCGATGCGCAGGGTGTTGGTCAGCGCCGCGAGGAAGATGTGCGAGTTCAGCACCCGCAGTGCCCGCTCGAGATGCAGCGTGCCGGTGCCATCGGTCACTGCCTCGCGCAGGACGAGGGCGAGCGGATAGAAGAAGACCGCCGCAGAGAGCATCAACGGTAGCAGCACCCAGGCCGATCCCGGCGGGCGCAATCGGGGGGGGCGGGCCACCTCAGCCATCGGCGGGCTCATGGGGCAGCACCGTGGCATCCTGCGGGTCGTAGAACAGCGCCATCCCGGCACCGATCCGGTGGGGTTCGGCGGCAGGCGTGGCGGTCATCCGCAGCTCGGCCGTGCCGAGCTGGATCGTCAGCACCTCGAACGCCCCCTGCCAATCGACATGGGCGATGCGGCCGTCGAGCCGGCGGGCCGCATCCCCGGCCGGCGCCGGGGTCAGATGATGCGGGCGGATGCAGATCAGGGCGCGGTCGCCGGGCCCCAGGCCATGAAGGTTCGCGCCCCGGAGCCGATGACCGTCCACTGCCAGTTCCGCCATCCTGCCGTCCTCGGAAAGCGCGCAGACCTCGCCCGCCAGCACATTGGCGCGGCCGAGAAATTCCGCCGCGAACCGGTTGGGCGGGCGGCGGTAGAGGTTGCGCGCGGTATCGAGCGCGGCGAGCCGCCCGTTGCGCATGATCGCGATCCGGTCGGCCAGCGTCAGCGCCTCGTGCTGGTCATGGGTGACGTAAAAGATCGTGAGGTCCGGCAGTTCGGCGTGCAGGCGGCCGATCTCCTCCACCATCTGGCGGCGGATCTGGGCATCGAGCGCCGAAAGCGGCTCGTCGAGCAACAGCACCGTGGGTCGGATCGCCAGCGCCCGCGCGATCGCCACGCGCTGCTGCTGGCCACCGGAAAGCGCCCGCGGCATCCGGCCAGCAAAAGCCTCCATTCCCACCAGCGCGAGGCATTCGGCCACGCGGGCCGCAACCAGCGTCTTGTCGGCCCGGCGCGCGCGCAGGCCGAAGGCCACGTTCTCGGCCACGCTCATATGGGGAAAGAGCGCGTAATTCTGCACCACCATGCCGATGTTGCGCGCGTTCGGCGCGACATGGGTGACGTCGCGTGGACCGATGAACACCCGCCCCTCGGTCGGCGTGACGAAGCCCGCGACCGCGCGCAGCGCCGTGGTCTTGCCCGAACCCGAGGGGCCGAGCATCGCGACGATCTCGCCCGGGTTCACGGTCAGGGTGAAATCCGACAGCACGGTGGTCGCGCCGTAACGGACCGAGACATCCTCAAAATGGATGCGCTGCTCGGCCGCGCCGGCGAACGGAGAGGAGGGCGCCAGTCCGGCGCCCTCCTCCCACTTAGTGTCGATGACCTCGGCCATCAGTTGCCGGTGGCCTGCTGCCAGCGCGCGACATTGGCGTCGAGGTTCTTGGCGACCTCGTTCCAGTTCGGATGCCAGACCGTCACACCGTCCATCAGCTTGTGCATGGTCTTGTAATGCGCGTCGGTCGGTTTCACGTCCGACCGCACCGGCAGGCCGTAGGCGATGGTCGACACCTTGGCCTGCGCCTCTTTCGACAGCAGGAAGTCGATCAGCTTCTCGCCGTTCTTGCCATGCGGCGCGCCCTTCACCAGCGCGATGTAGTAAGGCAGCGCAAAGGTCGATTTCTGCCCCTTGGCATTGGCCGGCCAGAACGGCTTGATGTTCGGGTTCTGGGCGGTCTGCGCCATGTTCATCTGCAGGTCGCCATTGGCGACGTAGAGCTCGCCCTTGTTGACCATCGCGGTCAGCTTGCCGGTCGAGGACGAGGGACCGACGTTGTTCTTTTGCAGCTTGGCGAGATAGGCGAAGCCCGCATCTGCTCCGCCCATGGCATGGACGATCTGCAGCATCACCGCGGTGCCGTCACCCGCCTGGCCCGGGGTCGAATATTGCAGCTTGTTCTTGAACTTCGGATCCAGCAGGTCGGCATAGGTCTTCGGCGCCGTCTTGAGAATCTCGGTGTTGTAGATGAAGTTCATGTAGTTGTTGACCAGCGGGTTGAACATGCCCTGCGGGTCCTTGTCCGCGGCCGGGATGTTCGCGGCCTCGGGCGACTTGAACGCTTCGAGCAGGCCGGCACCGGCGGCCTTCTGCATGAATGGCGGCAGGGTGACGAGCACGTCGGCCTGCGGGTTGGCTTTCTCCTGCGCGATGCGCTGGACGACCACGCCCGAACCGCCCTCGACATATTGCACCTTGATGCCGGTCTTCTTGGTGAAGGCGTCGAACTCGGCCTGGAACCAGTTCGGATGGCCGTCGTGCAGGCCGTCGGCACTGTAGATGGTAACAACTTGGTCTGCGGCGAAGGCTTGGGCTGCAAGAAGCGCGAGCATCGCCGCGCCGAGAAGCGTCTTGGATTTCATGTCCGCGTATCCTTCTATGGAGCGGGTCTTTGAACACTGGCGACCCTAGGCGCGGGGCATGACGGTTTTGCGAAAACGCAAGTCTCATAAGCATAGCAACTAATTGTTTTACAATAATATTTCTAAGATCACGCCAGACATCCCGGTGGGCACCCGCCCCCGGGATCTTGTCTTCTGCGCCACTCTTTATCCGGCCTTCTCACCGCCTTCAGGCAGGGTCGAAAACCACCCTCCGCATCTGCGCCCGCAGGCCTGGATCACGCGAGCGGACGGTGACTGGCCGCCCTGCGAGAAGCCCGTTGCAGGGCGCCTGCATGTCCGCCCCGACGTTGACGACGGGGATGCCGCGCGCCATTGCGGTGGGGATCTCGATCGCGTCGAGGCCGGGGACCTCCGGCTCGCGGTCAGTGTGCAGGATGCGGGGGCGGGTCATCGCAGCGCCTCCGCCACGGCCGCGGCGGCGACGATGTCGAGCGCCCGGTCCAGATCTGCGCGGGAGATCACCAACGGTGGCGAGAGGGTCAGGATGTTGCCGGCGCTGACCTTGAAGCTCAGCCCCTCGGCGAGGCAGCGGTAATAGATACGTTCCGCCGCCGCCGGGTCGGCCGTGCCCTCGGGCGTGGTGATTTCGACCCCGATCATCAGACCGCGGCCGCGGATCTCCCCGACGATCGGGCTGGCGGCGGCGAGCTCGCCGAGCCGGCCGATCGCATGAGCACCCAGTTCGGCCGCGCGCGCGACGAGGTCCTCGTCGTCGATGATCTGCAAGGTGGTTAGGGCGGCACGGGCAGTCACCGGGTTCTTCTCGTGGGTATAGTGGCCGATGGCGTACTCGCTGGCGACATCGAGATCGTGGCGCGCGATCACCGAGGCGATCGGCAGCACCCCGCCCCCGAGCGCCTTGCCGAGGACGAGGATGTCGGGCGTCACCCCATCATGTTCGTGGCTGAAAAAGCGCCCGGTCTTGCCGAGCCCGGTGGGAATCTCGTCGAAGATCAGCAGCGTGCCGTGGCGGTCGCACGCCTCCCGCACCGCGGCCCAGAAGCCCGGAGCGGGAACCAGCGGCGTGGCCCGCATCGGCTCGGCGATGAAGGCGGCGTAATCGCCGTCACGCCCCAGCACATAGTCGATCATTTTAGCACAGGCGCTGGCCGAGGCCGCGAGGCTGTCGGTGCCATAGGGGCAGTCGCGCGGTGCCCAGGGGGCGACATGTTCGGCGCCGGTCATCAACGGCCCGGCGATGCCGGAGCGGAAGGTCGCCTCGCCGCCGATGCTGGCGGCGCCGAAGCCCGCGCCATGGAAGGCGTCCCAGAACGACAGCGTCTTGAAGCGGCCGGTCGCGGCACGGGCGAGTTTCAGCGCGACCTCGATCGCGTCCGAGCCGCCTGTGGTGAAAAGCACCTTGTCGAGCATGCCGGGCGCACGTCGGCCGAGGTTTTCGGCCAGCGCCACCGCGGGTTCGCAGGTGAAGCGGCGCGGCGCGAAGGAGAGCGTGTCGAGCTGGTCCTTGATCGCGGCGATCAGCCGGGGGTGGCCATAGCCGATGTGGTGGACCGAATTGCCGTGGAAATCCATGTAGCGCCGGCCGGCGAGATCCTCGATCCAGATCCCTTCGGCTTTGGTGATCGTGGCGACGCAGGGACTCGAGAGGCTTTGGTGCAGGAAGGCCGTGCCGTCGCGGGCCAGAAGCGCCGCCTCGGCCGGGTCGGCATGGGCCCGGGCGTAATCTGCCCGGGCGGTCGAGGTGTTGGCCTCGCCCTCGGTGTGGAGGCGCAGGCTCATGCCGCCGCGGTCTCGGCGTCGAGCTTGCGCAGCAGGGCGGGCAGATCGGTCACGGTGTCGATCACGTAATCGGCGCCGGCATCGAACAGCATCCTGGCCGCCGCATCGCGACGGGCGGCGCGCTCGGCCTCGGGCAGAACGGCGACCTCCTCGGCGGTCAGTCCCACCGCATTTCCCGACAGCGCCACACCGACGGTCAGGCAGCCCGCCGCCACGCCTTCGGCAATGCCCGGCGCGGTGTCGTCGACCTTGACGATCGCCTCGGGCGGGTAGACTGCCAGATCGACCATGCATTTATACATGCCAAGCGGGCCAGGCCGGCTCTCGGGCAGGTCATCGGCGCAGACGAGATTATCGGGCGCATAGCCCTGCGCCGCCGCGACCGGCAGCACCCCTTTCATGATCGAGCGGGTATAGCCGGTGGTCGAGCCGATCTTCAGCCCCATCGCGCGCAATTCGTCGACGGCCTCGCCGGCGCCGGGCACGAGGATCGCGTAATCGGCGGCGACCGCCTCATTCATCGGCACGAAGACCTTGTAGACCGCGTCGACATCGGCATCGGTCGGCGCGGCGCCATGTTTCGCCTGCCATTGGACAGCGACGCGCGGCGCGGTCAGCATGGCGTGGACATGGTCCCATTTCGGCTTGCCCATGGGCGCGCGGGCCTCGGCAATGGTCACCTCGATGCCGAATTCGGCGAAGGCGCGCTGAAACGCCCCCATCGGCGCGAAAGAGCCATAGTCGATCATGGTCCCGGCCCAGTCGAACACGGCGGCTTTGAAGCGGTTCATCGAAGATCTCCCTCTCTCGGGCTGGGGTCAAAGGGTGTCGGCAAGGCTGCGTTCATCCAGCGCGGCCTGGGGCGGGGCGGCGCTGGCCACCCTCATTTCGGCAAGGGTGACACGGGCGGCCTCGACCACAGCGCGCATGACGGTGGCGTCTATGCGGCCGATGCAGCCGATGCGGAAACTTTCGACCGCTGTCAGCTTGCCGGGATAGAGGATGAACCCCCGCGCCTTCATGGCCTCATAGAAGCGGGCGAAATCAAAGGCCGGATCGGCGGGGCAGAAGAAGGTGGTGATGATCGGCGAGAGCCAGCGATCGGGCAGCAGCGTCTCGAACCCCAGTGCCCGCATCCCCGCGACCAACAGGTCGCGGTTACGGGCATAACGCGCGCCCCGGCCCGCGACCCCGCCTTCAGCCTTGTGCATCTTCAGGGCCTCGAGGAAGGCCGCGACCACATGGGTGGGTGGCGTGAAGCGCCACTGGCCAGTCTTCTCCATGTAGGCCCATTGCGCATGCGCATCGAGGCTCAGCGAATGGGCCCGGCCCGCAGCGCCCTGCAGCGCGTCGCGGCGTGTGACGAGGAAACCGAAACCCGGCACCCCCTCGATGCATTTGTTGGCGGAGGAGACGAAGGCCTCGTAGGGGATCTCGGCGGGGTCCAGCGGCAGGGCGCCAAAGGCCGACATGCTGTCGATCAGCAGCTTCCGGCCGGCGGCGGCCACCGCCTCGGCGATCTCTTCCACCGGATTGAGGATGCCCGAACTGGTCTCGCAATGGATCGCCAGCACATGGGTGATGTCAGGATCCCCCCCGACGATCTGCGCCACCTCGGCCCCGCGCGGCGGCAGGTAATCGCCCTTGTCGAGCACCGTCACCGAGCGCCCGATGCGCCGCGTGGTTTCCGCCGCGCGCAGCCCGTAGGCCCCGTTCGCGAGCACCAGAAGTTTGCCGTCGCGCGGCAGGAGGGTCCCGATCATCGCCTCGACGAGATAGGAGCCCGAGCCCTGCATCGGCACGCATTCATACTCCCCGCCCCCCGGACCGAGGAGCGCGAGGATCCCCGTGCGCAGATCGCGGGTCATGGCGCGGAAATCACCATCCCAGCTGCCCCAGTCGCGCAGCATCGCGGCCTTCACCTCATAGGCGGTGGTCAGTGGCCCGGGGGTCAGCAGGTAGGGCTCTTGCAGATGCGGGGGCGGAAAGGGAATTTCGGCAGACATGGCAAGCTCCGGCAGCGGTGATACGCGAGAGCATTGATCGAATCGGCTCTATAAGAGAAATCGTAAGATGTGATCCATCCATAGGAATATCCGATATATGGGCTACACCCAGATCCGTGCCTTCCACCAAGTCGCTGTTCACGGGGGCTTTTCCCGTGCGGCCGAACAGACCGGGCAGAGCCAGCCGGCGCTGTCCGATCAGGTCAGGGCAATCGCATTTGGCTTCAGTCGACCTTCAAGCCATTGAGTATGCTTCGTAAAAATGCTTCGTCCCAGCCAGCGCGCTTGAGCTTGATGGAGAGGGAACCCTTGGAAGTGTCCCTGCGGA
>CAJYAD010000058.1 GCA_913064775.1 uncultured Albidovulum sp. | reverse complement strand
CGAAGTCTTGGTTCCGAACAGGGTTCGACGAGATGCGCCGCCGCCTCAGGACAAACAACAGCCCACCAATCATCGGCGAAAAGTTCGTCGTCAAAAAGCGCCTGAGGGGCCGAGTCGTGTAGTCTGGGCTGACCCATTCGGTGCAGCCCAAGCACCTGCCGGACCACGATTTTCGCGTCCTGATCGGCAATGACGCCTGTTCGAAACCCTATAATGCCTCGCTCTACAACATCTCGGCGATGAGCTTCGGCGCCTTGTCGGCCAATGCGATCGAGTCGCTGAACCGCGGCGCCAAGATGGGCGGCTTTGCCCATGACACCGGCGAGGGCGGCATCAGCCGCTATCACCGAACCGGCGGCGGCGACCTGATCTATGAGATCGGCTCGGGCTATTTCGGCTGCCGCAACCCCGACGGCAGCTTCAGCCCCGATCGCTTCGCCGAACAGGCCGCCGACGATCAGGTGAAGATGATCGAGATCAAGCTGAGCCAGGGCGCCAAGCCGGGCCATGGCGGGATGCTGCCGGCCTCGAAGATCACCCCCGAGATCGCCGAGGCGCGCGGCATACCGATGGGGGCCGATTGCCTCTCGCCCGCCGCGCACAGCGCCTTTTCCTGCCCGACCGGGCTGATGGAATTCATCGCGACGCTGCGCGAGCGTTCGGGCGGCAAGCCGGTGGGGTTCAAGCTGTGCATCGGGCACCGGCGCGAATTCATGTGCATGGTCAAGGCGATGCTGGAAACCGGGATTGTCCCAGACTTCATCGTCGTCGACGGCAAGGAGGGTGGCACCGGCGCGGCGCCGCTGGAATTCGCCAACCATGTCGGCATGCCGCTGGTCGAGGGGCTAAGCTTTGTCCACAACACGCTGCGCGGCGCCGGGATCCGCGATCAGGTGCGGATCGGCGCGGCGGGCAAGCTGATCACGGCCTTCGACATCGCCCGGGCTTTCGCGCTGGGCGCCGACTGGGCCAATTCGGCGCGCGGCTTCATGTTCGCTCTGGGCTGCATCCAGTCGCAATCGTGCCACACCAACCGCTGCCCGGTGGGCGTGGCGACGCAGGACAAGCTGCGCCAGCGCGCGCTCTATGTCCCCGACAAGGCCGAGCGGGTGGCGCGCTTTCACGGCAACACGATGAAGGCGCTGGCCGAAATGGCCGGGGCGGCAGCGCTCGACGATCCGGGCCGCTTCCGGCCGCGCCATTTCATGCAACGCGGCCCCGACGGCGAGATGGTCGAGGGCGACGACGCCTTCCCCTATCTGCCCGAGGGCTTCCTGATCGCAGGTGAGGGCGGCGATGCCGATTACCGCAAGCGCTGGGCGCGGGCCTCGGCCACCAGTTTCGCGCCCCCCGATTGAGGCCCGCCGATTGAAGGGCCGAAGGCGGCGGTGCTCACAACAGCAGCGCCGCCAGCGACAGCATCAGCGCAGGGGGGGCGACGCGCAGCCCCAGCCCCAGGAACTGGCGCGCGGAAACCTGCAACCCCTCGCGCCGCAGCGCCACCAGCCACAGGATCGTCGCCAGTGATCCGGTGACCGACAGGTTCGGCCCCAGATCGACCCCGATCAGCATGGCGCCGACCATATGCGGCGGCAGATCCCCGGCGCGGTTGGCCGTGGCCGCGACCAGCCCCACGGGCAGATTGTTGATCAGGTTGGAGGCGGCGGCGAACAGCAGCCCGACGCCGCCCGCCGCCCCCTGCGGCGCGGCCCGCGCCCAAAGGTGCAGCGCCGCGACCGCCCGGTCCGGCAGCCCGGTGGAAAAGACCGCCTCGACCAGCACGAAAAGCCCGGCCACCAGCGGCAACACCCCCCAGGAAACGCCGCGCAGCAGCGGCATGGGCGGGCGCCGGGTCATCGCCGTCACCAGCGCCACCACCGCAATTCCCGCCGCCAGCGTCGGCCCCCCCAGCGGCGCGCCCAGGGCCGAGGCCGCGATCAGCGCACCGGCGGTCGCCAGCAACCCCAGCGCCGCGGCCCGGCCCGCGGGGGCCAGCCGCGGCAGATCGACGGATCGGGGCGCCGGGCCGGCAAGATCGGCGCGCAGCGCCAGGCGCAGTGCCACATATGTGGCCGCGATCGCCACCGCCGAGGGCAGCAGGTAAAGCCCCAGCCAACCCGCCAGCGGCGGCATCGCGGCGCCATAGATCACCAGATTGGCCGGGTTTGAGATCGGCAGCACGAAGCTGGCGGCATTGGCGACCATCGCGCAGGCAAACAGATAGGGTAGCGGCGCCACCCGCGCAGTGCGCGCCATGGCATAGACCGCCGGCGTCAGCACCACCGCGGTCGCGTCGTTCGACAGCACCACCGTCACCAGAATGCCCAGCCCGTAGACGATCGCGAACAGCCGCGGCGCCGAGCCCCGCGCCGCCCGTGCCGCCCGCGCGGCAAGATGCTCGAACAGCCCCTCGCGCCGCGCCACTTCGGACAGCAGCATCATGCCGACAAGGAACAGATAGACCTCATGCCCCCGCGCCACCGACGCAAGCGCCGCGCGCCGGCCGATCAACCCGAAGCCCACCAGCGCCCCGGCACCAAGCAGGGAAAACACATATTCCGGCAAATGAAACGGCCGCAGAAGCACCCCCAGCACCGTCAGCAGCGCAATCGCAACGATCAGCGTGGTCGGCATTGTCCTGCCTCAAGCGGGGGCGGGCCCGGGGGCCATCGCCGCGCAACCTGCCACCCCGCCGCGGGAAAGTGGAGGGGGAAACAACCTCCCCCAACCCCTTCATCTTGGGAAAAATACTCCGGGGGTGCAGGGGGCAGAGCCCCCGCCGCCAAGCCCCGCCGCCGAGGATCAGCCCCGGGCGCGGCGCCCGGCACGGCCGCCGGACCGGCCCCGGCCGCCGCCCGCCGCCGCCGAAGCGGCCGAGGCCTCGGCAAAGCTGGCGCCGTTGTCCACCGCATCGGCCACGCGGGCAAAGCGGATCCAGTCGTTGCCGTTGGCGTCATGGTTCATCAGGAAGTTGGCGGCGCGGATCGCCTCCATCTCGGCCTTGCGGATCGGGTTCATGATCGCGCTGGTCATCCCCGCGGCGATCGCCATCGGCAGGAAGGCCGCGTTGATCCCGTGCCGGTTGGGCAGCCCGAAGGAGATGTTCGACGCGCCGCAGGTGGTGTTCACGCCCAGCTCCTCGCGCAGCCGCTTGACCAGCGCAAAGACCTGCAACCCGGCGGTGCCCTTGGCGCCCACCGGCATCACCAGCGGATCGACGACGATATCATAGGCCGGAATGCCGAAATCCGCCGCCCGCTGGACGATCTTCTTCGCCACCTCGAAGCGCACGTCGGGATCGTCCGAGATCCCGGTGTCGTCGTTCGAGATCGCCACCACCGGCACCTTGTATTTGGCGATCAGCGGCAACACCTTCTCCAGCCGCTCCTCCTCGCCGGTCACCGAGTTCACCAGCGGCCGGCCCTCGCAGATGGCAAGGCCTTCTTCCAGCGCGCCGGGGACCGAGCTGTCGATGCACAGCGGCACGTCGACGATCGCCTGCACCCGCGCGCAAAGCTCGCGCATCAGCGGCGGTTCGACGAAGTTGTTGTCGGCATAGCGCGGATCCGCGGCCATCTTGTTCGAGAACACCGCGCCCGAGTTCACATCCAGCACCATCGCGCCGCAGGCGACCTGTTCCAGCGCATCCCTCTCGACGGTCGAGAAATCGCCCTGCTCCAGTTCGGCGGCCAGTTTCTTGCGGCCGGTGGGATTGATCCGCTCGCCGATCACGCAGAAGGGCTCATCAAAGCCGATGACGACGGTCTTGGATTTGGATTCGAGTACGGTGCGGGTGCTCATAAGCTTCCTCAGGCTTGATTTGCGGGGACGCCCGAGGCGCCGGCGCGGGCCTGGGTCCAGGCCGCGTTGGTCTTGATACCGCCCAGCGGGAAGAAATGCACGGCCTCGATCCCGAAGCCGGGGGTCTTGGCCTTGTGGGCGGCGAGATCGGCGATGAAGGCGTCGGGCTCAAACGGCAGCAGCAGCTTCGAGACATCCTTGGCGCGCTTTTGCAGCACGCGCAGCGACGGCCCGACACCGCAGGCGATGGCGAATTTGATCAGGGTCTGCAGCTTCGCCGGCCCCGCCACGCCGATATGGACGGGCAGGTCGATGCCTTCCTTTTGCAGCCGCTCGACCCAGGCGATGACCGGGGCGGCCTCGAACGCGAACTGGGTGGCCAGCGCCATCCTGGCATCGCTGCGCTCGGCAAAGGCCTGTTTCCAGCGCAGCGCCTGCATCACGTTGCGATCGCCGCCGTCGGGGTCGATGTCGCGGTTGCCCTCGGGGTGGCCGGCGATATGCAGGCGGGTGAAGCCGTCGAACAGGCCGGTCTCGATCAGCTGCATGGAATTGTCGAAATCACCGGCGGGGGTGGCGACGCCGCCGCCCAGCAGCAACGCCTGTTCGACCCCGGCCTCGCCCCGGTAGCGCGTGACCCAATCGGCCAGTTCGGCGCGGTCGCGGATTACCCGGGCGGGGAAATGCGGCATCACTTGAAAGCCGCCCCGCGCCAGGCGCTTCGCGGTGGCCACCATATCGTCGATCGGCGTGCCGTCGATATGGGCGATGTAGACGCGGGTGCCTTCGGGCAGCAGATCGCGGAAATCCTCGACGCTCGCCGCGGTGCGCGGCATCACCTCGATCGAGAAGCCGTTCAGGAAGGCCTCGACCTCGGGGGTGGGCTGAGAGCCGAGATGGGGCTCGGCCGGGCGGCGGAAGTTGAGAAGAGCCATGAGAGCCTCCCTGAGGGTGTGGATCGGTCTTGGGATCACGCCCAGCCGTCGTTGGCGATCAGCGTTTTCAGGCGCTCGGTGTCGTATTCGGCCTCGATGCGGGCAAGCTCTGCCGCCAGGATCTCTTCGGGCTCGCCGTCCATCTGGTAGGGGGCGGCCTTGTGCCATTCGGCAAGGTAGGAGTCGGTATCGCGCGCGCCGACCTTCATCGCGCAGCGGTCGATGGCCTGCTCAAAACGTTCGGGCAGCGGCTTCTTCGCGCCGCGCCGGCCCTTGCCCACGATGACCTGGGCCGGGATGTCGCGCCATGAAACGATGGTGACGTCGGGCATTGGGCGGCTCCTGATTCTTGTGTCCTTCCTAAAGCCCCGATCGGTCCGGTCGTCGCCGGATTTCGACATGTTCCGCGCGATAGGCGACTTGGGGCAGGGCGGGTGTCTCTTTCTAGGGGGGCAGGCCCTGCGCGCCAACGGGGTGGGGGGTGAAATCTTCTCATGATCGAGATGAGGCGAATTCAACGCGGCGCGCATCGCGCGCGGTCCTTTTGCACGAGGGGGGCGCGGCCCCCCTGCGACCCCCCGGAGTATTTGGACCAAGATGAACAGGATGGGGGCGGCGGGCACGCGGCGCGTGGATACCGAAACGAAAAGGGCGGCGCCGCGGCGCCGCCCCTTCGGTCCCCACGTTCACTAGGGGGACGATCACCGGGAAACGATCACTCGTTCCAGGATTTGATCAGCGTGTCGTAATCGACCGTCACCGGCTTTTCGCGCTCATCCGCCAGCTTCAGCTTCGGCGATTGAGAGCCATGCTCGACCGAATACTTGTGCCACCAGGCCAGGTCGTGCTTGTCGGCCATCTGCGGGCCCTTGTCGCCCTGGATGCCCGAGCGCTGGATGCGCTCCATCACCTTTTCCTGCGCGGCGCAAAGCGAATCCATCGCGGCCTGCACCGACTTGGCCCCCGAAGAAGCGTCGCCGATGTTCTGCCACCACAACTGCGCAAGCTTCGGATAATCCGGCACGTTGGTGCCCGTCGGCGTCCATTGGACACGGGCGGGCGAGCGGTAGAACTCGATCAGGCCGCCCAGGTTCGGGGCGCGGTCGGTGAAGCTCTTGTCGTGGATGGTGGAGTTGCGGATGAAGGTCAGGCCGGTCTGGCTTTTCTTCACATCCACCGTCTTCGAGACCACGAATTGCGCGTAAAGCCAGGCGGCCTGGGCGCGCTTCAGCGGCGTCGATTTCATCAGCGTCCAGGAGCCCACGTCCTGATAGCCAAGCTTCATCCCCTTCTCCCAGTAGGAGCCATGGGGCGAGGGCGCCATGCGCCACTTGGGCGTGCCGTCATCGTTCACCACCGGCAGCCCCTTCTTCACCATGTCGGCGGTGAAGGCGGTGTACCAGAAGGCCTGCTGGGCGACTTCACCCTGCGCAGGCACCGGCCCGGCCTCGGAGAAGGTCATGCCCTCGGCCGAGGGCGGGGCGTAGTTCTTCATCCAGTCGATGTATTTCTGCACCGCGTAGACGGCGGCCGGGCCGTTGGTGGCGCCGCCGCGATCGACGCAAGAGCCGACCGGCTGATCCTTGTCGTTGACGCGGATGCCCCATTCATCCACCGGCTTGCCGTTCGGCAGGCCCTTGTCGCCTTCGCCGGCCATCGACAGCCAGGCATCGGTGAAGCGCCAGCCAAGCGAGGGGTCCTTCTTGCCGTAGTCCATGTTGCCATAGACCTTCTTCGGCCCGCCGATATAGGACATGTCGCGGCCGGTGAAGAACTTGGCGATGTCCTCATAGGCTGACCAGTTGACCGGCACGCCCAGATCGTAGCCGTACTCGGTCTTGAAATCGGCCTTGGTCTTGGCATCCGTGAACCAATCGTAGCGGAACCAGTAGAGGTTGGCGAACTGCTGGTCGGGCAGCTGGTACAGCTTGCCATCGGGCCCGGTGGTAAAGCTGAGGCCGATGAAATCCTTCAGGTCGAGGTCGGGGTTGGTCACCGCCTTGCCGTCGCCCGCCATCCAGTCGGTCAGGTTGCGCACCTGGCCATAGCGCCAATG
Organism: uncultured Albidovulum sp.; assembly: GCA_913064775.1. Classification (GTDB taxonomy): domain Bacteria; phylum Pseudomonadota; class Alphaproteobacteria; order Rhodobacterales; family Rhodobacteraceae; genus Acidimangrovimonas. Next base: position 5,261 of record CAJYAD010000058.1, on the reverse strand, counting down.
GGTGCCGATGAAATCGGAATCGTTGACATAGGCGTCGTAGATGTTTTCCCCGGTCTGCATCTGGGTCTGGATCTTCTCGACCACATCGCCTTCCTGGATCACGTCATGGATCACCTTGATGCCGGTGATCTTGCTGAACCACGGCGCCAGCACCTTCGATTCAAAGGCATGCGTGGTCAGCGATTCCGATACGACGTGGATTTCCATCCCCTGATAGGGCTTGGCCGCGTCGACGAACCACTGCATCTCCTTTTCCTGATCCGGGCGGCCAAGGGTCGAGACCCCGCCGATCACCTGATCGAGGAACTCGTTCGCGGCCTTCATGTCGGCGAAGGCTGGCGGGGCCGAAAGGCCAAGCGCCAGCGCGACCGCCGTTGTCGCTCTCAAAGCGAGTTTCATGTCATTCCTCCCAAGTCGACAGGATCAAGTTGAGGTGGCCTGCACTCCTGTCCGATGCAGGCCGTCCTGAGGCCCTACACCCAGCGAAACACCGCCAGCGCGTAGAGAAGACAGACGATCAGCGCCCAGGGCTGGTGGCTGCCCACCAGTCCAAGCCAGATCAGATTGATGAAGCCCGCGCCCAGCAAAGAGATGAACAGCCGGTCGCCGCGGGTGGTCTCGATCCGCAGGATGCCGGTGCGCGGAACCTCGGGGCAGCCGATGCCGATCAGGGTGAAGGCGACCAGCAGCGCCGCGATCAGCCAGAAGAACACCGCCGTCGCCAGCGTCCAGGCCATCCAGCCCCGGGCGATCATCGGCGCTGTCCAGCTGATCGCGCCGTCCCTGACCGGAGCGGTCCAGAAGATGAAGCTGGCGACCGCGGCCAGCACCAGCAGGCAGGCGGCCACAAGGATGCGAAAGTTGCGCGAGGCGGTCATCACACCCTCCCCAGGGCGAAGCCCTTGGCGATGTAGTTGCGCACGAAATAGATCACCAGCGCGCCGGGCACGATGGTCAGCACCCCCGCCGCCGACAGCAGCCCCCAATCCATCCCCGAGGCCGACACCGTGCGTGTCATCACCGCCGCGATCGGCTTCGCGTCGACGCTGGTCAGGGTGCGCGACAGCAGCAATTCGACCCAGGAGAACATGAAGCAAAAGAACGCCGCGACGCCGATCCCGCTGGCGATCAGCGGCATGAAGATGCGGGTGAAGAAGCGCGGAAAGGAATAGCCGTCGATATAGGCGGTCTCGTCGATCTCCTTCGGCACGCCGGACATGAAGCCTTCCAGGATCCAGACCGCCAGCGGCACGTTGAACAGCGTATGCGCTAGCGCCACCGCGATATGGGTGTCGAACAACCCGACCGAGGAATAGAGCTGGAAGAACGGCAGCGCGAAGACCGCCGGCGGCGCCATGCGGTTGGTGAGCAGCCAGAAGAACAGATGCTTGTCGCCAAGAAAGCTGTAGCGGCTGAAGGCATAGGCCGCCGGCAGCGACACCGCGATCGAGATCACCGTGTTCTCGACCACATAGATCAGCGAGTTCACATAGCCCATGTACCAGCTGGGATCGGTGAAGATCTTGATGTAATTGACCAGCGACACCTGCCGCGGCCAAAGCGAGAACGACGACAGGATTTCCTCGTTGGTCTTCAGGCTCATCACCACCAGCCAGTAGATCGGCACCAGCAGGAACAGCAGATACAGCGTCATGACCACGGCCGAGCCGTTGATCGCGCGGGATTTCGCCTTGGTCCGGGCCATCACTTGCCCCCCTCGACGTCGTCTTTGTCGATCTGCATCATCACCGTGTAGAACACCCATGAAACCAGCAGGATGATCAGGAAATACATCAGCGAGAAGGCCGCCGCGGGGCCCAGATCGAACTGTCCCAGCGCCATCTTCACCAGATCGATCGACAGAAAGGTGGTGGAATTGCCGGGCCCGCCGCCGGTCAGCACGAAGGGCTCGGTGTAGATCTTGAAGCTGTCCATGAAGCGCAGCAGGATCGCGATGGTCAGCACGCCGCGCATCTTCGGCAGTTCGATATAGCGAAACACCTTCCAGCGGCTCGCCTGATCGATCCGCGCGGCCTGATAATAGGCCTGCGGGATCGACTGAAGCCCCGCATAGCACAAGAGCGCCACCAGCGAGGTCCAGTGCCAGACATCCATCACCACGACCGTGGCCCAGGCCGAATAGAAGCCCTGGGTATAGTTGTAGTCGATCCCGAGGTGAAACAGCGTGTAGCCCAGAAGCCCGATGTCGACCCGCCCGAAGATCTGCCAGATCGTGCCGACCACGTTCCACGGGATCAGCAGCGGCAGGGCCATCAGCACCAGGCAGATGGTGGACCAGAACCCCTTTTTCGGCATGTTCAGCGCCACGAAGATCCCCAGCGGCACCTCGATCGCCAGGATGATCGCCGTGAACGCCGTCTGCCGCCCGAGAGAGCCCCAGACCCGCGGCGAATGCAGCGTGTCGGAAAACCACGCGATGCCGTTCCAGAAGAAGGCGTTGTTGCCGAAGGTGTCCTGCACCGAGTAGTTGACCACCGTCATCAGCGGGACCACCGCCGAGAACGCCACCAGCAACAGCACCGGCAGCACCAGAAACCAGGCCTTTTGATTGACGCTCTTGTTCATCACGCAGCCTCCCCCTGAACGCGCCAGTCGTCGACATAGACATTCACCCGCCCCGGATCGGCCTCGACATGGGCCGCGCCGGGGGCGATCCGGTCGCCCTCGGGGGCGACGATGTTGATCTCGCGGCCGTCGAAACGGGCGCGCACGATCTTGTGGCGGCCGACGTCCTCGATGCGGGTCACCTGCACCGGCAGGCCCGCGCCGACGCGGTTCAGCCGCAGGAATTCCGGCCGCACGCCGATCTCGACCTTGCCCGACAGCGCGCCATATCTGGCCCCCAGCGCGATCTGCGTGTCGCCGACCCGGGCGCGGGCGCCCTCGACGTGGGCGGGCAGCAGGTTCATCCCGGGCGAGCCGATGAAATAGCCCACGAAAGTATGCTCGGGGGTTTCGAACAGCTCCTGCGGGGTGCCGATCTGGACCACGCGACCGTCATGCATGACCACCACCTTGTCGGCGAAGGTCAGCGCCTCGGTCTGGTCGTGGGTGACGTAGATCATCGTGTGCCCGAACTCGCGGTGCAGCTTTTTCAGCTGGGTGCGCAGCTCCCATTTCATCTGCGGGTCGATGACGGTCAGCGGCTCATCGAAGAGGATCGCGTTGACGTCCTCGCGCACCATGCCGCGGCCCAGGCTGATCTTTTGCTTGGCATCCGCCGTCAGCCCGCGCGCCTTGCGCTCCAGCATCTCCTCCAGCCCGATCATCCGCGCGATCTGCTGCACGCGCTCGGCCACATAGGCCGCCGGGGCGCCGCGGTTCTTCAGCGGAAAGGCCAGGTTCGCGCGCACCGTCATGGTGTCGTAGACCACCGGGAACTGGAACACCTGGGCGATGTTACGCTCGGTCGTCGAGGTCTGGGTCACGTCGCGGTCGTTGAACAGGATCCGCCCCTGCGACGGCGTCAGCAGCCCCGAGATGATGTTCAACAGCGTGGTCTTGCCGCAGCCCGAGGCGCCCAGCAGGGCATAGGCCTCGCCATCGGCCCAGACATGGTTGAGCTGCTTGAGCGCGTAATCCTGCTCTGCCTTTGGGTGGGGCAGGTAGGAATGGGCGAGGGCGTCGAGGGTGATCTTGGCCATGCTCTTCTCCTCAGGCGGCGGTGGCATAGGCGGCGGCGGCGGCCAGCGCGCTGTCGGGGCCGAAGACATAGACCTGCGCCGGATCGACGAAGGCGGGCTGCGCGGCGCCCGGGGCAAGGTCGCGCACGCCGTGCACCAGCGCGACCCAGCGGCTGGGCCCGTGATCGAGATGAACGAAGGTTTCAGAGCCGGTGATCTCGGTCACCACCACCTGCGCGGTGAAGCAGAGCGCGCCAGGGCCGGGATCGGACAGCCGCAGGTGGTTGGCGCGAAAGCCCAGCGTATAGGGGCCGTCCGCCAGCCCCGCCATCGCGGCAAAGACCGGCAGCGCGCCGCCATCGTCGCCGCCACCATTGCTGCCGCCGCCATCGGCCCCACCATCGGCCCCGCCGAACCGCAGCCTGCCGCCCGCCTTGGTCACCTGCAGCAAATTCATCGGCGGGTCGGAAAACACCCGCGCGGTGATCGCGTCGCAGGGGCGGCGGTAGACCTCGGGCGTCGGGCCGAACTGCGTCACCCGGCCCTGCCAGAGGGTTGCGGTCTTGCCGCCCAGCAGCAGCGCCTCTTCGGGTTCGGTGGTGGCATAGACGAAGATCGCGCCCGAGGCCTCAAAGATCTTCGGGATCTCCTGGCGCAATTCCTCGCGCAGTTTGTAGTCGAGATTGGCCAGCGGCTCGTCCAGCAGCACCAGCCCGGCGCCCTTGACCAGCGCGCGGGCCAGCGCGCAGCGCTGCTGCTGGCCGCCCGACAATTCCAGCGGCCGACGCTGCAGCAGCGGCGTCAGCTGCAGCATCTCGGCGGTGGCGCGCACTTCGCGGTCGATCTCGGCGCGCGGCCGGCGGGTCAGCATCAGCGGAGAGGCGATGTTGTCGTAGACGCTCATCGACGGGTAGTTGATGAATTGCTGGTAGACCATCGCGACATTGCGGTCCTGCACCCGCGTCCCGGTCACATCCTGCCCGTGCCACAGGATCCGTCCGGCGCTGGGCGCCTCCAGCCCGGCCATCAGCCGCATCAGCGTGGTCTTGCCCGACAGCGTGGCGCCCAGCAGCACGTTCATCGTGCCCTTTTCCAGCGTCAGATCGGTGCGGTGGATATGGGGCCGCCCCGTCACGGTTTTCTCGACCCCGCTCAGTTCCAGTGCCATCCGGCCCCCATCTTTCTGTCCCGTTCAGCCCGCATGGGCGCTCTCGCGTCGCTCGCCCGAGGGGCCTTCGATGAAATCCTGCAACACCGCGGTCTGCTCGGCGCTCATCCGCAGGCCCAGCTTTGTCCTTCGCCACAGGATGTCCTCGGCGGCGCGCGCGAATTCATGGTCGATCAGCCAGTGGACTTCGGCCTCGGTCAGGGTGGCGCCGAAATCGCGGCCCAGAGCGTCGGAGGTTTTCGCGGCGCCGAGGATTGCGCGGGCCTCGGTGCCATAGGTGCGCACCAGACGCCGCGCCCAGGCCGTGCCCAGGAACGGATAATCGCGCATGAGCCCGGCGATCAGCCCGTCCACCCCGTCGACCGCGAAATCGCCGCCCGGCAGTGGCGCGCCGGCGGTCCAGGGGCCGGTGGCGCCCGGAAAGAAGGGGGCAAGCTTTTCCAGCGCGT
>CAJYAD010000057.1 GCA_913064775.1 uncultured Albidovulum sp. | reverse complement strand
CCGACAAACCCATCCCCGCCATCTGCCATGCCAAACCTCCCGTCTGTGTTCACAGACCTTCTGGCAGACCCAGCACCCCGCAAATACCGGCGAAATCAATGGGCCGGAGACGGCGCATACGGATCATCTAACGAACCGCTGGACCTGTCGGCTATTTGCGGATCACGTTGGAAGGGTCGATGCAGGACGAGTACGATGATGACGGAAAGCTGGTGCGGGCGCTCATTACAGGCGAACGTGCCGCATTTGAGCACGCCTTTCGTAAGCATAATTCAGCTTTGGTCCGGCTCGCTGCTGGGATTGTGCAAAGCCGCGCGGCCGCAGAAGAGGTTGCGCAGGAGACCTGGGTAGCTGTTCTGCGGAATATCAGAGGGTTTGAGGGGCGCGCTTCCCTGGCGGGCTGGATCTTCGCCATCCTTGTGAACAAGGCACGAACCCGTGCCAAGCGCGACGGCCGGTGGGTGTCCTTTGACGACGGCGCCGCCGAGAATTCCTTGGCCGCCGCCTTCGATGGACGCGGCCAGTGGAAGGATTTGCCGTCGCTTTGGGAGGAGGTCACGCCCGAGCGCATCATCGCCGGACGCAGTATCATGGCGCACGTGAGCGCCGTGATCGAGACCTTGCCGGCAGGCCAGCGCGCAGTGCTGGTGCTGCGCGCGCAGGAAGGGCTGGCAGCGTCGGAAGTCTGCGAGATACTGGGCATCAGCGAGGGCAACATGCGTGTTCTGCTGCACCGTGCCCGGCTGACAGTGCGCGCGGCGTTGGACGAACTGCTATGAGGAGATGGCACATGCAGGACACAGCAGTTTTTTCACAGTTGGACTGTAACAGATCCCATTTCCAGAAGTCCTATTCATGTGAGACCTATGAATGGGGGCTTGCGGGATGCTGAGTTGCAAGGAGGTTGCTGACCGCTCCAGTGCCCTGATCGACGGGGAACTGGGGCTGTGGCAGTCGCTTAGAATGCGGCTTCACCTCGCCATGTGCCATGGCTGTGCGCATTTCCTGGCCCAGATGCGAGCGACCCGTGCTCTGACCGAGGCACTTCCGCCGTCCGACCCGCCCGAAGCGGAGCGGATCGACGCGATCCTTTCAAGGCTTCACGACGAAAAGCCAACAGGGGGCTGACCCCAAGGAAAGGACTACTAGCCATGCAAAAGATATCCGCCGGCTTCGGCGCCGGGTTCATTGCAACCGTCGTCTTGTCTGCTTTGATGATCGGCAAGGGAATGATGGGCATGATGCCAGCGCTCAACGTCATCGACATGCTGAGTCACATGATGGGTGCCCCCATGTTCACAGGATGGCTCGCACATTTCTTCATCGGCACCATCGCCTGGGGAGCCGCGTTCGCGCTGCTCTATGAGCGTATCCCCACGGCTTCCGCGGCCAGCAAGGGCATCGTCTTTGCTATCGGGGCGTGGCTTGCGATGATGGTGCTGGTGATGCCGCTGGCCGGGGCCGGGCTTTTCGGGCTGAAGCTCGGTCTCATGGCTCCGGTGGCGACACTGGTGCTGCACATCATCTACGGCGCGGTCCTCGGCGTGGCCTTCAGGGCACTCAACGCGCCGCGCGCGGTCCGTCCCTGAGTAGAAACGGCTGGTACGGTAGGCGGAGGGTCGGTTTTCTGGCCCCGTTACGCGCGCGCCAAATGGCGACTCTCCGCACTTCCTGTCCGGGATCATGGGATGCTTCAAGAGGCACGTCCGGCCGCTATGGGCTGGCTCCGGACCACAGCCACGTTCGAGGCGAAGGTCCCGAGATCGTATACGGTCTTCTTCAGATCTCCACGCCCTCGGAAATGGTCAGGGCATCCTCCAGCTCCACGCCAAGATAGCGAACCGTGCTGTCCATCTTGGTGTGCCCGAGCAGCAACTGCACCGCACGCAAGTTGCCTGTCTTGCGGTAGATCTGCGCCACTTTGGTGCGCCGCATCGAGTGTGTGCCATATGCGCTAGGTTCGAGTCCGATGGAGGTCACCCAGCCCTTCACCAGACGGGCATACTGTCGCGTCGAGATGTGCGGGCGATTGTGAAGGCGTCCGGGCCATAGATAGTCGCAGCCGGTCATCGTCGGACTGTCGAGCCATGCTATCACCGATCGCCGGGTGCCCTCGGTGATCTCGAAGCGCACCGGCTGGCGGGTCTTCCGCTGGACGATCGAGACGCGCTCCCTGATGGAACCGGCGGAAAAGACGTCCGTCACTTTCAGGCGCACAAGGTCGCAGCCGCGCAGCTTGCTGTCTATTGCGAGGTTGAACAGCGCGAGATCGCGGGTTTTCGCTGCAATTTCTAGTCGGACGCGGATAGCCCAGACATGTCTGGGCAGTAGGGGCCGCTTTTGCCCGATAATGCGGCCACGGTTCCAGGCACGTTTGGCAGGGCGAACGGCGGGCAGGTTCTCATTTCCCATGGTGAAGGTCTCCCTCCACCGCGCCAACCACATCTCCGGCCCACTGCCGGCGGCGTCATGCTAGCATGGACCGCCAATGCCGCGACGCCACAAGGCCGCTCTGAGCCCTTTAGAGACCCACGCGCAGGCCGCAGCGATCAGCGCGAGAGGCGAACTCTGTGCCTTTGCCGCGGCTGCTCGTGTCACCCATCGCGACTGCAAAAGCGGCCCCTCGCGACCCTGCGCGGCAGCTTGTCCGTCGCCTCCGGATCAATCCCCGCCGCTTGTCCACGGCCGCGTGCGTCTGGCCGGCACGTCGGCGCGGGCGGCCCCCTTCACCTGCTGTTCGCGCCAGACGCGCGGCGCGAGCCCCGTGCGCTTCCGAAACGCCGTGGAGAAGTTGCTCAGGCGTGGATATCCGAAGCGCCGGGCAACCACCCCGATCGGCACGCCCGCGCGCAGGGCCGCACAGATCGCCTCGAAGCGCAGGTCTTGCCGTGCCTGATAGATCGAGATCCCGTAGACGGCGCGATAGGCCGTGTCGAGCCGTTTCGCCGAACACCCGAGCATGACCGCCAGTCTGGAAAGAGCGGGCGGATCCTGTGGCGCGCCCTCAAGGAGGGTGCGCACCTCCTTCGCGAGACGCAGCTCGGCCAGGGTCGGTCCGCCCGGCGCGGCCGCGCCCAGCGTTTCGAGCTGGACGCCGAGGATCTGCAGCGCCACCGCCTCGATCATGTGGCCGCGCATCGGGGAGCGTGACTGCAGGACGGCGCGAAGCGACTGGTGCAGATAGCCGGGCAGCACTTGCGGTGCGTGGAGGGTCGTATCACGGTCGTCCAGGAGCGGACGCAGCCCCTTCGGCACCGCACCGTCAAACCAGGCTTTGATTGCTTCGAGCGAGGCCACCACGCCGAACACATGGTTCTCCCGGCCAGAGAACCGAAACCGCGCCGCCGAGCGCCGGGGGCGCACCAGCCCGGCGCGTCGGGCGTCATAGACCGCCCCGCAGGCCAACTCGGCGGTGAAACCGCCCCGGACCGGGACCTGGGTGTATACGAACCCGGCGGAGCGGTCGCTTTCCACGTCGAGCGTGTCGGGGCCCTCGGTGAGGAACCGCGACAGGCTCCAGGTCATCCCCATGCCCGCGTTGAGACCGTTGGTGACGACTTCGGCCTCGACCCCGTCGATCATCGCGCGGGAGACCCCGCATCCGGAGATCTGCAGGTCGATCGGCGGCGCAGCGGGCAGAACAGTCATCGGGTCGGGCGTCGCTCTTGGTGATGTCTTCAGCCCCCGGACCATAGCGCAAAACCGCGCGCTGCGGGCGCGAATCAGCTGGAAGGACGGCGTAAAGGGATCACGAAGCTGTGGGCGCAAAAATGGGCGAGAATGCATGAATTCGGGCGTTTTCGGGTAAGAATTCAGAACTTTGCGTCCACAATTCAGAACTTTTTGGGGTCTGTTTTGCGGGGAGATTTTCCATATACTACGGGGAGTTGCGCGACCGGCCCCGTGCAGGCGCGCCACCCTGTTCACAGCCGATCGCGCGCCAGGCCGACGGCCCAAGGAAGAGCCCAGGCGAGGGCCTGCGAGGACCCGCAACAGCAGATGCAGAGAGCGTTTGTCAGAACACCCGTTTTGCGGGGCGATCGCGTATTGCCGTCACGCTCCGCGCTTGTAAGCGGGTCGGTCCCCCAGGTCCTCCGGTCGAGGAGTACCCCATGAACCATGTCTTTCGTCTGATCTGGAGCCGGAACCAGGGGATGCTGGTCCCGGTGCCAGAGGGGATGACCGCGTCGGCGAAGGGCGGTCGGCGCCTGCGGCGCCGGATCCGGCGTCTGATGCGCAAGACGCTGAGCCCGGGGGAGGCGGCGGCGGTTCTGGTGCTGTTGGGTCTTGCGCCGGCGGCGCAGGCGCTGCCCACGGGTGAGCACGTGGCTGCGGGTCAGGCCAGCATCGCGACGGCGGGCAACACGACGACAGTGACGCAGCAAAGCTCCCGCGCGATCCTCGACTGGCAGAGCTTCAACATCGGGGCCGGGCAGACGGTCACGTTCCGCCAGCCCTCGACCAGCGCGGTCGCGCTGAACCGGATCCTGGGCAGCGACCCGAGCGCGATCTACGGCCATCTGAATGCCAACGGCCAGGTGTTCCTGGTCAACCCGAACGGGATCACCTTCGCGCCGGGGGCGCAGGTCGACGTGGGCGGGATCGTGGCCTCAACGTTGGGGGTGAGCGGCTCGGACTTCATGGCCGGCAAGGCGCTGCACTTCAGCGGGTCGAGCGAGGCGGGGGTGGTCAACGACGGCACGATCCGGGCGGCGCCGGGCGGCTATGTCGCCTTCATCGGGCGGCATGTGACGAATGACGGCACGATCGCGGCGCCGGGCGGGACGGCGGCGCTGGGGGCCGGCGGCGCGGTGGATCTGACGCTGGCGGGCAACCGGCTTCTGGGGTTCCGCGTCAGCGCCGATGCGCTGAACGCCGAGATCCGGAACGGCGGCGCAATTCGCGCCGATGGCGGCCGCGTTGTGCTGTCGGCCGACGCGCGCGACGCGCTGATGAAGACCGTGGTGAACAATACCGGGGTGATCGAGGCGGAGGGCGTGCGCAAGACCGCTGGCGGCGCGATTGAGTTGCTGGGCGGCGCGTCCGGCACGGTGGCCGTGAAGGGTAGACTTGATGCGAGTTCTGCCACCGGCCGGGGCGGCGCGGTGACGGTGACGGGGGCGCATGTCGTGGCGGGGTCCGGGGCGCAGCTTCTGGCGACGGGCGCGACGGGCGGCGGCACGATTGCCTTCGGCGGCGGCTGGCTGGGCGTGGGCGCGGCACAGACGCAGTCGGCCTATGTGGCGCCGAGCGCGGTGCTGGACGCGAGCGCGACGGTGGCGGGCGATGGCGGCACGCTCTCGGTCTGGTCGCGCCTTGCGCAGCCCGGCGGGCAGACGCTGAGCTTCGGCAGCCTGCTGGCCGAGGGCGGGCCTGAGGGCGGCAATGGCGGGCGGGTGGAGACCTCGGGCCATGTTCTCGATGTCACCGGAAGCACGGTCGACACCTCGGCGCCGGAGGGGACGGCGGGCGCGTGGCTGCTCGACCCCTATAGCGTGACGATCTCGACGGCAGGCAACAAGACCAGTTCCGGCTTCACGGCGACGGGGTCGAACAGCGTGGTGAATGTCTCGACGCTGGAGACGGCGCTCGGCACGACCAATGTCACGGTCGCGACCGGCGGCTCCGGATCGTTTGGCGGCCAGGCGGGCGACATCACCGTCGCCGACGCGCTGAGCTGGGGGAGCGCGCACACGCTCACGCTCGATGCCTATCATTCGATCAACATCGACGCGCCGCTCTCGGTGACGGGCGGCGGTGGGCTGACGCTGCACTTCAACGACGGCGGCACGGGCGGAACCTATAACGTCAACGCGCCGGTGAACCTGACGACGAACGACAGCTTCTCGACGCAGGAGGGCAGCGCAGGGGCGATCAACTATACCGTCCTGACCACGGCCGCGGCGCTGCAGGCGATCAACACGACGGGGCTTACCGGAAACTACGCCTTGGGGTCGGATATCGACCTGTCGTCGATCGCGAACTTCACTCCAATCGGGAACAACAGCACGCACTTCACCGGCATTTTCGACGGGCTGGGCCACACGATCAGCAACCTGAAGATCTCGCGCTCTTCGTCGAATTATGTCGGCCTCTTCGGCTTTACGAGCGGCGCGACGCTCCGGGACGTTGGACTTGTTGGGGGCAGCGTGACAGGCGGCGTCGACGTCGGCGCGCTGGCTGGCGTAAACGAAGGCACGATCACGAATGCTTCTGCGACGGGCAGCGTGAAAGGCAGCGGCAGCAACACTGGCGGCTTGGTTGGCTATAGTACCGGGACAGTCAGCAATGCCCATGCGACGGGGAGCGTGTCGGGGGGCGGTTTTGTCGGCGGGCTGGTCGGCCGCAACGACGCCGGCACGATCACAAACGCCTATGCGACAGGCAGCGTGACGGCGAGCGCCCGGTACTCCTTAGCTGGCGGGCTGGTCGGCTTGAATGACAACGGCAAAATCACGAACGCCTATGCGACGGGCAGCGTGACGGGGAGCAAAGTCGTCGGCGGGCTGGTCGGCCAGAACCTTGGTACGATCACGAACGCGTATGCGGCGGGCAGCGTGACGGGAAACAACACCGTCGGCGGACTGGTCGGAATGAACAGCTCCTCAATCAAGAACGGCTACTGGGTGCAGATCCGCGAGAGCTCGGGCAACGCAACGCTGGCGATTGGTCTCAATCAAGTTAGCGGCGGCGCTGGCTCGATCACCACAGCGAACGCTTTCACGTCGGGCTCCTATGGCGGGTTCACCTTCACAACGACGCCGGGCGCGTCCGGCAACGCCTGGGTGCTTCTGGACAACAACGGCAGCCTGAACAATGCCTCTGGCGCGGCGGGGTCGACCTTGCCGATGCTGGCGTCGGAATACAGCACGACGATCGAGAATGCGCACCAGCTGCAGCTGATGGCGATGGCGCCCGGGGCCAGCTACACTCTGGGCAGCGATATCAACGCCAGCGCGACCGGAAGCAGCAACACCGCTGGGAACGGCACCGATATCTGGGGCCCCTCGGGTTTTGTACCCGTCGGGAACAACAGCACCCACTTCACCGGCATCTTCGACGGTCTGAACCATACGATCAGCAACCTGAAGATCTCACGGTCTTCGTCGAATTATGTCGGCCTATTCGGCTGGACGAAGGGTGCGACGCTGCGCAACGTTGGACTGATCGGGGAAAGCTTGTCGGGGGCGACAGATGTCGGCGGCCTTGCTGGCGTGAACGGCGGCACGATCACGAACGCCTATGCGACGGGCAGCGTGTCCGGAACCAGCAACGTTGGCGGGCTAGTCGGAGGAACCAACGGCGGCACTATCACAAACGCCTATGCGACGGACAGCGTGACCGGAAGCGGAAGCTCCGTCGGCGGGCTGGTCGGCGCGAACGGCGGCACGATCACGAACGCTTATGCGATGGGCAGCGTGAAGGGATATAGCTCCGTCGGCGGGCTGGTCGGCGCGAACGCCGGCACGATCATGAACGTTTATGCGACGGGAAGTGTAACAGGTTCTGACACGGGTGGCCGCAGCGATATCGGAGGGCTGGTCGGCTTGAACACCGGCACCCTCACGAACGCCTATGCGACGGGCAGCGTGACTGGGAGCGGCAGCTCCGTCGGCGGGCTGGTCGGCGCGAATTCCAACATGATCAAGAACGCCTATGCGAGGGGCGACGTGAGGGGGGGCGGCAACTTCGTCGGCGGGCTGGTCGGTATAAGCTTCGACAGTGTGGGCGGTGGATCCAATCAGAGCGTGATCACAAACTCTTACGCGACGGGTAGCGTGACGGGAGGCAATAATGTCGGTGGACTGGCTGGTGGGAACGGCCCCGGCAGCACGATCAAGAATGCCTATGCGACAGGCATTGTGACGGGGAGCGGCTCCGAGATCGGAGGTTTGCTCGGGTATAATCAGGGTGGCATGATCACGAACGCCTACGCGACGGGCAGCGTGACGGGAGGCAAGGATGTCGGTGGGCTGGCCGGTGGAAACGGCCCCGGCAGCACGATCAAGAATGCCTATGCGACGGGCAGTGTGACCGGAAGCAGCAATATCGGCGGGCTGGTCGGTTCAAATGGTTACGATACTATAACTGACGGCTACTGGGACACGGCGACCACCGGACAGAAAACCAGTTCTGGCAGCAGTAGCACTTTCGGCAAGACCACTGCGCAGCTTGCGAGCGGCAAGCTTGCAGGCTTGACCGGGTCCGCCTGGTCGAGCTCGGGCACGCAGACAACGCCGTGGCTGACCGCGAACGAGAGCTTCGGGACGGTCAGCGGCCATGTGATCCTGGGCACCGACAGTTCCGCCACGCCCACTCACTACGACGTCATCGCGACACCGACTCAGCTGCAGAACATCAACACGACGGGGCTCGCTGGCGATTATGTGCTGGGCAAAGACCTCGATCTGTCGAGCATTGCGAACTTCACTCCAATCGGGAACAACAGTACGCACTTCACCGGCATTTTCGACGGCTTGAGCCACACGATCAGCAACCTGACGATCGCGCGGTCTGCGTCGAATTATGTTGGTCTCTTCGGGTTTACGATCGGCGCGACGCTCCGGAACTTCGGGCTGGTCGGGGGCAGCGTGACGGGGCACGACTATGTCGGCGGGCTGGTCGGCGATAACAGCGGCGGCACGATCACGAACGCCTATGCGACGGGCAGCGTGTCGGGGGTCGAGTTTGTCGGCGGGCTGGTCGGCGCGAATTTCGGGGGCACGATCACGAACGCCTATGCGACGGGCAGCGTGACTGGGACCGCCAGGAACTCCATCGCTGGCGGACTGGTCGGCATCAGCACCGGCACGATCACGAACGCCTATGCGACGGGGAGCGTGACTGGGATCATCGGCGTCGGCGGGCTGGTCGGCCAGAGCACCGGCACGATCAAGGATTCTTATGCGACGGGCAGCGTGTCGGGGAGCGGCGTCGGCGGCGGGCTGGTCGGCATTAACTCAAACGGCACCATCACCGACGGTTACTGGGACAAGACAACCGGCACCAAGGTGACATCCGGGGTAGGTTACGGCTCGACCAAGGGCGTGAGCCCGGAGACCACGGTGATGCTGGCCTCGGGCACGCTTGCAGGCTTGACCGGGTCCGCGTGGTTGAACTCGAGCGCGCAGACGACGCCCTGGCTGACGGCGAACGAGAGTTTCGGCACGGTCAGCGGGCATGTGATCCTGGGCACCGACATTTCCGCCACGCCCACTTACTACGACGTCCTCGCGACACCGATGCAGCTGCAGAACATCAACGCGACGGGGCTTTCGGGCAAGTATGTGCTGGGCAAGAACCTCGACCTTTCGAGCATCGCGAACTTCACTCCGATCGGAAACAGCAGCACCCAGTTCAGCGGCATATTTGATGGGCTGGATCACACGATCAGCAACCTGGCAATCTCGCGGCCTTCGTCGAATTATGTCGGTCTCTTCGGCGTCTCGAGCGGCGCGACGCTTCGGAACGTCGGGCTGGTTGGAGGCAGCGTGACGGGGAGTTCCTACGTCGGCGTGCTGGTCGGTTATAACTCCACCGGCACGATCACGAATGCCTACGCGACGGGCAACGTGACGGGGGGCAGCGGTGTCGGCGGGCTGGTCGGCATCAACACCGGCACGATCACGAACGCCTATGCGACGGGGAGCGTAACGGGCAGCCATAGCTCAGTCGGCGGGCTGGTCGGCGAGAACAGCGGCGGCACGATCACGAGCGCCTATGCGACAGGAAGCGTAACGGGAAGCTTCTGGGTGGGCGGACTGGTGGGCCTCACCTCGAATGGCGCTGTGATCACAAACGCTTATGCGACGGGGAGCGTGAAGGCGACGTCCACGCTCTCCTCTGTTGGTGGGCTGGCTGGCGGGAACAGCGGTACGATCACGACCGCCTACGCGACGGGTGGCGTTACGGGGACGAGCAACGTCGGCGGGTTGGTGGGCAGTAACTCCTACGGCACAATCTCGAACGCCTACGCGACGGGGAGCGTGTCGGGAAGCAACATCGTCGGCGGCCTGATCGGCAGTAACTCCAACGGCACGATCACGAACGCCTATGCGACGGGCAGCGTGTCGGGGAGCGGCTTCAACGTCGGCGGGCTGGTCGGCAGTAACTACAGCGGCACGATCACCGACGGCTACTGGGACACAGAGACGGCTGGCTCGGGTGTTTCCGGCGTCGGCGGCGGCTCTAACAAGGGCGTGAGTCCGGAGACCACTGCGCAACTTGCGAGCGGCAAGCTTGCAGGCTTGACCGGGTCCGCGTGGTTGAACTCGAGCGCGCAGACGACGCCCTGGCTGACGGCGAACGAGAGTTTCGGCACGGTCAGCGGGCATGTGATCCTGGGCACTGACAGTTCCGCCACACCCACTCACTACAATGTGATCGCGACACCGACGCAGTTGCAGAACATCAATACGACGGGGCTTTCGGGCAAGTATGTGCTGGGCAAAGACCTCGATCTTTCGAGCATCGCGAACTTCACCCCGATCGGGAACAACAGCAGGCACTTCACCGGCATCTTCGACGGTCTGAACCATACGATCAGCAATCTTACGATCTCGAGGTCTTCGTCGAATTATGTCGGTCTCTTCGGCTGGACGAGCGGCGCGACGCTCCGGAACATCGGGCTGGTCGGTGGCAGCGTGACAGGCGGCAGCAACGTCGGCGCGCTGGTTGGCTATAACTCCAAAGGCCAGATCACGAATGTCTACGCGGCGGGCAGTGTGACGGGGTCCTACCAAGTCGGCGGGCTGGTCGGCTTGAGCAGAGGCCCGATCACGAACGCCTATGCGACGGGCAGCGTGTCGGGGGGCGGCTTTGTCGGCGGGCTGGTCGGCGTGATCGACGGCGGCACGATCACGAACGCCTATGCGACGGGCAGCGTGTCGGGGGGCAACTTCGTCGGCGGGCTGGTCGGCTCGAACTTCGGCACGATCACGAACGCCTATGCGACGGGCAGCGTGTCGGGGAGCGGCGTCGTCGGCGGGCTGGTCGGCTCGAACATCGGCACGATCACCGACGGTTACTGGGACAAGACAACCGGCACCAAGGTGACATCCGCGGTAGGTTACGGCTCGACCAATGGCGTGAGCCCGGGGACCACTGCGCAGCTTGCGAGCGGCACGCTCGCGGGGCTCGACACTTCGGCCTGGTCGACGTCGGGCGGCCAGACCACACCTTGGCTGACGGCAAACGAGAGCTTCGGGACGGTCAGCGGACATGTGATCCTGGGCTCGGACAGTTCCGCCACGCCCACCTATCACGACGTGATCGCGACACTGACCCAGCTCCAGGACATCAACACGACGGGGCTTTCCGGCGATTACGTGCTGGGCGCGAACATCGACGCCTCGGCCACGGCGGGTTGGAACGGTGGAAAGGGTTTCGCCCCGATCGGGAACGGCACCACCAACTTCACCGGCATCTTCGACGGGCTGAACTACACGATCAGCAACCTGACGATCTCGCGGTCTTCGTCGAACTATGTCGGTCTCTTCGGCTTTACGAGCGGCGCGACGCTTCGGGACGTCGGGCTGGTCGGGGGGAGCGTGTCAGGCGGCGTCGACACTGGCGCGCTGGCCGGCGTGAACGAAGGTGCGATCACGAACGCCTATGCGACGGGCAGTGTGACAGGCAGCGGCAGCAACACTGGCGGGTTGGTTGGCTATAGTACCGGGACAGTCAGCAATGCCCATGCGACGGGGAGCGTGTCGGGAGTTACCAAATCTGGAGGGCTGGTCGGCTATAACAACGGCGGCACGATCATGAACGCCTACGCGACGGGCAGCGTGACGGGGAATGGATACAACGTCGGCGGGCTGGTCGGAACGAACATCGGCACGATCTCGAACGGCTATGCGACGGGCAGCGTGACGGGCAGCACCAACGTCGGCGGACTGGTCGGCTATAACTCCAAAGGCCAGATCACGAACGCCTATGCGACGGGCAGCGTGTCGGGGAATGGATACAACGTCGGCGGACTGGTCGGCGTCAACAACGCCACGATCATGAACGCCTATGCGACGGGCAGCGTGACGGGCAGCACCAACGTCGGCGGGCTGGTCGGCTATAACTTCGGCGGCACGGTCACGGACGCTTACTGGGACACGGGCACGACCGGTCAGACGCGTAGTTACGGCAGCACCAACAGCTACGGGCTGACGACCTCGGCCTTGCAGAAGGCGCTTCCGTCCAGCTTCTCCTCCTCGACCTGGGGGATCCTCCCCGGCGTCTCCTATCCCTACTTCAATTGGCGCTTCGCGACGCCTCCCACGGTGATCTCGG
>CAJYAD010000056.1 GCA_913064775.1 uncultured Albidovulum sp. | reverse complement strand
ATGGGAAGAACAGCGTTCCGAATTTCTGAGATGATTTTCGCGTGGCAGAGTTTTTCAACAGAATAAGCCCATACGCGACCTTCGGTCCTGACGCAGCATGGAGCGGCGCGTCGGACACGAAGGGCGGAAAACGGAATTTCGCTGCGACCGCGAGCCACTGATGCCGGAGCGTCGGAAGCTGACATTCAAGCAACCCTGAAACTGGATCTCACTCTGCACCGCCGGATGGGTTCAAAAAGCCTGAAATGTGCCGTTAGCACACGCAATATTTCCGAATTACACGTTGACGAGGGATGCCTCGTTGCTCCCCTCGTCTTGTCTTCTGTCAGGCCAGGGATCCCTCCGCCAGCCAGTGAGCGCAGTCACCGCCCAGTTCTTGCTCGGCACGCGCTAAATATCGCGCGCTCACCTCAGCGTCGAGATCATCGCGCCAGCGTCCGTTCGTGCCTTTGTGAATGAACGTCTTCGCACCGCCATCCCAGAACGCACCACCCAAGGGGACAGATTCAGTCGCATTGTTCTTCATGTAGTCGAAGGAGCAGTGATGTAGGATTTTTTCCATCGAGTCTGCGGCAATGTCGATGTCCAGAAACGCCGCGATGTCAACAATCTGGCCCGGCAGGTCCCGCTTGAGATCAGCAAAGTGGATCATTTTCACGTTAGCCAGGTCGCGCAATTCCCACCAGCTGCGTACATTTTCCCAATAAGGCCAGAATGGTGATCCGTCATTGTCGAGCCAATGGGTAAAATATTCAGCCGCGCTTTCTGGCGGTCTTCCGATCGCGGAGCCGACGCGCCCCGGGGTATTGTTCAGAGCATCGTACCACATATCATTCGCGGTGATATGATGGTTGTGCAATGACCACATCACGTCGCGGGCATCCCGCCCGATATAAAGGTATTTGGCTTTTTCCGAGAAGACCAGGGCATCAACCGGCAAATGGGTTTTCATGAATCGCCGGTGCGTCTGGCCCTCAATCACCGGAAGCTTTACCTCTTTGGGCGGCACACGAAGATCAACCCATGGCGACATTTCGGCGACCGGCAAGCCCTCCTGGCCCCGGAAAATCAGCTGGCTGACGATCTGCTGCATCCAAGTCGTGCCCGATTTGGCATAGGTTGCAATGACAATGTCGTCGTCGCGGAACTCGATATCGTTCCAAACCGTGCTGTCTATGTGGTGATTGTGCATCTCGCGGGTTTTGGTTGGCATGGCGGTCATGGCTGTCTCCTGACATGGTTTTCTACCTGGTCAGTGTGATCCCCACAGGCAACGGTGGGTATCCAGCAGCTTGCAGAATGGCTAGGCATCTGTGCATAATGCCCACGGGGGTGAAAGGCCAATGTTTGACCGCAATGACATTCGCATATTTCTCGCTGTCGCAAGCGAAGGGTCAACTTTGGCTGCGTCAAAGAAACTGAACATCAACCAAACGACCGTCGGCAGGCGCATACAAGCGCTGGAAACAATGTTGGGATTGACTCTGTTTGAGCGTGATACCCGTGGTTATTCTCTGACGTTCCAGGGCAGCGCATTGATTGACGTTGCCAAAAAAATGGAGGCGGCGGCCGAAAATGTTTTGGCGCGGGCCATTCATTTGGGACGAGCGGCGGACGGCCGCATACGCGTGACCGCTGCGCATTCGAGCATGGCACACTGGGTACTACCGTTGGTTTCGGAATTTAGAAAACAGAGCCCGAACATCCATTTTGAGACAAATGCATCCGAGCAATATGTGTCCTTGGAAAATGGCGAGGCCGATGTTGCAATTCGCGCCGCCGATAAAATTACAGGTGATACCCTGATCGTCAAAAAGTTACCGTCCGTCAGGTGGGGGGTTTATTGCAGTAAAATCTATCTGGCCGCGAACGGGATGCCGCGTTCGCTGGATGAACTAATCAAACATCCGGTTCTGAGCTACCCCGATGCGATGATTGAAGGTGTAAAGCTCCTGAAATTGCTGGATCAACATGTGGACAAAACAAAGATCGTCAGCACTGTGGATTCCGTCGTTACCATGGCAGCGTCATTGCTATCTGAAAAGGCCGTCGGTGTACTCCCATGCGTGGAAGGCGATCAGTTGCCAGATCTTGTCATGTGTTTCACAACAGAAGACCTGACCAGCGGGCTCTGGCTCGTCGCATCAAGAGAGGCCTATCAAGAACCGCCAGTGCGCAAGTTCATGAAGTTCTTTGGTGCCAATTTTCCGTCAGACGGGCGGAAGGTAAGGATTTGAATGTGTTGCCGCAACGCGGATATCTCAACTTCCATGAGATTCGTGTGTCTTTGCCAACCGAAGGTCGGCGTGCTCCCGAAGGTCTCGGCTAGCCGCACGGCGCCGTGCCCTCACATCGAGGCGACGATCCGCACGCGCTCCTTCTGCCGGGTGGTCTTGTCGCGGTTTGGTGCCGCTCCTTTGATAGCGTAATGTGCAGCAAAGGAGATGAACCATGGGCACAGTCAGGACGGATGAATTTCGCAAGGATGCGGTGCGGATCGCGCTGACCAGCGGGCTTTCAGCCACCGCTTACGCCGAAGTGGAACAACCGGGGTGTCTTCGTCACCGGCGCAGATGGGGCATATGATTTCCTGGGCATCAAGCCGGTCAGCTATCCGATCCCCGACGACGGGCCGGTGGGGCAGATGCTGGGGCGGCTGGGACGGCATCCCTACCGCCCGGCGCATATGCATTTCCTGGTGACCGCACCGGGGTTCCAGCGCCTGGTCACCCATACCTTCGTCGCGGGGGACAACTATCTGGGGTCCGATGCGGTGTTCGGCGTGAAGACGGCGCTCGTTTCGGACTATGAGCGGATCGACGACGGCGAAGCGATCTGGCGCTCCAATTTCGATTTCGTGCTCGCCCCGGAGTGAGGAGTGTAACCTGATCGCTTTGGTGAGACATGGCTCGGCATGTGGATCGGCTCCGAAGCAGGCCCCCCTTTCAAACAATAGGCAACTCTTTGAAGCGTAGTCGATAATCGCCGAAAGTCCGGGTCCCAATGAGAACGCAGCGAGCCCTAGGCGCGGCCGTGGCGATTTTTTTCTCTTATTTCGCACAGTCCGGCAGCGCCATCGCCGCCACGACCTTGCCCGCACATTCTCCGAAACCGATGCGATAGCCTTGCCCCTTCGCCGCACCGCGGAGTGTCAGCCTGTCGCCATCTTCTAGGAAGCTGCGCGTCTCGCCGCCCGCCAGGGTGATCGGTTCCTTGCCACCCCAGCTCAACTCCAGCAGGCTGCCCCGGCTGTCCTTCGTCGGCCCCGAGATGGTGCCCGAGCCCAGCAGGTCGCCCACGTTCATCGGGCAGCCGCTGGTGGCGTGATGGGCCAGTTGCTGCGCGGCTGAATAATACATCTCGCGATAGTTGGTTCGCGCGATCACCGTCTGGGCGCCCCCCTCGGGCGCCAGCGCGACCTCAAGGTCGATGTCATAGATCATCGGCCCCGGCTCGCGCAGATAGGGCAGCAGCGGTCGCGCGCGCGCGGGCGTGCTGGTGCGAAACGGCTCCAGCGCCGCCTTCATCACGATCCACGGGCTGATGGTCGTGGCCGTCGCCTTGGCCTGGAACGGCCCCAGAGGCTGATATTCCCAGGCCTGGATGTCGCGCGCCGACCAGTCGTTCAACAGCACATAGCCAAAGATCATGTCGTCGGCCTGCGCGACCGAGACCATCCCCTCGGAGGGCTGGCCCACGATCGCGCCCATCTCAAGCTCAAGGTCGAAGCGGCGGCAGGGCGCAAATTCGGGCAACTCGGCATCCGGCGCCTTCAACTGCCCCCAGGGCCGCGTCACCGGCGTGCCCGACACCACCACCGACGAGGCCCGCCCATTGTAGCCGATCGGGATCGACAGCCAGTTCGGCGGCAGCGCGTTCTCGGGGCCGCGGAACATCGTGCCCACGTTCTCGGCATGATGCTTGCCGGCGTAGAAATCGGTGTATTCCGACACTAGGAAGGGCATGTAAAGCGCCGCATCCGCCTGCCGGTAGAGATGCGGCCGCACCCGGTTGCGGTCCTCGGACCCTTCGGCCAGCAACGCGGTCATCCGGGCCCGGAAGGCCGCCCAGGCTTCGGGACCCAGTTCCATCAGCTCGTTCCAGAACGGTACGTCCAGCACCGGCGTCTCGGCCAGAACCAGCAGCCCGTCCTCTTCCAGCCCGCAGGCATCGACGATCATCGAGCCGATCGCAACCCCGCAGCGCGGCTCGGTCTCGCCCACGGAAAACACCCCCAAGGCCAGATTGTTCAACGGAAAATCGGTATCGGCGCGGTTCGCGCTTTCCACCCAAGACTTGCGCAATTCGCCCATCGGCGTGGTCCTTTCGTCATGCTGCATCGGCTTGCCGCTCGGGGCGCGCCGCATCGAAGGCCCGCAGGGCAAGGCAGCGGGCCTCGATCTCGGTCAGGCGCGGGAACGGCGTCAGGTTCATGTTCCAGCGCCGCGCATTGTAAAGCTGAGGCACAAGGCAAAGATCGGCCAGCCCCGGCGCGTCGCCGAAACAGAAGGCCGAGCCGTCTTCGACAAGGTCGGAAAACGTTGCAAACCCAAGCTCCATCCAGTGGTTCATCCAGGCCACCACATCGTCTTGCGTATGCCCCATCGCCTTGAGCCGCTCGACGATGCGAAGGTTGTTGACCGGGTGAACATCCGTGGCGATCCCGAAGGCTGCGGCCCTGACCCTGGCCCGCAGGGTTGCATCGCGCGGCAGCAGGGCGGGCTCGGGCCGGGTCTCTTCCAGCCAGTCAAGGATCGCCATCGACTGCGTCAGCGCGGTGCCGTCGTCCGTGACGAGCGTCGGCACCGCCCGCGAGGGGTTCAACGCCGCATAGTCTGGCAACTTTTGCTCACCCGAGACCAGGTTCACCGGGACGGATTCGTATTCCAACTGTTTTAAGTTCAGGGCAATCCGGACACGATAGGCGGTCGTCGAGCGCCAGTAGCCAAAGAGCCTCATTTCACCCCCGGCGTGCCGTCGAATTTTTTCTCGAGGCTGTCCCAGCAGTCGATGTAATCGTCCTGCAGCGGCGCCTCCGTCGCGGCGAAGGTCGTCAGATGCTGGGGAAAGCGGGTCTCGAACATGAACTGCATGGTGTTGTCCTGCTTCACCGGCACCATCGGCGCGGTTGAGCCATGCTCGAACGCGCCCCGGTCGGGGCCGTGCGGCAGCATCATGTTGTGCAGGCTCATCCCGCCCGGCACGAAACCCTTGGGCTTCGCGTCATAGATGCCGTGGATGTTGCCCATCAACTCGGACATGATGTTCTTGTGATACCACGGCGGGCGGAACGAATGCTCGGCCACCATCCAGCGTTCGCGAAACAGCACGAAATCGATGTTCGCGGTGCCCGGCTGCCCCGAGGGCGCGGTGAGCACGGTGAAGATCGACGGATCGGGATGGTCGAACAGGATCGCGCCGACCGGGGAATAGGTGCGCAGGTCGTATTTGTAGGCCGCGTAATTGCCGTGCCAGGCCACCACATCCAGCGGCGAATGGTCAATCCAGGTCTCATGAAACTGGCCACACCACTTGATCACCACGCGGCTCGGCGCGTCGCGGTCCTCGAACGCCGCGACGGGGGATTTGAAGTCGCGCGGATTGGCCAGGCAATTCGCGCCGATCGGGCCGCGACAGGGCAGCTCGAAGGTCTGGCCGTAATTCTCGCACACGAAGCCCCGCGCCGGGCCCTCCAGCAGCTCGACCCGGTAGACCAGGCCGCGCGGCAGGATCGCGATCTCGCGCGGCGCCACGTCGATCACGCCCAGCTCGGTGCAAAACCGCAACCGGCCCTCCTGCGGCACCACCAGCAGCTCACTGTCGGCGGAATAGAAATATTCATCCTCCATCGAGCGGGTCACCAGATAGATATGGCTGGCCATGCCCAGCTGTGTGTTCACATCGCCCGCCGTGGTCATCGTGCGCATCCCCGTCAGCCAGGTCAGCGGCGTGCCGCCCACCGGCACCGGATCCCAGCGATACTGGCCCAGGCTGATCACGTCGCCCGCGACATGCGGCGCGGTCTTCCAATAGGGCAGGGCGATCTTCTCGAACCGGCCAGTATGCTTCACCGAGGGCCGGATGCGGTAGCACCAGGTCCGCTCGGGGCGGGTGGCGGTGAAGGCGGTGCCGGACAATTGCTCGGCATAAAGGCCATAGGCGCATTTCTGCGGCGAATTCTGGCCCTGAGGCAGGGCGCCGGGCAGGGCCTCGGTCTCGAAATCATTGCCGAAACCCGGTATGTATCCCTCATGCGGGCCGGGCTGAGACGGCGCGCGCACCATCCCTTGCGGCAGGTTATGGCTGGTCATCATTCTTCTCCCATTTCGATCGTGCCTCCTGCATCCTTGACGAACTCTGAGCACAGAAAGCAGAGTATGAAATGTCAGTGCCGGCAATCAAATGTCACCAGAGCGACCGCAATTCCAAAGCTGAGTTAGACATTGTGAGGGTCGGGGCGCGCGCCGACCTTGCCGCGGATGTGGATGGTCAGTTCTTCCTCGACTTCGCTGCCGTCGTACAGCCCCAGCAGGATGCCCTTGCGCCGGCCGCCCTTGCGCATTCGCTCGATCTGCGCGTCGGAAATCGTGGTTCGCTGCGCCTCACGCCGAGCCCAGTCTCCAAGTCGCGCATACATGTCGTCGATGATTGCGGCATGGGCCTCGCTTGCACCGAGATCGTTGAATTCCTCCGGGTCGGCGTCACGGTCGAACAGCATCGGCCTAAAGCCGCCTTCGGCGTGGATGAACTTCCAGCGCCCGTCGGCGATCATGAAGAGTCGCGCGTCGCGCGGGGCGAGGCCAAGATTGGCGCACATCGGCGTCGCGGAGTAATCATACTCGCTGATCGCGTAGTCGCGCCATTCCGCGGGCGGCGTCCCCTGCAGGAACGGCAACAGAGAGCGGCCCTCGACGATGTGACCGGGCACCTCGCCCCCGGCCGCCTCGATGAAGGTGGCGGCAAGGTCGATCGACTCGACCAACGCGTCGCAGGTGGTCCCGCGGGTGGCGTCGGCCTCGGGCGACGGATCGTAGACGATAAGCGGGATCTTGACCGATGCCTCGTGGAAGAGGCCCTTTTCGCCCAACCAGTGATCGCCCAGGTAATCGCCGTGGTCCGAGGTCACCACGATCATCGTGTCCTGCATCCGCCCGGTCGCCTCGAGATGGGCGAAGAGCCGGCCAAGTTGATCATCGCATTGCTTGATGAGGCCCATATAGGTGGGGATCACCGCCCTGCGCACCTCGTCGCGGGCGAAGGCGCGGCCGACGGCGTTTTTGGTGAATTGCGCGTAGACCGGGTGCGGATCGTCCAGTTCCGTATCGCGCCGTTGCACCGGGGTCACCTGGTTCGGCCCGTACATGTCATGATAGGGCGCGGGCGCGATATAGGGCCAGTGCGGCTTGATGTAGGAAAGATGGCAGAGCCAGGGCGCGCCATGCGCATGGCTGTCGACGAAATCGATCGCGCGAGAGGTGAGCCACGCGGTCTCGCTGTCCTCTTCGGCCACGTTGGCGGGTTTGCCTGCATTCTGCATCAGCCAACCCGAGGCGATCTCGTCCTCGCCCTCGAGCGCGGAATTCGCATAGTCGTGCCAGGGGTTCTCGCCCTTGTAGCCCGTCGATTTGAGATAGTCGTTATAGGGTGAGGGCTTGGTGTCATAGGGGCCGTCGGGGCCTTCAGGCCAGAGGCCGTCGTCGCGTTCGAAGACGTCGAAGCCGCATTGCGCAACGCGGGCGCCGATCACGCCGTCCTCGGAAAGCCCCAGGATCTTCATCCCCTGTTCGTCTGCCTTCATGTGGGTCTTGCCGATCAGCCAGGCTTCCATACCGATCTCGCGCAGGTGGTCGCCGAGCGTGCGCTCGCCCACCTTCAGGGGGAAGTTGTTCCAGGCTGCGCCATGACTGTGGACGTAGCGCCCGGTGTAGAAGCTCATCCGCGAGGCGCCGCAGATCGGCGACTGCACGTAGCAATTTGTAAAGCGGACGCCCAGGCCGGCAAGCCGGTCGATATGAGGGGTCTGCAGATGGGGGTGGCCGGCGCAGCTCAGATAATCGAAGCGGAGCTGGTCGAACATGATGAAGAGGATGTTCTTGGTCATGGGTCAGTGCATCATTGTTGGAAGCCAGGTGGCGATCGCGGGAAAGGCGAAGAGCAGCACGATCGCGGCCGCCATCGCCCCGATGAAGGGCGAAACGCCCAGGAAGATGCGCCCGAGTGGGATATCGGGCACCACCGCCTTGACGGTGAAGACGTTCATGCCGATCGGCGGCGTGATCAGGCCCATCTCGATCAGCACGACGATGACGATGCCGAACCAGATCATGTCGACATGGGTCGCGGCGAGCGAGGGCAGGAAGACGGGCACCACCAGAAGCAGGATGGCGAGCGAATCGAACACCATCCCCATCACCAGACAGATCGCGCAGATCCCTAGCACGAGGCCCGTCGGCCCGACGGCATGCCCCGGCCCGCTGACCAGCTTCACAAGCTGATAGGGCATGCCGGTGATGTTGATGAACTGCGAGAAGACGAGGCCCGCGAAGACGATCGCGAATATCATCCCGGTGGTCTTGATCGTCTCGGCGAAGGCGTCGAGGATCTCGGGCAGCCGCCGCAGCCGGCCCCGCGCCACGGCGAAGAGGTAGGACCCGAACGCCCCCACCGCCGCCGATTCCGTCGGCGTGAAGATGCCCGCATAGATGCCCCCCAGCACGATCGCGAACAGCAGCAGGATCGGCCAGGTTTTCCACGACCGCGCAAAGCGCTCCTTCAAGGCCATGCGTTCGCCCGCGGGGCCCCAGTCGGGCCGGAACAACACGACGATCCGCACAGCGACCATGAACAGCGTGATCAGCAGCAGGCCGGGGACGATGCCGGCGATGAACAGCTTGCCGATGTCCTGCGAGGCGACGATGCCATAGATTGCCATCGGCACGCTGGGCGGGATCATGATCCCGAGCGTGCCGCCCGCGGCGATCGTGCCGGCCGAGAGCGCGTCGTTGTAGCCATAGCGGCGCATCGGCGGCATCGCCACGCGCGACATGGTGGCCGCGGTCGCCAGCGACGAACCGCAGACCGCGGCGAAGCCCGCACAGGCGAAGACCGTGGCCCCCGCCAGCCCGCCCTTGAAGCCGCCCATCCAGGCGTGGCAGGCCTCGTAAAGTTCATCCGAGACCTTGGCGCGGTGGATGAACACCCCCATAAGGATGAACAGCGGCACCACCGAGAGGCCGTAATTGGTGGCCGCGTCGACGATCCAGTTGCTGGCCACCGCGGTGGCGGCGTCAAAGCCGCGGTAGGCGGCAAAGCCCGCGACACCGACGAGCAGCGAGGCGAAGGCCAGCGGCACGCCTAGGAAGCTCAGCGCCAGCACTACGGCAAATCCGATCAGGGAAGCAGTCATCTCAGGGCCTCACTCGATCTGCGCATGGCCGCTCGGCCCATGGCGGAAGACGTACCAGACCTGGACGATCGACAGCAGCGCAAGCGCCGCCATCGCCGCGGCGAGCATCCAGAGCGGGTATTGCAGCACCATCGACAGCTCGCCATAGACGAAGTCGTTGATCGCGACTTGGATCATCACATAAGCGATGAACACCGTCGCGATCGCACTGCTGATCACGTAGAGCGCCCGGCGCAGGCTCGGCAGGCGGCGGTCTAGCGGCCCCTCGAACAACGAGACCACGACCTGGCTGCCCTCCTGGTTGACCACCACGAGACCCGCGAAGACGATGATCGCGAGGAAGATCTGGACGAATTCGGTGGTGGCGGAGAGCGGTGCGTTCAACAGGTAGCGCAGCGCCACATCGGCCACCGTCATCAGCACCATCGCGGTCATCGCGAGGGTCGCGATCCACAGCGCAAGCCGGCTGATCGCATTGGCAATCCGGTCGTACATGGAAACCTCCTGGGCGAGCCGCCGGCGCCAGGGGCGCCAGGGCTGCCGGGTTCTAGGATCACTTGGCGGCGTCAGCCTTGGTCAGCTTCGCGGTCTGGGCGGCCATGAAATCGTAGGCGGCCCTGCCGTCGATCCCGTGTTTCGTGACCGTCGCGATCCAGTCGTCGATCGTCGGCTGCGCAGCGGCCTTCAACGCCTTGGCGAGTGCGGGGTCGATCGGCACGAACTTCACGCCCTGCGCCTTGAGCTCGTGCGTCGCCTTCTTGTCGGCCGCGTCAAAGGCTTTCCCGAACATGCGGGCAAAATGATCGCCCGACAGTTTCATTACAGTCTTCTGGTCATTTGGTGACAGACGGTTCCACGCCGCTTGCGAGAAGAACATCGAAAACCCAACGGAAGAAAGTGATGTCTTCATGTCGAGGCAGGACTTTGTGTAGGGACCCGCCTTGAAGGAAACGATCCCTTCTGCTGGGATGCCAACAAAAGCTTGAACGACGTTTCGTGATACAAGCTCAAAGATATGCACGGCCGGACTCGCCGAAACAGGAACGCCCATTCTCTGCAGCACCTGCGCATTCACGCCGGGCAATGCCCAGACTTTGCGCTGCCGCAGGTCACTTACTGTGGTCAGAGGCCGATTGATTGTGGAACAAAACTTAGCTTTTCCGTATTGGAATAGCCCAACCAGTTTCAGGCCGCTCCAGTTTTCCTTACCCTTGAAAAACTTCTCGTAGGTATCCCAGAGCGCAACGGAGGCAGCCTCTGCGTCACCGGTGTTGACCCAAGGCAACATTCCGGCGCGCGCGCCAGGCAGCGAAGGCGGTAAGAAGATGTTGGCCATAATACCACCATCGACGACCTGGCTGCGTACCGCGTCCATCACTCGGCTGGGGGGCACCACGGATTGCGCCGGAAAGACGATGTCCACCCGGCCGTCGGTCTTGGTATTGATCTCGGAGGCCCAGGTCTTGAGCACTGGCCAGATGAAGTTGGTCGGCGGCAAGAAGATGTTGAACTGGTATTGCGCGGCCGATGCCGGCGAGGTGGCAAGTGCGAGCGCCCCCGCAGCGCCCAAGAACAGCTTTCTGAACATGATGGTCCCTCCCTATGAACTCATGATGGATGGCGCGGCTCCCCTCCCAGGATCCCGCACTCCGGCGTCATGGCGGGAACTTCACTCTTCGCTTTGGATACGGCAAATGCTAATCGCACGGCGTACCGGTCAGCGGCACGAATGTAGGAAATTCACACGAGGTCTGTACCATGAACGAACTTGAGAACCGCTCTCTCGACCGGGGTATCCAAGTCCTCGAAGTCCTAGGCCGCGAAGGTAGCTGTGCGCTAAGAGACCTGCATGCGCACACTGGAATCCCGAAGTCATCGCTGCGACGCCTTCTCGGGACACTCGAAGCTCGTAGGCTGGTGCGCCGTGGTCTATCGGACGGTCGTTATAGAACCAATGTAATCCTGCCAGCATGCGCGGGATATCCCATTACTGCCCGAGATTCTGAAATAGTCGACACAGCTCTTCCAATTCTCTCAGAGCTCACTCGGCAAGTTAAATGGCCGTCCGATTTACATGTCTGGGATAATTTTCACATGCGGATACTAGACTCCACGCGCGCGCTCAGCCCTTTTTCATTTTTTGAAGGGGTGGCAGATCTAAGGATAAATATATTTGGCTCCGCGTCGGGAATTGCATGCCTGTCCACGCTTTCAAATGCGAAAATAACTGAATTAATAGAGCAGGCCGCTCCTTATGCCGACCTCTGTTTAACACGCTATGCCACGACAGAGGAGAAGTTCTTCGAGCACATCCAGACTTCTAGAAAAGAAGGGTATGGTTGCAGATTGCCAATGTTTTTCAAGGAAATTCAACCTAATGATGGTCTATCTGCATTGGCCGTTCCTCTCATGAATGGCGCGAGTCCAGTTGGAGCTATTACGCTTCTCTGGCCACTCAGCTTTATGTCTATTCAGCAATTCGCGGCGACGTATCTGGAAAAAATACAGCTTGCTGCGCAGACATTCAAAACACGATTTGAAAGCCTCTAGACCACATGTTCGCCTGAGATAGGGCGACCCGTCTCACAGTATACAGGTTCGAGGGTTGCGCCGGATATCCGTAAGCGGCGGCTGGCCCCCACCTTTTTCTGATCCTTGGTTTCTGCGAAGCCGTCCTTGTTTCGGAACAGGGAAGGAGTTTCTCCATGGAGAGTACAGCGGAGTTTTTCCGGTCGTGCGGTGTCGAGGTCTCCGCCGGTGGCCGGCGGCGGTGGCCAGATGATTTCAAGGCGCGGATTGTAGCGGAGACCCTGGAGCCCGGGGCGACGGTTCGCGAGGTTGCCGAGCGTTACGGGATGCGCCCGAACCGCCTCTCGGAATGGCGGCGTCTTGCGAAGGACGGCAAGCTGGTTCTGCCGGCGGCCGATGACCGAAGAAGCCGAAGGCGTGAACATGCCCGTCGACCCAGGCCTCGGAGGTCGCAGCCGGATAGGCCCGGATGTAACAGGCATCGCTGTGCGGCAGGTCGAAGGCGAAGAAATGCGCCTTCTGCTC
>CAJYAD010000055.1 GCA_913064775.1 uncultured Albidovulum sp. | reverse complement strand
TATTCGCTGCCCTCGCGCGAACTGATCGCCGACAGCGTCGAATACATGGTCAACGCCCATTGCGCCGACGCCATGGTCTGCATCTCGAATTGCGACAAGATCACCCCCGGCATGCTGATGGCGGCGATGCGGCTGAACATCCCCGCCATCTTCGTCTCTGGCGGGCCGATGGAGGCCGGCAAGATCAGCTCCGACGTGATCGACCATGATCTCGATCTTGTCGACGCCATGGTGATGGCCGCCGACGACAGCTACACCGATGAACAGGTGCTGGAGGTCGAGAAGGCCGCCTGTCCGACCTGCGGCTCCTGCTCGGGGATGTTCACCGCCAATTCGATGAACTGCCTGGCCGAGGCGCTGGGGTTGGCGCTGCCGGGCAATGGCTCGATGCTGGCGACCCATGCCGACCGCAAGGAATTGTTCCTCGAAGCCGGCCGCAAGATCGTAGAGATCACCCGCCGCCATTATGAGCTGGAAGACAAGGGCCTGCTGCCGCGTGAGGTCGCCAGCTTCGAGGCCTTCGAGAACGCCATGAGCCTTGATATCGCGATGGGCGGTTCGACCAACACGGTGCTGCACCTTCTGGCGATCGCGTATGAGGGCGAGATCGATTTCACCATGGACGACATCGACCGGCTCAGCCGCAAGGTGCCGGTGCTGTGCAAGGTGGCGCCCGCCAAGCAGGATGTGCATATGGAGGACGTCCACCGCGCCGGCGGCATCATGGGCATCCTGGGCGAGATGAACCGCGCCGGGCTGATCCACGCCGACGCGCGCACCATCCATACCGAGACCATGGGCGAGGCGATCCAGAAATGGGACGTGATCACCGCCAATGACGCCTCGGTCGATGAATTCTACCGCGCCGCCCCCGGTGGCGTGCGCACGACGCAGGCGTTTTCCACCCAGAACCGCTACAAGGTGCTGGACCGCGACCGCGAGGCCGGGGTGATCCGCTCGGCCGAGCATGCCTATTCCAAGGATGGCGGGCTGGCGGTGCTGTTTGGCAATATCGCCACCCAGGGCTGCATCGTGAAGACCGCCGGGGTGGACGATTCGATCCTGAAGTTCACCGGCAAGGCCAAGGTCTATGAAAGCCAGGATGATGCGGTCTCGGGAATCCTGACCGGCAAGGTGGCCGAAGGCGACGTGGTGGTGATCCGCTATGAGGGGCCGCGCGGCGGGCCGGGGATGCAGGAGATGCTGTACCCGACCTCCTATCTGAAATCGAAGGGTCTGGGGAAGGCCTGCGCGCTGCTCACCGACGGGCGGTTCTCGGGCGGCACCTCGGGGCTTTCGATCGGCCATGTCAGCCCCGAGGCGGAAGAGGGCGGGCTGATCGGCCTGGTCGAGACCGGCGACACGATCGAGATCGACATCCCCGGCCGCACGATCCATCTGGCGGTGGATGACGCCGTGCTGGAGGCGCGCCGCACCGCCAAGGGCCCGCTGCCGTGGAAACCCGCCCTGCCGCGCAAGCGGGCGGTGTCGACGGCGCTGAAGGCCTATGCGATGCTGGCCTCTTCGGCCGCGAAGGGCGGGGTGCGCATCCTGCCAGAGTGATCCCCGGTCGGGCGATGCGGCGGAGCGATCTGGCGGGGCGACGCGGTGCAAGCGGGTCGCGCGCCTGCCTGTTCCGGCGGGCAGGGCCCCCGGTCGCGCGCTCCCGGTCGCGCTACGGTCTCTTGCTGTCTTCGTCCGGCCCCAGCCTTGCGGTCAGATAGCGCCAGAGGCTGGGCGCGGGCGCGGTGCCATCGATGCCGGTGCGCGGCATCTCATCGTCGGCAGGGATGTGGCAGGTTCCGAAAATCCTGTCCCACAGCGTGAAATAGGCGGCGAAGTTCATGTTGAAATGCGCCGCGTTCCGGCTGTGGTGAAAATGGTGATAGCGGTTGTCGACCACCAGCGCGCGCAGCCGGCCCAGATGCAGCGGCGCGCGGCTGTGGATGAAATGATCGTGGATCACCCATAGCGCCGTCAGGATCAGGAATTCGGTGTAATTCAGCCCGATCACAGCGCCGATCGCCCCGGCGAAGACCATCGGCAGGGCATGGTCGACCGGGTGGATGTAATTGTTCGGCGCGTCCAGATGCTCGATGCTGTGATGCACCGCATGGAACCGCCACAGCAGCTTGTAGCGGTGCTGCAGCCGGTGCGACCAGTAGAACGCCAGATCCTGCAGCACCACCGCCAGCACCACCAGCACAGCCGAGGCCAGCGCGGTCAGCAGCAGGCTTGCGCCCTGTGGCGGCTGCAGGTTGATCAGCGGCCCGTGGATCCCCAGCGAGAAGAGCCGCGCGAATCCCAGCATGACGGCGGTGTTCACCACCGTCTGGACGGCGCGAAACAGCAGGCTGCGCAGCGTGCCGGGCCAGCTTGCGGGCGGACCGGCAAGCCAGATCTCGACCAGCGTGAAGGCCGCGATCAGGGTGAAGGGCTGTAGCAGCGTCAGCCCCAGATAGCCGCTCAGGTCCAGCGCGGCCGTGGCCAGACGGGCGGCATCGGGGTGGTGCAGGCCGGCCTTGACGGCATCGGCAAGGGCGCCGCTCATCCCGTGGCGCAGGGGGGCGCTGGCGGCGAGGCCAAGCCCGACCAGATAGACGAACAGAAATGCCACGCCGGTCGCAAGGACGGCGCCATCAAGCCCCGGCACGGCAATCGCGCGGGCGGGCGTCCCCTGGCGCATGGCTGACCGATGCGGTCCCATCGTCTGCGAGCTTCCCCAAGATCCCAGTTTGCGCGCCAGCCTAAGGGGCCGGGCCGGGCTGTCAATTCCGCCCGGTGCCGGTTGCGGCCGCCGGGCGACGGCGCGGCGTTTCAGGACCGGGGGATTTGTGAAAATGTCATGATAATAAGGTATTAATGATTGTTCCTTAGGCGGGGACAGAGCATTTCCCGGGGCCGGAGAATGTCGATACGGAAACAATCCGGGCGGGATATCAGGATCTTTTCCAAAGGTGCTACGGTCACCAATGGCGGCGCGGCGCGTGACCCGGGCCAAGGCCTTGTTTGCTGGCCTGCCGTATGGCTGAGTCCCTGCAGATGCCAGGGGGGCATGGGCGGGGGCCACAACCGGCCCCCGGGGTGGCCGATCGCCGCCGTCGGGAGCCGTTGGGGCGCGGACGGGCTTGAAAATGTCGCGTGGTGATGCGACCGCTCGTCGAGCCGCCGCTAGGGCTGGGCCCAGAAATTCGGAGTGACGTGATGTTCCAGGTACTTGCCGCTTCCTGGCCCCTGCTTCTTGGGGTGATGTTCCTGATGGTCGGCAACGGCGTTCAGGGCACGCTGCTGGGTATCCGCGGCGGGATCGAGGGCTTCTCGACCTTCCAGATGTCGCTGGTCATGTCGGCCTATTTCCTGGGCTTCCTGTTCGGATCGCGGATGACGCCGATCATGATCCGCCGGGTCGGGCATGTGCGGGTCTTCGCGGCGCTCGGGTCGCTGATCTCGGCGGTGCTGGTGCTCTATCCGGTGCTGGTCCAATGGGAGAGCTGGATCGTGCTGCGCGTGCTGATCGGCTTCAGCTTCTCGGGCGTCTACATCACCGCCGAAAGCTGGCTGAACAATTCGGCCACGAATGAGACCCGGGGACAGTCGCTGTCGCTTTACATGATGATGCAGATGATCGGCATCGTCACCGCGCAGGGGCTGTTGAACCTGGCCAGCCCCTCGGGGTTCACGCTGTTCGTCATCCCCTCGGTGCTGGTGTCGCTGGCCTTCACGCCGATCCTGCTGTCGATCGCCCCGGCGCCGGTGTTCGACACGACCAAGCCGCTGTCGTTCCGCGATCTTTACCGGATTTCGCCACTGGGCTGCATCGGCGTGTTCCTTCTGGGGGGTGTGTTCTCGGCGCTGTTCGGCATGGCCTCGGTCTGGGGCACCCAGCAGGGGCTGAGCGTGCGCGAGATCACCATTTTCGTCGGCACCATCTATGTCGGCGGCATGCTGTTCCAATACCCGATCGGCTGGGCCTCGGACCGGATGGACCGGCGCCGGCTGATCGTCGGCTCGACGGCGGTCGGCGCGGTGGTGTCGGTGGCGGCGGCCTTCCTGTCGCTGCCTTTCGTGGCGCTTCTGGGGGTCGCGCTGGTGGTCGGCGGGATTTCCAACCCGCTGTATTCGCTGCTGATCGCCTATACCAACGATTATCTCGAGAAAGAGGACATGCCCGCTGCCTCGGCCGGGCTGATCTTCATCAACGGGATGGGGGCGATCCTGGGGCCGGTGGTGACCGGCTGGATCATGTCGAAGATGGGGCCGGGCGGGTTCTTCCTGTTCATCGGCATCCTGATGGCCGTGATGTCGGGCTATGCGATCTGGCGGATGACGCGCCGGGCCTCGACGCCGGTCTCCGACACCGGGGCCTTCGCGGCGGTCATCCCCTCGGCCTCGGCGCTGGCCGTCGACGCGGTCTTCGAGGCCGCGGTGGAAGAGGCCGAGGAGGCCTCGGACGAGGCGCATGAGGCCCAAGAGGCGCATGAGGCCGATCTGGCGGGCCGGGCCGAGGATCACGCCGAGGATCGCGCCGAAGACCGGACGGAGGAACGGGCCGACGCCTAGGGTCCCGTTGCGGGGGCCCCGTTGCGTGATCCCCGTTGCGTGGCCCCCCGTTGCGTGACCCGGTGAAAGCTGCCACGCTATTGCCGCACAGAAGACCTGCGACAAGGAGTCAGTCCCATGGCGCTCAACTTTTCCGAGGTTCTGGATTACTGGCTCACCGAGGTGGGCCCAAAGGGTTGGTACGCGGGCGGCACGGCGCTGGACGCCGAGATCCGCCGCCGCTTTGCCGCGCTTTGGGGCAGCGCCGATGACGGGGCGCTGACCGGCTGGATCGTCGGGTCGGACCCCGCGCTGGCCTATCTGATCGTCACGGATCAGTTCCCGCGCAACATCTGGCGCGGGTCGGACCGGGCCTTCGCCACCGACGCCAAGGCCCGCATGGCGACCGAGGCCGCGCTGCAGGCCGGCTGGGACAGGCAGGTGCCCGAACCCCAGCGTCAGTTCTTCTACCTGCCGCTGATGCATCACGAAGACCCCGAGGATCAGGCCCGCAGCGTCGCCCTGATCGGCGAGCGCATGCCCGATACCGGCGCCGACAATCTGCTTCACGCGCGCGCGCACCAGGAAGTGATCCGCCGCTTCGGCCGCTTCCCCTATCGCAATGCCGCCCTGGGGCGGATGAGCACGCCCGCAGAGGTCGATTTTCTGGAAAACGGCGGCTATGCGAAGATCATGGAGGCGCTGAAAACCCAGGGGTCGGGGCCAGATTCGGGGCCGGGCTAGGGCAGGGCTAGGGGTCGGGCGCGGGGCGCATTGCCCTGACTGGGGAACTAGTTTAATACCAAACTACTTTTGGCAAGGAGGGTGCGTCCATGGCGGCCAAGAACTTCGACATGATCGTGATCGGCGCGGGGCCGGGGGGCTATGTGGCCGCGATCCGGGGCGCGCAGCTGGGGCTGAACGTCGCCATCGTCGAGCGCGAGCATCTGGGCGGCATCTGCCTCAACTGGGGCTGCATCCCGACGAAGGCGCTGCTGCGCTCGGCCGAGGTGTTCCACCTGATGCACCGCGCCAAGGAATTCGGTCTTACGGCCGAGAAGATCGGCTATGATCTGGACGCGGTGGTGAAACGCTCGCGCGGGGTGGCCAAGCAGCTGTCCTCGGGCGTCGCGCATCTGATGAAGAAGAACAAGATTGCCGTGGTGATGGGCGCGGCGACGCTGCCGGCCAAGGGCAAGGTCTCGGTCAAGACCGACAAGGGCACCGAGGAACTGACCGCGAAGCACATCGTGCTGGCGACCGGCGCGCGGGCCCGGGATCTGCCGGGGCTGGAGGCCGACGGCAAGCGCGTCTGGTCCTACAAGCACGCGCTGCAGCCGCCGCATCAGCCGAAGAAGCTGCTGGTCATCGGCTCGGGCGCGATCGGCATCGAATTCGCCAGCTTCTTCAACACGCTCGGCGCCGAGACCACGGTGGTCGAGGTGATGGACCGGATCCTGCCGGTCGAGGACGCGGAAATCTCGGCCTTCGCCAAGAAGCAGTTCGAAAAGCAGGGCATGACGATCTTGGAAAAGGCCGGCGTCAAGAAACTGGACCGCAAGGCCGACAAGGTGACCGCGACGATCGAGATTGGCGGCAAGACCGAGACGCAGGATTTCGACACGGTGATTTCGGCGGTGGGCATCGTCGGCAATGTGGAAAATCTGGGGCTTGAGGGCCTGGGCGCGAAGATCGACCGCACCCATGTGGTGGTGGACGAATATTGCCGCACCGGGGTCGAGGGCCTCTATGCGATCGGCGACATCGCCGGCGCGCCCTGGCTTGCCCACAAGGCCAGCCACGAAGGCGTCATGGTGGCCGAGTTGATCGCTGGCAAGCATCCCCATCCGGTGCGCCCCGGCGCCATCGCCGGCTGCACCTATTGCCAGCCGCAGGTGGCCAGCGTCGGGCTGACCGAGGCCAAGGCGAAGGAGGCGGGGTTTGACATCAAGGTCGGCCGCTTCCCCTTCATCGGCAACGGCAAGGCGATCGCCCTGGGTGAGGCCGAGGGCATGGTCAAGACCATTTTCGACGCCAAGACCGGAGAGCTTCTGGGCGCCCATATGATCGGCGCCGAGGTGACCGAGTTGATCCAGGGCTATGTGATCGGCCGCCAGCTGGAGACCACGGAAGAGGACCTGATGAACACGGTCTTCCCGCATCCCACGCTCAGCGAGATGATGCATGAAAGCGTGCTGGCCGCCTATGGCCGGGCGATCCACTACTGACGCGGGCGGCGGGCCGGGGCGCTTTTCAACTGGCACGGTTGGCGGCAAGCGGCTAGCCATGGGCGCATGACCGATGCGCCCCGCACCCGCTTTCTGATCGTCTTTGCCATCTGGGGCGCGGGCCTTGGGGCAGCGGCGCAATTCGCCAAGATCTCGGTGATCTTCGACCAGCTTGCGCAGGGCTATGGCGGCGCGACGGCGGCCTCGTGGCTGGTGTCGGTCGTCGGCATCGTCGGGCTGATCTTCGGCACCACCGCGGGGCTGCTGGTCGCGCGGCTGGGGCCGCGCCGGGTGCTGGTTGGCGGCTTGCTGCTGGGGGCGGTGCTGTCGGCCTTTCAGGCCGGGATGCCGGGCTATGGTTGGATGCTGGCGTCACGCGTGGCTGAAGGCGCCTCGCAGCTGGCGATCGTGGTCGCCGGGCCGGTGCTGATCGCCGAGGTGACGTTGCCGCGCCACAATGGGTTCACCATGTCGCTCTGGGCCTCGTTCTTCGGGGTGTCCTTCGCGCTGACCGCCTGGATCGCCCCGGCGCTGGTGGGCGCTTACGGAGTGTCGGGGCTGTTCGCGGCCCATGCGGCCTATATGGCGGTGTTCGCTGCGCTTTTGTGGCCGATGTTGCCCGCCGACCGGCCCGAACAGCGCGATGGCCCGCGCGAAGGGCTGCTGGCCCAGCATCTCGCGACCTATCGCTCGCCCTGGGTGGCGGCGCCGGCGGCGGGGTTCGTGTTCTACACGCTGATGTTCGTGGCGCTGGTCACGCTGATGCCGCTGCAGGTGCCGCTGGCGCTGCGCGGCTGGGTGGCCGAGGGCATGCCGCTGGTCGCGATCGCGGTGTCGCTGACGCTGGGGGTGCAGCTGCTGCGCTGGATTGCGGCGGTGCGGCTGGTGCAGCTGGGGTTCGCGCTGGCGGCGGTGTCGGCGCTGGCGCTGTGGCTGGTCTGGGGGCATGGCGCGGCGATGGCGGCAATGCTGCTGGCGCTGGCCGGATCGCTGGGGCTGGCACAGGGCGGCAGCTTTGCGGCGATCGCCGAGCTGAACCCCGCGCCCGAGGGCCGGGCCCGGGCGGCGGGCGCGATCGCGCAGCTGGGCAATCTGGGCACCGCCACCGGCACGCCGCTGCTGACCGCGCTGATCGCGGGGCAGGGGGCGGCGGGCGTGCTGGCCTTCGCGCTGCCGCTCAGCCTTGGCGGGCTGGTCATGCATCAGTGGATGGCACGGCGGCGGGTTCGAAGCGGTTGAACCTGTTGCAGGCTTTGGCGGCCGGGGGTTTCACACCCCCGGACCCCCGCGGAGTATTTCCTCCAAGATGAAGGCGGAAGAGCGCGTTTTGCGTTCGGTGTTCGACAGATACGCCGAGGGCGGGTGCGTTACCGCTGCCGTGCGGCAGCTCGCAAAATTAGAAACGGGCGCCGGGGAGGCGGCGCCCGTTTCGCGTCGGTGCAGGGAGGGAATTGAGGGAGGAGACCCAGGCACCGCCGATTCTATGTGTGGTATGCCGACGCCGCCAGGGCCGCGTCAGCAAAGCGCGCTTCAGCGCTCGACCGGGCCGCCGGCCGAAACCCATTCGCGAAAGCCGCCCAGGTTGAAGACGCTTGCATAGCCGAGGCCGGCCATCCGCTGACCGCCCATCTGCGACCGCGCGCCCGAGGCGCA
Source organism: uncultured Albidovulum sp. (assembly GCA_913064775.1). Lineage (GTDB taxonomy): Bacteria > Pseudomonadota > Alphaproteobacteria > Rhodobacterales > Rhodobacteraceae > Acidimangrovimonas. The sequence goes on along the minus strand of CAJYAD010000055.1, from coordinate 4,625 downwards.
ATACAGCACCACCGGCTTGTCGGTCTTCAGGCGCTTGTCGAAATCCGGGCTCTTGGGGTCGGTGACCATCGCCAGCCGCGACATCGGGATGTGTAGCGCGCCCTTGGCCTTGCCGCTTGCGCGGATCTCGCCGGCGTCGCGCACGTCGATCAGGGTGATTTCACCCGCGGCGGCCTTCTGGATCGCATCGGCTGCACTGATGCGGCCCACGGCTGCGCCCCGGGGCTTGAGGAAAGAAAGCATTGCGTTTCCCTTTGTCTGTCCTGTGCCCAGCATTTGGGGCAGTGCGCGTGTTCGTTCAACCCCCATCAATATATAATATTCAGAACTATGAATATAGAGGGGATTTTCGCCACCATCGGGCGGGGAGAACGGCAAGAACCCGCGTAACGGCTGTATTTTAGGGCCTTTTTGCAATCTCCGCGGCACAGCGGCCAAGGCGCGACGAATTGGCGCGCCGGCAGGCTTGTTTGCGGCGATCGCCCCTTTCGCGTCGCTGTTCCCTTAATGTTCTTACATTTTGTTTGGAGACTCGGCCGCGATCCCCTATCTGTGTCGCTGTGGACCGGGGATCATCATGGCCGAGCTGAAACAGATCGAGGTGCGCGGCGCGCGCGAACACAATCTCAAGGGGATCGATGTCGACATCCCGCGCGACCGGCTGGTGGTGATCACCGGCCTCAGCGGGTCCGGCAAGTCGTCGCTGGCGTTCGACACGATCTATGCCGAGGGCCAGCGCCGCTATGTCGAAAGCCTTTCGGCCTATGCGCGCCAGTTCCTCAACATGATGCAAAAGCCGGATGTGGACCATATCTCGGGCCTCTCGCCGGCGATCTCGATCGAGCAGAAGACGACCAGCAAGAACCCGCGCTCGACCGTCGGCACGGTGACCGAGATCTACGATTACCTGCGGCTGCTGTTCGCCCGCGTCGGCACGCCCTATTCCCCCGCCACCGGCCAGCCGATCGAGGCGCAGCAGGTGCAGGACATGGTCGACCGGATCATGGGTATGGAGGAGGGCACGCGCGCCTATCTGCTGGCCCCGATCGTGCGCGACCGCAAGGGCGAGTACCGCAAGGAATTTCTAGAGCTGCGCAAGCAGGGTTTCCAGCGGGTCAAGGTGAACGGCGAATTCCACGAATTGGACGACCCGCCGGTGCTGGATAAGAAGTTCCGCCACGATATCGACGTGGTCGTCGACCGCATCGTCGTGCGCGAAGGCATGGAGTCGCGGCTGGCCGACAGCCTGCGCACCGCGCTCGACCTTGCCGACGGGATCGCGGTGCTGGAACTCGCGGCGAAACCCGCCGAGGAGGGGGCCGAAGCCGAAACGCCAGAGCGCATCACCTTCTCCGAGAAATTCGCCTGTCCCGTCAGCGGCTTCACGATCCCCGAGATCGAGCCGCGCCTGTTCTCCTTCAACGCCCCCTTCGGTGCCTGCCCCGATTGCGACGGGCTGGGGGTAGAGCTGTTCTTCGACGAACGCCTGATCGTGCCGGACGCGGCGCTGCGCCTCGCCGACGGCGCGCTTGCCCCCTGGCGCAAGGGCAAGACGCCCTATTTCCTGCAAACCATCGACGCGCTGGCCAAGCATTACGACTTTGACAAGCGCAAGGCCTGGAAGGATCTGCCCGCGCATGTGCAGCAGCTCTTCCTGTACGGGTCGGGCGAAGAGGAGATCAAGTTCCGCTACGACGACGGCGGCCGCGTCTATGAGGTCAGCCGCGTGTTCGAGGGCATCATCCCCAACATGGAGCGCCGCTACCGCGAGACCGACAGCGCCTGGGTGCGCGAGGAGTTCGAGCGCTACCAGAACAACCGCCCCTGTCACACCTGCGATGGCTACCGCCTGCGCCCCGAGGCCCTGGCGGTGAAGATCGGACCCGTCGGCGGCGGGCCGGACGAGCTGTTGCATGCGGGGCAGGTGGTTCAGATGTCGATCAGGGAGGCCCATGCCTGGGCCGAGACCGTGCCCGCCGTGCTGAGCGCCCAGAAGAACGAGATCGCCCGCGCGATCCTCAAGGAGATCCGCGAACGGCTGGGGTTCCTCAACAACGTCGGTCTGGAATATCTGACGATGAGCCGCGCCGCCGGCACGCTTTCGGGCGGCGAGAGCCAGCGGATTCGCCTTGCCAGTCAGATCGGCTCGGGTCTGACGGGGGTGCTTTATGTGCTCGACGAGCCCTCGATCGGGTTGCACCAGCGCGACAACGATAGGCTGTTGCAGACGCTGAAGAACCTGCGCGATCAGGGCAACACGGTGCTGGTGGTCGAACATGATGAGGAGGCGATCCGCCACGCCGATTACGTCTTCGACATCGGCCCCGGCGCGGGGGTGCATGGCGGCCGGGTGGTGGCCCATGGCACGCCCGACCAGATCGCCGCGGATCCGGCCAGCCTGACCGGCCAATACCTGTCCGGCGCGCGCGAGATCGCGGTGCCGGGCACACGGCGCAAGGGCAACGGCAAGACCCTGACCGTGGTCAAGGCGACCGGCAACAACCTGCGTGAGGTGACGGCGGAATTCCCGCTGGGCCGCTTCGTCTGCGTCACCGGGGTGTCGGGCGGCGGCAAGTCGACGCTGACGATCGAGACGCTTTACAAGACCGCCGCGATGCGGCTGAACGGGGCGCGCGAAACCCCCAGCCCCTGCGAGACGATCAAGGGGTTCGAGCATCTCGACAAGGTCATCGACATCGACCAGCGGGCGATCGGGCGCACGCCGCGCAGCAACCCCGCGACCTATACCGGGGCGTTCGGCCCGATCCGCGACTGGTTCGCGGGCCTGCCCGAGGCCAAGGCGCGCGGCTACAAGCCGGGACGGTTTTCTTTCAACGTCAAGGGCGGCCGCTGCGAGGCCTGTCAGGGCGACGGCGTCATCAAGATCGAGATGCATTTCCTGCCCGATGTCTATGTCGAATGCGAGACCTGCAAGGGCAAGCGCTATAACCGAGAAACTTTGGAAATAAAGTTCAAAGGCAAGAGCATAGCCGACGTTCTTGATATGACGGTTGAAGATGCGCAGGGCTTTTTCACCGCCGTCCCCGCGATCCGCGAGAAGATGGATGCGCTGGTGCGGGTGGGTCTGGGCTATATCAAGGTGGGGCAGCAGGCGACGACGCTTTCGGGCGGCGAGGCGCAGCGGGTGAAGCTGTCGAAGGAGCTGTCGAAACGCGCGACCGGGCGCACGCTTTATATTCTGGACGAGCCCACAACCGGCCTGCATTTCGAGGATGTACGCAAGCTTCTTGAAGTGCTGCATGAACTTGTCGATCAGGGCAACACGGTGCTGGTGATCGAGCACAACCTTGATGTCATCAAGACCGCCGACTGGATCGTCGACATCGGCCCCGAGGGCGGCGACGGTGGCGGCATGATCGTCGCGACCGGCACGCCCGAGGATGTGGCCAAGGTCGCGGGCAGCCATACCGGGCGCTATCTGAAGGACATGCTGAAGTCGAAGAAGAAGGTCGCGGCGGAATAGGTTGGGCGGGCTGCAAGGGCTGCGGCGGGGGCTCTGCCCCCTGCACCCCCGGGATATTTCTGCCAGAGTGAATGCGGAAGGTGCTTTTGGCTGTCGGGGGAAGTCTGCAGGGGTGCCGTTGCCGATCGTGGTCGCGGGGGGGGCGCGATTGTCAGCAATTCCGGGCGGCGATGGCGCCGGGGTGTGACCGGACGGCGCCGGGTTTGCATAGGGTGCGAGCCGCGGGGCGGGCGTGGGTAAATTTTTCCCCACCGATCGCGCGACAGGTGCGCGCAACCCCTAGGCGCGCGCGCATTGCTGTCGTATGATTCTCGTCATGATCGTGGAACTTGGACATTTCGCGCTGGTACTGGCGCTTTTCGTGGCGGTCGTTCAGACCGTGTTGCCGATGATCGGGGCGCAGAAGGGCTGGCCGGGTTGGATGGCCGTGGCAGAGCCTGCTGCCACGACCCAGTTCCTGCTGGTCGCCTTCTCTTTCGCGGCGCTGACCTATGCCTTCGTCACCGACGATTTCAGCCTGCGGCTGGTGGTCGACAATTCCAACACGCTGAAGCCGATGCTCTACAAGGTGGCCGGAGTCTGGGGCAACCATGAGGGCTCGATGCTGCTGTGGGTGCTGATCCTGTCGCTGTTCGGGGCCTGCGCGGCCTGGTTCGGGGGCAATCTGCCGCCCAGCCTGCGCGCGCGGGTGCTGTCGATCCAGGCGCTGATCGGGGTGGCGTTCTATCTGTTCATCCTGTTCACCTCAAACCCGTTCTGGCGGGTGGATCCGGCGCCGATGAATGGCTTCGGGATGAACCCGCTGTTGCAGGACCCGGGCCTCGCCTTCCATCCGCCGTTCCTTTATCTCGGCTATGTCGGGCTTTCGATGTCGTTCAGCTTTGCCGTCGCCGCGCTGATCGAGGGCAGGGTGGATGCCGCCTGGGCACGCTGGGTGCGGCCCTGGACGCTGGCGGCCTGGATGTTCCTGACCGTGGGCATCGCGCTGGGGTCGCTCTGGGCCTATTATGAGCTTGGCTGGGGTGGCTTCTGGTTCTGGGATCCGACCGAGAACGCCAGCTTCATGCCCTGGCTGATCGCCGCGGCGCTGCTGCATTCCGCGATCGTGGTCGAGAAGCGCGAGGCGCTGAAGGCCTGGACG
>CAJYAD010000054.1 GCA_913064775.1 uncultured Albidovulum sp. | reverse complement strand
GGCGTCTGGTTTCCCAGAGACGAGTGCGGTCTGACGGCGTTGTAATCGTAGCGCCATAGCGCCAGCTTGCGCCGTGCGTCCTCCAGGGTGTCAAAGATCTCCTCATTCAAAAGCTCGTCGCGCAGGCTGCCGTTGAACGACTCGATGAAGGCGTTCTGCTGCGGCTTGCCCGGGTCGATGTAATGCCAGGGCACCCCGTTCTTGTCGGCCCACTTCAGGATGGCGCGGCTGGTGAACTCGGTGCCATTATCGCTGACGATGCAAGCGGGCTTTCCGTAGATCCGCACCATTGCATCCAGCTCGCGGGCGACACGGGCGCCCGAGAGGCTGGTGTCGGCGGTCAGGCACAGGTTCTCCCGGCAGCAATCGTCGATCACCGCCAGGATGCGGAACTTGCGCGAGGCGCCGAAGCTGTCGGCCAGAAAGTCGAGCGACCAGCGGGCATTGGGATGCGCCGCCTCCGGCATCGGCGTGCGTGACCCACGGGCCCGCTTGCGCCCGCGCCGTCGCTTCACCGACAGTCCCTCCTCTCGGTAGAGCCGATAGAGCTTCTTGTGGTTCATGAGCATGCCCTTGCGCTCGAGCAGGATACCGATCCGGCGATAACCGAACCGGCGCCGCTTCCCGGCGATCTCCTTCATCTCCTCGCGGATCTCGGGGCAGTCCGGCGGGCGTGTGCGCCGGACCGTTTTGGGATCGACACCGACAAGCTGGCAGGCCCGGCGCTGCGAGATATCGTGATCCCGCATTGCCCTGAGCGCTGCCTCTCGCCGCTTGGTCAGCGTCGTCAGTTCTTTCCCAGAAGATCCTTCAGGACGACATTGTCGAGCATCGTGTCGGCCAGCAGGCGCTTGAGCTTGGCGTTCTCATCTTCCAGCGCCTTCAGCCTCGCGGCCTCGGAGACCTCCATGCCACCATACTTGGCTTTCAGCTTGTAGAACGTCGCCGGGCTGAGACCATGCCTGCGGCATACCTCGGCTGTTGGCATGCCCGCCTCCTGCTCCTTGATCATCCCGATTATCTGCGCCTCGGTGAAACGGCTCTTCCTCATTCGTCTGCTCCTTCACGGTTGAGCAGACTCTACATCAGACTGAGGGATCTCGCGGGGGGCAGGTCATGCGCGCCGAACCACAGTCTGCCTACAGTGGGAGTCGGTCTTGGTCCGTCGGTTTTGAAATTGCCTTCTTGAGAATTTGAGTGAAGCGGGAAAAACGGTCGGATTTGTTTCCCTCGGCGTGACCAAGACCAACGAGTGTGGGGACACGACAGGGTGGGCAGTCTGTGAAGGGTTCAATTGTCTGGGGAAGATATCGGGTCATTGTCATTGGGGTGATTGTTGCGGCGCTCTCTGGGAGCGCAGCAATTGCTCAACCGACAACCGCGCCGCCGCTCTCGCCGAGTGGCGTGGCCTTCGCTGCGCTTGCTAGGTGTTTGATCCCATGGTTTGATGGTGCGATCCATTCGTCGGAATGGAAGGAAGCACTATGGGACAGGTTCGTCACGGCAGCGCCACGACCACGCACGCCGTCAGAGCAGCAATACAGCGATCGCAAGCTTCGACCGCGGCGCTGAGCCGTGAGCTCGGGATCAATCCGAAGACGGTGGCTAAGTGGCGCAAGCGCGAGACGGTGGAAGATCGCAAGACGGGGCCGAAAGAGCCGCGCTCCAGCGTTCTGAGCGAAGAGGAAGAGGCGATGGTCGTCGCTTTCCGGCGGCACACGTTGCTGCCGCTCGACGACTGTCTCTATGCTCTTCAGCCCACGATCCCACATCTGACCCGGTCAGCGCTGCATCGGTGCCTTCAGCGGCACGGCATCTCGCGTCTGCCCGAGGTCGAAGGCGACAAGCCGAAACGGCAGCGCTTCAAGCGCTATCCCATCGGCTTCTTTCACATGGATATCGCCGAGGTGCAGACGGCCGAGGGCAAGCTCTATCTCTTCGTGGCCATCGACCGCACCAGCAAGTTCGCGGTCACCCAACTCGTCGAAAAGGCCGACAGGCGGACAGCGTGGGAGTTCCTGGAGCACCTGCTGGAGGCTGTTCCCTATCGGATCCACACGATCCTGACCGATAACGGCATCCAGTTTGCCGAGCAGCCCCGCAACCGCAACACCGCCTATTCTCGGCAGATGCGCTTCGACATGATCTGTGAAGCCAACGGGATCGAGCATCGGCTGACCAAGCCAAACCACCCTTGGACCAATGGCCAGGTCGAGCGGATGAACCGCACGATCAAGGAAGCAACGGTGAAGCGCTACCACTACGACAGCCATGATCAGCTGCGCACGCACCTTGCCGACTTCATGGCAGCTTACAACTTCGCCCGCAGGCTCAAGACACTCAGCGGCCTCACGCCTTACGAATACGTCTGCAAAGTCTGGACTTCAGAGCCGGACAGATTCATCGTCAACCCGATCCACCAGATGCCGGGACTGAACACGCATGCGCCGGAAGCGAAGCATCGCCCGTTCCCGTCTTCGGAATGGCTGGTGGGAATTCTCCGCGCGGTTGTTCATCCACCGGCCGGTTTGCTGGCGATCACGGACGCCAAGCGCACCCAGGGCGGCGCCATAGGAGCGCAGACGGTCGGTGACGAATTCATCGGCTGAGCCGTGCCGCTTTAGAGATTTTCTCAAGAATTTCAGTGCCGCCTTCTTGTCACGCGCCTTCGTCACGAAGCTTTCCAGCACTTCGCCGTCGTGATCAACGGCTCGCCAGAGATAGTGCCGTTCGCCGTTGATTTTCACAAAGACCTCGTCCAAATGCCACCGCCAGCGACTGGACCGCATTCCCTCGCCACGCCGCTTCCGGATTTCCGCGGCAAACATCGGCCCGAACCGGTTCCACCAGAACCGCACCGTCTCGTGGCTGATGTCGATGCCCCGCTCGTGCAGCAGATCCTCGACGTTGCGGAGCGAAAGCGGGAACCGGATGTACATCATCACCGCCAGGCGGATGATTTCGGGCGACGTCTTGAAGTACCGGAAAGGGGAACGCTGGGACATGGCCAGACGCTACCTCGGCCCCCTGCCCAGCCTCAACCCAACTTTGCTCTGACAGTGCCGAACCCCGCCCCTACCAAGAATATCGATTATGGTTCAAAGAGTTGCTGGCTGTTTGAATGGGGTCCCTATTCCGAGCCGATCCACATCTCTCGGACGATCCGCTGCTTGTCCGCATCGCTCCAATGACGGCGACGCGCGGCATCCGCCGCGGATAAGACCTCAATCTCGGGTGTGTATTTAAGGTCGGCCATAAGGTCGGACGTAACAGCCGACCGCGACATGCGTCGGGCGGTCTTCGGCGCAAGGTCACGATAGTACAACGAGGAACGGCCACACAGCGCGATCGGCAACAAGGTCCCGATCATGCTGATGAAATCGGGCGGCGTCACCAGCCCGTCACCTTGAGCAGAAGCCGGAAAACTCTGACTCTGGGCGGTCCAACGTTGGGATGCGGATCACATCCCCTAATGTCGCGGTCACGTCTGCCCACCACTTTTTCAGAGCGCGATGCTGGTCGCTAGCCAGAGGTGGCCGCTGGCGGAGAGGCCGTGGCTCTCGACCGGGGCCACTATGGCTGCCTGCAGGGTAACGTCGCCGCGCGTGTAGTTAACTCCGATGCCGAGCGCCCCGGCCGAGACGTCGTTCAGCGCGCCCGCCCTGGCATAGAGGCTGTGATGCACCCTCACTGCCCCGAATTGCGCGATCAGCGCCGCGTCGAGCCTCCCACTCAAGCGCGCGGCCGGCAGCGGATGCGACAGCTTTAGGCGCAGCAGCAGTCCCTCGTCGCCACCGCCGCTGCCGACGTCGGTGCTCATCACTCCGTCCGGCCCGCCCAGGAAGAATTGCTGCGAACTGTCCAGATTACGGCTCGAGAGCTGCGCGCTGAGATAGGCGCTCAACGTGAAGCCGTGCGGCAGGCGCTGCGACCGACTCAGATTGACCCGGAGCAGCGCGAAGGACCCCGCCGCGCGCGGGCCCGCCGCATCCGCTGCCTGGTCTGCAGCGGGCGACAGCGCGAGCCGCCCGAGGCTCAGCGCGATCCGGCCCGAGGTCAGTCCTCCCCGCGCATCCCGCAGGGCCCCGCCAAACGACAGCCGCGCGATCGCGAGATGTTGGCCGGAGACGGCACCCGTCGCCCGCGTATCCTGCGAAAGCCAGGTTTTCAGGAGGTCGAGGCGCAGCTCCGCCTGCCGTCCGGGCTGCAGCACCAGAGGATAGGCCACATCGACCCCGGCCTGAGCGGACCGCCCCGTCTGTTCTAGCGCCGCAAAGGCGCCGCCCAGGTGGTAGCGCGACGCGGACGCATAGGCCCCGGCACGCAGCCCGTTGTGCAGATCTGGAGACACCAACATGACGCCGCCTGCAACCAGCCCCCCGCTTTGCGAGGTGAGCGCGTTGGCCGAGAACAGGCTGCCCCGGCGGAACGGGCCGCGGGCGGTCAAAGTGGCGCTTGCCAGGCCGCGGCCGGTGTAGCTGTTGCCGTGATTGTCGACCGAGACGGAGGCGCTCAGGATGCGTTGATCCTTGCGTTCGAGCTTCAGCGAGCTGGTCCCCGGCTGCGCCCCCGGCACTAGGACCCCCTTCACGGTAAGCCCCGGCGTCTGCTGGAGAAGCAAAAGCCCGCGCGCGAGCGGCCTCTCCGCCACCGGATCGCCCGCTTTCACCCCGACAGTAGCCAGGGTCTGGGCATCGTCGAGGCGCGAGGGGCCGGCGAGGATGATACGATCGTAACGGGGTTCGACCACCCGGATCTCGAGTACCCCGTCGCGGATCGTCTGGGCGGGCAGATAGGCATAGGCGACCGGATAGCCCGCGGCGCGATAGGCATCGGTGATCCGGCCGACGACGGCGTCGATCTGGCCGAGCGTAAGCGTGCGGCCCGCGGCCGGGGCGACAAGGGCCTCAACGCGCGACGTCGGCAGCCAGTGATTGCCCTTGATGCGGAACCGGCGCACCGGGATCAGCAGCCGTGTGCCGCCCTTCGTCCGCGCCGCGGGCGCGGGCAGCGCAATGACGCGGGCCGCAGGCGCCTCGGGCGCGGGCTGCGGCACCTGGGCCGGCTGCAGTACCGCCCCCGGCGAAGGCGGCGTCTGCGCCAGCACAGGCGATGCAAGAAGCATAGCGAAGAAAAGGCCCCCTGCCCCCTGTGACAGCCTGCTCCCGCCGCACCGACCCCATGCCACGATCCGCCGCTCGCTCATCCCCAATCTCCCGATCCGCTTGATCCAGTTGCCGTATACGCGATGACGGTTCTGCGCGAAGGTCCCGCGCGCCGGAGCGGCGCGCCTCAATTCCCGCCGCCCGACGCGATCACATTGCCGCCGCCCGAGGCGATCACGTTGCCGCCACCCGAGGCGATCACGTTGCCGCCACCCGAGGCGATAACCCCAGCGCCACTCCCGCTGAAGAATTGCGCCGCCATCTGCCGGATCTGCTGCCTGGCGGAAAGGTTGCCACCACCGGTCGCGATCAGGTTGCCGCCACCAGACGCGATCACTTTGCCGCCCCCCGAAGCGATCACATAGGCTCCGACCTGGGCAAGATTCCCGCCTCCGGAGGCGATCACATTACCGCCGTGCGTCGCGATCAGCCCGGTCTTCACGTCCGACATCAACATAGCCATCTGGAGCGGACTGAGGTTGCCGCCGCCGGAGGCGATGACCTGCGCCATATCCCCGAGCGTCACCAGGTTGCCACCGCCCGAGGCGATCACATTGCCGCCGCCCGGCGCGATGACATTTCCTCCACCCGACGCGATCACGTTGCCGCCGCCGGAGGCTATCACATAGGTCGCCACCGTGGCGGACAGTGCGAGGTTGCCGCCGCCCGAAGCGATCACACCGGCCGCATCGTTCAGGGTCAGGTTGCCGCCGCCCGAAGCGATCACATGGGACAGGTCTAGCGCTGTCAGCCTCTGGCCGCTGAGGCCCATGAGGTTCGAGACGACCTGCGCCGAAAGTCCACCGCCCCTGCCCTTGTTCGCCGCGATCACCCTGCCGACGGTATCGGGAACGCGCAACCCGCCCTTGCGGTAGAGCGTTGCGATGTCCTGCATCGAGAGGCTTCCGCCCCCCGCCGCCGCAACCGCCCGCGTGATGTCCTGCAGCGATCCTCGCGCCTGGACATCGAGGGCGCCGATCACCTGCTTCAACGTCCCCGTGGTCATCAGCTGGCTACCCACCACGACCGGCACCGTGTTCCCGACCATGTTCAGGAACCCCGCCCCGAACTGCTGAAGCGCATGGCCGACGACGCCGAAGGCCTGCTGCACCGGGTTCGGAGCGCCGGGATGAGCGAGCTGGCCGTTCGCGGGCCGGTAATGCTCCACCGTCGGCCCGTAGGACCCATGATGGACATTGCCTGGCGCGTAGCGCAGCGGACCGACCTGAAACACGTCGTCCAGAGAGAGGGCCGGCGCTCCGCCCCCCGCGCCGGGACCGTTCACGCCGCCGGACGAGATATCCGCAGCACCGCCAATCGGCGGCGGTGGGGGCGGACGATAGCCCTCTATGCTCTGTTGCTGCGCCGCGAGCGCCTGCAAGAGTGCCTCGGAACTTTGCGGTGCGCCGCCGCTGCCGGCATTGCCTTCGCTGGCGGTGCCACCGCTCCCGTTGCTCCCTCCGGACTTAGCTCCGCTGCCTCCGGAACCGCCGTTGCCGCCGCCGCCATTGGAGACCTGCGCGGCCGGCGCATAGCTGGCGGGCACGGTCTGGAGCAGCGGATAGCCCGAAAGCATGGCCCAGACAGAGGCGAAATCCCAGCTCGGGCCCTTTCCGCCATTCGCCGCCGTCGCGCCGGTGAAATTGGCCTGGTTCTGCATCTCCGCCGTCGCCATGCCGAACACCGTGCCGGCGCTGTCCGCCAAGTCGGCAGCCCCGCTCAGGCCGCTGTTCACGGTGGTGTCGTAGAAGCTGCCGGAGATTGCCCCGCCGCCGTTCACGCCCACCAGCGCGCCGGCCCCGGCGGGGGCGCTCACCGTGTCGATCGCATAGGCGTCGCCGATCGTGCCGCCCGCGTTCGTCCCGACGAGGCCACCGACCGCCTCGGTGCCTTTCGTCCCCCCCGCCGCATAGGCATTGCTGATCGTGCTGCCATTCTCCCCGATCAGCCCGCCCACATTGGTGGTGCCGGTGACCGAGCCGACCTCATAAGCGAAGTCGACCGTGCCGCCGGCGTTCCTGCCGGCAAGCGCCCCGGTGTCCGCGCCGCCGACCACCAACACATCGGTCAGATGCGCATTGCGGACTCTGGCGCTGGCGCCGAGCACGCCGAAAAGGCCGACATCGTCCTGCTTGGGCAGAGCGATGGTCAGCCCTTTGATCCCGTATCCGTTCCCCTCGAAGCTGCCGGTGAACGGGGTGGCGCTGCTGCCGACGGGGACGAAGCTTCCGCCCAGCCAGATGTCGCGCGCGCCCGTGGCGCGCCCCGTCGCGCCGGCATCGACCGCCGCGCCGAGGGTGTAGCCCGCGCCCGGCGCCATCGCCATCAACTGCAGCTGATGGGCGTTGGTCACCGTCGTCGCGTATTCCGCGGCCAGCATCGGCAGCGTGCCGCCCGCCGCGCCGGAGGCGTTGTTCAGTGTGCCGTCGGTATCAACAGTGACCCAGCCGGATGCACCTGGCGTGGTGGTGAAAATGAAGCCGCCGAAGTTCGCCACGTCATGCATCTGCGCGACGGTGAGGCCGGTGAATTGCGAGGTGCTCCCGAAATTCCCGGCGGGACCAAGGCCAAGGCTCGCGGTTGCGGAGTCCCAATAGGCATTTTGGATCGAGCCAGAGTTCATCCCGACAAGACCGCCCACATAGGAGGGATCGCCATTGGTCGTGACCTCGCCGGTTGCGTAGACATTGCTGATCGACCCGCCATTGCTGCCAACGAGCCCGCCTGCCGAGTCTTCGGATCCTCCCGTCGCGGTAACGGAACCGGTCGCATAGGCATTGCTGAGCGTGATGGGGGATGCGCCCAGGCTGCCGATCAGGCCACCCACCTGGTCTTGGCCCGCCACGGCACCTGTCGCCGCAGCGTTCTTTACGTCTGCCCCGCCATCCTGCCCGATCAGCCCGCCCACCTCCGCGCCAACGCCCATGACGGAGCCGGAGGCATAGACATTGCTAACCGAGCTGCCGGCATATCCGCCATCGGGGGTGACGACGCCGATCAACCCTCCGGTTCCCGCACCGCCTTTGACGTTTCCGCTCGCGTAGGAGCGATCGATCGAGCTATCCTGGAGATCGCCGACGAAGCCGCCGACCGCGAGTTGGTTGCCGCGCTTAGGATCGCTCGACACGCTGCCGGTCGCATAGCTATCCGAGATCGCCGCAAAAAGATGTGCATCGCCGATAAGCCCTCCGAGGTTGGAGCCGCCAGTGACAGCGCCGCTTGCGTAGGATTTGCTGATCGAGCCGCCGGCATCGTCTCCGATCAGCCCCCCGACCACATTCGACCCCGTGACCGTTCCGGTTGCATGGGCATCCATCACCGTGCCGGTTCTATTTGATCCCAGAAGGCCGCCGACACCTGACCACGCCTTGACGTTTCCGCTTGCGTAGGAGTTGCGGATCACCGCAGAACCGCCGTTCGGTTGGTCCTGACGCCCGACGAGCCCGCCGACGTCAGAACTCAGCCCAACGACGTTGCCCGTCGCGTAGGCGTTCTCGATCTCGCCGTTTTCGTTGAACCCGGCGAGATCGCCGACATATTTTTGGCCCGTGATGCTACCACCTAGCAGGCCGACGTCGCGGATCGTGGCATCTGCCACGCCGAAAAGCCCGACGTAGTCGGTGCCGCTACGATTGATCGTCAGACCCGAGACGGTATGGCCAAGTCCCGCAAATATTCCGGTGAAGTCATGCCATTGATAGTCGAAGTATCCAATCGGCGCGAAGCCCGCATAGGTGGGGCTGCTGCCAGCGCTGGCGTTCCAGCCACTGGTCGCCGATGCATCGATATTCGCGCCAAGCACGTAGTTGCCGCCCAGGTTCGCGGTGTTCGCGATCCCCTGAAGCGTCATGATCGCGGGCGCGTTCGTTGCATCCGCCGCGCTGCCCAGGCTGTCGATGATCGTATAGCGCACCGGCGCGCCGCCGCTTCCCAGCTTGGTGGTGAAGCTGCCCGTCGCGGCGAGGTCCACCGGAGCGTTGACGGTGTAATCCGCCGCGACCCCGCCAATCGTGCCATCGGGCGTGCCCTGGCCATAGTCGAGCGCCAGCCCGGCGGTGCCGGAGCCCTTCATCTCGGAGTTGATGGTGATGTCGCGATAGGCGCTTAGCGTGAGGGTGTTCTTGTCCCAGCTCACCGTGTCGTCCACACTGACATCACCGCTTCCGCTCTTGCCCGCGCCGCAGCTGGCACCGGCGCAGGTCGTGCCGGCAGCGACGGTCTGGATGGTTACGTCACCGTGCGCCAAGGCGGCCGAGAGCGCCGCGCCGCTGATGTCGCCGCCCGAGGGCGCGATGGTGAAATCCGTCGGGTCGATCAGCCAACTGCCATCCTTGCCCTGTGCCGCCTTGGTGGTGATGTCGACGGACCTCGCAACGGCGACCCGGGCGCCGCTCGTTTCGATCCGGCCGCCGTCGCCGCTGTTCGGCGCGGAGGCATCGAGCGTCCCCGCCACCGCTACGGTGCCGCCGCCTTCGCCGAGCAATTGGATCACACCGCCCCGCTTAGCCGCCGTCTGCGCCCGGATGACACCAGTGTTGTTCACCACGGTGTCAAGCAGCGCATTGCGGGCCTCGGCGGTCAAAAGGACAGTGCCGCCTTCGGCCTGAATCAGGCCGCCGTTCCGGGCCTCGGCCTTCAGCGCCGCGGAGCTCACGCCGAAGCTCAGAAGGCTGTTACCGGCCAGCGTCAGATCGACCTGCGCGCCGGCTCCGAGGGCGACCGTACCGCCCGGGACGCGGATCGTGCCGGCATTCGAGACATCAGAGCCGAGGAAGGCGACGTATCCGCCGGGCCGAGCGGTGATCGTTCCGGCATTGCGCACCCCGGTGCCCGTATCGCCGCTGAACCGGTATTTCCCGCCTAGGAAATCGGAATCGCCGATCCCGAGGGTCGAGGCCACGATCCCGCCGACGTCGACTTCGGCGCCGGGCGCGAAATAGACGCCGTTTGGGTTGACCAGGAACACCTGGCCATTGGCCTCGAGATGCCCGTAGATCGCACTCGCATCGCGACCGAGGACCCGGTTCAGCACCAGGCTCCGGGTATGTGGCTGGTGGAAGGTGACGGTCTCTCCCGCGCCAATGCCGAAGCTTTGCCAGTTCAAGATCGCCGTGTCCGTCGACTGGGTGATTGTCATCTGTGCGCCGTCGCGGGTGATCTCTGCCGACCCCGCCGCAACCCGTCCACATGCGGGAAGCGCACGCACCAGTACCGGACACAGTACGAGGCCCCCGGCCAGCGCCGCCGCCCGGGCCAGATTGCCGCTCCGGAGTAGGCGCCGAACCCGCCGCTGCAACCTGCGCCCGCCGCACCGCTTGCAGGTCAGTGCCTCAGGAACCGGGACGAGCGCCGCGCGGCTAGGATTCCATTTCAGAGAAAATGCGTGGTTCATATCCCGCTCCGACAGAAGGATGACCCTGCGCCACGGCGTCGCCCGCCCCCTGTCCCCCGGGCAGCTGCATCCCCGACCGGCGCGCGAGAAGCCCTGACGCGGAGTGACGATTTCCGAGATTTAGGTGACATGAAGGTTGGTTGACGTCCCCGGCGCCTGATCGAATTGCTGGCAGGCTCCTGTGTGCGCTCGGCAAACCGAGGCACATAGCAGCGGCCATTCCAACTGATAAGATTTCCAGACACGCCTAGCTTGGAGACGAGCTGCAGAGAGTATGGAGAATCGGCGAAATCACATGAAGCCGAGCAACATTTGACATGACTTTCCAGCCGCGCGGGTGGGGACCGGCACCGGGAAAACGTCGATAGACCGGCGAACGGGTCCCATCGCTTTCTGAACCTGATGTGTGGACCGGCACGGCGTCTGCCGAGGCCTCGGGGGCATTGAGGAGAAAGCTCGCGGAAATCCATCGGGGCTCGCGGCGACGAGGGATCGGGCCGCTCGAAGAAGCCGGATATACGTCCGCAATTGCGAATTCCGAACCAGACCAGATCAGGCGTTGCAATCAGGCGGGGTCCATATACGATCCACACATGGACGCCTATCACCCCGCCAATGGGTCAAAATTGCACGCCGAAACACACCCTAGAGGTTTTTAGAAAAAATGTGTGAACGGTTCGGGCGGATTGCCTTAGGATTTTGTTGGGAGGGGCAAGGTGGTAGCGCCTCCGTATCGTTTCGGTTGCAATTGCAGAGCCAGACGCGGGACGCAGCGATGATCTTTCATTTCGATGACTACGCGATCAACGCGGATACGTTCGAGGCCCGTCGCGGAGGCGCCCGGCTTAAGGTGGAGCCGCAGGTCCTCGATCTCCTGATCTACCTGCTGAAGAATCGCCACCGGATCGTGACCCGCGACGAGCTTTTCGCGGATGTCTGGAAGGGCAGGTTCGTCTCAGACGCGACCCTGAGCAGCCGGGTCAAGGCCGCCCGACAGCTGATCGGCGACGACGGCACCGCGCAGAGGCTGGTGCGCACGATCCATGGGCGCGGTTTTCGCTTCGTCCAGGACGTGCAGGTCGAGGACGGGATCCAGGGCAATGCGGCAACGGTGCCAATCGATGGCCCCTCGACCTATCCGACGCCGAAGACGCATTACGCGAAAAGCGGCGATATCCATGTCGCCTATCAGCTTTTCGGCACCGGGCCGGTCAATCTGGTCCTGACCCCCGGCTTCGTCTCGCAAATCGACAATTACTGGGATTGCGCGCCGCTCAATCGCTGGCTGACCCGGCTGGGGGAAATGGCGCGTGTCGCGATGTTCGACAAGCGCGGCACCGGGCTTTCCGATCAGGTGCAGGAACTGCCCGGGCTCGACCAGCGCATGGACGACGTGCGCGCGGTGATGGACGCGTCGGGCTTTGACGATGCGGTGATCCTGGGTGTCTCGGAAGGCGGCCCGCTGGCGGCGGTCTTCGCCGCAACCCATCCCGAACGCAGCCGCGGGCTGATCCTCTACGGCGGCTTCGCGCAGTTTACCTCGTGGTTCCCGACTGAGGAATCGCTTGAGGGCCTCTTCGCCTACATCGAGGGCGACTGGGGCACCGGCCGCAGTCTGCATCAGTTCGCCCCAACCGCCGCGGTCGATCCGCGGCTGCTGCAGTGGTGGGGCAAGTTCGAGCGGTTCGGTGCCACCCCAGGTGCCGCCATCGCACTGATGCGGATGAACAGCCAGATCGACGTCACCGGAATCCTCTCCGCCATCCAAACCCCGACGCTGGTGCAACACCGCACCGGTGACGTACTGATCAATGTCAGCGGCGGCCGGGCGCTTGCGGGCAACATCCCCGGCGCGCGGCTCATCGAATATCCGGGCGTCGACCATCTGCCGTTCTTCGGCCAAAACGTCGACACCATCCTTGAGGACATGCGGGACTTCCTCAGCGGTCTGCCGCGCTCCACGCGGGTGGAACACTCGCTTGCGACGCTTCTTGTGGCCGAGTTCTGCACGGCGGCGGATGACCGGCGGCTGGCCGCGACCCGCCGGATCCTGGCGGGCTTCCGCGGCCGGGAGGTCGAATGGAGTGAAAGCACGCTGGTCGCGATCTTCGACGGCCCCGCCCGGGCGCTCGAATGCGCGCTGGCGATCGCCGCCGACCAGGAGGATGGCGGACGATCCGTCCGGCTTGCGGTTCATACCGGCGAGTTGAGGGTCATCGATGGTGAGGTCGGCGGCGTCGCACTCGATATCGCCCGCAAGATCGCCCGCCAGTCGCAGCCGAACGACGTGGTCGCCTCGCGCACGGTGAAAGATCTGGTCGCGGGCTCGGCGATCAGCTTCTCGAAAGCGGGCGATTGCATCCTCGATGGGATCTCCGAGGTCTGGAGTGTTTTTCGGGTGACGAGGATTTCACTTTAGCGCTGCACTCCTAGTGCGAGAAAAAAGGACCGGCCCTGCGCTCACAATCCAGTTGGACCAGTCAGATCGGGCTGATCAAGAGGAATGCCGGAGATCGACCCGATCTTTGCCCACCTGCGCGATCCAGGAGGTGCCAACGCCGTCGCGCCGATCCTTCGCGGTGATCGCGTCTTCAATCCTCGTCTGCAGCCCATTATCAATTCCATGGCACCAACCCGGGCGTCGCTTGGCTGGCTGCTAAAGCTGGTCGACATCACAGCGCGGCAGCGCGCGGCAGCCTCGCTCCGGCTCGCTGCCGACCAGGCACGCGAAGCGAGCCAGGCGAAGACACAATTCGTCAGGACGGTCACCCACGAACTTCGCACGCCGCTGACCTCGATCAAGGGCGCGCTGGCTCTGGTGAATTCGCCGATGTTCGCCGATGGTGGTGTCAGACCAATGCAAACTCGTCTCAGCAGGGGCAGTGACGCTGTCCCTTATTCGGCACAAATGCCGCGCCACTCGGCGAGAGCGGCGGCACGGTTCAGCTTGAAGTTCTGTCGGCTGTAGAGGGCGCGCTCCTGGTTAAAGTGGTTATGGACCGAGGCATGGACGGCGGCGAACTTCTGCAATGTTCGCATGCGCCGGAAGCGAAGCATCGCCCGTTCCCGTCTTCGGAATGGCTGGTGGGAATTCTCCGCGCGGTTGTTCATCCACCGGCCGGTTTGCTGGCGATCACGGACGCCAAGCGCACCCAGGGCGGCGCCATAGGAGCGCAGACGGTCGGTGACGAATTCATCGGCTGAGCCGTGCCGCTTTAGAGATTTTCTCAAGAATTTCAGTGCCGCCTTCTTGTCACGCGCCTTCGTCACGAAGCTTTCCAGCACTTCGCCGTCGTGATCAACGGCTCGCCAGAGATAGTGCCGTTCGCCGTTGATTTTCACAAAGACCTCGTCCAAATGCCACCGCCAGCGACTGGACCGCATTCCCTCGCCACGCCGCTTCCGGATTTCCGCGGCAAACATCGGCCCGAACCGGTTCCACCAGAACCGCACCGTCTCGTGGCTGATGTCGATGCCCCGCTCGTGCAGCAGATCCTCGACGTTGCGGAGCGAAAGCGGGAACCGGATGTACATCATCACCGCCAGGCGGATGATTTCGGGCGACGTCTTGAAGTACCGGAAAGGGGAACGCTGGGACATGGCCAGACGCTACCTCGGCCCCCTGCCCCGCCTCAACTCAACTTTGCTCTGACAGTGCCCCTCCTGGAAATCACCCGTCGAGACGCCGCGCAGGTAGAGAACTGTCAACGGCGGAGCAAAATTGGGCCACGCGGCGGCACAAAATCAGGCCACTTTGGCGTGGGCTCGACGCGTGCGACGAGGCGGCGGCCAGTCAGCCGCGCTTACCAGATAGCTGGCGGTTGACTGG
>CAJYAD010000053.1 GCA_913064775.1 uncultured Albidovulum sp. | reverse complement strand
GCGGGGATAGGATTTGAACCTATGACCTTCAGGTTATGAGACGGTCCCGGCCCTTTCACACAGGGTGCGCCCGGATGCGCTTATCTACCCTATCTTATTGACTCTGCTACGTTTTCCTTGACGGTCGCTACGCTCGGCCTCTACCCCTTGCTCTGTGGTTTGCATCCGTTTGCTTGTAAGCGATACATCTGGCCCCCCTTTTCGCCCCTGATCAAGCCCTCGGCGGCCGTGATACCTGTGTTCCACACAAACACAGGAGGCAGATATGGCAGACCGCGAGGTGTGGGGGTTCACCATTACGACGAACCCGGCCGGAAAGAACGTCTGGCCAAATGACCTCAAACGAGAGGCGGTGCGGCGTATGGAGGAAGACGGAGATGCGCCCGGCGACATAGCAGCCGAACTCGGCGCGCACGAATGCCTGGTCCGGAAATGGGGGGTTGCCGCGCGCCGATCGCGGGGGGATCGCATCTTCGTGGCGGAGCCTGCTTTCGCTGAAATCAATGTGTCGGACGCTCCGAAAGCGCGACCGCCGCAGGCGACCGGCGAGAGCCACATGGGGCGACTTCGCGTCGGCAAGCTCTGCCTCGAATTCCCGGTTGGCATTGCCGAGCCCGATCTGCTCAAGCTGATCCGTGTCGCGGGGGTGGTCTCGTGATCGATCCATCCAGCAAATACAGGATCTACCTGGCCACGAAGCCTGTCGACTTCCGGAAAGGCATGGATGGGCTGGCGAACTACGTCGCTCAGAACTTCGATCTGGATCCGTTTTCTGGCGCCTTCTTCGTCTTCCGCTCAAAGGGGCGCGACAAGATCAAGGTGCTGATGTGGGACGGGACCGGCCTCGTACTGATCTACAAGCGCATCGAAGGTAAGGGCTTCTGCTGGCCCAGCCTTTCCGAGGGCAACGTGACGCTGACTAAGGCGCAGTTCGAGGCCCTGTTCGAGGGCATCGATTGGCGCCAGGTCGCTACCCCCAAATATCTCCATCCACGCAGCGCCTGAGGCACCGCCCGAGGGTGCGGCGCTCGCTTCGCGCAGCGCTCCCACGGCAGCGAATGGGCCCCGGCAATACTTCTACGGACCCCCAATGACCAAGATTTCCTTCATCTACGCTCGCTTCTTCGACGACAATCAGACGAGGCACGCGATCGAACACAGGCTGATCAATCACCTGCAAAAGTTGCGTGCAGCTTCAGAGCCTCCTGAAAATACAGACGAAGATGAGGGCTTTGGATGGGACGAAGACAAATCGCCTCGCATCCGCCTAAGTCCTGCTGACCGTGAACGTATTCATCGCCGGGCTGAAAAAATCCAGAAGGCGCGGGAGACTGTGTCTGGTCTTGGGCATTTGGACCGGGACAGCAAGGAGGCTCTGAAGCGCCTGCGCGACGGGGTGAGCCTCGTCCCGATCCAAACGGAAGCGCAGGCGGACGAGATCGCCTCGCGTCTCCACTCCGCGATGCCCTGGATGCGAGCCGCCACCACCCACCTGTGGTACGCCATGCGGCGATCGGCTCAGCGAGGCGAGGAAGGATTTCGGCTACCACCATTGTTGCTTCACGGACCACCAGGCATCGGCAAGAGCGTGTGGGTGCGACAATTAAGTGAAATGTTGGGTGTTCCTTTGCGGAAGGTCGAAGCCAGTGGAGAGCAGGCCTCATTCGGCGTAATCGGATCGCAGCGCGGCTGGGCGTCAGCCTTTCCCGGAAAGCCGTTACAGACCGTTTTGCAGCATCTCGTCGGTAACCCGCTTGTCGTCGTGGACGAGATCGAAAAGGCCGGCGTCACGACGTCCTCGCGTGGAATAAGATATAGCATTACCGAAGGTTTGCTGCCTCTCCTCGAGCGCGCCACCGCCAAGGACTGGGAATGCCCCTACTACCAGGTACGCTTCGATATGTCCTGGATCAGCTGGGTGCTCACGGCGAACGACATCTCCTCATTGCCAGAGCCCTTTCTCAGCCGCGTCGAAATTCTGAAGATTGAGGCGCCGGGCCTTTCAGATCTTGTACAGTTCGCAACCCGCATGGGTGAAAGACTAGCGCTAGAGCCGCCCGCGATAGAGGCGATAGTGGCCGCGATAGAGGCAGCTTTCGCCCTGGGCCTCCACCCGAACCTAAGAACCGTCAACCGTATGCTAGACCGGGCTGAAACCTTGCAGAGGCTCCCGGTCGTCCATTGAACCAAGCCTGCACGAGGCGGGGGTATCAACTAAGTGATGGAAGCACCAAGGCACATGTCCCCGGCCACATCCCATCGGCCCAACCGGCCCATTCCGGACCTTGGCTAACCACCTCAGCGCTAAGCTACGGCTTCACCGAAGCGACCGTTCAGGCAGCGTGCAGCATTCTACAGACGGCGGCGCCGAGTATGACGCTTCTCGTCGCCAAGCGAATCGCGCCATTCTTCGATGCGTTCA
Source organism: uncultured Albidovulum sp. (assembly GCA_913064775.1). Classification (GTDB taxonomy): domain Bacteria; phylum Pseudomonadota; class Alphaproteobacteria; order Rhodobacterales; family Rhodobacteraceae; genus Acidimangrovimonas. Next base: position 12,157 of record CAJYAD010000053.1, on the reverse strand, counting down.
TCGACCTGCTCCATGATGTCACCCGTGGCGTCCATATCCGCGACCAGGGCGACGCTGACGAAGCCCTGCTCATCCTCGACGGCGGGCAACCGCCAGACTTCGTACCTTGTCACGCCGTTCCTTGTTCCGGCCGGCGGCATCGGATTCGGGCCCCAAGCTTCGGCGAGCTTTGGATCGCGTGTGCGCAGCTCCGCGAAGTCGATGGTCCAGCGGTGGTCAGACACCGTGCCGAAGGCGGGCACGATCCTCGGGATCAGATAATCGCGGACGATATTGTCTAGGTCATGGAGCACGTCCGGCGGCGTCTTGGCACTGGGGCGCACGACGACTTCGAGTGCCACCGCGACCACCAATGGATCGATAATCCAGTCCCAACGCTGCTTGAATGCAGAGATCTCGTTCGTGATCTTCTGTCTGAAGGCGTACGAGCCGCCGGCGGCGATCGGCAGTTCGCCGACTTGGAGGCGCAGCTTTGACTTGCCCAACAGATCTGCCCACTTGGAGCTGTCGAACCCGGTTGGGATGCCTCGCGGCAGACCGTACATCCATCCGAGCACGGGGATGTTCACGCTGCTGCGTCCGAGCAACGCGCGCTGCGCGCTCCAGCGGACCATTTTTTTGTAAGCCTCGTACATGTCGTCGCCGAGTGACCGACGCTGATTCTCCTCGTCTAGGATGAGCTCACGAAACGTTTCCACCCACTCGCCCTCACGGTCGCGCTCGTAATAGGGCTGCATCGTTCCCGTGACGCTTATCGCGTCGGTGGCGAGTTCCAGATCGTCGAGCATCGCCGGGAATGGTCGGCCTTCGATGCGCATGGAGGGTTTGTCTTCGCCATGCCGGCACATCACCGACAAAGCCTGGATCTGGCGGTCGTCGGCGTAAAGCAGGCTCTTCCTCGGCCAGTCGACACCTGTCATCCGGTTGCCAAGCAAATCGAGGAGGTTCTTGGCGATGGTGTGGGCGTGGGGCGGCGTCTTACTGGCCGTGGCGAGGTCGAGTCGCAGCGCGACGTCTCCACGAAACGTGCTGCGTTTGATCGCTTTGAGCTGTGCGGCCACTTCTCCTTGGAACGCCGTTCGATCCGGAACGGACATTTTCTTCGACTGCGGTTCGATGCCGTCCATGTAGATATGAACGCGTTTGCGCCGACGCGCCTCGTATCGCGCGTACTTATCTGCATCACTCGCCATGAAGCCTTTGAAATCACTCAACGTTGCTTGAACCCCGGTCTTTTTGAAAACACCGATCGCGCCTTAGTCACATAAAAAGGCGATACGGATAGACATTTCGCGGCAGGTCCGGGACATTCGCTATCGTGCCGGCCAATTTCTGCGAATAGCGAATGCTGACCGGAACCGGGTCGTAGAGCGCGTCATTGTTCCAGTCCATCTTCGTGAGCGCCAATGCCTCATGGGCTGTCACCTCAAGTGGTCCGCGCCCCGCATGGCGGATCAACTGCAGGGGGCGCGGAATGCTTTTCTTACCCTGATAATAGTCGCTTTTTGTCGAGACCTGGGGGGCATTGCCCGCTACCCAAACCAGGGCGGAATTGCCTGTACGGACCACCATTGTTCCGCGAGGCACGGGAAATCCTGACGGCTTCGACGGCGGTTTCTCCCTGCCCGATTCAACGAGCCAGACGCCTCGCCAACACGAGGCCGAACTCACCTCGACACACTCTATTTCCGCTACGCCGGCGAGCGCGTCGAACGCGCCCTCGATTTCGGCCTCCTTGAAGGCCGTCGTTTTGTGAATGACCATACGCTTTGGCAAGTTGCCGCCATTGCGCCTCTGATAGAGTTCAAGGCTACGGGCGAGGACAGCCCGCATGTCCTCGCGGCTTAGAAAGGGGTTTCTACGGGCCTCGGCAACGTCGGCCACTGGGTCCTGGGCCTCGAACGCTACGAACTGCATGCCCCCGCCGTCCATGTCGAAGACCTGCGAACAGCATGTCACATAGTGTGCGTCCTTCTGGTCGCCGCGCAGGGCGTAGGCCAGTCCAATGTACGCGGTATCGACTGGCACGCCTTTCAGTGGAGCCAGCTTCCAAGGCGTGCCGGCGGCCTTCACATACAGTGCAGTCGAAAGACGCCAAGCAAGCGAGGCCTTGTAGCTGAAAGTGAAGGTGCGATCATTCAGGACCTGAGTTGGGATATTGTAATTGGCACCCAGTGCCTTCAGCACGTCGTGCGCGTCGAAGAATTTTCCGCGTGTTGCCGCATCCCAATTGTCAGGGAAGTGGACAAGGACGACGTCGAACTCATTGCGAACGGCCTCGAGACGACGGAGCGCAGCATCCATGGCAAGATAGAGGCGGTGCTGTATGTCGCCATCGCCTGGCAGTTGGTCGAGGCGTTCAGGCCACTTGATGTGCGCACTGGCGGGCGCGGCTTCAAGTGCCACGCGGAACAGGCGCTCGAAGCCTGGATATTCCGGCACATACTCTGTCCGGTCGGTGGCCCGATGTACATCGCGCAGCAATCGCATCAGGTCACCGCGGCGACGAAAGGCGCTCCCCGGGCCAACTGTGGCAATGCGCACCTGTGATGTGTACCCGCTGAACGAGCCCATCGAATAAGGCCCGAAATTCAATAGTCCGCGCAGTGGATGGACATCGACCTGAGTGGGGTCAGATGGTGAAAATGACAGATTGGGCTCGTCCAAGAGCGTGAATGGCGGCAGTTCGGTAAGGGCTGAGGTTGCCATCATTTGCTCCTGTCGAAGTAGGTATGATGGTGCGACGGGCGGCTGTACCCTGTGACAGGTGACAGTTTGAATACGGCGTCAATGCCCATGCCGGGTTCGAGCCCGTAGGCGCTTCGCGTCGTCCCTCCAGTTTCGGTAAGAAGTTGGGCCCAAGCTCCAATAATGCTTGCCCAGCTCTTGTTAAAGCGCGGAGCCCAGCGTTCGCGGCGCCAGTCGCCGGCGGGATCACCCCGGCGTTCGGCCTGCATATCCATTACAGCCGGGGTTTGGTCGGTGGAGAGGCCCTCAGCACCCTCCGGTTGAAGAGTGCCCCAACGAGGTAGCTGGACGAACGTGTAGGGCTCGAAGCCGCACCACCACTTGCCGTCCAACTGTTCCAACTTGAGATGAACACCTTCCTGAAAGGGGAAGCCAAGCTTGGGTACGGTGCCGAATAAATTAGTCCCGTACGCTTCGCGCAGACGGGATAGGGCTTGTTGCTGGCGCTGCGTGCGCTGCAGATCATCGCCGTCACGCGGTGCCGCGACGACGAGTGAATGGCCCGACCGCCTGTAGCGCGGGATGAGCGGGCGCTGCCGGGCGAGAGATCGCACGAGCGTATCGTAGAGCAGACCCAAGGCCCAGCTATCGGCGACCGGATTGAGGTCGATTGTTCCGGCGAGCGAGGGACCGAGCGGGGCCAAAGCTTCCAGAATCTCTTGATCCCGCCCGAACACGGCAAGTTCTCGCCCCAACGCGGCCGCCGTCGCTTGGCATCTACTCGCCTTGAAGATTCCGCGCACCTCTGCTGACGTCGCAGACTGGTTCAGCCTGATACGCCTCGCCGCGGTCGGCATTGATTGCAGCAGTATTGCCGAATAACGCAGCACTGGAAATGCCCGGGCTTTAGCATTCGGAATTTGAACTGGCACAAGCCGCGGCATAGGTCGCCCGCCCATGGCGTGATCGAGCAGAGCCTGCGGCAGATCGGTTGTCTTGACGATCTCCGCGACCAGCTCGTCAAACGTCGTGCATTCAATCACCGACACGTCTACTCCGGCGGTTTGCGCGCGATACAGGAATTCAGTGACCGCTGGGAGCAAGCGGCCCGCTGATGATGCGACCCAATAAAGCCCGTTCGGGAACGGGTTGGGCGAAGCGAGGACATCGTTCAAGGCCTCCAATATCGAAGCATCGCGGCCACTGTAGCCAACGAACAGCATGCCAAATCTCTTACCAGCCTCGACCAATACGTGACGCATACGGGCGTCCTGCTGTTTCAGTTCCGACCCGGTATTCTTGATCGAGATCTCCCGATAGTCCCCATGCAGTTTCGCGACCAGCGGCCAGTCGGATTCGTCGAGGCAACGCATGGCCCGGTCGGCGGAGTCTATAGCCGCCACAGTGGTTCGTCTTTGCTCGGCCGCCGGCAGGATTGCGTTCGTGGTAGTTGCCGCGTCTTCTACAAGAGAATCGAAATTTGTCGTGAAGATGCAATCGACCTTTCCCGCCGCCATCAGGCTGGCGAGCACTTTGTGCCCGAAGCATGGCGTACCTTTGGTGATCGCATCGTCAATATATTGTCGGCGGTGGCGAGGTTGTGGGTATACCGCCTCAAAGGCGGCGGCATATTCCGTTGGATCTCCGTCTGCCGGAAGCAGCGCGGTTCGGCGAAAGAAGTCATCGATCCGCTCGATCCAGATGGGGTCAGCGGTATCGATTTCTCGCTTAGAAAGATTTGTTTCACGACAGAATATCTGAGTTTTGAAGTCACGGATCATGGCATAGCCGGTCGGAATGCCGGATGCCGCCGACGCGCCGGCACCGAGAAACCATGCCACCAGATTCGGTCGCAGGGCGAAGGCCGTCGCGAACTGAGAGGCGGACATTGTTGGAATCGAAATAGCTAAGCCCCCCCTTTGTGGTGTCGAATTGAACGTATCCAAGGCCCGCGAGCACACTCATACCGTGTTGACAGAACAGCAATCAAATTGGTTTTCCTAGTGTTCGCGGGAAAAAGATGTTCGTCCCGGGGCTGACGCGAGGTCGGGGTAGCTCTGGCGTGAGCAGCGCTTGCAGACGGAGATTAGAAGCTCTTCGACATTAGATCGTCCGAGGCATAGCTGATGGCCTACCCAAGTGCTCTGCTGGGAGACATAGGCACATAGTCATCCCGCGGATTTCCACCTCCGTATGCGAGCAAGCTCAAAGTAATAGTCTTGTGCGCCTGAGACGATGCTGCGGGTCTGAAGGAGCGCCCCCCAAAAACTGGCAGCATCGGTGACCTCATCCAGCAACACGAGGACTTGGGGAAGGCTCAAGAACCAACAGTGAAAGAAGGGATTTGCAACGACGGGCTCACCCGCATATAACGAGTTATGCTGGATGCGTATGTCATCCAGCGCAGAATTGATTTTCTCGAAGCGCTTTCGAAGATCTGGGTCTACTGGCCAATAATTCGCTTCGAGGCTCGTTTCCAACATGTGCTTTAGAAATAGCCGATCCTGAAAGCTGCCGTAGTCGAGCAACGCGACGGCCACTCTTTCAATCTCACGACTGTTTCGATCCAGCTGGTAGGTCTTATTATCACGAACGAGCGTGAGGCTCCCAGCCTGCCGCAAATGCAGTTCATGCCATCCCGACTGAGCCTGCGCAGCCAGCAGACTCCCTGAGATATCCAGCAGGAGCTCTACATCGGCGCCTGCCCTTGCCTTGCGGGTCAGTGGCTTTTTCTTAAGCTCCCAAAACACGACCCTGTCAGTAGTTTCAGTCACCAAGTCGCACTCACCATGCGTCTTACCAACATCGTAGTCGCCAGCGTTCACTGTGACGCCGTGTGCAGCGAATTCAGCTTCTAGGAACCGTTCGGCTTGCTTACCCACCTTGTCATCTAATCCTCTATCGTGCGACCGAAATGCCGTGAGCAGCGCCTCGGGGCAGGCCGCGGCTCCCACCGAACGATCAATCATCAGGAAGCGACGACCTGATAAATGGAGCAGAGGCCGAAAGAGAAAATCTATTCCCCGGTCGGGTGGAGCGTCGGTAGGGCGGGAATAGTTCTGGTTGGCACCAGCAACAGGATGGCTGAGCACATGTTCGAGCACGTAGTTGATCACATCTTTCGGGACGTGTGGCAGTGATCGACGTACATCTGTTTCCCTAATCACTACGGGCCCGCGCACGTCAGGTGTCCGACTGAAAAGTGCTGCAATAATCTCAAGGGCTTGACCGAGGCTCCAGCCATTAGGTGTCGGCTGGCCATGGTCGAGGAAGCCCAAGAGTCCCTCACATAGGCGCACAACGTCGGCTGGTCGCAACTGCGGGAAGCGAAAAACGGTGTCGTATAGGGCGATTTCTCGCATTGTTTGAATGAGGCCCTGGGGATCCAATCCTCCGAACACCATGGGCACATATGGCTGCACATCGAAGACCGCAGCATAGGCGGTTATCAAGTGGATCAACTGATCCCAATTCTGATCGGTGTTGGCGTAAGGTTTCTGGCCAACGAGATGTTTGACAGAAAGTTGAAGCAGATAGCCCCAAGGAACTTGGGTCTTGCCCTCTCCCGTCATAGAGACGCTTGGGATCAAGTGATATCGCTGCATGTCTACATCGTAGAGCGAGGAAATAGCTGCAAAGAGCCGTCGGGCCACATTCAAGCCACCCATGATTGAAATGAGCCGCTCAATTTCCTCCAGCACCGCTGCATCAGCGGACGCCTCTAGGCTGATCTCGCCGGTTGCCAAGCGGATGGCGTACCCCTGATCCTTGAGCCAGCGCGCAGCCCTAGCTACAGCGAAATTGCGGGTTTCTATGCGCTCAGGATCGACGCCTTCCCATGAATTGATCGCGATATGGTCGATTGCAGCCTTCGCCGCGGCGGCCCAGTCTCCAATTATGTGGCCTTGTTTCGAATCCGTGGGATTCAGCGCATCCTGCAAACGCGACAACACGCCATAATAGGGTGCGAGCGGAGCATCAGAGATCACGTGCTCGCGGATCAGATCAGTCCGGAGGCTGCGGCACTGCCACCACGCATTCCCGTCGCCGGAGGTAAGGGTCGCTCTAATCCGTTCGTCCAGCGCCTCTGCAGCCGCGCTAAGTTGGAAGTTTCCCCCCGCCGCCAAGCCGACGTACTGATATAGCGCGTCAGGGTTGTTCTTAAACGTGCTGATTTCGGCCTCGGATGTATCAACAAGTGTTCTGAAGCTTTGAAGATCCATTTTGCGCCCAAATAGTTGCACTGTCCGACTTTGAACCCTTTGCACACAAAATCCGGTAAGTCATGCCGCTCAAAACGCTTGTTACCTCTCGTTACGCCCGATCAGAGCCCAACCCAATGGAAACAGCTGCCCGCCCTCCGCTTCCAGGATGTTCGGAGGTAGAGTTGCCGTGAACGCGGTGGCGGCAATGCGTGGCTTTCATCACGTTGAGAAAAACAGTTCAGACCTTCAAAATCACGCCGTGGCTACACTTGCTTCAACCTAAGCGAAGAGGCCGCGTGCGCGTGGCAAAATCTCCGACGGACCACTGCAAGCACTTGTCGCTGGCGTCGATGCCTTCAGCTCCGTTGGCTTCGCCAGTGGAAAGCCAGCCCACCCATTTTTCGCGTCGCGAGCTCGACCGTGCACTTGCCGCTGCACGTAGGCCGGCTTCAGAAGCGTTGATAGGCGCCTTTGTGAAAAACAGTACATAGGCGCTCTAGCTGCCCCGCCAGGAAGTGTCTCTGCGAAGAGACGTGGATCTATATATTCGATAGTAAATGATAGAATAATAAGGAGTTGCCGCATCATCTTGGCGGTCCGGTCGCGAGGGCGTGTGAAAAACGGCGAGCCGGCGTGCGAAAAATGCCGATCCAAGTTGACATTGCGAAAAATGTCGAATACTAAAAAGGTAGCGCCTGTGTTATATGGCGTTTTTTGCTTGCGTTCGAGAGTCGCGTCATGCACTTCACTGTTGTGAGGTGATTCGCGAGAACGGGAGCCGAAGTGAGACACGCCGACATCGCTATAGATCGGAAGCGCCACGCCCGAATTCGCTTCGAGCTCGCGCTGATCCAGCTTTCGCTGGCCGACGTCGCGCGTCAACTCGGCGTCGGAGCATCCGCCGTCAGTTCCGTTTCCCTCGGAAAGAGCAGATCTGCCCGCATCGAGAAGCACTTGGCGAAAGTACTTGGCGTGGAAGTGACTGAGCTCTTCCCCGACCGCTACCCCACGGCCCATGAGGGCTCCGAAGAGGGAGGTAGGACGATGAGCTAGCACGCATCGCGGGCTCTGGAAATGGTAGAGGCCCCGGGACGGTAATCCCAAAGGCCCCTCAATCGCTAGGCACGATCTACCTCTCTATCCCATCACAACCACAAAAAGTCAATCGGCATGCCTGCAGTTGCGCGGGCGTGCTTGGCGAAGCTTTCCCTTGAACTGGGATGAGGAGCGCGGCCGTGGTCGCGTGAGAGGTATGATAGATACTATGGCAAAGTTGAGAGCCGATATTCGGGCTGTGCATGTCATATGGGGGCCGCCCCTGGCAGACCGCGCTGACGCGCTGTGGCGTGACATGCTTGAAGAGAATGAGGCACTTCAGGAAACTAGCGACAAAGATAAGTCCCGGCTGAAGGCCGCGGACGCAAGAATCCGGGAACTGAAGGACCAGGTCCGCAAGCTGAGCTCGATGAAATTCGGCCCGCAGGCTGATCGGAACCCATCCCGAGACACGGATGACCGTGCGCACGTCGGCGAGGCGGAGGAGCGGCACGAGGAAGGTCCGACGAAACCGCGCGAGACTGGCAAGAACGCGTCGAGCGCGAAGAATGACAGCCAGCAACCGCAAGGTGATCAGAAGAAGAAGAAAAAGAAGAAAAGGAACAAAAAGGGGCGCGGGAAGAGGACTTGGTCGGCCAACCTTGAGCACCGCTATTTTAACATCGAGACCGACGACAAGACCTGTCCATGCGGCTGCGGTGGAACCATCATCGGCTACGATGAGACGGAAACTCTCGAGACCATTCCGGTCCAGTACTATGTCGCTGTAAGACGGCACGCAAAGTATAGGTGCCGGCGTGAAGATCGCATTCTGGGCACGCGTTTTGAGCCCCGCATGTTCCCGAACACCACCATGAGCAACTCGTTCATGGCGCATGCCTGCACTGCGCGGTTCCATCACTACCTGCCTTGGCATCGGCAAGAACAGATACTGCGCGCCCAGGGCGTCGAGCTCGATCGCGCGACAATCCTGCGGTGGGCAAATCGGGTCGGCGCGGAAGCCCTTCTACCAATCTACGAGCGCATGGGTGACGATCTGAAGAACCTGAGTTCTCGCCTCTTCATGGATGAAACCACGGTGCCGAGATGGATCCCAGGACGCAAGAAGACGGTCACCAGCTATCTTTATGCGCTGCATCGGGAGGATAGTTCATTTGGTGGCAACCTGCCCCCGGCCGTCATGTACTACCCGCGAGATTCGCGAGCACGACACCACATCCACGACATCCTGAACGGGGTATCCGCGATCGTCCAGACGGACGCGTACACGGGGTATGCGAGGCTCGGCGAGGCCGGTACACCGGTTGCCGACATTACGCCCGCCAAATGTTGGGCTCACGCACGTCGGAAGTTCACGGACGAGATCAAGTTCAACAAGACGGTCGACGCGCAGGAAATCGTGGATCTGATCGCGAGGCTCTATTGGGTGGAGAAACGGGTCAAGGGCAAGTCACCAGCTATCCGCGTCGCGCTGCGGCAAGCAGAATCCGTTGCGATCACGGACAAACTCTGGCTTCGGCTTCATGAGCTCCGGGATAAGCACTTGCCGAAGGGCGGTATGGGCCGGGCAGTTCGTTACACCCTTGCCATATGGGATGATCTGACGCGATTCCTCACTGATGGGCGCATCGATCTAGATACGAACCCCGTCGAACGCATGTTCAAATCGACCATCTTGCAGCGAAACGGCGTCCTGTTCATGGCCAGTGACGAAGGCGCTGAAACATGGGGGATCATGTCGTCGATCGTCGAGACCTGCAAGCTGAACAAGGTGAACGTCGAGCTGTACCTGAAGTGGGTCTTCGATGAGATCTGCCGCAAGCCCGCGCGGTCAACGTATGACAGGTTCCTGCCTTGGAACGCGCCCGGGAAGTTTCGTCTGAAGTAGCGCTAGCTCGGAAGACGCAACCCAGACTGTCGTGGCGGGCGGTGACTGTGGTGCCGCCCGCTACGCGCCGCCATTTGGAATTCGGGTCGCTGACGCGGCCTGAAGTGGCGTGGCAGGAGTCCGAGCAAAGCGTCGCACCAAGCCTGCGTTCGCCCTCACATCTGAAGCTAAGGTCGGAAGTGCTTCAGGATCCTGTCTCGGAATTTGCCGGCGCCTGCGCTGGCTCCGCTACATTTACCCCGTACCTCTGGACCCGGCGCGCGTTTATCGGGGATTCATTGCCGATTATCTTGAGGGCATCGCGGATTTTATTAGGAATCGCTTTCGCCTGATCGGTGGCGTTACTGATCCGATCGAACTGAAGGCCGTTGGAGAGAAGACGACGCAACTCTGGGCCTGAATTGTTTTTGAAGATCTCCACGTACTCATCAACTGATGCCGTTGCGAGCGTGTCGATGGCATCATCGGTCCAGCCATCCTTGATCGAGGATAGTATCGCCGTGAGGTCGCGTGGTTCGGCCACCTCGGCCGCGCGGGCGTTGAAGGCCTCACGTACGTCCGGATCCGTAACGCGGTTGGCGAAGGGGTAACCATAAGCTTCCAATAGTGAGTTCCAAGCTGCTTCCTTGGGCTGGACCTCGTTCTGAGGGCCTGCGTATAACTCAGGCGTCTTCTCCTTCAAGAAATCTAGACTAGGCGCATCGCACGGCTGATCGTGCGACCAGGTGAAAAGCACCACTGAACTGGCCGCCAACTTGAGGACTTCGGGATCATAGCCGGCCAGCATCTGCTCAAGCGTGGCTACAAAGGCACGGGCGCGTTTGATGACACGGATATTGGTGATGCCCAAAGAGATGCAACGCTCGTGACCTGCCCCCCTTGGGTCCCTCGTTCATAACGAGAGTCTGCGGGTTTGAGATTGGTAGTCTGGGCGGTCGTTTTGGGCAAGCGCGCCGGGCGCGGAGCCCTCAAATTGCTCAAGCGTCCGGCGCGCTTCGAGCGGCGTCTGGTTTCCCAGAGACGAGTGCGGTCTGACGGCGTTGTAATCGTAGCGCCATAGCGCCAGCTTGCGCCGTGCGTCCTCCAGGGTGTCAAAGATCTCCTCATTCAAAAGCTCGTCGCGCAGGCCCGGGTGGTCAGGCTCGATCATGCCGCGCCTCACTTCCCGCCCCAGGGCTTTAGCTTTCGTTCCAAAAAAGAGTTGGCCACCGCCAGCTCCCCGATCTTGGCGTGGAGCTCCTTCACCTGCTCCTCGTCGATCTCGGCTTTCTTACGGCCCCCGCGTTCGAACACGCCGGACGCACCTTCGAGCAGGGCTCGCTTCCATTGATGGATCATCGTCGGATGCACCCCGAACCGGCTGGCCAGCTCAGCGGCCGTCTCCTCGCCTTTCAGGGCTTCCAGCGCGACCTTCGCCTTGAACTCAGGCGCGTGCTGCTTGCGTTTCGACATCTCTGATCTCCTTCTCGTCGAAGATCAGCAGACTGCAAATCGTAGCTTATGTCAGTGTCCGAATTTCGGGGGGTAGCTCACAATCAACAGATCTTGTCGTCCGAAGCGCTATGCTCGAGCGGGTGCGCCGCGCGCTGCAACTGATGCCGGGAGGCATTGCATGGACCTCGCACAAAAGTCCAGTGCGCGTATTTTCAGGGCTGGACTTGCCAGGGGATAGTGGAGGGCACCAACTGATGAACCGGAAGCTATTCCATATCCAATGGGAAACGGTCGACGCCGGAAAGTCGGCGTGAAGCAGAGCGACTGGTGTCGACGAGTGGACGCACACGGCATGAAATCGCCGGCGATCTTGGGGTTGGACTTTCATCCCTGAGCCGATGGTTGAGGCAGGATCGAGATGCGGAGGAACCTGTTGAAGAGCAGCCCGACCTGCGGGTAGGACTATATCGGCGCTGCTTGTATCGATTGCCGAGGACTATGAGCGAGAAGGCCGTCAACAAGATGACCGTGCCGCTGTAGGAGAGCGTTGGCATCCCTGATATGTCAGGCGGTAGGAGTTCCGTGTGAGCCACGGAAATTTACCAACCCTCGTTGCGCCCGCACGACCGTTCCGAGCTAATGACGAAATTCAATAACAGCAACGTCAGATCTTGTTTCTCATCTTGGCGCGTAGCGCCAAGATAGGCAGTCCCGAGTCATGGCGCTAGCCCAACAAATGGGGGGCAGATGTATCGCTTACGTTTGCTTCCACAGTGCTTCCACGGAAGCGCCAGCAAGAGGGACCAAGACCATGCCGAAACTGACCAAGCGCACCATCGACGCCTTGCAACCGGGTGACGCGGATTATTTCGTCTGGGACACCGAG
>CAJYAD010000052.1 GCA_913064775.1 uncultured Albidovulum sp. | reverse complement strand
CCGCGCTTCTGGCGGGCAAGCTGGACGCGGCGGCACCGGGGCCGACGGCCACGATCCTGACCGGGCGCAACCTCGACATGGGGCTGTTCGCGCGGATCGTGGCGGGGGCGGATGTGGATCTGGACGGCAAGACCGTGAAGGGGGCGCCATGGCACATGAGGTAAGGATCGTGACGTAGGCAGAGCGGCACTGCCCCCTCGCGTCATCGCTTGTGCTTGGCAGTTCCTTTTGCGGGACGTTAATCGCCCTTGATTGCGTGTTTGCCGTCCGGATCAGAGGAACCGATCCATCGACGAGCCCACGCGTATCGCTGTGGATCCTGCGAAAGCAGAAAGGTGCATAGTCCCTCTCTCACTTCACTTGCCGCACTTGCCATTACGCTGCGCAGATCCTGATCAATGGCATGAAGATCCGCTCCAAGCCCCTCTGCCTTTTGGAACCATTCCTGGCCGAGAACCATTTCTGGATCTCGCTGGCGGACAGCGACATTCTGCTCTGGGCGCAGGGCGTGGCCGTGAATTCGGGCCTCGATGTCACCATCACCGAGCCGGACGTCTCGCCGCTGCAGTTGCAAGGGCCGAAGTCGGGCGAGGTCATGAAGGCGCTTTTTGGCGAGAACATCTTGGAGCTGCGCTATTACTGGCTGCGCGAGGTCGCGTTGGAGGGTATTCCGCTGGTCGTCTCGCGCACCGGCTGGTCTAGCGAGCTGGGCTACGAAATCTACCTGCGCGACGGCTCCCGCGGGGACATGCTGTCGGAAATCATCATGGCCGCCGGGCTGCCCTTCGGGCAGAAGCCGGGGCATACCTCGTCGATCCGTCGCATCGAGGGGGATGCTCTCCTACCACGCCGATGCCGACATCCACACGAACCCGTTCGAACTCGGCTTCGATCGACTGGTGAACCTGGACATGGAGGCCGACTTCATCGGCAAGGCCGCGCTGCGTCGGATCCGGGATGAAGGCGTCAGCCGCAAGCAGGTCGGGCTGATCATCGAAGGGGCGCCGCTCGAGGCCCCCAACACCACGTTCTGGGTAACCAACATGGATGGTGAGGCCATCGGCAAGGTCACATCGGCGGTCTATTCGCCGCGTTTGCAGCAGAACATCGCGCTGGCCATGGTCGCGGCCGACCAAGCCGTGATCGGCACCGAGGTCGATGTGGTCAGCGCGAACGGCTCGACCCGGGCCCGGATCGTCGAGCGACCCTTCTACGACCCGAAAAAGCAGATCGCCGCCGCGTAAGCGTGCGCGCAAAGCACAGGCGACCCGCCGACCGGCTGCGGCAAGCCAAGATCAGCCATATCTCAGCCACCTTCCAACAGCAGAACGAGGCTGCGCAAGAGGTCCACCGGACGAGGGGGGCAGCCCGGGATCTGCAGGTCGACGGGGATCAACCTCTGCAGGCCTCCAAGGACCGCGTAGCTCCCCGCAAAGCAGCCTCCGTCGAGGGCGCAATCGCCCGCCGCCACCACCCATTTTGGCGCGGGCATCGCGTCATAGGTGCGCTTCAGCGCCTCGGCCATGTTCTTCGTCACCGGCCCCGTCACCAGCAGGACATCGGCATGGCGCGGCGAGGCGACGAGATGCAGGCCAAAACGTTCGAGATCGTAGAAGGCGTTGGAAAGGGCGTTGATCTCCAACTCGCAGCCGTTGCATGAACCCGCGTCGACCACGCGTATCGCGAGGCTCCGGCCCAGCTTGCGGCGCACGGCCCCGGCAAGTTCCGCCCCGAGCGCCGGGGTCTCGTCAGCCTCGGCCGGGCTCAGGGGCTCGGTCAGCGGGCGACGCAGCAGGCCTTCGAGAAGCAGTCGTCGCATTGGCGCCTCAGAGATCGTGCCCCGAATAGGAGCAGTTGAAAGATTTGTTGCAGAGCGGAAAGTCGGCGATGATGTTGCCCTCTATAGCCGCTTCCACAAGCGGCCACTGGAACCACGACGGGTCACGCAGGTGGCTGGCGGCGAGCGTGCCGCCGGGGCCAATTTCGACCCAGGCGAGCACATCGCCGCGAAAGCCCTCGACGAGGCCGAGGCCCATGTGACCCGGCGTGCCCTCGGGCATCGGGGCGGAAGCTTCGCCCCCGGGAAGGTTCACCAGGAGTTGGTCGATGAGGTCGAGGGTCTGGCCCACCTCAGCGATCCGGATCAGGATGCGGGCGTTGACGTCGCCGTCCTCGCGGCAGGGCACCTCGAAGCGTAGCCGGTCGTAGGGCGCATAGGCGAGGTCGCGGCGGGTATCGAAGGCCCGCCGCGAGGCACGGCCGACGAAACCACCGGCTGCGAAGCGGGCGGCGAGTGCGGGGTCGAGCCACCCGGTGCCGACGGTCCGGTCGAGAAGCGAGGGGCTGGTGTCGTAGAGCGCGACCAACGCCGGGAAACGGGCACGGATCTCGCGCACCAGCTCCGCGATCGCGGCGTGGCCGGCTGCGTCGAGGTCGCGCGAAACGCCGCCGGGCAGGACGCAGTCGCGCATCAGCCGATGCCCGAAGGCCGCGTCGGCTGCGCGCAACACCCTCTCGCGCAGCACCCCGCAGTGCGCCAGCATCATCGCAAAGCCAGCATCGTTGCAGGTGGCGCCGATATCGCCGAGGTGGTTGGCGAGCCGCTCCAGTTCCGCCATCAGCGCCCGCAGCCACAGCGCGCGTTCCGGCACTCGGGCCCCCAACGCGGCCTCCACCGCCTGCGCATAGGCCCAGGCGTAAGCGACGGTGCTGTCGCCCGAGGTACGGCCTGCGATCGCGGCGCCGCGCGTGAGGGAAGCCCCCCGCATCAGCGCGCCGATCCCCTTGTGGGCGTAGCCCAGTCGCGCCTCCAGCCTTACCAGCGTCTCGCCCTGGGCGGTGAAACGGAAATGGCCTGGTTCAATGATGCCGGCGTGGACAGGGCCGACGGCAACCTGATGCAGGCTCTCGCCCTCGGCGGGCAGAAAGGGGTAGCGGGCCTCGGTCGCGGGGCCCGGCCTGCCCAGCGGGTGCGAGACGCCCCAGCGCCCGTGATCGAGCCAGGGCCGGGTGTCGGGCGCACCTTCGGGGATCAGGCCATGGAGGTCGCGGATCGCACGCTCCATACGCTGCGCCGGGGCGTGGTGGCGCCCGACCGAGGGGAAGCTGTCCTCGGTCTCGAGCGTCAAGAGGCCGAGGTTTCCGCCCGCACGCAGGAGCATATGCACCCCGCGTCGCGAGGCCCAGAGCGCCGTCAGCTCTGCCGCGCCTTTGCCGAGGGCAAGGGCCGCGGTCTCCCATTCCCCGGGGGTGACGATGTGATCGGGCAGGGCATGCGTGCGGAAGGCGGCGGTGTCGGTGTCGATCTTGTCGAGGATATCGTTCATCCGCCTACCCCAGCAGCCGCGCGACGTTCTGGAACCAGTCCACCAACGGCCCGGGCAGGTAGATCCCCGCCATCAGCACGATCGCCATGTGCAACCGGAAGGCGCTCGGCGAGATCCGCACCGGGGTGGGGGGGGAGTCGGGCTCGCCGAAGATCAGGCTGTTGAGGTGCAGCAAGAGCGCGCCGAAGGCCACCAGCAGGCCGAAGACCAGCAGCAGCGCCAGCGCCGGTGCCCGGGCGAAGGTGGAGGAGACGACGAGGAACTCGCTCAGGAACACACCGAAGGGTGGCATCCCGGCGATCGCGAGGATCGCCAGCGCCAGCCCCCAGCCCAGGGCCGGATGGCTTTGGCTGAGGCCCCGGATGCGGTCAATCTTCTGGGTGCCCTTGATCTGCACGATCTGGCCGACACTATAGAAGATCGCGGATTTGGTCAGCGAATGCATCACCATGTGCAGGAGGCCCGCGAAATTGGCCAGGGGGCCGCCCATGCCGAAGGCGAAGGTGATGATCCCCATATGCTCGATCGAGGAATAGGCGAAGAACCGTTTGATGTCGCGCCGGCGGTAGAGCATGAAGGCCGCGAAGATGAGCGAGAGAAGCCCCATCCCCACCATCAACGGCCCGGGCGCGATCGCCGCGGGCTGGGCCGCCATCAGCATCTTGAAGCGCAGGACGGCATAGAGCGCGACGTTGAGGAGGAGCCCCGAAAGCACCGCCGAGATCGGGGTCGGCCCCTCGGCATGGGCGTCGGGCAGCCAGGCGTGGAGGGGGGCGAGGCCGACCTTGGTGCCATAGCCCAACATGAGGAAGATGAAGGCGAGGTTGAGGAGCGCCGGGTCGAAATGCGGCGCCCCCTTCATCAGGTTGGTCCAGACCATCGAGGGCGTGCCATCCCCCAGCACCGGCTGGGCCGCAACATAGACGAGGATGGTGCCGAACAGCGCGAGCGCGATCCCGACCGAGCCGAGGATGAAGTATTTCCACGCCGCTTCCAGCGCCTCGTGGGTCCGGTAGATGCCGACCATCAGCACGGTGGTGAGCGTCGCAAGCTCGATCGCCACCCACATCAGCCCGATGTTGTTGGTGACCAGCGCGAGGTTCATCCCGAACATCATCAGCTGATACATCGCGTGGTAGAACCGCACATAGGGCGGCGAGAGATGGCCCGTCTCGATCTCGTGGCCGATATAGCCGGCCGAGAACATCGCTGCGGTGAGGCCGACGAAGCAGTTCAGCACGATGAAGACGATGTTGAGGTCGTCGACGAGCAGGTAGTCGTTGGGCGCCGGCCGCGGCAGCACGAGGAGCGCCGCGGCGGCGAGGAAGGTGAGCAGGCTCGCCACCACGTTGAGCCGCGCGCCTAGGCGGTAGCCGGGCAGGAGTGCGAGCAGGGCGGAGGCCGCGGCCGGCACGATCAGCACGAGGACAACGGGGCTCATCGCATCTCTCCGCGGAAGCGGTCGAGCGCGCCCAGGTCGACGGTGTCGAAGCGTTCGCGGATGCGAAACAGGAAGACACCGATCACGATGAAGGCGATGAGGATCGAGAAGGCCACGGTGATCTCGACCACCAGCGGCATGCCCTTGGCCCCGGCGGCGGCGAGGATGAGGCCGTTCTCCAGCGACATGAAGCCCACGACTTGGCTCACGGCGTTGCGCCGCGTCACCATCATCAGAAGGCCAAGCAGCACCACCGAGAGGGCGAATGCGAGGTCTTCGCGCGCAAATGCCGTGGCCTTGGTGGTGACGTCGAGCATCACCACGATCGAAAGCGCGACCAGACCCATCCCGGCGAGCATGGTCAGGCCCGTGCCCACCACCTGCTCGACCTCGCGGTGGATGCCGAGGCGGCGGATGATGCGGTACAGCGCCCCGGGGATGATGATCGCCTTGAAGATCAACGCGATTGCGGCGGTGATGTAGAGGTGGTCGGCGCCCTGGGTCCAGGCCTGCCAGGCGACGGCGGCGGTCAGAACCAGCGCATGCAGGGTGAAGGTATTGAGCAGCGCATGCAGCCGGTCCTGGTAGATCATCATGAAGCTGACCAGCACCAGCCCGCCGGCCAGAAGATGCGCGATGTCGAAACTCATGTGGCCCATCACAGCGTCCTCGACACGAACAGAAGAAGCGTGCCCAACAGCCCCAGCATCAGCGCGAAGCCGAGGAAGCTGGGCACCCGGAAGATTCGCATCTTGGCGACCGAGATCTCGAAGGCCGCAAGCGCCGAGCCGCCGACGGCGAGTTTGCCGACATAGGCGAGCGCGCCAAAGGCCAGCGCGGCGGGGCCGTCGCCTTCTCGCGCGATGCCCCATGGGGCGAAGAGGCAGGCGATGAGCGAGACATAGAGCAGGAGCTTCAGCGCCGCGGCGAGCTCGATCATCGCGAGGTGGCGGCCGGAATATTCCAGCACCATCGCCTCATGCACCATCGTGAGCTCGAGATGGGTCGAGGGGTTGTCGACGGGGATGCGCCCGTTTTCGGCGATGGCGACGATAATGAGCGCGATCGCCGCCATGCCGAGCGAGACGCGCAGCCCGACTGTAGGCCCCGAGAAGGCCTGCACCACGGTCGAGAGCTGGGTCGAACCCGCGACCAGCGCGATCACGAAGACGGTCAGCAGCATCGCGGGTTCGGCCATCGAGGCGAACATCATCTCGCGACTTGCGCCCAGTCCGCCGAAGCCGGTGCCGACGTCGAGCGCAGCGAGCGCGAGGAAGAAGCGCGCCGAGCCGAGGAGGGCGACGAGGGCGATGAGGTCGGCGGTCCAGCTGAATTGGAGCCCGGTGGCAAAGGTCGGCACCAGCGCTGCCGCGACCCAGGTCGCGGCGAAGATCAGATAGGGTGCGGCCCGGAACAGCCAGGAGGCGTTCTCGGCCAGCACCACCTCCTTGCGCATCAGCCGGGCGATGTCGCGGTAGGGCTGAAGGATCGAGGCGCCGCGCCGCCGCATCAGCCGCGCCTTGATCCGACGCACCAGCCCGGTGAGCCCCGGCGCCAGCGCCACGACGAGGAGCATCTGCAGCCCCTGGATTCCGAAGCCCTCGATCATCCCCATAGCGACAGCACCACCAAGAGGCTCACCAGCGACGCCAGCACGAGGGCGAGGTAGCGCCGGATGGAGAGGAATTGCAGCCGGTTGGCCGAGGTCGCGACGCGCTGGACGGCGTCGGCCACGGGCAGATAAGCGCGCTCCCAGATCAGATCGTGCTGGATCACCCGGTGGCGCGCGGGACGGGCGTCGCCCGGCGGCGGCATGTCGACCTCCTCGCGCACGGCGAGGAGCGTGCCGCCCAGCACCTGGCGCAGCGGCTGGGCGAAGCTGCCGGCGCCGTATTGGGTGAGGGGGCTCGTCTCGGGGAAGCCGCAATCCCAGGCTGGGCCCCGGCGCGTGGCGCGGGTGCCCAGCCGGTGCACGACCCAGGCCGCCGCCGAGGCGGCGAGTGCGATGAAGACGAATACGAGAAGCGGGTTGTAACTACCGCGCGCGGCCGAGACCGGCACCAGCGTAAGCCAAGGCTGCGCCAATTGCTGCGGCAGATGCCCCCCCACCAGCGCCTGGGTTACCGGCGCGAGCCGGTCGAGCACCAGCGCTGGCATCAGCCCCGCTAGCGCGCAAAGCGCGGCGAGCAGCGCCATCGCGGCCAGCATGAAGCGGTCGACCTCGCGCGCCTCTCCGGCGGCCGCGCTGCGCGGACGGCCGAGGAACCCGAGCCCGTAGAAGCGCACGAAGGCCGCCGCGGCCAGCGCCGCGGCCAGCGCCAACAGCCCCGCCGCCGCCGGCACGATGATCTGCAGCCCAAGCTGCGTCAGCGCCGGGCTTGCCAGCACCGACTGGAACACCATCCATTCCGAGGCGAAGCCGTTCAGGGGCGGCAACGCCGAGATGGCCATCACCCCGACCAGCATAAGAAAGGCGGTCACAGGCATCCTGTGGATCAACCCGCCCAGCCCATCGAGATCACGCCGCCCGGTCGCGTTCAGCACCGCGCCTGCGCCCATGAAAAGGAGGCTCTTGAAGGCCATGTGGTTGAAGGCGTGGAAGAGCGCGGCGCTCAGCGCCAGCGCCGCTGCCATGTGCAGCCCGTCCGCCGCGAAGGCCTGGGCGAGGCCGATCGCGGTAAAGATCACGCCCACGTTCTCGATCGTCGAATAGGCGAGGATGCGCTTGGTTTCGCTTGCCACATTGGCGTTGACAATGCCCAGCACGGCGGTGCCCGCGCCGATCAGGATCAACGCCGGGCTCGTCCACCACGGCAGCGGGTCGATGAGACCGAAGGTGACGCGTAGGAAAGCATAGATCGCGACCTTGGTCATCACCCCGCTCATCAGCGCCGAAACGTGGCTCGGCGCCACCGAATGGGCGCGCGGCAGCCATAGGTGAAAGGGCGCGAGCCCGGCCTTGGAACCCGCGCCAATCAGCACCAGGGCCGCGATCGCCACCGAGGCTGCGACCGAATGATGCGCCGCACGGATCGCGGCAAAGCTGTAATCGCCGGATGTTCCCGCGAGCAGGCCGAAGGCGAGGATCAGCGCCATCGTGCCCATCGCTGCCATCACCAGATAGAGATAGCCTGCAGCGCGCACCTCAATTGCGCGGTGATGGGCCATCACAAGCGCCCAGGATAGAAGCGACATCACCTCCCAGGCGACGAGGAAGGTGAAGGCGTCGTCGGCCAGCACCACCACCATCATCGCGCCGAGGAAGCCGGGGTAGAAGGGCACCACCCGGGCGGGGTCCTCCTCGTGGCGACCGTAGCCCACGGCATAGAGACTCGCCGCCGCGCCGCCAAGGCCGATGAGGACGAGGAAGAAGGCCGAGAGCGAGTCAAGCCGCAGATGGGCGCCGATCCAGGGCAGGCCGAGGGGCAGGGTGAGGGCGCCTACCGGGGCGCCGCCGAGCACGCCGAGCCCGGCGCCGCCTGCCACAAGGCAGGGCAGGATCGCGAGCGCATAGATCGGCCCCGCGCCGCGGCCACCGAGAAAAGCCGCCGTGAGCGACAGTAGCAGAAGCCCCAGTGCGGCAGCTGCGGAGATCTCAAGCATCGTTGTCACGTATCGTCTCGGGCGGAACGCCGAGGTCGCTGCCGCCCGACTCCTTCAGGCGCACTCCGCGGCCACCGGTCATGCTTTGTGCGCCTTCGCCGATGAGTTCGACCCCCGCGGCCTCCAGCGAACCGATCACTTTCATCAGGCTGTCGACGATACCGCGCACATTACCCTGACTTGCCTCCATCCGCTGGATTGTCGGCAGCGAGATACCTGCGCGCTTGGCCAGTGTCTTCTGGTCAATGCCTAGCAGGGCGCGCGCGGCACGCATTTGGGATGCAGTGATCACAGGTAACTCATGCGTTAGTGGCTGATATTGGTTATTTGAACATTAGCATCAATGTATAAAACATCAATAGTCATATTTGATCTCGAGTCCTTGTGGGCAGGGTTCGTTTGTTCAATATTGTTCACTTCGATAACGAAAAGGTCACCGCTTGGTCTCCCGGCTCTACGAGAAGGCCTGCCGCCAGCTGGTAGACCCCCGGCGCGTGCTTGCGATTGCGCCGCCCCGGAACTTGGACTAACCCCCTACGGGTTCAGGCCAACCGGGAGAGTTGCTATGGGTGAATTCGTTACGCTGACCACCGACGACAACGTGAAACTGCGCGCTTACCGGGCCGCCCCGGAAGGCAAGCCGCGTGGCGGCGTCGTCGTCCTGCAAGAGATCTTCGGCCTGAACCATCAGACCCGGAGCGCCGCCGACCGCTTTGCAGCGCTGGGCTATCTCGCCGTCGCCCCGGCGATGCAGGACCGCCTGATGCCCGGCTTCGAGACCGATGACTACTCGGCAGAAGCCTTTGGCAAGGCACGGGAATTCATCAGCGACTTCAAGCTCGATGAGGCGATGCTCGACGTCAAGGCGGCGGTTGCCGAGGCCGCAACGGCGGGCAAGGTCGGCGTCACCGGCTATTGCTTCGGCGGCATGTTGACCTGGCGCGCGGCGCATGCCGGCATGGGGCTCTCGGCGGCTTCGGGCTATTACGGCGGCGGCGTGCCGAATTACATCGACGCCGCCCCGCAGATCCCGCTCGAGATGCATTACGGCGACCGCGACGCCGGCATCCCGCTGGAGCAGGTCGAGCAGCTGCGCGCCCGCTACCCCGATCTTCCGATCTACCTCTATGGCGCCGATCACGGCTTCTTCAACGATGAGCGCAAGCCGAGCTTCGATGCCGCCTCGGCCACCGTCGCCTTTGCCCGCACGGCGGAATTCTTCGCCCGCCATCTGGCTGCCTGAGGCTGGAAGACCGGCATGATGCGCGCGGATGATGCAATGACCGCCGGCTGGATCGCGGTGATGCGGGCGGTTGAGACCAGCCGCCGGGCGCCGCTCTCTGCCCGCCACGCGCTGCACGCCGCGGTGCTGATCGACCAGCTGTCGGATCTGGCCTTCACCGGCCGCACCGATCTGCCGTTGCCTTTGCTGGCAACGGCAGGCGACATCCTGTCCTTCCGTGCCGCCCTGCGCAGCAGCGATCCCGCCTTGGGGCGGCTGATCGACCTGACCGCCTGCGGGCCCGACGCGCCGCGCTTGCAGGTGCTGGCCGAGGCGGTCGCCCCCGATGGCTTCGAGCGCCTCGCCGTCGCCGACCTGATGGTCAGCCTCTACAATGCAGGCCGGGTGCCACGGCTGATGCTGGTCCAGCCCGACGAAACCCGGCTGCCGATGCAGGACCTGTTGCAACAGGCCACAAGCTGGTGGCGCGCAACGCTCGGCCCGCGGCCGGCACCGGCCTCGTCTTCCGCCTGAACCTGATCACAGAGCCGAGGTCAACAAGCGGTTCCTTGCGATAGCAAACCCTACGTAGTCGCTTCTGAACAAAGGGTTCATGCGGCGCTTTCTGTTTGATGTCAGTGGTTTCCGGAACTGATGGCCATAAGCAATACGGTCAGAATCGCGGTGATTAGCGCCCTTAGGTGGGCGAGGAGCTTGCGGATGTTGTGACCGCAGCCGCAGAGAACGGCGAAGATCACGTCGCCGATCGTGCCCTTGAGCGGGCAGCGGGCAAGGCGGCCGTCGGATTTCATGTGACCTATCTCAAGCTCGATGGCGCTGCGGCGACAGGCGTCGTGTCGGTCGATCGATACTTCATGAAGAGCCTCATCTGATTATCGGTTACATGACGGCCCGGCACGGGCGCTTCCTTTTCGAGGAGAAAAGACCCACATACCCCAGCCGACTGCGATCACCCGATAGCGCGGGTCCCTCAGAAACCCCGCCGTCGTTAGGCCGAGAACCGCGGCGACGTTGCCGGGCGGCCTCTGGAGGATAGGAAGAATCCGGCCCACTCGGTCTCAGCCGAACGGATCGCCGAAATGCCGAGAGTTTCGCCAAAAGATAAGGGCAGCGCACCCGTTTAGCTGCGGCGGCGGCCGGCCAGCCGGCGCAGAAGATCGGTCAGGGGCCTAAGGAACGGCAGCCGATCGTGGCACCCGAGATACTGGAGCCATCTACGGAATTTGCGAAACTTGCCGCTGCGCCCACCCCTGTGTCAGAACCCCATGAGCCTGTCTGATCGACGTTACCGATGGCCTTCAGGCATAACACCGAACAATCGCGTGACTTTGATCTGATTAAGCCCTGTTGGCGTGGTCCGGCGTATCGCCTAGTCGCCGCTTAAGCGGCCATCCGACTTTCGACGGGCAGGGTTTCATCCCCGCCCGTTCGGGTGTGTGCGGACGTATCAGGCGGCGCGCCGGCGACGCCGGCGGAGCCGGGCCGCCAACCCGCCGAAGGCTCCGAAGGCACCGAGAAGAAGCGGAAATGACGCGGGCAGGGGCACGACCTGCACGTGGATTGAGGTCGACGCGACTTGTTGGTTGGTCTGATCAAAAGCGGACAGCGAGATCGTGTAGCGACCGCCCATCTGCGGATGGCTGGAGAAGCCGAAGCCCAAGTTCCCGGAGTTCTGCGCAACATTGTAGGTGCCAGTGCTTGCGTTGAACAAGCCGGCTCCACTCGCCGTCGAGTTGTAGCCCAATTGGTTGTCGTTACCGGTGAAGAACGGATTGTAAGAGGTAAGGCTAAGTCCGGGTCCAGCGAGGTTAATCAGGTAGGTATAGGCCGATAGGGTTGGCGACGGGCTATTCGTTATATCCGCCACATCGGAGTTAATCGAAAAATCGAAGTTGAAGATCGACCGGTTGGCAGGCGCTAAGGACAGTGCCGGATCGAATGCATAGGTGTCGTTTCCGTCGTAGTTGAATACGTTCTGCGGATGGCCACCCAAGTCGTACCTCAGATGCGCGCGCAGTGCGAGCTCCAGGTTGCCGACCGTCACGCCGGTGAAGCGCCCGTTGGCATTGCCGCTGCCGTAGATCACATTTGACGTGAGAACGCCGGTGCCATTGACTGCCGACGCGGTCGCGCCTGTCGCAAGCGAGGCGAGCACAAAGGCTGCGGCACAGCCTACTTTCGTTGTCATATTCATCAAATTTCCCCCAAAATTAACAAAATATATCGTCGGCGTAATTCGGCATTTCAAAATTTCAATACCTTAGTCTTCATTGTTATGTGAGTCTGGCCGCAAATCAAGCGATATTTACCCACATTCCCCAAGTAATCCGCTGATTTTTCTGTCCTGACGGAATTATTATCTATATAAATCATGGTGGTGATGGCTACGAAGGGTGTGTTGCATGGATCACCCAGAGGGTGCGGGTGTTGATTTCCACCCAGAAGTGACCCGGGTTTTCCATCGAGAACTGACCCAGTCGGCTCTGAACAACGGCTTTAGGCGGCGATTTCTGTTTGATGCCGGTGGCTTCCGGCACTGACGGCGGCAAACAAGACGGTCAAAATCGCGGTGAGTATCACCCTGAGGTGGGCGAGGATCTTGCGGATGTTGTGCCCGCAGCCGCAGAGGACGGCGAAGATCGCGTCGCCGATCGTTCCCTTCAGCGGGCAGCGGGCGAGGCGCCCGTCGGATTTCATATGGCCGATCTCGGGCTCAATGGCGCTGCGGCGTCGGAGCAGTTTCGCCAGCGCGGGCGTGATGCCCTTCCGGGTGCCGCTGATCAGCACTCTGGTCGTCTCCACGCCGTGCCCGCGGTAGCCGCGGTCGACAACCGCCAGGGAAGGCTTCTGCTCGGTCAGGATCTCGACCTGCTCAAGCGCTTCGGCCAGCGTGTGGCCGTCATAGGGTATGTCTTCGAGGTCGACGACACGTAGCGCGGGGGCGATGTTGCGCAATTCATCGTTTGGCCCGAAAGTCGGCGCTGCATCAAAATGCAATATTACTGTAAGTTACTGTAAATGCTATATTTGTTGAGGATCTACTAAAAAATCAGGCTTAGGCGCAACAAAACCATGCAATTCAGTGACTTAAGCCACAGAATCCTGCGCGAACGGATTAACCTTTCGCAGGCTTGGGAAGCCTGGATCGACGCCGAGGATATGCGGCGTCACAGCTTTCTCGGGAGTATGGGGTTCGAGGCGCGAGACGGTAAGGATTATCTCTACCGCCGCGTCGGAGGTGCCGGGAAGAGCCTTGGCCCCAGGTCAGAGCGAACGGAAGAGCAACTCGCCCGCTTCAAGGACGGGCGCGAAGAAAATCGGGCGCGACTTCAGCGTTTGCAAGACTCTCTGGACAAGCAAGCAGCAATCCTGCGGGGCCTCAGAGATGGGCGCCTGCCCGTTGTGGCGGCGCGGATCCTGCGTGAGTTGCGCCTCCACAGCCGGCAAAGCAGGATCCGGGTTGTGGGCACGAATGCGCTTTATGCTTACGAAGCGTTGGCAGGTGTCAGATTCGAGGTGGGGGCGACGGCCACCAGTGATACCGATCTGCTTCACGATGACCGAAACAGGCTGCGCCTGCTCACCGATGAGCGCCGCTTGATCGGTCTTGCCGAGATGATCAAAAGCCGGATCGACGCGAGCTTCACCTCGCGCAATCCGCGGGACTATCGGCTGACAAATGCAGAGGGTTACATGGTCGAACTGATCCGCCCCAAGCCGCGTCCTGCCTGGAAGAAAATGCCCGGCGCGGAGTCGGGACAGGCGGACGATCTTGTCGGAACCCCTATCATCGGCCTGCAATGGCTCGTGAACGCACCTGCGGTCGACACCATCGTGGTCGATGAGCGCGGTTATCCCGCGCCAATCCGTTGTCCAGATCCGCGCTACTGGGCGGCGCACAAGTTCTGGCTTTCGACCCGCGAGGATCGCGACCCGGCGAAGAAGGGGCGCGATGCCGCGCAGGCTCTCGCGGTGGTGAAGCTTATCGCCGAGAAGTTACCTCATCTGCCTCTGGATGAGGTGTTCTTCACCCAGCTGCCGAATGCGCTGCGTGATCAGATCAAGGCGATAGTGCCAGCGAAAGGGGACGACCGGCCAGGATGGTGAGCGGCGGCGTGAAAGTCAAGCCCGGCTTCAGCCGCTCGCAACCAAGTGGCAAAGGCCGGCTCCCAGATGTCGACATCCTCAATGTCGCGGTACTGGCCGTCTACGTGATCGAAGCAGACACCGCTGCGAGCAAAACCTATCGCCGCAACCTGCACCGGTCTTCCCATAGGCCTCCTCGGGCGGCCCCTTGGAACCCGGCCATTCGTGCTTGTCGCGCGACTAGGTCTGCGACATTGTCCGCGGCACCCACAGCACTGAAGAAGCCCTGAGTATCTCCATGTCCAAGAAGACCCTGAACCAAGCCAATCTCGAGACGCTGGGGGCGGAGAAGCTCGCCGCACTGGTCATGGACCTGGTTCAGGGAAGCGCCCCCCTGCAGCGCCGTGCGAGGATGGAACTCAGTGCCGCCCAGGGCCCGGGGGAAGTTGCCGCCGATCTCCGCAAACGCTTCGCCTCGCTGCGCCGCTCGACGAGCTTCGTCGATTGGCGCAAGCAAAGGGCGCTGGTAAAGGATCTCGGTGGGCTGCTGGGACTGATCGAAACCACGGTCGCCCCACTGGATGCGAACGAGGCGTTTGAGCTGCTCTGGTCTTTCCTGCAGCTTGCCTCCTCGATTTATGAACGCACAGATGACAGCAACGGCGCGGTCGGCGGCGTCATGAGCGACGCGGTCGAGTTGATCGCGACGATATCGCCCGCCATTTCCAAGGACGGCACCGCCCTGGCCGAACGTATTCTCGACGCGGTCGCCGATGCGGGCTACGGCGAGTTCGACGGGATCATTCCGGCGACGGCCGAGGCGCTCGGCCAGGAAGGGCTCGAGCATCTCAAAGAGATCACCGAAGCCTGGGCTGACGCGCCGCCGACCGAACATGAGCTTGCGCAATACCGGGGCTACGGCATCGGGTCTTC
>CAJYAD010000051.1 GCA_913064775.1 uncultured Albidovulum sp. | reverse complement strand
CCAGCATCCCGCGCTCGCCTCCGAAAACCCCTCGGAAGCTCTATGGACCCAACTCTCTGCCGGTGGGGGCCCTTTTGGACGCCGATCACCCCGAAAGTGGGGTCCTTATTCCACGCCGATCAACACACCAACGTGTGGATCGGCTCCGAACCGAGACCCAGTTCTGACGGCATTCAACTATTTGAATTATAGTAGATACTTTCGAAAGTGACGGGGTCCCAATAAGCACCTATTGGGGCCCCGTCCCGGATTAAATTAGCTTTTCCATTTCGACACCTTGCGGCTTTTCTGGCAGGGTCACTGTTCGAGGCCAATTCACACCACGGTGGCCGCGCGTAACCCCATTGAGGCCACGGCCCGCGATCCCCCACCTGCCCTGCCATAATCGAGCGGAGCGGCGTCGCCCCGCGTGCAGCGCGATTTCTGCCAGGCCACCGTGCCCCTGGCGCCGGTCTACCGTCCCCGTGTCAGCCCTTGCACTTTTTCGACGATCGCCTCGGCGTCGATGCCGTGGTGGCGGTAGAGGTCGGCGATGGTGCCGGTCTGGCCGAAATGCTCAACCCCGAGCGGCAGGGTCACATGCCCGGCGACCGCGCCCAGCCAGCTAAGCGTGGCAGGGTGGCCGTCGATCACGGTGATGATCCGGCAATGGGGCGGCAGGGCCTGCGTCAGGCGCTCGACATGGGCCGAGGCCGCGCGATTACCGCGCGCCCGGGCGCGCTGGGCCGCGGTCCAGCCCGCGTTCAGCCGGTCAGCGGAGGTCACGGCAAGCACGCCGATGTCGCGCCTGGCCTCCGACAGCATCCCCGCGGCACGGATCGCCTCGGGCGCGACGGCGCCCTGATAGGCGATCACCACCTCGGCATTCGGCCCGGGCTTGCGCAGCCAGTAGGCGCCGTCGACCGCGCCCTGGCGGAAGGCGTCGTCATGGCGCTTGCCGGGCTGTTCCAGCGGGTTGGTCGAGAGCCGCAGATAGACCGAGCCGCCGGTCTCGTCGCGCAGCCATGTGCGCTCGTCCGGGTCGCCCGATCCGTCGCGCTGAAGGTAGTCGAAGGCCCATTCCATGATCACCGCCAGCTCGTCGGCGAAAGCAGGCTCGAAGGCGGCGAGGCCGTCCTGGCTCATCCCGATCAGCGGCGTGCCGATCGATTGATGCGCGCCGCCCTCGGGCGCCAGCGTGACGCCCGAAGGGGTGCCGACCAAGAGGAAGCGCGCGTCTTGATAGCAGGCGTAGTTCAGCGCATCGAGGCCGCGCGACACGAAGGGATCGTAGAGCGTGCCGACCGGGATCAGCCGCCTGCCGAACAGGCTGTGCGACAGGCCCGCGGCGCCGAGGGCCAGCATCAGGTTCATCTCGGCGATGCCCAGTTCCAGATGCTGGCCCTCGGGGTCGAAGGTCCATTTCGCGGTCGAGGGGATGCGATGCTCGATGAACGCGTCGGCCTGGGCCTTGCGCGCGAAAAGGCGGCGGCGGTTCACCCAGGGGCCGAGATTCGTGGTGCCCGTGACGTCGGGCGACATGGTCAGGATGCGGGCGGCAAGGTCGCTGTCGCCCTTCGCCAGATCGTCGAGGATCTTGCCGAAGGCGGCTTGCGTCGAGGTTTCGCGATCCGTCGCGATCTCGATCCCCGGGACCGCAAGCCGGGCGTCGTCGAACCGCCGCCGCCCCTTGGCGAAGAACGGCACGCGCCCCAGCCAGTCCTGCAGCGCGGGCAGGTCCTTCACGGTCGCGAAGGGGTCCCATTCCTGACCCTCGGGCACGCCCATGTGCTTCTGCCAGGCGGCCATCTGCGCCTTGGTCATCAGCCCGCCATGGTTGTCCTTGTGGCCCGCGATCGGGGTGCCCCAGCCCTTGATCGTATAGGCGAGGAAACAGGTGGGGCGGTCATGGTCGATGGCCGCGAAGGTCTCGGCCAGCGTCTCGACGCAATTGCCGCCGAGGTTCTCCATCAGCGCCGCAAGCTCCGCGTCGGACCGCCGGTCGATCAGCGCCGAGACATCGCCCTGATCGCCCAGATCCTCCATCAGCCGCGCGCGCCAGACCGCGCCGCCCTGATAGGTGAGCGCGGAATATTCCTGGTTCGGGCAGGCGTCGATCCAGTCGCGCAGCCGCGCGCCGCCGGGTTCGGCGAAGGCCGCACGCTGGAGCGCGCCGTATTTCACCTTCACAACGTCCCAGCCAAAGGCGTCGAAGATCTTCTCGATCCGGGTGAAGAGGCCTTCGCGCACGATCCCGTCCAGCGACTGGCGGTTGTAGTCGATCACCCACCAGCAATTGCGCAGGTCGTTCTTCCAGCCTTCCTGCAGGCATTCGTAGACATTGCCCTCGTCGAGCTCGGCATCGCCCACCAGCGCCACCATGCGCCCCATCGGCGCGCCCTTGCCCCACGCCTTTGCAGCGACGTAATCCTGCACGATCGAGGCGAAGGCGGTGATCGCCACGCCCAGCCCCACCGAGCCGGTGGAGAAATCGACGTCATCCACGTCCTTGGTGCGGCTAGGGTAGCTCTGCACCCCACCGAGGCCGCGGAAATTCTCCATCCTCTCCCGGTCGAGATTGCCCATCAGATATTGCATAGCGTGGAAGATCGGCGAGGCATGGGGCTTCACCGCCACCCGGTCCTCGGGGCGCAGCGCCGAGAAGTAGAGCGCCGTCATGATCGACACCATCGAGGCGGAGGAGGCCTGATGCCCGCCCACCTTGATCCCGTCCACCTTGGGGCGGATGTGGTTGGCGTTGTGGATCATCCAGTGCGAGAGCCACAGAAGCCGCTGCTCGATGGTCTTGAGATGGCGGGTATCGACGTCCATGTCTTTCCTCCCTCGTCAGGCCGGGCGCTGGAGGCCGGCCTGTTGCCGCTACTTGATGAACGGCAGTCCGGTCAGCCGCACCGGGCGCCGGCCATCCGGCAGGGCGATGGTCAGGCCCTCGGCCCCGTCGCCGATATCGGCCTGCACCAGCCCGACGCCGATCACCCGGTCCAGCCTGCGCGAATACGCGATTTCGCTGACGAAGCCCACCGCGGTGCCCGCTAGAAGCAGGTCCACCGGGTGACCCGGCGGGCTGGCCTCGGGTCCCTCGACGAAGATGCCGACGCGGCGCCTTGCGGGACCCGCCGCCGCCAGTGCCTGAAGCGCCGCGCGGCCGATGAAATCGTGCCCGGCTGCGAGGTCGATCAGCGGGCCGAAGCCCATCTCATAGGGGGTGACCGGATGGGTCTGCACCCGCATGTCGGCCCCGTAGGAGATCAGCCCGCTTTCCAGCCGCTCGATGTCGTTTGGCGCGCCTGGCCCGATGCCGTGGGGGGCGCCCGCGGCCTTGACCCGGTCCCAAAGCTCGGTTCCGCGGCGGCTGTCCATCAGGTAAAGCTCGTATCCGTCCTGCTTCGACCAGCCCGACCGTGCCAGCACCAGCGGGATGCCGTCCAGCGTGGTCTCGCGAAAGCCGAAATAGCGCAGTTCCCGGACCCAGTCACCGAACAGCGCGGTAGCTACCTCCACCGCCTGCGGCCCCTGAATGGCGAGGGGCGAGACGTCGGGCTCACAGACGGCCACGTCGAAGCCTCGCTCCGCCGCGATGGCCGCAGCCCAGAGGTGGATGTCGCTGTCCGCGACCGAAAGCCAGTAGCGGTCTTCGGCAAGCTTCAGAAGCACCGGGTCGTTGATCAGCCGCCCGGCATGATCGCAGAGCGGCACATAACGTCCCTGACCCACGCGCGTGCCGCTCAGGTTCCGCGGCGTCAGATACTGCGCAAGCTGACTGGCCTGCGGCCCGCGCAACTCCACCTGACGCTGGGCCGCCACGTCCCACATCACGACACCGCTTAGCAGCCGGTCGTATTCGCTGTCGGGATGGCCGAAATGGACCGGTATATACATGTGGTTGTAGACCGAGAACGACCGCACGCCATCACGCACCGTCGCGTCGAAATAGGCTGACTTGCGGATGTTCGGGCCGATGGCGATCTGGAAGGACATTCGGGAAACCCTTTCTGGCAGCCTGATTGCACCACGATCCTCGCGCGGCCCGTACGTCTGCCTCTGGCAGCGCCCCGGCGAGATCATCAAGAATGTCGTCGACCTCTTCAAGCCCGACCGAAAGCCGGATCAACCCGTCGCTGATGCCGTGGCGGGCGCGCTCCTCTCCCCCGGCACCCGCGGGGATAGACCCCGTCATCTTCGCCCCGGGCGGCCGTACCGGACGGCTCTGCCGGACCCGCGGGGCTATTCAACCCTCGCCTCGGTTCTATCCTCGGCCCCCTCTTTTGTCTTTTGTTTTCTTGGTGGGGTGTTGGTCTCTTGGTTTTAGGTTGATCCTATTGATATTGCGCTTTCCCTTCATTCCGCCTCCAGAGCCGCCTCCGCAAGCTCCGTCGCGTCAGGAAAAAACTCGGCAACAAGGTCAACGAGGTCTTCGGCATTACGGCGGCAACGGCACCGACGTTCGTCGGCCTGGAGGCCTGTCGGATCCACCTGGTGGCGGAGGCGGAGGAGGGCAACTGCTCCGGTCACTTTCGATGGGGCTGGCGCGATAAAGGTGAAAGAGCGGGCCGCTTTCCAGGCTTTCATCAGCTCACCTACGGTGTCGGGCGACCTGCCGGCATGAAGTTCCACGAGCAGGTGCCCGAGAATGCCCAGGGACCCTTCCGGACAATCGATCACCGGCGAACTATGACGGAGCACGCCAAGTGGGGTGGAGGTCACGAGCGTCTCACCGCCGGCTCCCGGCCTGGCGGCATAGATTGCCCATTCGACAATACGGAGGGCCTCAAGTACGGCGAGGTCTGCGCGTGCCCCGCTGATCCGCGTGTCCTGGATCGTTGCTCCGTCATCACTGGGCGCGAAGCGGTGGAGGCGGAGAGCGCCGAGGCTATTGCCGCAGACGTAGGTCAACTTGCGATGTATCTGTGCGAACGGCAGGCAATCTGTTTCGGTATCGGTGTTCTGCCGCATCAGGTGCAGGGCGAGCGCGAGAGGGCCGAAGTCACCCTGAGCAACCAGTTTCGTGAGCGGCGAGGTGCCGCGCCTAGAGTAACTGAAGCTGTTCGGCACGGCGAAGGGAGCGGACTGCGGTGTCGCCGCTTCTGCGGGTGGCAAGATGAACCGGACAGCACGAGGGTTTCGAATGTTCTCGAGTGGCAGTCGCACGATAATTCCCGCCTCCTCGAGGGCGGCGACCGCCCTGTCTGCCGCGCCGCGCGAGAGGCCAGCGTAGGTCTGGATCGATTTTCGGCCGCCCCGCGTTTCAGAATTCTTGGCGTCAGTGCTCACGGCGAGCGCAAGATAGGCAGCTGTGCTTTCAAGAGGAGCAGGCAATTCCGCAATGCGATCGATTTGCCGTCCGTCAAGGAGCGAAAAACCGGTTCCCGCCTTGGGTTGTTTTTGCTGGCGTCCGCTAGACTGGATACTGTGCGTAGTCACTGATGCCTCTCTCATGCGTGCGGTTCGTGAACGGACTTAGGTCTCGTTGCATGAGTACGCTCGCGATGATGGGAGGTTATCCACAATTTTCGAACGAAGCTGGCTGACGTGGTGTTGATCTAAGGCGCGTAACGTGGGCGACTGTAGGCGAAGAGCAGGTCGCGGAACCACTCCTCGGCGTCGCCCTTGCCTCTTGGTCCAGGTCAGGGGAGATGGGGCTCCGGTCATTTGCCGCTCGTCGCCGCCGCCGCCGCCGCCTCGACATGGGCGGTCATGATGCTTTCCGCCCAGGCCGGCGCATGGGCGGCGATGGCGTCGGTGATCTCGGAATGATGGCGGGCGCTGCGGATCAGGTCGGCCTCGGAATATTGGAAGTAGGTGCGCGCGACGACCCCGACATCGACTGCCATCGACAAAAGCGCCACAAGGCGGGGAGACCGCGCAGCGGTGTAGATCGTGCGGTGAAAGGCCTCGTTCGCGGTCGAGATGATATGGAAATCCTCGGGCGTTCTGGGCGGGGTATGGGCCAGCATCCGGTCCGCGAGGGTGCGGAGGCTGGCAATTTCAGCGTCGGTGGCAAGGCGCGCGGCCCGGCCCGCGGCGTAGCTTTCCAGCCGAACGCGCACGTCGAACATGGGCTTCATCTCTTCGGGTGACACGCCTGCGACGCGGGTGCTGTAGCCGGTCCCCCGTTCAAGGAACCCCTCCATCAGTAGCCTGCCCATGGCCTCGCGCACGGGGGTACGGCTCAGGCCCACCGCCTTCGCCAGCGCGGTCTCGGTCACGCGGGCGGCGGGCTCCAGCTCACCCGACAGGATCTTGGCGCGGATCGACTCGTAGGCCATTTCAGCCGCGGGTTTCGCACCGGTCATTTCGCTCATCCACTCTGTCCCTTTCTGGGAAAGCCACCTGCCTTCATGACCATGCCCGGTGCCGTCTTGCCAAGTCTTGCTTCCAGCCACTCGGCGGTTTCGATGGCAGCGTCCAGGTCAATGCCCGTCGTCACGCCCGAGCGATCAAGCATGTAGACCAGATCCTCAATGGCAATGTTTCCGGTCGCGCGCGGGGCAAAGGGGCAGCCGCCGACGCCGCCAAAACTGGCGTCGAACCGGGTTACGCCGGCCTCGAGCGCGGCCCAGGCGTTGGCGATGCCGGTGTTGCGGGTGTTGTGAAGGTGAAGCCGCAGCGGCAGGTCCGGAAAGCTGCGCTGGATTGCTGCCAGCCGCTCGGCGATATCACGCGGGGTGGCCACGCCAATGGTGTCGGCCAAGGCCAGTTCGGCCGGTCCTGCGGCAGCGCAGGCCTCGACCACCTGCATCAGCCGCGATAGCGGCACCTCGCCTTCGAAGGGGCAGCCGAAGGCGGCACCGATGGTCACGCTCATTGCAAGGCCGCCCGGCGGCGCGGCGGCGAGATCGGCGAAGGCGCGCAGGCTGTCGAGCGTTCCGACCCCCTGGTTGCGGCGGTTGAACGTATCGCTGGCCACGATAACGAAATTCGCCTCGTCCAGCCCCGCATTGGCGGCGCGCTCGGCGCCGCGGCGGTTCAGCGCAAGACCGATGTAGCGCTGGCCTCCGTTCCGGGGCAGGGCGGCCGCGACGGCATTGGCATCGGCCATCTGCGGCACCTTTGCGGGATTGACGAAACTGGTCGCCTCGACCCGCCTTACCCCCGCCCGCGCCCCCCGCGCAATCAGCTCCAGCTTGGTTTCCATGTCGAGTATGCGGCGCTCATTTTGTATACCGTCTCTCGGCGTAACGTCGATTATGTCAGCAAAATTAGTCATTTAACACCGCCAAGTTGGATTTAATCCAGAATCTTGCAAGATTTGGTATACAGAAATAAACGAATCTGCTCATACTGTCATCCGTAAGCTGCAAGGAGGACGCGATGAAGGGGACGCTGATGCCGGAGGGGGCGCTGTCGGATCTGAGGGTCCTCGAGATGGGGCAGCTTCTGGCGGGGCCGTTCTGCGGGCAGCTTCTGGGCGACTTCGGCGCCGAGGTGATCAAGCTGGAGCAACCGGGCGAGGGCGACCCGATGCGTCAGTGGGGGCGTGAGAAGCCGCATGGCAAGTCGCTCTGGTGGCCGGTGGTCGCGCGGAACAAGAAATCCGTCACGCTGAACCTGCGCACCCCCGAGGGGCAGGAGATCGTGCGCGATCTGGTGCGCCAGTCCGACATCCTGATCGAGAATTTTCGCCCCGGCACGATGGAGCGGTGGAACCTTGGCTATGAGCAGCTTTCGGAAATCAACCCGCGGCTGGTGATGGTGCGCGTGACCGGTTTCGGCCAGACGGGGCCCTATTCGTCCCGCGCCGGTTACGGTGCCATTGGCGAGGCGATGGGCGGGCTGCGCTATGTCGTCGGCGACCCTACGACCCAGCCAAGCCGCATGGGCATTTCAATCGGTGATGAGCTTGCCGCGATCCATGCCTGCATGGGGGCATTGATGGCAATCCACGCGCGCGAACGGACGGGAAGGGGTCAGGTGGTGGACAGCGCGATCTACGAGGCCGTGCTGAACATGATGGAAAGCCTCGTCACGGAATATGACGCCGCGGGCTATGTGCGCGAGCGGACCGGGCCGATCCTGCCCAATGTCGCGCCATCGAACGTATTCGATACCGCCGACGACAAGCTGATCTTGATCGCGGCGAACCAGGACACGGTGTTTCGCCGCCTCGCCGACGCGATGGGCCGGCCCGAGCTGGCCACCGATGCGCGTTATGCCACGCATTCGGCGAGGGGCGCCAACCAGGCGGAGTTGGATCTGCTGATCGGCGCGTGGACGAAAACCCTGCCGCTGGACGGGTTGGAGACACTGCTGAACGAGAAGGGCGTGCCCTGCGGGTTGATCTACAAGGCCGAAGACATGCTGCGCGATCCGCATTTCAAGGCGCGCGAGGCAATCGTCGAGGTGCCGCACCCGGAATTTGGCTCGCTCAAGATGCAGAACGTGGCGCCGCGCCTGTCGGCGACGCCGGGCAAGGTGCGGCATGTGGGGCCAGAATTGGGTCAGCACAACCAGGACATCCTCGGCGATCTTCTCGGGATTTCGGCGGCGCGGCAGTCCGAGTTGCGCAAGGCCGGGATCATCTGAACGGGTGCGACAAAGTCCGGACTGGCCCGGCGGGCGGTCCGCAACAGGAGGTGGATGCGATCATGACGAAACAGCAGGTGGCAAAAGGGAAGGGTCTGCGGCTGGGGGTGGATGTAGGCGGCACCTTCACCGACCTGCTCTTGCTGGACGAGGCGCGCGGGCGGGCGTTCACGGCCAAGGTGCCTTCGACCCCGTCGGACAGCTCAAAAGGGGTGCTGAACGGGATCGAGCGGATCTGCCAGAGCGCGGGCATCTCGCCCGAGCAGATCAGTCAGGTGATGCACGGCACGACGGTGGCCACCAACACGGTGTTGACGACCTCGGGCGCGCGCGTGGGGCTGGTCACGACCAAAGGCTATCGCGATACGCTACAGATCGCGCGCTCCTATGTGCCGGGCGGGCTAGGCGGCTGGGTGATCTGGAACAAGACGCCGCCGCTTGCGCCGCTTGAAGACACGATCGAGGCCGAAGAGCGGGTGGGGGCGAAGGGCGAAGTCGTCGTGGCGCTGAACGAGGCGCAAATCCGGGCCGCGCTGGAGGGGCTGCTGGCCTCGGGGATCGAGGCGCTGACCATCGCGCTGTTCAACAGCTACGCCAATGACGCGCACGAGCGCCGCATCGCCGAAATCGCGCAGGAGATCGCGCCGCATATTCCGGTGTCCACCTCGGCCTCGGTCATGCCGGAGATGTATGAATATGAGCGCACCGAGACGACGGTGGTGAACTCTTACGTTCGGCCTGTCGTGTCGTCCTATGTCGCCAATCTGCAAAATGAGTTGCACGCGCGGATGGGCAAGGACGTGCTCTTGCAGATCCTGCGCTCGGACGGCGGGCTTTCCTCTGCGCAGGCGGCGATGGAACATCCTGTGAACCTGCTGATGTCAGGTCCTGCCGGTGGTGTTGCAGGTGCGCTTTGGATCGCGAAGCAGGCGGGGTTCAAGAACCTGCTGACCTTCGACATGGGCGGCACCTCGACCGACGTGGCGCTAATCGAAGGGGGCACCCCCCGCACCCGGCGCGAAACGCGGGTGGGGGACGTGACGGTGCGCGCGCCGTCGATTGACGTGCGCACGGTGGGCGCGGGTGGCGGCTCTATCGCCTATGTGCCTGAGCTGACCAAGGCGCTGCGTGTCGGTCCGCAATCGGCAGGCGCCGATCCGGGGCCCGCGGCCTATGCCAAGGGCGGCGAGGCGCCGACGGTCACCGATGCCAATGTCGTGCTGGGTTACCTGCCCGCCGACGCGCGCCTTGGTGGCGACATGGAGATCAGCCGCGACCTGGCGATCAAGGCTGTCACCGCCGTGGCCGAGCCCCTGGGCAAGACCGCCGAGGAGGCCGCCGAAGGCATCGTCGCCATCGTCAACGAGAACATGTGCGGCGCGCTGCGGCTGGTCTCGGTCGAGCAGGGCTTCGATCCGCGCGACTTTGCCCTGATCGGGTTCGGTGGCGCCGGGCCCCTGCATGTGAACGCGCTGGCGCGGCTGATCAACGCCTGGCCTGCGATCGTGCCGCCGGGGCCGGGGGTTCTGTGCGCCTATGGTGATGCGACCACCCGCCTGCGCAACGAGGCCACCCAGACCTATGTGACCGCGCTGAGCGAGATCACCGATGCCGAGGCCGGCAAGATGCTGGACGGGTTGCGCGAGGCCGCCGCCGCCGACCTGACCAAGGAGGGGGTGACCGCCGAGGAACTGGACGTGTTCTACCAGGTCGATATCCGCTACCGCGGGCAGGGGATGAAGCTGACCATCGACATCACCCCCGAAGAGTTCGCCGCCGACGGCCTGGCCGGCGTGGCCCGCCGTTTCGATGCCGAGCACGAGCAGCTGTTCACCTTCGCGCTCGACGCCCCGCATGAGTTGGTGGGGCTGCGTACCGTCGTCCAGGGGGCGGAGAAGAGCTTTATCAACACCGAGGCGGAGGCCGGGGGCACGGATGCTTCGGGCGCTATCGTCCAGCCGACGCAGCTCTATGCCGATGGCAAGTGGTCCGACGCGCAGATCTACGACCGCGGCAAGCTCAGGCCCGAAAACCGCATTCCGGGCCCCGCCATCGTGACCGAGATGGATTCGACCACCCTGATCCTACCCGGCCATGTCGGCGTGATCGATGCGGTGGGCAACATCCTGATCTGGCCCGAAGATCACCCCAAGTCGCACCCCAAGGCGCAGTGAGAGAGGTATTCCGAAATGGTCGCGAAAATCGTTGAAACCAACGCCACTCCGTTCGAGCGGGTCGATGTCGATCCGATCACGCTCGACATCGTGGAGAACGCCCTGCGCAACGCCCGCAACGAGATGGACGCGGTGCTGTTTCGCACCGCCATGTCGCCTGGCATCCGCGAACAGCATGACGCCTTCCCGCTGATCGCCAACAATGAGGGCAAGATGGTGGTGGGGCAATTCGGCTCTTTCCTCCACGGCTTCATCAACGGCTACGAGGGCACGATCGAGGATGGGGATATCTTCATCACCAACGATCCCTACAGCTGCAACGGTGCGGTCAGCCACCTCAACGACTGGCTGATGATGATGCCGATCTTCCAAGAGGGGCGGCTGGTCAGTTGGGCGGCCATGTTCGGCCACATGACCGACGTGGGCGGCAAGGTGCCGGGCAGCCTGCCGACCGATGCCAAGATGATCTACGAGGAAGGCATGATCGTGCCGCCCACCAAGATCTTCCGCCGGGGCGCGCTGCAGGAGGAGATCCTCAACCTGCTTCTTGCCAATACCCGCATGCCCGAGTGGAACAAATCCGACTTCCTCGCGATCATCGCGGCGCTTCGGCTGGCCGAGCGACGGGTGCGCGAGAATATCGGCCGGTTCGGGATCGACACCTACATCAGCGCCATGTGGGACATGCTGGACCGCAACAAGCAGGCG
The DNA here is from genome assembly GCA_913064775.1 of uncultured Albidovulum sp. Lineage (GTDB taxonomy): Bacteria > Pseudomonadota > Alphaproteobacteria > Rhodobacterales > Rhodobacteraceae > Acidimangrovimonas. The sequence goes on along the minus strand of CAJYAD010000051.1, from coordinate 3,540 downwards.
ATGGGCGCGATCATTCGCATGATCATTCCCGAAGGTCCGCAGAAGTCCTATTTTGAGGACTGGATCGACGATGACGGCATGGGCAACGGCCCCTACAAGATCGCCTGCACCCTGCACCGCGAGGGCGACGTGGCCCATTTCGACTTCACCGGCTGCGATCCGCAGAGCGATTCCTCAATCAACTTCCTGTTGAACGAAGACATGTTCAAGATGTTCTTCGGGGCCTTCACCATCAACCTGTTCGACCCGCATATCCTGTTCAACGACGGGTTCTACGACTTGGTGAAAGTGTATATCCCCGAAGGCTGCATCCTGAAGCCGAAGAAGCCCGCGGCACTTAGCTGCCGCACCCATCTTCTGGGTCGCATCTTCGACCTGATGGGCGGGCTTCTGGGGCAGGGGGCGCCGGATGCGCTTAACGCCGCCGGCTTTTCGGACAGCCCGCATTTCATGTATTCCGGCTTCAACGCAGAGGGCGAGTGGTATCAGCTGTTCCAGATCGGATTTGGCGGCGTGCCGGGCCGGCCGGTGGGAGACGGTCCTGATGGCCACTCGATGTGGCCCGCCTTCACCAACGTGCCCAATGAGTTTCTGGAGGCCTACTTTCCCCTGCGCATCCGCGAATACGCCACCATTCCCGACAGCGGCGGGGCGGGGAAACATCGCGGCGGCAACGGTATCACCATCGCCTACGAGTTGATGGAACAGGGGCAGATCTCGCTGCATGACGACCGCTGGCTGACCTATCCTTGGGGTGTGAACGGGGGCGAGCCGGGAATGCGATCGACCAAGCGGCTGGTGCGCACCGACGGAAGCGAGGAGAACCTGCCCTCGAAATGCGACCGCGTGCAGGTGAACCCGGGCGACATGCTGTATTTCAACACCTGGGGCGGTGGCGGCTGGGGCGACCCGCTGGAGCGCGACCCGGAGCTGGTGTTGCTGGATCTCCGTCGGGGACTGGTCAGCGTCGATGGCGCGCGCCGTTATGGCGTAATCATTGTGAATGGCGCGGTGGACGCGGCCGCGACCCAGGCACTGCGGGCCGAGATGGCGACGGCGCGCGGTGAGACGGCGCTGTTCGACCGTGGGTTCGCCGATCTCGACGAGCTGAAGGCGCGCTGCAAGGCCGAAACCGGCTTTGCCCCGCCCGTGGCGCCGGTGTTTCGTGGCGCCCGCGCCCTGGCTGCGGAATAGGGCGATGGCCGAGACGCTGGAGGCCAATTACGCGCGGGCGGGCTATCACGCGCGCCAGGCCTGGGGGCGGCGCCCGGCGCTTTTGCTGATCGACTTCGCGCAGGCCTATTTCGACCCCAAGTCGCCGCTGTTCGGGGGCGAGGGTTGCGCCTCGGCGCTGGCAGCCTCGGTAAAACTGCGCGACGCCGCCCGGGCGGCGCGGGTGCCGGTGGTGCTGACACAAGTCAAATACGCGCCGGGCGGGGCGGACGGCGGTGCATTCTTCGCCAAGGTGCCTGCGCTTTCGTGCTTCGAGGAAGGCCGCCCCACCGCCGAACTGGCCCCCGCACTGACGCCCGGCGAAGGGGATATCGTGATCACCAAGCGCTATCCAAGCGCGTTTTTTGGCACCGATCTGGCGTCGACGCTACGCTGGCTCGGGGTCGATACGCTGCTGCTGGGCGGGGTGACGACGTCGGGCTGCGTGCGCGCAAGCTGTATTGACAGTATCTCGCACGGTTTCGTCACGCTGGTTGTCGAGGACGCGGTGGGCGACCGCGCGCAAGAACCCCACCGCGCCAACCTGCATGACATGAGCGCCAAATACGCCGATCTCGTCACCAGCGGACAGGCCGCCGAATACCTGGCCGCAAGCGCGCGTGAGGCATAGGTTTTCTCGACCGAGTGCCAGCGCCGCGGGATCATGAGACTTCCGTCGGCGAGCCGCCGCAGAACGGCGGCATGTTCTCCCGGGCGGGGCACTTGAAGCTGCTCAACGTAACAGGAGCAAAACCCCGGACATTTGGAATGTGGCGCGCGGCGAGAGGGTTTGTCGCTGAGAGTTTGGCTTTTCTGATCGGGGCGGTTTGTTGCACCGCCCGCTGCGCGATGCCTGCGCCAGTCGGTCAGAGCCGAAGAATAAAGGCCCTCCCGACGTAAAATCGCCGAAACGCCGCCCGTGTCCACAGCGCGGTCCGTCTCCTCAAGAATCCGCAGCTTGTATTTCGCGGTGAAACTGCGCCGCTTCGGCCTATCGGTCAGCTCGGGCGTCGCCGTAACGGGCGCCGCAACAACGCGGGCTGATGCCATCTCCGATTGCTCAAGACCAGGCGAGGCGGTCAAGGCGGCGGGCAGGCGTTCGGGCATTACCATTGGATCGTTCTCCTGCGCCCTCAAGTGTAAACTTCACCCCGTAGAATGTCTCACTCTTGTTGGCACGGAGGGAACTGGGCGTCGCGGTCGGGATGCCGCGAGCCTTCGTCCGCCTTTCGGTTGGACTGGCGCGAGAACCCGAGCCCGACGAGCAGCTTGCGCACGCTGTTGGGGCTGATCGCGTGGCCCTTGTCGGTGAGCGCTGCGGCCAACTTGTCGAGGCTTTTTGACACCCACAGCAACGGGCGCTCGGGATCGCCCCGCGTCGCCGGCGCGACTAGTCGCTCGAGATCACTGAGCAGCGTTGGATCGCGATCGGTCAGCGGCCGCGGACCGCCGCCTTTACGCCGGACCCGACCATGCGGCAGCGGCGCGTCAAGGTCTTTAAGAGGCTGATTGGAAATGAGTTGAGTGAATTCAGTAGGTTGTGATTCTGTTCGGTTATGAATCTGAACGGAGATCACGATGGCCTGGACCGAACTCACTCGCGCGCAGCATAGGCGCAAGACGAAGCGCTATCCAAGATGGGATGGTTGCCGCCCTCCCCGACGGCATCTCAATGTGCCAAGGTTGTGGTGTTCAACGCCACGAAGAGGAGAGGACGGCAAATGAAGGATACAATGATCGGGGTGGACCTGGCAAAGAACGTTTTCCAGCTCCACTGTACCACGATGACGGGGCAAGTGCAGTTTTGCAAAAAGCTGAGACGGAACCAGTTCCGGCAGTTCATGTCGGAGCAACCGTCGGCCGTGGTGGTGATGGAGGCGTGTGGCAGCGCGAACTACTGGGGCCGGGAGATGATCACGCTCGGTCATGATGTAAGGCTGATCGCACCGCAATACGTGCGGCCCTTCGTAAAGTTATGCTGAGGTCAGCATAACTTGACTAATCATCAGGTGGCCATAATGCGAAGGAACGTGGGACAAGCGCATGAAATCCCCACATTTCTGCCGTTAAGCGACGGCTTTGCTCCACATTATTTTCGGCCGAACCTCTGCGGTTGTTTGACCCATGGAGGAGCCAGCGATGACAAAAGCCGATCGCGACATAATCAACGAACTCGAAGCCGTACTGACCAGCCAAGAATATAGCTGTTCCATCCCGGATGATCACATAGCCCCTCGTCGATCAGCGCTTTTCATGGCACGCTGGGTTCTGACCGAGGCGCGGGACGGGAGAGCGAGATGCTGATCAAGCTTCACAGCCAAGCAACGA
>CAJYAD010000050.1 GCA_913064775.1 uncultured Albidovulum sp. | reverse complement strand
CTCTACAACCAACAACTCCCGCAATCAGCACTGGGCAGCAAGTCGCCCTTGCTGGCGATGAAGGAATGGCACAAACTCAAGCCGAAGCTGTTCAAGAAACAGCCATACTACCTTCCGGGATGTGACACATAAGGACACCCAATACCCAACAGACGCCAAAACCCTCAAGACGGCCCTCCGCGCAAGCTTACCCCTACCCCGAGGTCCGCCCATGTTCTTCATCGCCGCCAAGATTCTCGGCGCCCTGCTGCGCCCCGAAACCCTGCTTTTGCTGCTCATCGCCGGCGGGGTGCTGGCGCTCTGGTCCGGGCGGCGGCGTCTCGGGCGCGCGCTCTCCGGCGCCGGGCTGTTCGCCTTTGCCGCCCTGGCCGCCCTGCCCCTGGGCGACCTTGCGATCCGTCCGCTCGAAACCGCCTACCCGGCCCATCCGGCGGCGCAGGACGTGCGCGGCATCGTCCTCTTGGGTGGCGGCGCAGAACCGATCCGCTCTGCCTTCTGGGGCGTGCCGCAGACCAACGCGGCGGGCGATCGCTACCTTGCCGCGCTCGCCCTCGCCCACCGCTTCCCCGCAGCAAAACTGCTGTTCACCGGGGGCGACGGACGCCTGATCCCCACCGGCCCAAGCGAAGCCCGCACCGCGCGCGCCATCCTCCTCTCGGCCGGTCTGTCGCCGGACCGGCTGCTGCTGGAGCGCAAATCCAGAAACACCGCCCAGAACGCCCGGTTCTCGCGTGATCTGATTGATAAACAAGGGCTTGAAGGCGGCACCTGGCTTCTGGTGACCAGCGCCGCCCATATGCCGAGGGCGATGGCCGCCTTTTGCGCCGCGGGCTGGACGGGGCTGACGGCCTGGCCCACCGATTACCGCAGCGGGCCGTTCTGGGCCGAGGCTGGCTGGGATCTGCCCGATCACCTGGCCACCCTCGATTTTGCGGTTCACGAATGGCTCGGCCTCCTGGCCTATCGCCTCACCGGCCGCGCGGGGCACTGCAAAAGCTGACGCCGCTCAGGCGCCCGCCGCGCGCAGCACCCAGGGATCGACTGCCATCCGCGTCTGCCGCCCCATCAGCTCAAGCAGCACCCAGACCCGCCGGTCCGACTCCATTTCCTCGACGCTGGCGACGAAATCGAGGAAGGGACCGGCGCCGATGCGCACCTGGTCCCCCGGCTTGAACGGCGAGGCCGGATCGAACACCCCGGCCTCATCGCAGCGCGCCAACAGGCCGGACACGATCTCATCCGGCACCGCCTGCGGCACGTTGCCGGTGCAGACCAGACGGCTGACCCCATAGGTCGCGTTGATCGTGCGCCACGGCCCCCGCATCGGATCGAAAGCCACGAAGACATAGCCCGGGAACAGCGGCTTCAGCGCCGTGGCAAACTTGCCGCTTCCCCGCCGGGTCTCGTGATGCCTCGGCAGAAAGGTGCGAAAGCCCTGCCGGGTCAGATTGCGCTCGGCGATCCGGGCGCTGTTGGGCTTTAGCTGCGCCAGATACCAGGTCTCTTCCGGGTTGTATTCCGACATGCGGCGCTCCGGCTCCAGATGCTCCCCCATCTCCGTCCAGGAAAGCCTACGCCAACTTGGTAACAAGAGAGATTTCGTTCAGAAAGGCAGCGTCCCCCTCAGGCGACGGGAAATTTTCGTGGTTGCATAAACACCACGCGCACCCGCCTAAGATGCGGGCACCCCCCTACCCTTCCACCCGCACATCCCGAATCGCCGGCTCCAGCCGTCGCACCGCCGCCAGCAGCCGCGCCGCCAGATGGGTCTGGATATAGCTCGCATGGAATCGGCTCGGCGCGGCCAAGACCAGACAAGCCTCTTCCACCCCGACCTCCTGAAGCGGCCCGAACCAGGCGCCGTAGGCCGCCGCGTCCTCGCCATGCAGCGCCGCCTGCACCCGCGCCCAAAGAGAGCCATCCGCCACCGGCGGCGCCACCGCGCGCAGCGGCACGACGTTGCTCGCCCCCCCTGCCCGCTCGGGCGGTGCCGCGATGCGCTCCTCGAAATCCGCGCCGATCTTGGGCCAGACCGGGCGCGTGTCCTCCATCATCCGTTCCAGATCCAGCCCGTAAAGGCTTACCCGTCCCCGCGCGCCCTGACGCTTCATCACCAGCCAGCCCTGGGCGCGCAGCTTGGCCATCTCGCGCTTCACCGTCCGGGGATCGACCGACCACAGCCGGGCGATCTCCTCCTGGCCCATGCTCAGCTCATCGCGCTTCCAGTTGTAGCGGGTGGTGATCAGCGCCATCAGCCGCAGCACCTGGCGTTGGCGATGCTTGTCACCGGACAGCGCAAAGGCCATCAGGGCGCTGAGAAGGTCGTATTTCCGCGACGCGGCCTCGCGGCCGACGGGTTTTACCAGTTGCATCCCGGTCTCCTGTGACGGCGGGTGCATCCCCCGCCGCGCCGTGCCTCAGTGTCGCGGACCTTCTGACCAGAGAACCGGCGGGTCCGTCATTCGGTAAAACTGCGAAGTAGCAACGCTTTTACCAACCTTGAAGCCATTAGCGTCCAGTTCTCCGATTCTGTCAAGCAGGTGGTCCGTCCGGCCCCTTCCCTTCCCCAAGACCTTTCGTAGAAAGATAGGTTCTTTGGTGAAGGGGGGCGTCCTGGATGTCCCCTAATAGGGCGCTTTTGTCCCCCAATATGGCGTGGGGGCGATCGGGCTGTCCCCTATATATCGCCGGACGCACGACTGGCGGGCCCCCTGCCCTGCTGCGAAGCGATTCGTCCCATCCCCTTGCGGCACAGGACCAATCTTCCCCGCGGGGAAGGTCTGCCGCTACTCTAACTTCTCTTTTGCAATTTTGGCAAATCCGGCGTATTTCGGTTTCAGGCAGGAATTTACGTCTAAGAGGCAGTGACAATGTATAACCACGAAGACCTGGCCCGGCTTCAGGCCCAGTCGCTGAAGATGCAAAGCTGGATCCGGCAGCAGACTTTCAGCCCCGAAAGCACCAAGACGCTGCGGCGCTTTTCCTCATGGGAGGTGTCAGAGCTGATCTTCCGCATCAACCAGTCGACCTTCCGCGGCCGGCTGGCCGCCGACCCCGCGCTTCCCGGCGGCGAGGTCGAGCCCGACGGCCGCCAGCGCTGGTTCTCGCTCGACGAGATCAATGAGCTGCGCCGCCGCATGAAGATCAACCGCAAGTCGCTGATGCCCCCCCGCCCCGCCGGCAAGCGCGCCTTCCGCGCTGCCGTCGCCAACTTCAAGGGCGGCGCCGGCAAGTCGACCGTGGCGCTGCACCTCGCCCATGCCGCGGCGCTTGATGGTTACCGCGTGCTGGTCGTCGATTTTGATCCGCAGGCGACGCTGTCGCATTCCATGGGCCTCAACGACGTGGCCGAGGATTTCACCGTCTGGGGCATCATGGCCCGCGACCTGATCCGAGAGACCGACCGCATGAACAGCGCCGTCGTCGGCGCCGCCACCGGGACCGCCCTGCCCCACCGCAAGCTGCCCGCCTCGATCCGCGATCTGGGCCTCGGCGATCTGCGCCACCACGACTTCATCAAGACGACCGCCTGGGCGACGATCGACATCATCCCCTCCTGCGCCAACGCGGCCTTCGTCGAATTCGCCAGCGCCCAATACCGCCACCTCAATCCCGAATGGTCGTTCTTCGCCGCTGTCTCGCGCTACCTCGATGGCCTCGCCGATGACGATTACGACCTGATCCTGTTCGACTGCCCCCCCGCCATCGGCTACCAGTCGATGAACGCCGTCTTCGCCGCCGACATGCTCTATATCCCCTCGGGCCCCGGCTATTGGGAATATGACAGCACCACCTCCTTCATAGGCCAGCTGGCCGAAGCGCTGGAGGATCTCTCCGAGGGGTTCGACGGAACCTTCCCCGCGGGGAAGATCGCGCTGCCCAAGGCCTTCACCGACATCCGCTTTCTGATGACCCGGTATGAGCCGGGCAACGACCTGCACCGCGCGATGTTTCAAGCCTTCCGAAAGGTGTTCGGTGATCATGTGGCGGAACACCCGATCGAGATGACCCGCGCGGTCGAGCAATCCGGACGCTTCCTCAGCTCGGTCTACGAGATCGACTACCGGGTGATGACCCGAGAGACCTGGCGCCGCGCCCGTGCCAGTTTCGACCGCGCCTATGACGAATTCAAGGCCAGCGCCATCGTCGCCTGGGACAAGATCTGAGGAGAAGACCCATGAGCCGCAAGCGCCGCATGTTTGAGATCGAAATGCCCGAAGGCTCTGACGAGACGCCGCCGCAGGCCGCGCCGGCAGAGCCCGCCGCCGAAACCTTCCCCGCGGGGAAGACCGCGCGCCGCGGGCCGATGGCCACCGCGATCACCGAGGCCGCCCAATCCGCCCGCGACCGCCAGCAGGTCGAGGCGCAGATCCGCGCCGAGAACGACGCTCTGGCGCATGAGCATGTGCGGCTGAAGAAGCTGGGGCTGGTGATTGATCTGGTGCCGCTCGATCAGGTCGAGACCTACAAGCTGACCCGCGACCGCGCCCGTGGGCCGGACCCGGAGCTGGCCGAGCTGACCGAATCGATCCGCACCATCGGCCTGTCGAACCCGATCCGGCTGGAGGCCCGCGCGGGTGGCGGCTATGAGCTGATCCAGGGCTACCGCCGCCTCAGCGCTTACCGCGCGCTTCTGGAAGAGACCGGTGATGCCGATCTCTGGGGCCGGATCCCCGCCGCCGTCGCCCAGCCGGGGGCCGAGCTGGAGGCGCTCTACCGTCAGATGGTCGATGAGAATCTGGTGCGCAAGGACATCTCCTTCGCCGAGATGGCGCAGCTTGCCGTCGACTATGCCGCCGATCCGCAGACCGCCGAGACCGACCCCGAGAAGGTGGTGGCGCTGCTGTTCAAATCGGCGGGCTACCAGAAGCGCAGCTATGTGCGCGGCTTCATCCGGCTGCTGGATCGGATCGGCCCGTGTCTGCATTTCGCGCCGGCGATCCCGCGCGCGCTGGGGCTGCAACTGGCCAACAAGCTGGAGGTTGAGCCGGAGTTGGTCGCGCGGATCCGGGCCGAGCTGGACGGCTGGGAGAATCGCTCGGAAACCGATGAGCTGGAGGTGCTGCGCCGGGTCAGCGGGGCAGGGGATCTGGACCCGGTCGCCGCGCCCCCGCCGCGCGTGGCGGTGCCCGCGACGCCGGGCAAGGCCAAGACCAGCTTTCAGATCGACCGGCGCGAGGGGCGGGCGAAATGCACCGCCGCCAATGGCCGGCTAGAGGTGCGGCTGGATCGCGACTTCACCATGATCGACCGGCGCCGGCTGGAAGACGCGGTGCGCAAGATGCTCGATCAGCTCGACTGACCTTCCCCGCGGGGAAGGTGGGTTCGGCCCGGAGTGCCGGGATAGAGACGGAAAAGCCGGATCGGATTGCACCTCGGCCACGGCCCTTTACCGCCCGGTGCGCGCCGAAGGCGCAGGGCGAGCGCCTGCCCGTCCGACCGGGCTGGCGCTTCGATGCGCTCGATCACGCTCCCATTCACGCAGAACCTTGCAGCCATAAATGGCGAAGCTCACAAAGTGGGGGGCGCCACCCCACGGACAGGCGCGCGCCCTGCTCTTGCCGCCGAAACCTTCCCCGCGGGGAAGATCTGCTGTGATCTGCTTCGGGGAAGATTGCGCTGTGGGGAGGCTGATCGCACCCTGGGCTCCGCCCGTTCGGCGCTCAAACGCTCCACCGGAGCGTTTGCCGGGCGAAGCCCGGACAGCGCCTCACCCCAATAGATTCCCCGCTGGGTTCTCGGCAATCTCGACATCGTCGTAATAGCGCTGCGCCTGCGCCATCGACTTGTGCAGGCTCAACCGCATCGCCGCCTGCAACGGCGCGCCGTCCAGCGCAGCCTGCGTCAGGAACCCCGACCGCAACCCGTGGGGCGAGGCGTAATCCTCCGCCAGCCCCGCCAGCCGCAGCCGCCGCTTCACGATCTGATAGACCGCATCGCCCGACATCTGCCGCGCCAGCACCCGGCCCGACTTGCTGATCGCGCGAAACAGCGGGCCGTCCTCGATCCGCGCGGCCTCGATCCAGTCGACCAGCGCCCGCGCCGGGCGACCCTTTAGCACCAGCGTCGGCGTCTTGCCGGTCAGCGTCGTCTTGGTCTCGACCAGCCGCAGCCGGATCAGCCCCTGCGCCGCGAAGCCCTCCAGCCCGACATCGGCGCGCATCAGCGCCGCGATCTCGGACCGCCGCCGCCCGCCCGAGGCAAAGCCCAGCATCAGCATCGCCCGGTCGCGTCTTCCCCGCGGGGAAGGTTCGCAGCTTTCCAGCATCGTCTCCAGCACGTCGCGGGTGATCGGATGGGCCGATTTCGGCGCAGGCTGGCGGGCAGCGGCGCGGCGCGCCTTGCGGCGGGCCTCGGCGATCAGCGGCGCCTCGAACGGCGAGGGCAGGTTGCGCATCCGGTGGAATGTCCGCCAGCTGGCGATGCGGCGATCCAGCGTCGCGGGCGCCGGGCAGGCGAGGCTGCGGCGCAGGCCCCGGGCGATCAGCCCCTCGGCCACCTGGCGGGCCGGATCGTCCAGCGCCGCCTGCGTCAGGTCGACCGCGTGGTCAAGGATGAAACACAGCGCGACGGCCTCGCGCTCGGGCCAGTCCAGCGCGCCGCCGAAGCGCGCGGCCTTCCATGTGGCGATGTAGAGCAGGTCGCGCTCATAGGCGCGCCGGGTGTTCTGGGGCGTGCCGCGTATATAAAGCTCGGTCAGCGTCGCCGCGTCCTGTTCGGAAAGCATGGGCGGCAGCGACAGGGCCGGGGCTTGGGGCAGGGTCATGGCGCGCAGGATGGGCCGCAAGGCGGTGGAAAGCAAGACGCATGATAAGCGAATATTATCATGTCTAATGAATGCTCGGGTCGCCCATGGCTCCGGGTTTCACTGCAAGCGGTCGGCTGAAATCCGGGGGGTGTAAAGCCTCACGCCCCCGGCGGCTCACAGCCCCGCCGCCTTGGTCAGGTTGATACGGAACCTGTCCCTTCGCCGCTGGTAACGGCGGGTCATCTCGGCGGATGCATGGCCGAGTTGCTTTTGCACATAGCGCTCATCCACCTCGGCGCTGCTGGCCAGCCCGGCGCGCAGCGAATGGCCCGAGTAGAGCCGGACGCGCTCATCCTCGGGCAGGTCGGGGCGCAGGCCGGCGTCGCGGACACTCCGCTTGATCAGCCGCGCGACATGCTTGTCGGAAAGCCGCTTGTCGGTGGCTTTCAGCCCGTTGCGGCTGACCGCGACGAAGAGCGGGCCGAAGTCGATCCTGGCATAGTGCAGCCATTGCGTCAGCGCATGCACGGGGCAGGTCAGGTCGGAAGATCCGCGCGCGATTTCCACTTCGCGCCAGCCGGTCTTGCCGCGCAGGGTGATCAGCACGCCGTCTTCAAGGATCTCCACCCAGCCGCCGCTGTCGGGCGTGTCGTCGCGGCCGACGTCGAGGCCGACGATTTCCGAGCGCCGCAGGCCGCCGGCAAATCCGATCAGCAGGATCGTCCGGTCGCGCAAGCCGCGCAGATCGTGGGGCAGGGTGGCCAGCATCTCGCGCAGGTCTTCCGGCAAGAGGGCCTCTTTCTGCATCGGCGGCCGTGCGTGCCGGCGGCGGATCCCGGCAAGCACGCTGGCGATGTGTCGATCCCTGCGGTCGAGCGGCTGGCCGCGCTGCGCATAGCCCCAGGACAGGCCCGAGAGGCGCCGCTCAATCGAGGCGACGGAAAGGGCAGGGGCCTTGCCCCCGGGGGCGGCCAGATCCGCGATGTAGAGGCCGATCAACTGCGGCGCGGGGGGCAGGGGGTCCGTGCCGCGCATCCGGCACCAGCGGGCGAAGTGGGTCCAGTCCTTGGCATAGGCCTTGCGCGTGTTGTCGGAGGCGGCCTGACGGGCATAGTCCCGCGCGGTTTCGACCAGCCGGTCCAGCGCGCCTGAGCCGACGACATGAGAGGGCAGGGCGATGGCCTCGCCCCCCTGATGCCCGTCAGGGGGATCGGGGCGTTCTGGCGGCTCTGAGGGCGATTTTCGGGGCGTTTCGAGCATGATTTTCAGCCTAGCTTACTTGCGTCCGATAATGCAAGATTATTGGACATGAAAAAGATCGCCATGGTGCGGCGGTTATGGGGCAATTTGCTGGCTCAAACCGCCGGGCTGCGTTAGGCTTCGGGCATGGTTCCTCAGCCGTCCAGCTTCAGCCCCCCCGCCCCCGCGCTCGCACCACTGCCGCGCTGGATCAGCGCCGCGCGGCCGCAAACCGCTGAAGAGACGGCGTTTTGCGCGGGTGCCGCGCTGGCGCATCTGCACGGCGAGATCGCCCGTCCCGAGGTGCCGCAAGCGCTGCTGCGTGCGCGTCTGGCGCTTGGCGCGGCGCAGGCGGTGCTGCGGCTGGAGGGGCGGCGCGAAGTCCTCGCGGCCCTGCGCGACGCGGTGCATCTGCTGGGGCCGGGGGATCAGCCCGATCCGCTGGGCGCGGCCTGGCTGCTCTGGCGGCAGGCGGTGGCGCGGCCGCTGGCGGCGATTGGCGTGGCGCTGCCGGAGGTGCCGGAGCGGTGGATCGCCGCCGCGCTCGGACTGGGCCTCGGACTGGGGCCCGGACTGGGGCAGGGGGGGCTGACGCACCGCTTCGCCAGTGTTTTGCAGCAGATCCTTGACGAAGACCCGCGCGCGGAAACCCCGGCGCTGATCCTGGCCGAGGCGTCAGCCTCTCGTGCGCTGGGGTGGGATCATCTCACGCCGCTGATCGTGGCGGGGTTGCGGCCCGGGGATCTGCGGCTGCGCGGCGCGGATCTGCGCCGGGCGTGTGAAGCGGCGCTTTTGCGGCAGGCGCCAGAGGTGATGCAGCTGACCATCGAGGTCACGCGCGGGGCCGGGCGGCTGCGGGCGGTGGCGCCGAAGCTGCGCGCCAAGGGGGCGGGGCAGGCGGTGGCGCTGTTTCTGTCTCGCGACGCGCTGGCACCCCGTGATCTGGCACCCCATGATCTGGCGGCGCTGATGTCGGACCGCGCGGCGCGGCGGCTGTGTGAGCGGCTGGTGGAACTGGGCGCTGTGCGCGAGCTGACCGGGCGCGACAGCTTTCGCCTTTACGGGGTGTGAGAGGATGGCCGAGCTGGACCGCGAGTTGCCCGACCTGCCGCCCGATCTGCGCTGGCGCGAATGGCTGCGGCGGGTCGAGGCGGTGTTGTTTGCGTCCGCCAGCCCGGTGCCGCGGGCGGATCTGGCGAAGGTGGTGGGCGATGTTTCGGTCGATCTGCTGATCGGCGATCTGGCGGCCGAGCTGGAGGGCCGCGCCTTTGAGGTCGCCGCGGTGGGCGAGGGCTGGATCCTGCGCACCCGGCCGGCCTATGCCGCGGCGGTGCGCGCGGCGGCGGATGTGGGCGATCAACTGCTCGATCTGCGCGAGTTCGACGTCGCCGTGCTGGCGGCGATCGCCTATCACCAGCCGATCACCCGCGACGGGCTGAAGGAGATCTTCGGGCGCGAGATCAGCCGCGACCTGATCGGGCGGCTGCACGCGCGCGGCCTGATCGCCACCGGCCCCCGCAGCCCCCGCCGCGGCGCGCCCTATACCTTCGTCACCACCGAGGCGTTTCTGGTGGCCTTCGGGCTGGAGAGCCTGCGCGATCTGCCGGACCGAGAGCAGTTGGAGGACGCGGGCGTGGGGGCGTCTGGGTGAGCAACGCTGCTGCGTGCTCTGGATGCGACCGGATGGTCAGGCTCTGCCTGCTGGCACCACCCAGCCAACAAAGCTCAAAAATGGATTTTGGAACAATGGCGACCTGCGGCACGCCTGGCTGAACGATGCCTTGGCCGACGTGCGCTACGAGCCTGTGGCCGAGGCCGCCTGACATGCGCCACTTTACGTGCGCGGGGCTGATCCAACGCAGCGCACGATATTGGGCGCCGTCGCAAGCAGCGTTTGTGATGCATAGAACGCCCTTCCATAAATCACGAATATGCGGCATCGTGAGTTATAGAAAAGGACTCTATAGCTCATGCGCTGGAACTGGACGCAACCCGGCTGGCCGAATTTCCAATATAACAGCGCCTCCGTCGAACCTCTCGAGCGGCGGTTCCTGCTGTCGTCCGGCGAGATACTGGGCGCCGTCCGCCATGTGACCAGCGAAGAGCGCGGCCGGTTGCGCATCGAGCTGCTGAGTGAAGAGGCGATGCGGACGAGCGCCATCGAGGGCGAGGTGCTGGACCGGTCCAGTGTGCAATCCTCCCTGCGCCGTCAGTTCGGACTGACCGCTGACGGCGCGCCATCCAGGCCCCGTGAGCAGGGCGTCGCCGAGATGATGGTCGACGCCTATTCGAACTACGCCGCCCCTCTGACCCACGACACCCTGTGTCGCTGGCATGGAATGCTCCTGTCGCACGATCACAGCCTCGAGACCATTGGCGCCTACCGTCGGCATGACGACGCGATGCAGATCGTGTCCGGTCGCATCGACCAACCGACGGTGCATTTCGAAGCCCCGCCTTCGGCGCAGATCCAAGGCGAAATGAACACCTTCGTCGACTGGTTCAACCGCACGGCGCCAAACGGGCCCGCGCCCCTGCCTGCACTGACGCGAGCGGCGCTTGGGCATCTCTGGTTCGAGAGCATCCATCCCTTCGAGGACGGCAATGGCCGCCTTGGGCGCGCTCTGGCAGAAAAGTCCCTCGCGCAGAACATCGGCCAGCCGAGCCTCATCGCATTGGCCTACACGATCGAACGGGATCGCAACGGTTACTACGACCAGCTCGCGACCCATCAGAGGACATTGGATGTCACCGACTGGCTGCGCTGGTTCGCTGAGACCGTCCTCAAGGCGCAGCAGGTGACGCTGACACGGGTCGCCTTCTTCATCGCCAAGGCAAAGTTCTACGACCAGTTCCGGAACCGGCTGAACGACCGGCAGGCCAAGGTGATCGATCGCATGTTCCGTGAGGGGCCGGATGGGTTCAAGGGGGGACTCAGCGCGGAAAACTACATCTCCATCACCGGCACATCGCGCGCCACCACGACGCGAGACCTGAAGCAGCTCGCGGAGATGGGCGCGCTCAGGCGAACAGGGGAGCGGCGGCATACGCGGTATTGGTTGATGTTCGGATATGAACGAAAAGAAGTCAGCGATCATCCGCGATCAGGTAATGCGTATTTCGCGGAAGATGGGCGCTGATTTCGCGGCAACGTGGGCACGCGTTTCGCGCGATCGCTACAGCAGCGGTTTCACGGGTGCCGAAGCCCTGAAGCAGGTCGGGATCCTCGCGGATCGAAAACCGAAACTGGCCGTCGTCGACTGCGGCTACCGTGGGCACGGCGTAGAACCGGACATACATCATTACCGCCACGCGGATGATCTCGGGCGACGTCTTGAAATAGCGAAAGGAGAACGCTGGGCCATGACCAGATGATACGGGCCCCTGCCGCGCCTCAAGTGAAGTTCTTCTGACACCGCCCTACGAGCAGTTACCACGCCAGAGCACAAAATTCAGGATTGTCCCGTGGTATTGCCCCCGGCAAACACCGGGCTCCGGCCTGATCGCCCCGAAGCGGCCATCGGCGCCCATACCGGCCTGTCAGCGGCGGTCGCGGCGATAGGCACCGGGGGTCGTGCCTGTCCACCGTTTGAATGCCCTGTGGAAATTCGCCACGGAAGCGAAGCCGATATCCTGCGATATCCCTTCCAGGCTCTTGCCTCCCTGGGTCAGGTCCCGAATGGCGATGTCGCGCCGCAGCCCGTCCTTGATGTCCTGGAACGAGGTGCCCTCTCCCTTCAGCCGCCGCATCAGGGTGCGCGGGGTCAGGTTGAGCGCGCGGGCAGCGTCTTCGAGGTGAAATTGCATCCGGTCCGACAGCAGCACCAACTCGCGCAGCCGCAACGGCAGCGCATGTTCACGGTAGCTGGTAAAGATCCAGTCGCGCGGCGCCCGGACCAGGAACTCCTGCATCTCGGCCTCGCTGAGCGCCACCGGACGCGCCCCGATCGACCGGTCGAAGCTGATCGACGAGCAGGGCTGCGCGAACCGGATCGGGGCGGGAAAGAGGATCGGATAATCCTCGGCGAACCCGGGGCGGGCAAAGACGAACCCGACCTCGCGCAGCGGCAGCTCGCGCCCGGCCAGCCACGAAGCGATACCATGCGCCAGCTTCAGCAGCAGCATCTGGCCGAACCGCTGCGGCACCGCCGCGCCGCGCGGCAGGATCGACAGCCGCAACACCTTTCCCTCCTCCTCCAGCGTCAGCCGGTGATCGTCCAGCAGCAGGTTCCAGAAGGTGGTGAAGCGATAAAGCGCCGCCCTCAGCGACGAGGCGCCGAGCACCGAGGCGCACAGATGCTTTAGCGCGCCGGCGCGCACCGGCCGGCTCCACAGCCCCATCATCTCGTCCCCGGTGCCGACCGCCACCAGTTGATACAGGCGCACGATCTGGTCGTGCGTCACCCGCGCGCGCGGCTGGCCCTTGGCGGCGGCCAGACCGGTCTGCTCCAAGAACCCCGCCAGTTGCTGCGGCGGGCAATAGGCCCGCAGCGCCGCGAGCCAGTCCTCGACAAAGGCGAAGGACACGGTGGACAGAACCGGCGGGGGCTGGGCGGGCGTTGGGGCTGCGATCATTATCCGATGAACTTTCCGGACTTTGTCACTTTTTGCAAGTTTTACGTCCATTTGGGAGATGGCGGGTGAAGTTGTCCCCTTTTATATGGCAATGAAACGCATTCAGGGGGTATCCGATGAGCTTCGTCGCACCTGTCAGGGATCTGCTTTTCAACATCGAACATCTGTCGGGCTGGCCCGAGATCTCCAGCCTGCCACAACATGACGGGCTCGACCTCGGTGACGTCTCGGCGGTGCTGGAGGAATTCGGGCGGTTCTGCACCGAGAAAATCGCGCCGCTGAACGCCCCGGGCGATCAGGCCGCCTCGCGCTTCGAGAACGGCAAGGTGATTCTGCCAGAGGGGGTCGCAGAGGCCTATGCCCAGTTCGTCGAGATGGGCTGGCAGGCCTTGCAACACCCAAAGGCCCATGGCGGTCAGGGCCTGCCGCGCGTCGTGGGGGCGGCGGCGACCGAGATCCTGAATGCCGCCAACATGAGCTTCGCGCTGTGCCCACTTCTGACCGACGGCGCCATCGAGGCGCTGCTGACGGCCGGGTCCGAGGCGCAGAAGGCCACCTATCTGGCCCCGCTGATCTCGGGGCGCTGGACCGGGACGATGAACCTGACCGAACCGCAAGCAGGCAGCGACCTGGCGCTGGTGCGCAGCCGCGCCGAACCAGCGGATGACGGCAGCTATCGCATCACCGGCACCAAGATCTTCATCACCTACGGCGAACACGACATGGCGGAGAACACCGTCCACCTGGTGCTCGCCCGCACGCCCGGCGCCCCGGCGGGCGTCAAGGGGATCAGCCTGTTCGTGGTTCCGAAATACATGGTGGAGGCGGATGGCGGCCTGGGCGCGCGCAACGCGGTGCGCTGCGTCTCGATTGAGCACAAGCTGGGCGTCAAGGCCAGCCCGACGGCGGTGCTGGAGTACGAGGGCGCCACCGGTTTTCTGGTCGGCGAAGAGAATCGCGGCCTCGACTACATGTTCGTGATGATGAACGCCGCGCGTTATGCGGTCGGGCTTCAAGGCATCGCCATTGCCGAGCGCGCCTATCAACGGGCGCTCGCCTATGCCAGGGAACGGGTGCAAAGCCGCCCGGTCGATGGCTCTTCGCGCGAGGCGGTGCCGATCATCCATCACCCCGACGTGCGCCGTCTGCTGCTGCGGATGCGGGCGCTGACTGAAGCGGGCCGCGCCATGGCCGCCGCCACCGCCGGCTGGCAGGAGCTGGCGCATCAGGGCGACAACCCCGAGGCGGCGGCGCTGGCCGAGTTCATGGTGCCGCTGGTCAAGGGATACTGTACAGAGATGGGGGTCGAGGTCGCCTCTATCGGCGTGCAGGTGCATGGCGGCATGGGCTTCATCGAGGAAACCGGCGCCGCCCAACATTACCGAGATGCCCGTATCCTGCCGATCTACGAAGGCACCACCGCGATCCAGGCCAATGACTTGTTGGGTCGCAAGACCCTGCGCGACGGTGGCACCACCGCCCGGCGGCTGGCCGCGATGATCTCCGAAACCGAGGCCGAACTGGCCGGGGGAGGGTCTGTCGCGCGGGCGGTGGGCCTCCGCCTCGCTACCGCCCGTGCCGCCTTCGAGACCGCGGTGGAGCACCTCAGCGCCATCGCCGGCACCGATCCCCACGCGGCCTTTGGGGGCAGTGTGCCCTATCTCATGCTGGCCGGAAACCTGGTGGCTGGCTGGCAGATGGCCCGGTCGCTGCTGGTGGCCGAGGCGGCGCTGGAACGTGGCGAAGACACCGCGTTCATGGCGGCCAAGACCGCCACCGCGCGCTTTTACGCCGACCACATCCTGCCCGAGACCGAAACCCAGCGCCTGCGCATCACCGAGGGGGCCGAAAGCCTGCTCGCTGGTCTGCTCTAAGCGCGCTTTTCCACATCCGAGAGGACCGAACCATGACCGTCGATATCGACATTTCCCGCTACACCCGCCTTGCTCTCGACCCGCAGGAAGACGGCGTCTGGGTCGTCACCCTGAACCGTCCCGAAAAGCGCAACGCGCTGGATCTCGCCACGGTGGACGAGATGGTGGAGTTCTTCTCCACCGCACCGCGCGCGGGCATCAAGGCGGTGGTTCTCGCCGGTGCGGGCGATCACTTCTGCGCCGGGCTCGACCTGATCGAACACCATGACGCCGACCGCAGCCCGGCCGATTTCATGCATGTCTGCCTGCGCTGGCACGAGGCGTTCAACAAGATGGAATACGGCGGCGTTCCGGTGATCGCCGCGCTGCAGGGCGCGGTGGTTGGCGGCGGCCTGGAGCTGGCCAGTTCCGCCCATGTCCGGGTGATGGACCAGAGCGCCTATTTCGCCCTGCCGGAGGGGCAGAGAGGCCTGTTTACCGGCGGCGGCGCGACGATCCGGGTTGCCGATCTGATCGGCAAGGCCCGGATGATCGACATGATCTTGATGGGCCGCGTCTATCAGGGCCAAGAGGCCGTTGATCTGGGGCTGGCGCAATACATTGTCGAGGGCTCCAGCTTCGACAAGGCGATGGAACTGGCACGGCGCGCGGCGCAGAACCTGCCTCTGACCAACTTCGCCATCTGCTCGGCAATCAGCCACATGCAGAACATGTCGCCGCTGGATGCGGCCTATGCCGAATCCGTCGTGGCCGGGATCGTCAACACCCAGCCCGATGCGCGCGCACGCCTGGCGGCCTTTGCCGACAAATCCGCCGCGCGGGTGCGCCCCAACGATTGAGCCGGCGATCTGTCGCCCACGCTGTCTGGCGACACCATGGCAGGCAGAAATCGGAGAGCTTGCAACCCCCGCTTCCTGCGCGTTCCTGCCGTTCGTGGCCCCGTACACGGTGAATTTGTTTGCCCAGGGCGTCGGAGCGGAGCACCTTGGGGCTGGAATTCCCTTGCGCCATTGGCCGGCCGGTCTCTTGCCGGCTCTCCGCCCTGCGCTGGCTCTCCCCTTATTTCGGCGGCGCAGGGTTCTCGCTGAAAACGGTCAGAGCGCGGGGCCCGGGGTCGCACAGGGGATCAACCCTGCTCCGCTCCATGTCACGCTCGATCGGTTCAGCGAGATCTCTACCTGTAGGTCTCGTCCATCTGCCAGGGTGTGGAGGCTGGACGCCACCTCGCCTGCGCCTGAGCTGCGATCAGCGGCGCGTATTTCACCACCCAGCGGTTTCGTGTGGCGTGGTCCACCGCGACGCACCG
>CAJYAD010000049.1 GCA_913064775.1 uncultured Albidovulum sp. | reverse complement strand
CGGCCAAGACCGCCGGATATCTCGACATCGCCCTCGACTGCGCCTCGGACCCCGAGGCGGCCCCGGCGACTCTGATCCGGACAGCGCGGGATTTCGCGAGCAAGGATCCCGCTTTCGCCGCCCAGGTGGCGCTCCATGCCATTGCGCATTTGCTTGCAGGCCGCGGCTTTGACGCCGCGCCTCTCGATATCGACGAAGCGCTCGGTCACCTCATGGCCTCCAGCCGGCGGATCGACAGGACGGATTGGGCCATGGCTGAACTTCGCCGAATGGCCGACATGCACGCCGGCGACGATCTCATGGCCAGACGCCTTCGGGCGAGGCTTTCTGAGTTCGAAACGGCGGCCGGACTTGGTCGGACCTAAGGGAGCGAACAGCGCTTCGCCGACATTCGTGTGTAGCCGGCAGCGCGTGAGGCCCAAGCACGAAAGGGCGGACAGCGGCCATTCGCTGCGCCCGGAACGAGCGTCAGAGATGCGCAGGTTACTGCCGGTCGCGGGAGGCGGCCCGGCAGGGCAGCACCGCACAGGGATAGACCCTTCCCATGGACCGCTAATGCGAGTTATCCTCAGAGCTACCAAATGCCAAGGAGCGGACCGGCGACGTGCTCGGAGCATTCTTAGATGACAGCGGAACCCATGTCGGCTCACCGTTCGTGGTGGTCGGTGGTCTGTTAGGCACGGATAAACAATGGGACAACTTTTCCGAAGAGTGGCAAGCACGTCTAAAGGCGCCGCTGCCTGGCCGACGGGCTATTAAGAATTTCCATCTATCTCATTGTCGGCGACACTGGGGTGAATTCGAAAATTATAACGACGCTGCAATAGATCATTTGACCTACCTATTTCGACACATAATCCTCGATTCCGGGCTGACCACCATTGCTGTCGCAGTTGATAATGTGGCATGGACAGACTTAGTAACCGACACCATCTCCCATGTGCTCGGAAGCCCGCTAGAATTGGCGTTTTTTAAGTGCCTAGAATTAGCCAACGGTTTAGGGCAAGATCGAAAGTCACCGGAGAGCGTGTCGGTCTGCCTTGACGAAGGGACAGAAGACCGACTTCGTCCTTTCACAGATTCTTGCACGCAAAATAGATCTACGTTCCCGGCGATCGAAACAGTTTTCTACGCTCCCGTTGAAAAGGTTGTCGCGCTTCAAGGGGCCGACATGATTGCCACAGAAACGTACTTTTTCAATCAGGCGTTTAGAGGGAACCCAAATGATCCTCCAGTAAGCCCCCATTTTGAGGACTTTAGGTATGGTGAAAACAGCATTGGCCTCTTGATAAATAGGGAGATCCTGGAAGAAACTGTAAGTCGCGTGAAGTCTTGCATAGGGCAAGGCTAAGTAGCGCCTGCCCGACGCGCACGGAAGCGCCGAGATGTTCGCACACCCGACGGATGCGGCCACATTAACGCCGCACCATGCGCGACCGGCAAGAAAGGGCTGGGTGCGGGCATCGCGGTGACTGCCAGAGAGCCAATGCGGCTCAGAGCCCGGCGCTGCAGCGCCGCAAGGCGGCTTCGAGCCCTTACCGGCGGAGGCTGCACAACACACGATTAGTCATGAAATATACTCTACTGACCTTCACAAGCACCTTAACGGCTGGCGATATTGAAGGACATCAGCTCCAAGGCTGAACGATCGAGATTTCTATCAAACTCTGCTGAAAACGAGGGCAGCATTGACCCCGCCAAAACCAAAAGCGTTCGAGACAACATGATGAACGTCAGCCCTACGCGTCTCATTTCGCACGAGGTCGAAGCCTCTGGCCTCCTCCATCGGATTGGAAATGTTGAGGCTCGCAGGCAGAATCTGATCTCGCAGCGCTAGGATCGAGAAGATCGCTTCGATAGCGCCCGCCGCCCCCAGCATATGCCCGGTTGCCGATTTGGTGGAGCTTATTGGCACACCTCCACCATTCACTCCGAATATTGTGGAAAGGGCTGCAAGTTCAGCCTTGTCCCCTACGGGAGTCGAGGTTGCATGAGCATTCACGTAGCTGATCTGATCGGGCTCCAGCCCGGCCATCGCCAGAGCCATCTGAATGGCGCGAGCGGCCTCCCGACCGTCTGGCCAGCCAGACGTGACGTGATGTGCGTCCGTCGTCGTTCCATAGCCGGAGACCACTGCGAGCGGCGTTGCGCCGCGGCGTTCGGCGTGGCTCAGACGCTCGATCACCAACATCGCAGCGCCCTCCGACAGGACAAAGCCATCATGGTCCGCATCAAAGGGGCGGGATGCGGCGGCCGGGGTGTCGTTGAACCCGAAGGAGAGAGCCCGCGCTGCGGTGAAGCCACCGATGGCGACCGGGTCGACACAGGCTTCAGTTCCACCGCACAGCGCGATATCAGCCTCGCCTGTGCGGATCAGGCGCATGGCATCACCGATAGCCTGTGCCGATGCCGCACAGGCTGTAACCGGCGCGCCCGAAGGACCGTTGAAGCCGAAACGGATGGCGATCTGGCCCGCCGCGAGGTTGGGCAGAAACGACGGGATGATGAAGGGGGAAAGCCTACGCGCGCCACCGGTTCGGATCGTCTCCACCGCGCCGGTGATTGCTGGAAACCCGCCCACGCCCGTCGCGATCAGAGTGGCGGTCCGGGACTTGCTGTGCGTATCCTGCGGGTCCCAGCCGGAATGTCGTAGCGCCTCATCCGCAGCGGCCATTGCATACTGGATGAAGAGGTCGGTCCTTCGCAAATCCTGCGGCGACATGGCGACCTCCGGATCGAAGCCATCGTTCGCGTCAGCCTTCGATGGGACAAGCCCTGCGATGCGGCTCTTCCAGCCCTCAGTATCGAAGCGATCATTCGTCTTGATGCCGCTTTCGCCGGCAATCAGTCGCCGCCAAGTAGCCTCTACGCCAGACGCAAGTGGTGTCACCGCACCCAATCCAGTGACGACGATAGGATCCTGCACGGCTTGCCTCGTATAGTGTATCTACACGGTGCATACTCACTACGAGATACAGAGTCAAACTCAGCGGCCATTCTTATTCCTTGGAAAGTACCTTAGCGACCCGCAGGTAGGTATCCGCCTCTTCCGCCGTCACCCGGGATAGCAGGTGATTTTGGGCTTTGTGCCATTCTCGACTAAGATCATCCTGAAGCAGCTCTCCGGCCGGGGTCAGCACACAACGGCGTGCATTTCCTGCGCCCGCTACGCGTTGAATAAGGCCTTTCTTTTCAAGCAGGTCTAGATTGCGGGTCAGGCTGGTCCGGTCGAGCGCGACTCTCTGGGCAAGGCCTGCGACGGGCTCGGAGGGATGCATGCGGATCAACGACAAGAGGGCAAATTGCTGTACCGTAACACGATAGTCCTTGAGCTGTTGGTCGTAGCGTCGCAGCAATATCCGAGCTGCCGAAACCGTGTTCAGCACGAGACAGTTCGCGTAAGGGTTGGTATCGTCCATGCGGCAGAAGATGCCGATTGGTCGGACCTTGGTCAACCTCGCCGACACTTCACAAATTAATTTGCTGATGACCGCAGTCGAGCGGCGGCTTCGAAGCCTAAGCGGTCATGTTATTCTGTCAGGCGAATAGCTGCTTTATCCGCGCAGCGGACCTTCGGCCAACCTAATTGCTGCGCTTCGTCTCCATTGTCCGCACACCGGTCGGTCAGCCCTTGGAAAATGCTGCGCCAGGCATCGAATGGCCGCTTTCGCTTTCGGCGCCGCGGCAATCAAGCGTGCTGCTAGGGCCAGCCTCCCATACTTGCTCCGGCAGGTACCTGCGCATTGCTGACCGCCATGACCGCCTTCAGGGTGACACCTAGCCTCTCAGTCGGGTCGTGCGTCGGTATCTACATGTGCTATTCGCCCCCGCATCAGTTCAGTGAAGCCTATCAGGCGCCGCTTAGCTAATGCAGAAGCGGCCGCGCCTCGAGCGTTTCCGCGAGGTCCAGCATGCGGATCACCGTTCTCAGGCTCATGCGCTGGTCGCGGCCGGCCGAATGCCAGATCGCCGCGATGATCGCGTCCCGGGACTCATCGGAGAGGCCCCGTCGTTCCGCCTGACGCTCGCCGAAGAATATCAGCTCC
This sequence comes from uncultured Albidovulum sp., assembly GCA_913064775.1. Classification (GTDB taxonomy): domain Bacteria; phylum Pseudomonadota; class Alphaproteobacteria; order Rhodobacterales; family Rhodobacteraceae; genus Acidimangrovimonas. The sequence goes on along the minus strand of CAJYAD010000049.1, from coordinate 12,615 downwards.
TCGATCTCCAGCTTGGGCAGGCGAACCAATCGGCACCGGCTGAGGAAGGGCTCGGGGAGCAGCGCCTGGCGGTTCGACGTCAGCACCCAGCTGATCCAGGACATGTCGAAGGTGACCCGGAAGTAGGGACAATCCCAGCGGCGTGACGAAGCAGGTTCGAGGAGGGGCAGCAAGGCCTCAGTAAGACCATGAGGCTTCCCGGAAGAGGAATGCACCGGCCCCGCCTTCTCGATCTCGTCAACGATGACGATCGGATTGCCGATCAAGCTGCGCAGGATGGTCTGAAGCGGCTTGCCGGAGGTGGCCGAAGTCCAGCCACGCTGAATGCCGGCGACGGCGAAGCCCGCGTTCTCGTTGGTTGCCTCGACGATACTGGAGGGGACACCCAGCAGCTCCGCCAGGCGGCGCGCCCAGGCACTCTTGCCGATGCCGGGCGGACCATCGAGGATCAGGGGCGGGATCTTCAGGATCCCGTCGTCCGAGTTCACCGCACGGCGCATGGCATGCCAGACGACCTCTGTCGCCGGCGCCATCCAGGGCATCTCGTCATGGAGGGCCGCGGCCAATTCGTCGGCCCGATGTTCCGACGGAATCGCGACAAGTTCGACGCCGTCCTTCAGCACCCTGAGGGTGTCGCGCTCCTCGCGGGTCAGGTGGCTCAGCCGGTCGCGGCGTTTGCGGCGCAGGACCAGTTCGTTCGCGCGGCGACGGATGCGTTCGTTGACGCGCTTGTCATGCGCCAGAATCTTCCGCGGAGAGGTATCCAGCTCGAGATCATAGCCGAGAGGATTACCGGAGGGATCGTTCTCTGCGCTGTCTTTGCACGCGGCAGCCGCAAGCAACTTGCGATGGAATTTTGTCAATCGGGCCTCGATCTGATCTGCACTCTGGTTGGGCAGACCGAATGCGGCCTCGATGAAGGGTATGCGGGGCATGGCGATCCTCGTCCGTTGCCGAGGCGGACACGCCACCTCGGTTCCGCCCTCAGGCCAGGCGGCCAAATGGCGGAAGGTTTCTATGGAAAAGGACCCGGGTCTTGGGCCGAAAGATGCGGAGACGGGCCACCGCCGTCAAGCGGTGGGGGGATGGATCAGGGGCACGGGGGTGGGAATGCCGCGGTTTCGGGGAAGAAATCGGCGCCAATAGATAAGCTATTGAAACAAAAAGAAACCACCGGCTCTTCACGAGCCGGTGGACATTTTTCTCGGGTCATAATGTGCGTTTTAGCCGGGTAATGTGCTTTATTTGCGGGTCTCTACACTTCTGTCGAACCCATGAATAATTGTCCATCAGCGGCTTTTCCTGGAAAATAAGACCTTGAAAACAAATGGAAAAATCTCAGGCACCTAGCCCGAGGCCACGATCTGGCCATTTCACCCAGAGAAAATGACCATCGAAAGTTGACAAAAAAATGCCGCCCGAAGGCGGCATGGTCTGGTTTTCAGCGGAAGATCAGGTCCTGAGGGTCAGTCCATCAAGAAATACGAATCTTGGGCGAGACCTGGCGGTGGAGATTCGAGCAGCCCCTTGATCTCATCCGGGTCGACGACCACCGCCGCGAAACCGTGTTCCCCATCGACGCGGTAAACCTGCTTCAGATGGCCGAGGAACATCAGCTCCAGGATAACCTTCACCCGCGCCCGGGATTTCTCCGCCGACTTGGATAGATGAACGAAGCCTTCGGGCGCCTCATGGATGGTCGGAAAGCTTGTCTCCAGGAACCGCAGGATCGCCTCTACTCCTCGGCCATCCACAGCCTTGCCGACCTTGCTTTCGAGGGCGCGGTGATCTTGCACGCGGTGCAGCTGTCCGATTTCGATAAGGATCGCGATCAGAGGGCGTGACGCCCCGAGCATGTCAGACAGGCGCGCCACCGGAACGGCGTGCTTCACGACGTCGATCAGGTCATGCGCAGCGGTGTAGTCGACCACGAGCCGGTTGCTCCCCTGCTCAACCTCCTCCGGCTTCAACAGCCCTGCCACCTTCAGGACGTTCCGCAGCGTTCTGGCGTCAAGACCTTCGGCTTTTGCGATCGATGCCACGCTGCAGAGGTGGGGATGCTTAACCAGTTTCCCCAAGAGCATATGCCCCTTTCTGAGTGGGATGGTCTCGATGATCACATCCCGGAGTATGTCGCGGATGGGCCCAGGGTCTTTGGAAAGCCGGCTACCGGTGAGCCAGGCATGCAGCATGCCGAAAGCCGCTCGCGGAGTCGCCCGCTTTCCTCCGGAGACAGCGATGCGCGCCAGCAGATATTCCCGGATCGCAGGAGCGCCCTGAGACACAATCGGCCACCCAGCACGCCCGGCTGCATCCCACATATCCACGGTCAGTTCGGACGCTTTCAGCTTCGGACCGAAGGCCTCCAAGGCGCCAAGCATCTCGGTCGCACGAACGGCCTGATCGATATTCTGACCGTCCAACCATACGGGCCCGGGCTGAGCATTCAGACACTCCATCGCGTAGGCCTGAAGCGGCGAAACGTCCCGCGCGCGATCCGGCGCCCGCCGCTCGACATCGATCAAGGCGGTCATAACCTGCAACTCATGGGCAATGTCGTCCCATTTCCCCGAACGCAGGTCCCGAAGAGCGACACTGTGGACCGGGCAGGTTCGAACCGGAGCAAGGCGCCAGATGAGACGGTGACGCATTGCGGTGTCTGGATACCGCTCCCCAGTGCGATCTTCATCCAGGCAGAAGGTGCAGATCCGGGTGATCGGTCCCGTCGTGAACTCGGCCGCAAACTCGAGTCCACGCAGCTGGTAGCGCCGCCCTCCGATAGCGCTGATCGTATTGCGCAAAACAGGTGCGGGATCGTGCGCTGTCTTCTCGCAAAGCCGCACGACGGCACTTTCTTCGCCCCGCGCAAGTTCCATGAGGGGAATGCCGATATCGTTCAGGAACGGCGTAACGCGATCACGGGTGTGGAAGGCAGCCTGCCGTGCCGCCCAGGACAGAGGGGTCTCATCGTCGGCAAACGGCAGCAGGGGGAAGAGAGTGTTCATAGGGCGGTCCTCACCGCTTCCTCGGACGAGGACGCTCTAGTTCCTCGTCCTCATCGGGTTTCAGCAGCCAATAATGTTCGGCGTAGAAGACGTTCTCGGCGGCCGTGCAGGCCTCATTCATCGCGTAGGCGGCAGCGAAATGCCCAATATCCAGATCGCCATCGCCGCGCCCGATGGCGATTTCCATGGCCTGCAGCAGCAGTTCGAGCGCCCGCCCGAACCGATAACGCGCCCCGTGGAAGATACGCCCGATCAGATCTGCCTCGACCGGCTCACCGAGACCAACACGCTGACAATACTGCGAGGTGACATCACGGAAACTGTCGCCATCGACCTGCTCGACCAGATCGGGCAGAACCATCGCGGTGAACCGGCGCTTCACCTGGGGGTCCGTGCGGATAACTTTGGCGAGGTCTTCCGTGCCGGACAGAACCACGACAACGGCATCGTCCCCCTGCATCAGCGACTTCAACGCCCGGAGGATCAGCTTGCGGTCGGCGCAAAAGAGATCCTGTGCTTCATCGATCCACAGAACTGAGATCCCAAGAAGCTCCAGGCGATGACGGAGATCCTGCCAGAGCGACCAGGCCTCCTTGCGGGGATTGGCATCGGGATAGCCGCTCTCCTCCAGCAGGGCGAGCGTCATGCTTTTGAACGTCGCCGGACTTGGGACCGGGCACCCAAGATACCGCGGTCGCCCGTACTCCCCCTCCCGCAACACGGTGAGCTTGGACAGAGTGCGCTTAATCAGGTGGGACTTGCCGCTCCCCGGGCCCCCGATCAGCATGAAACCACGGGTCTCGCCGGTTCGTGTGAAGCGTTCGGCGACAGGGGTCAGATGCCCCTGTTCATCCTTGGCGAGGAGGCGCGTGATGTGGGACGCAGCCTCAGCATCACGCGCGGAGCCGATGTGGAGGCTGCGCACACGCTTCAGTGCGGTCTCTGCGGTCTCAGGTTTCGCCATGATCAGTCCTCCTCGATGGTGATGTTGGACTTGGGCGAGGCGTCGCGCCCCTTCTTGGCCCTCTTCTGAGGTTTGCCGGGTTTCTCGGGGGCCACTGTCAGCTCGGACGTGCTGGGGATCTCCATGCCGAGCCCGCCTTTCGCCGACCGCAGTTCCTTGCGTTCCACGAATTCGATGCCGGCCAGCAGTTTCTTCTCTTCCTTCGCGAAGCGTTCCTCGGACCAGTCCTCGAGGTTGAGACCCGCTTTCCACATTGCCGCTTCGTTCCGTGCCTTGAGGGCCGTGATGGCGTTGCGAACTGCGACGTTATCGAGACGGTTAGATTTCGGGTTGCTGTCGCGGACATGACGCACGGCAGTCAGCCAGGTCTGAGCGGCGACGCCCTTCAGCGTCGGATCCAGAGCAGGCACCTCGTACCAGGTCTTGCCCCAGAGGACCGAGATGGCGCCAATGTCCTTGGGATGCCAGCGCACGGAAACCTTTCCGGGGGCCGCCCGGCGCAAGTAATCCTGGACCATCTCCGACTGATACCGCACGCCCAGAATGGTGATGCCGGTTTTGTCCAAGCGGTAGTCACGTTGCTGACCGAAGCACAGCCGCATCATCTCCGAGTCCGGCGGGGGTGTGACACCATAGAGCTTGGACAGCCGGCGCCAGGCCTTTACGGGGGTTTCACCGCCCAGCCCGTGGTGGGGCGTGTTGTGGTAGATGTCCACCACCCAACGCAAAAGAGCGAAGGTGAAGTCATCCAAGGTTAGCGCTGCGCGCTTCTCAGGATCCGCATCGCCCTTTTCCATGATGCTGGAGAAGGTATGGCCCGAAAGACGCGGGGCGAAGTCGCTCGCAAAGCTCCTGAACACCCGTTCGACCGTCCCGCGGTTTTCCGGCACCCCGTTCATTGCCATCTTCCACATGACACCGAGATCTAACGCGGCCGAGCGAAAGCGTAGCGACTTGAAGGCAGACCCGCCGTCGAAGACGATCAGTTCGGGCGTCCCATGCATGTCCCAAGGCGTAAGTGCTCCGACTGCATCACCCCACGCCCCTTTGTTCGTGGTGATCATCTGCAAGAGCTGAACCGCAGCCTCAGAGTTCGGAGAACGGCTCAGGACCAGACCAACGATGCACCGCGTCGCGCAGCAGATCGCGGCGGTCAGCGTCCAGCGATCCTTGGGTTTGACCTTGCCTTTGTAGCGCGGATCTTTCTCGTCACCCTTGACGTAGAGGCCGAGTTGGCGCTTCTCGTCATCGGTCAGCATGCCATAGATGTCGGTACTCTCAAGTAAGGTCGACACATCGGTCGGCCATTCATCGATCTCGATGCGTTCCAGCGGACGGGTCACGGTGACGCCATTCAGCGTGGGCCGGAATTTCTTGCGCGCCGCGGCTTCGCCATTGCGAGCGAGCTCGACCTGATAGGGGTCCAAAGCCCGGATCGCCCGGCGAACGGTCTCGCGGCTGGGGACCATAAGGCGGTCTTCGTCAGCGCACGCTTCATTGCGCTCATGAAAGGCAAGCTGCACGTTCTCGTAGATGTGCTGGATCGTTGGCTTGTCGCGCGACAGATAGCCTCGCACCTCCTTCATCATGATCGACATGACTGCCGGATCGAGCCGCGTTCCGCGCCACCCCCGCAAATCCATCTTGTCCAGATGGCCGATCAAGTTCAGATCACTCCGCTCTGCAAGCCACCGACGCAGCGTGCGCGAGCTCGGGGGCTCGCCCAAGTTCTCAGAGGGCAGAATGTCCATTGCACCGGAGGGGGCACGCTTGGATGCCAGTTGCGCCGCTCGACCAACCAGAGTGTCCATGGATGCAGCGATGGATGCATCGGTGAACTTCATCAGCTTTTCGCGCTGCAACTCGATTGCCGCCTCGCAATAGGCATCCTTGCGGACAAACCGCCGCAGCGGCCGCCCTACAAGCGCCGAAAGCGATGCGCCTTGAGTCAGCTGACGCCTCCGCGCGGCCTGGGGGTCGAAGTAGTCGCGCTCGACGCGGATACGGCCCACGCTTCCCAAGCGGGCAAGATCGTCGTGCGAGAATTGCTGGGAGCGCCCCGTACCGTCTTCGCGCGTCAAGACGACCCCGACTTCGGTTTCCATATGAAGGTGGAAGGCCATACCGTCGATGGTGACCCGATCGAGGCTGCCGAAGGCGTAGCGGGCGTTTTGGGTGTTGAAGGAGAGATCCATTTTGAACGTCCTTTCGGTGTGGTTAGAGCTGCGGAAGGCAGCAGGAGAGAATGCGGTTGCCGAAGGGCACCGCCTGGATGGTTGGTGAGCGAAGTGTCTTCAGGTTGTGAGGTGGTCGCCGTCGGCGGCCGCAGTGGCCTCAGTCGTTGGGCGTGACCCATTTGACGGGGAAGAATTTTTTGCGAGCCGCGGCTTCACCATTGCGGGCGACTTCCACGTAAAACGGATCCAGGGCCCGGATTTCCCTGCGAACGGTCTCGCGGCTCGGCACGTTCAGACGGTCCTCTTCGGCGCACGCCTGGTTGCGCCCATGAATAGCCATATGAACATTGTCGTAGATGCGCTGAATCGTAGGCTTGTCGGGCGACAGATACCCCTGCACTTCCTTCAGCATGATTGCAGCCGCTTCCGGGTCGATCTTGACCCGTTCGGCTGGGGCCGAATTGAACTGCGCAAACTGTTTGTGAAATTGGGCGGCAAGGTCAGCGCGTTTGAAGCGGGACATAGTCATGCGGAGACCTCCTTCGCTTTGAAGACCAAGCTGCTATGGTCGATGCGCTCATACCCCACCATCTCGAGATGCCCGGACCTGATCAGTCGCACGAGTGCGCGGAATCCCATCCCGTCGAGGCGGGTCTGTTCGACAAGGCTGCCGATCGTGACGACACCGGTCATCTTATCGACGACATCCTTGGCAACGGGGTCTCCGAAGCAGTCCGGACGCCGCACCGAATGGAAAAGCTTCGCGTTGAAGAGCTCGACCTGGCAGACATCCCGATCCGTGAACAGACGGAAGTCATCCAGGACGCCTTGCTCGATGGCCTGCTCCTTCACCCTGGCCAATTGGGCCAGATATGCGTCTTTCACCCGCGCCAGTGGCCGCACGGCATAGCCGACGACGGTCCCGTCGCGCTCGGTGGCCACGAGGTCGATGTAGTGTTTGTGGACTTCGCCGTCTTCATCGAACCAGTCGAAACGGACCTGTTCGACGAGGTCCTGAACCTCGGAACGCGCAGCCAGCATCAGGTTTGCGTTTCCTTCGAGATTGCTCTCGATGCCCATGCGAGTACCGGGGCCATTGCCACCGGGACCAGTGCCCCCAGGACCGAAGTTATGGACGATACCTCCGGTGAAGTGGTGGGTCGAACCGACCTGGGTGGCACGATCGCCGCGGCTGGGTTCGGGAAGGCGGACGCCGCCGCCGATGGAAAGGTCAGACATGATGATGCCCTCTGCATGATTGATCATCCGGCGCCCGCGAAATCGGGCGTCGGCGTGGATCCCGGAGGGCATCGCGGCGGACGCGGCCGAAGACGGCCATGTCGGTCGTGCGCCGCGATGCGGTTCCTCGAGATCGGTGTGAGGGCGGGGGTGATCCTTGAAAGAAGCAGGCGAACCTGCTAGTTATTCAAGCTGAAGCAAGGTGGATCACGATCCGCCAGATGAGCACCCGGACTGTTGGCGCAGGACGGGTGTTTTTCATTTCTACATCCTCGGTCTCCTCTTCAGGTCGTCTCTGATGCCCCCAAGTGGCGGGGGCGATTTCGGCGCCAGACTCGTAGCAGCCGGCGAACAATTCCGGAAGCTTTTTCGTTATATTTCAGTATCTTGCGAAAAATGCCGGAATCGAAAAACGCCCCCATCCGAAACGGTACAACTGATCGAAACGGAAAATCTCGGATCGCCGAGATACGGTGCCATAATCAACATTTAGAGGCTCCTTCCGATTTGCGAAAAGAACTGCCGTGCCCCGGGCCACTCGAGACCGCCGCAAACTTTTTTCGCCGACAGCCGCGTCGTTGACCATCGATTGGCGTCGCCGCCCACCGGCCGCAGCCAGAAATCTGGCGGCGATTCGGGCGGCCGCGACCGGGAAGAAATGATTGATCTGAGCCTTCATGGCACTTCTCCAGCGACGGCCATCCGATACGGCCGCCTGATCTGAAATTCGAAGATTGAGGATCGTTGTTGAACCTGCTGTTCACCGGAGCTTTGCCCCCACGAGATCGACCGATGACCGCGTCCCGGGTCTTCACTCTGATCCTTCGAAGCCCTCGGCAGTTCGCCGAGCCGACGCCTGGTGCGCATTTCGGCGCAGGGCGCAGTTGTCAGGATTTCAGGTGAAACAGAAGAACGGCACAGTCGGCTGTCCCCGCGAGGGTCAGCTTATTCGCGATACGATCGCGACGAGGGTGATATGTGCGTTGCTCAGTGTCATGGGAGATACGGTACTTGGGGACCGTCGCGTTCCACAATGCGAGATCGGGGGCAAAAACGTCGACCGGACAGAAAGTTGCGTATATGCAACAGTTTCGATTTTTCGAAATTTTCCTATTTCGCATCCCGGCGAATCCCCCCTTATATGGCAACAACCTTATAAGGTTGTTGCTGAGGGGTGGTTCGCTGAAAGCCGATATCGAAGATTTTTGCGATCCAACGAGCGGCCAGCATCGAAATTCATTTTTCCGAGGGGCTTGACAGCTTTCCCGTGCGCTGATGCCGCCCAAAGCCCCAGTGTTGTCCGTACGATCCAAGGCGATAGCGCACTCGGCCCCGCATAGGTCTCGAAGGACGAGTGCTGCCTGCGATTGAATTCTATCAGTTCGGGGATGGCCGCGAGGTGTTCGGTCACGCGAGCCAGCAGCCTTTCGGCCTGCGCCTGCCAGGCTGCGCGGTGACGCAGGATCAGGAAGAACCCCTTCGGAATCGTCCAAGCATCGAAGCCGCGTGGCAGATAACCGGACCAGGGCCTTAGCCATTCATGCGCGGGATAGCCGTGCAGGTTGATATGCAGTTCAGCCCCCGAAATGTGCCATGCCTCTACTAGGGCCGCTCGTTCCAGCATGGGCTCCGGCCGCGCCGTGAGGTCGTCGCCCAACGCGGTGTAGCGGGCGGCGTGATGCATGTGGAAGGGGTTCACGGCCGTCAGACGTTGGTGGAGCGCGTAGCCGTCGGGGTTCATCAGCGGGATCAGGGCGAAATGGCTCCCCGCCCGCTGGTCGAGTTCGCGCGCTGCGCGCAGGATGCCGATCACACCGGAGGTCTCGTTCGCGTGCTGCCCGGCGCTGAGGATCACCGCCGGGTCGTCGCCCCTACGGTAGCGCCCGGCGACGGGGCGGCCGGCACAGGACCTGGCCTCGAACCGTGCGCCGCAGATGTCGTCGATCTCCTTCAGGATCTGGGCGAAGGAAAGCGCGCGCTCGGCCGTGGAAAACGGTTGCGCCTCCCCGCCCGCGTCGTCGCGGTCGAGCGGTTCAAGGGTGAACTACATGCCGCTGGCCCGGTTCGCGCTTTACGCCCAGGACATCGACATCCTTTGCGCCCCGACCTGGGGCAACGGCGATACCTGGCTGGCGACAATGCAGCATATCGCGCGCGAAGGCGGCTGCTGGGTCGTCGGCTGCGCCACGGCGCTGGAGGCCGCGGACATCCCCGAGGACATCCCGCATTACCAGTGGCCGTTCCCGAACAAGGAAGAATGGATCAATCCCGGCGACGCCGTGGTCTACAAGCCGTTCGGCGGCATTGCCGCCGGGCCGATGCGGCGCGAGAAAGGCCTGCTGACGGCCGAGTTCGACCCAGCCGCCGCCCGCGCCTCGCGCCGCAAGTTCGACGTCAGCGGGCATTACGCCCGGCCCGACATCTTCACCCTGAACGTGAACCGCGCACCGCAGTTGCCTCTCCTGGTTCGCGACGACCAACCGGAGGGCTGAGACGACGGCGGGCGGCTTTCCGCCCTTCACGTGGGATGCCGTGAACGGCCCGAAGCTGACGTTCAGCTGACGGCCGAGTGCCGCGGTGCAGCTTTCGCATTACGGGCATTGGCAGCAACGCGGTCAACGCATACGATGCGCAGGACACCTTTGGTGGCAAGTTGCTAAAACGGGGAAGATCAGAATGGCGATTAACGACGATATTTCTGCGGAAATAGCGGAAGAGGATGAAGAAGTCGAAGATCGTCAGGAACCGCCACACACGGACCAGACGATTGAAGACGCCTATGCGAACAACGTCTTTCGGGTCATCTACCAGACGAACAACTTTTTCCTTCCTCAGATTCAAAGCTTGATCAATGGGCGCGAAGTCTTGAATCTTCGCCCGGAATACCAGCGCCGCCTGCGGTGGTCACCCAAAAAGAAATCATTGCTGATCGAGTCACTCCTCCTGAACATTCCGATTCCACCTGTATATTTTTTCGAGAACGATCTCGCCCGTTATGAGGTGATGGACGGACAGCAGAGACTGAATGCTATACACGAATTTTTTGAAAACGATTTTGCGCTTGTCGGGATGGACAAAATGTCCTTCCTGAACGGGCGTCGCTACAACAAGTTGCCGCCAAAGGTCCGGCGAGGCTTGGAACGGTCCTCCGTAAGCGCGATCGTCCTATTGCAGGAAACCCGAAGCGACCAGGATGACCCTTACCTCGTCCGTCGATATGTCTTTGAGCGCCTAAATACCGGAGGGGAGAAGCTCAACCCCCAAGAACTTCGCAATAGTATATATAAGGGACCATTCAACGATCTTATTGTTAATTTGGCTCGAAATCCTTCGTTTTGCAAGCTCTTTGGCATTCCTGTTTATTCGGCGGTTGACAGCAACGAGTATTATGAGAACGAGGCTCGGCAAAGAAATACGCTTTACCGCACGATGGGTGATTGCCAACTCGTTCTTCGCAGCTTCGCTCTATTGGACGAAGATCGGATTTCGGGCTCAATGCGCAGCATCCTCGACCGCTGCATGCAAGAAAACCTGAACATGTCAGAGATCGAAATAGAAGCGAAAAAGAATGCTTTCGAAGCTGTGATTGAAGCCTGTGAGACCATATTTGGCGCTCATGCATTCCGCCTACTACCCGATAGGTCCGGTCGCCGTCGCGTTTCGGCGGCGCTATACGATGCAATCAGCGTCTCATTGATGAGACGCATCAACGATTTGGCGATGTTCGTTAGCAAACGCAGCGAGATTCAGGCAAGAATAGAAACTCTTTTGCAGCATAAACCTGATCTCATGACGGGCCAAGCCAACACTTCCCAAGCGATCAAGGATCGGCTGGCGGAGATTGGCGCCATCCTCGATGACATGATCTGACGGTCGATCGAATGACCGATCCCGCACCACGTCTGCAATCCGTCGTTGACGATTTCGAAATAGCATGTGGCCGGCTTGAGGCGATCCTGCGGCATATTGAGAGTAACGGCCCCGCCGATCGCCTGCTTCGCGTCACGATGCTCAATAACATGATAGTAGCTCTTAGTGCGACCGTCGAAGAGACCATCAGATCGATCTTCTCTGAATATCTCTTGACCCTTGAGGAAGAGATAAGGGACCACCGCAATCTGCGGAAAGCTCTCCAGAACGCCAATTTTGATGCAGCGGTTGCTGCGCTGAAAAAGTTGAAGGCAGATGGCGAGATCGACCGCCGCGCCCAGATTGCGCTAAACCTCGAGAAATGCATCAAGGGACGTGAAAGCTATTTTCTTTTGCGCGACGAGATTACCTACAACGAAGCGAACTTCCGGACAGAACAGGTCACGGCCATCGCGAAGCGATCTGGGCTGACCGAGATCCTGAAGGAGGTTTGCGATTGCGACGAACTCGAAGATTGGACTGGGAAGGAGAATCTTGACACACGTGTGACCGTTCTCGTCGGCCAATGGAACGAGATTTTCGACGAGCGGGATCTCGTGGTTCACAAGATTTCGAGCGCGAATGGTTGGGGGCCGGACAGAATCAGACAAGCCCTTTCCCTGGTGCGTCTTATAATCGGTAGGATAAATATCTGCCTCCTGAACGATGCCCGAACGCTATTGAGGAACGAGGCGTTGAGAGCCAGAGGTTAGCGGGCTGGTAAAGATGATACTGGACAGCCTTCAGATACGATCATCTTAGCTTTTAGCGGAAGATGTAATCTTGAAAATCCTGCCATTCGTTAGAACCGCAGCGAAAGGCCCTCTTCGCCTGCAATGAAAGCGAGCAGTGCCGCCGCGGCTCGCCGGACTGAGAGGCTGCTTAGGTGGGATGTTGCGAGTAGCACGCCGCGAGGCCGCAAGTCCACTCTCCGCCCGTCGTTACCACGACATCGCAACGATGCTGCACCCCGACCGATTGTCTCGAACGGGCTGACACCGGCCATCCGCCGCGCCCGGCACGAATGGTGGCTCTGGGCCGATTGTGACGATCGTGGGAGGCCGGGTGCCCGTGCGTCGCGGCGTCCGTTAACTGCGCATCGCTAACGTTCGTGCTCGGTGCAGAGAGGGTCTACTCCTCGCCCCTTGTCGACGACCTCGAACGCTGGCTGCGCAGTGAGCGCGTGCTGCTCTCGAGTCCGCTCTGAACAACACCTACTGCATTGATTTTGCGTGACTATGGCGACATTTTGTTCGCTTTTACCTGCAGGGTTTCGTATGATTTCTTTGAAAACCTTGCAGATTTGGAAGCCGCGATGAAA
>CAJYAD010000048.1 GCA_913064775.1 uncultured Albidovulum sp. | reverse complement strand
GGCCGTTGGGTGATCTCTTCGACCAGCCCGCTATGCTTCAGGTTCAACAGCGAGCGCGCCACCTCGATACCGATCCCACGGGCTTTGACCGACAACTGGCTGCGCTCGATCGGCCCGTCTTCGGCGTACAGGCCGAGGATGAAGGAAAGGAGCCTGCGATCGTTGGCGTTGAGCAACTGGTGTGACATGGGACCTGTCATCCGAGGGGGGGGCGCTTGATCGCAGATATGGCCGCAATGGTCAATCGGCGAGGACGTCAAATGTTTTGGCAGAGCACTCCCATCGTTACGTTCTTGCACGGTCGCGACGCGTGCGCGAGCGTGAAACCGCCCCTGCGCGGGGTGCGAAAGGGCTTGCCGCCGCCTCGCCGACGCGCATGATGCGCCGATGGGCAGGGGGCGGATCTCGACAGGCGTGGTGTTCCTGGTGCTGGGCTATGTGCTCAGCCAGTTCTACCGGGCGTTTCTGGCGGTGATGGCACCCTTCCTGATCCGCGATTTGGGGGTGACGGCCGAAAGCCTGGCGCGGGCCTCGGGGCTGTGGTTCGTGGCGTTTGCGCTGGCGCAGCTGCCGGTGGGATGGGCGTTGGACCGGATCGGGCCACGACTGACGGCGGCGGTGCCGCTGGCGGTGCTGGGTGGGGGCGGGGCGTTCTGGTTCGCGCTGGCCCAGGGGCCGGTGGGGATCACCCTGGCGATGGTGCTAACGGGGCTGGGCTGCGCGCCTGTGCTGGTGGCCGCCTATTACATCTATGCGCGCGAATATCCGCCGGCGCAGTTCGCCACCCTGGCCGGGATGACGGTGGGGATCGGATCGCTCGGCAATATTGCGGGAACCTTGCCGCTGGCCTGGGCGGCGCAGGCTTATGGCTGGCGCGCCACGGTGGCGGGCGTGGGCGTGGTGACGCTGCTGGCGGCGGCGGCACTGTGGCGTTTCGTGCGCAACCCCGCGCCGGTCGTACATGACGGCGGCGGGTTGACCCTGCGGGGGCTGTTGCGCGAGCGCTCGCTTTGGCTGCTGGCGCCGATGATGATCGCCGGCTATGCCCCCGCGGCCGATATCCGCGGTCTTTGGGTCGGGCCGTGGCTGAGCGACGTCTACGGGCTGGATGCCGGTGGGATCGGCCGGGTCAGCCTAGTGATGGGGCTGGCGATGATCGCGGGAAATTTCATCTACGGCCCGCTCGATCGGGTGATCGGCTCGCGCAAATGGGGGGTGTTCGGCGGCAACGTGCTGGCCTGTCTGTGCCTGCTGGCGATGGGGTTGTGGCCCGGCGCGGGGCTGTGGCAGGCGACGCTGGGGCTGGCGGCGCTGGGGGTGTTCGGGGCCTCCTATTCCGCGGTGATGGCGCATGGGCGCGGCTTCCTGCCGCCGCATCTGGTGGGGCGGGGGGTGACACTGCTGACCCTGGTGGGCATCGGCGGGACCGGGCTGATGCAGGTGGTCACCGGCCGCATCCACGCCACCTGGGAGGGCGCGGGGCCGACCGCCCCCTACAGCGCGATCTTCCTGTTCTTCGCAGGCTTCCTGGCGCTGATGCTGGTGCTCTATCTCTTCACCGAAGACCGGGTGGACTGAGGCGCGCGCACCCTCGATCCCCGGAATGCGAAAGGCCACCCCCAGAAGGGAGCGGCCCGACGTCATGCGTCGACGGATCGGGGGATCAGGGAACCAGCACGGTGTCGATCACGTCGATCATGCCGTTCGACTGCTTGACGTTCGGCACGGTGATCATCGCGGTGTCGCCGTAGCTGTCCATGATCATCAGCTTGCCGTCCTTCACCATCGCCGGCCATTCGCAGCCACCCACGGTCTTGATCGCGGCGCCCGGGCCGGCCTTCATGACAGCGTCCTTCAGCTGATCGACGGTGAAGCTGCCGGCGATGACATGGCAGCTCAGGACCTTCTGCAGCTTGGCCTTGTTCTCGGGCTTCAGCAGGGAAGCGACGGTGCCCTTGGGCAGCTTGGCGAAGGCCTCGTTCGTGGGCGCCAGCACGGTGAACGGGCCGGGGCCTTCCAGCGTCTTGACCAGGCCCGCGGCCTTCACGGCGGCGACCAGCGCGGTCTGGTCCTTCGAGTTGACGGCGTTCTGGATGATGTTCTTGCTGGCGAACATCGGGGCGCCGCCGACCATCGGGTTGGCGAGCGCGGCGCCCGAGGTGGCGAGGGCGGCGGCGGTGGCGAAAGCGGTGGCGGCAAGCGTGGCGCGGAATTTGAAAGTCATGTTCCATCCTCTTGGTGACCGGAGCGGGGCTGTCCCCCGTGTCCTGCCAAAAGCTACGGAGCAATTCGCGCGCCGGTTTCATGATGGCGCGCGAAAAATCGCGAAAAAGATGCAACCATTTGTTTTTAAGTTGTAATTTTTTTCAGTATTTTTCGGGCCTCGGGGCGTGCCCTGCCGCTTGTCCCGCCAGGCTAGCCGGGCGCGGGGCATCGCGGGCAGCACCCTCTGGGCCAGCGGGCTTGCTGGAGCAATGGGGACCTGGCCTCACCTATGAGCGGATGCGTTCCGAGCGTGGATCGTACATCGGCGCGACACTTGCCTCGGCGTCACAAAGCTTGCCTGCAATCTCGATGGAATAGCTGGAGGCCAGCATGGTATCGACCGGTTCTCCCGCAGCAGCACAGGGCACATAGCCCAATCCCACAGCCGCCCCCAGCGCATGGCCGTAATTGCCCGAGCTGAGGAAGCCAACAATCTCGCCATCGCGCAGGATCGGCTCATTGTGGAACAGAAGCGGCTCTGGATCTTTGAGTCGGAACTGAACCATCCGGCGCGCCAGCCCTTCCTCTTTCTTACGTAGCACCGCGTCACTGCCGATGAATGCACCTTTGGCCAGCTTCACCGCAAAGCCAAGCCCCGCCTCCAACACATGATCCTCATCGGTAATGTCATGCCCGAAATGGCGGAAGCCTTTCTCGATCCGGCAGCTGTCCATCGCATGCAAGCCGCAAAGCTTCAGCCCGACATCCTCGCCTGCCTCGACGATGGTTTCGAAGACATGTGCGGCCTGATCGCTCGACACATACAGCTCCCAGCCCAGCTCGCCCACATAGGTAACGCGGTGCGCGCGCGCGATCCCCATGCCGATCTCGATCTCTCGCGCAGAGCCGAACGGATGGGCGTCGTTCGAAAAATCATTGGGTGAGATCAACCCCAGCAGATCTCGCGATTTCGGCCCCATCAGCGGCAGAACAACCTCTCCCGCCGTTACATCGGTGATGGTCACGTTCAGCTCGAACACATGGCGGCGCAGCCATGCCAGATCGCGCTGCAAGGTGGCACCGGGCACCACCAGATAAAACGCGGTGTCCGAAAACCGCGTCACGGTCAGATCGCATTCGATCCCGCCACGCGGGTTGAGCATCTGGGTGTAGACGATGCGGCCCGCCTCGACATCCATCTGATTGGCACAAAGATTTTGCAGGAAGCCGAGCGCATCGCGCCCCTCCACGCGAATCTTGCCAAAGGAGGTCATGTCCAGCAGGCCGACGCCTTCGCGCAGCGCCATATGCTCGGCACGACTGTTGTCGAACCAGTTCTGCCGCTTCCAGCTATATTGGTATTCTGGCCTCTGCCCGGGATTGGCAAACCAGTTCGCCCGCTCCCAGCCCGCGACCTCGCCAAAGACCGCGCCGCGCGCCTTGAGATGTTCGTGCAGCGGGGAGCGACGAATGCCGCGCGATGTGGCCATCTGGCGATAGGGGAAGTGATCGGCGTAAAGCAGGCCCAGCGTCTCGGTGACGCGCTCTTTGAGATAGCGGCGGTTCTTTTGGAACGGCTGCGCACGGCGGATATCGACATCCCACAAATCAAACGGCGGCGCGCCATCATTCATCCACTGCGCCAGCGCCATGCCTGCGCCCCCGGAGGACACGATCCCGATGGAGTTGTAGCCGGCAGCGACCCAGTATCCCGCAAGCTCCGGCGCCTCTCCCAGGTAATATCGGTCATCCGGCGTGAAGCTTTCGGGACCGTTGAAGAACGTGTGGATGCCAGCATCCGCCAAGAGCGGCATCCGCGCGATGGCCTTCTCCAGGATCGGCGCGAAATGGTCGAAATCCTCGGGCAGTTGATCGAAGCAGAAATCCTCGCGGATGCCATTCATTCCCCAAGGCTTTGCCACAGGCTCGAACGCGCCAAGCAGGATTTTGCCCGCATCTTCCTTGTAATATGCACATTCATCGGGCACGCGCAGCACGGGCAATCGCGTGAGGTCGGGGATCGCCTCGGTCACGATATAGAAATGCTCGCAGGCATGGAGCGGCAGCGTCACCCCGTTTTGCGCCGCCAGATCACGGCCCCACATGCCTCCGCAATTGACAACCAGATCCGCGGCAATGTGGCCCTGATCGCCGCCCATTTCCCAATCCACGCCAGTCACGCGGCCCCTGGCCTGCGTCACGCGGGCCACTTTGACCTGCTCGATGATCTGCGCGCCCCGCATGCGTGCGCCCTTGGCCAGTGCCAATGCGATATTGGCCGGGTCGGCCTGCCCATCCCCGGGCAAATGCACGCCCGCCACCACGTCCCCAATCGCCAAATCCGGGTAGAGCGCCTTCACCTCGGCAGGCGATAGCTCGTTCACCTCCACATCAAACGCCCTCGCAAGGCTTGCCTGGCGCAGGATCTCTTCGTGCCGCTCTTCAGTCAGCGCCACCGTAATTGAGCCGCATTGGCGCAGCCCCGTCGCAAGGCCGGTCTCCGCCTCGAGCCGCTTGTAAAGATCGGCGGAGTATTTCGCCAAACGGGTCATGTTCTCGTTCGCGCGCAGCTGCCCCACCAACCCCGCAGCATGCCATGTGGTCCCGCTGGTCAACTGCTTACGTTCCAAGAGCACGATGTCTTTCCAGCCCAGCTCGGCCAGATGGTAGGCGACAGAGCAGCCAGAGATGCCGCCGCCAATGATGACAACGCGCGCATGCGACGGGATTTTGGCCATGATTTCGCTCTTTCCTGATAGGGGAGGGCAGGTCTGGCCCTGGTGCCTCTGGCGTCGGGGCATGTCGTCAGAAAGGGTGTAAACTCGATTCACGTCAAATGAAATTTTAACAAGAAAGTTCATTATGAAGCTTCTTTAAGAAACACGCATCACACTGGAAGACGCGCTCCTTGTATTTTGCGCCACTCCGCGCGATGTTGCCACTTCCTCGAACGGACGTGGGAGCCCCCTCAGTGACCCTCAACAACCTCGTCGGGAACGACATCCGCGCGCTACGCAAATCGCGGGGGGCAACGATCAAAGAGCTCTCGGCAACGCTTGGCCGTTCGGTTGGTTGGCTCAGCCAAGTCGAGCGCGGACAGGCAACGCCCTCCATCACGGATATCGCGGCCATCGCGAACAATTTTGGTGTGAATATCAGCTTTTTCTTCCGCTCCGCGAACCGCGACCCCGACGAGCAAGGGATCGTCCTGCGCGCCGCCGACCGCATCCCGATCGGCTCAAGCGAATCCGGTTTGATCGAAGAGCTGCTCTCCCCCACCCTTGGCGGCACTTTCGAGATGATCAAATCTACCTTCGCGCCGCGATCCAGCAGTGACGGGCTGCGCGCCGCGCGACAATCCGAGGATGGTGGAGTGCTGATTTCAGGTCAACTAACCTTGGAAATCGACGATCTAACCCTCGCGCTGGAAGCCGGCGATAGCTTTCAATTCACAAGCAGAACCTACAGCTGGCGTAACAACCACGACACCCCCGCTGTCGCGGTCTGGGTAATCTCGCCGCCGGTGTATTGAGGGCAAACAGGCAAACCCTTTCGCATCATCGCCGATGTCGCGCGCGATGGCCTTCTGATTGCTGGTAAAACACCATGCACATCGCCCGCCGCGCGATAGCCGGCGTGATGAACGTCTTGTGCGGTGAGTGAGTCTTCGCTTCTAAGCGGCCTGAAGAGACGCTGGCACCTCATCCGACCGGTACAAAGTGCAGAATTTCTGATATCGGGTCCCCGCAACCACTTTTGCCGAACCAGCATCAAGTTCGTTAGCTGCCCCGGGCTGGGCGGCCTCGATCATGGCCACGATGGCGCCCTGCAAGTCCAACTCGGTGCGGTTTTCCGTGATGTTGACGGTGACGCTGTCGATGAGGCTTCGGATGGTTTCGAGGGCGGGCGTTCGTATTGCCGGATCTTTAAGGGCAACTGCGCTGCCGCTCTTGCCAAGTGGCGTGGGCTTTCCGCTGGGTAAGCGGCAGGCATGTAGCCCTTGCCTGGAGCGACATTCATCGCTTTGACAAAGCCCAAAGCCGCTTTCTGCTCGCCTTGGGTGTCGTCAGCGCTATTCTCCCAATGCAACAGCAATCCGGGCCGGGGTGGCGCTGTGGTTCATTCTGGCGGCCCGATGCCAACCCTCCATCAAGAAACTGAAATCTGGAGATCGACATGACGACCACGGGCAAGCAGCTCTTCACGACATTGGAAGCGGACGGAAAGCTCACCGTAGCGATCGAGGACGTGACCTTTCCCGATCCGACCGGCAACGAGGTTCTCGTGAAAATGGAAGCCGCACCGATAAACCCGTCGGACCTCGCTATCCTCGTCGGGGCGGCGGATATGGAAAATGCCAGCTATACGCCCGGCAAATTCGTCGCGACCGTGCCCGAGCCCTTCAACGCAGGTTCGAAGGCACGGCATGGGATCAAACTGCCAGCCGGGAACGAAGGCGCGGGCACGGTGGTCGCCGCCGGCGACAGTGACGCGGCCAAGGCGCTTGTGGGACAGCGCGTCTCTTGCGTGCCCGGCAATGCCTATAGCCAATACTGCATCGCGAACGCCGCGATGTGCCTGCCGCTGGGCGATCATTCCGCCGAAGAGGGCGCCAGCGCCTTCGTCAACCCGATGACAGCGCTGGGGTTTGTCGAGACCGCGAAGAGGGACGGGCAGGACGCGATCCTGCACACGGTCGGGGCGTCCAACCTTGGCCAGATGCTGACCCTCATCTGCAAGGAGGATGGCATCGGCCTGGTCAACATCGTTCGCAAGAGCGAGCAGGCTGACCTGCTCAGGAAGCTTGGGTCCACCCATGTCGTCAACTCGTCGGACGAGGACTTCATGCAGCGCCTGGGCGCCGCGATCGACGACACCGGCGCGTTCTACGGCTTCGATCCGATCGGCGGCGGGAAATCGGTCGACACCGCCTTCAAGGCGATGGAACAGGTCGCGGTGAGCCGGATGACCGAGTATTCGCGCTATGGCTCGAACCAGCCGAAGCGCATGTTCATCTACGGGCGCCTGGACACCGGCCCGACGATCCTGTCGCCGAGCTATGGCTTCGGCTGGACCCTGTCGGGTTGGCTGCTGACACCCTTCCTGCAAACGGCCGGAGGCGAAACCGTCGGCCGCATGCGCCAGCGCGTGCGCGACAATCTCACGACCACCTTCGCCAGCAGCTACAAGAAGCGGGTCAATCTCGACGAGATGCTGACCAAGGAGGCGGTGACCGATTATCGCAAGATGAAGACGGGGGAGAAGTACCTCGTGACGCCCTGGTCTTAGGGGTTGTCGCCGAAGTAGCCCCTGCCGGCTCAGGGCTGCTTCGGCTTCGGATAGACCGGCAGGTGCGGGATCAGGACGTGATCGGGCTGGTCGATCGCGAAGAGGAAGGCGCGGGCAATATCGTCGGGGCGCAGCGCATCGGGCTTTTCCTCGTCGAAGAACGGCGTGTCAGTCATGCCCGGGTGCAGGCAGGTGACGCGGCCACCGGCCTCACCGAGTTCCAGCCCCAGGTTGTCGGCATAGCCCCGGATGAACCACTTGGTCGCCGAATAGACCGATCCCCACATCGCCCCCTGCGACGCCTTCGACCCCATCAGCACCATGTGCCCCTTCGAGGCGCGCAGATACGGCAGCGTGAATTTCGCGGTATAGGTCACGGCCAGGCAGTTCACCTCGATCATCTCGCGGAAATTCTCGGCCAATCCTGCCTCGGTCCCGCGCGCCGAAGCGCCGACCCCTGCATTGGCAAGGACCACGTCGAGCCGCCCGAAATGTTCGACCGCGCGCGCGACCATGGCTTCCTGTGACGCCGGATCGGTGACGTCGGTGGGCAGCGCCAGCGCGTTACCTTCGCCCAGATCCTTGACCAGGGCTTCGAGTTTCGCCTCCGACCGCGCTGCAAGCGCCACCTTGTGCCCTGCGGCGACTGCATGGCGCGCGCAGCTCTCGCCGATCCCCGAGGACGCGCCGGTGATAAGAATGACCTTAGACATGTCGGCCTCTCGGATTTTGGTTCGGGCGAAGAGGGCGCCGCCCGGACGGGGCGGCGCCTTTCGTGATCAGCCCAGAAGGGCCAGCACCTTGTCCGCGGCCGCCTCGGAGGAGGCGGGGTTCTGGCCGGTCACCAGCCGGCCATCGACCACCGCATGCGGCTGCCAGTCGCCCGCGCTTTCGAACTCGGCGCCAAGCTCCCGCAGGCGGGTTTCCAGCAAGAAGGGCACGGCCTCGACAAGGCCCACGGCCCGTTCCTCGCTGTCGGTGAAGGCCGAGACCTTGCGCCCCTTCACGATCGGATCGCCGTTCGCGTCCAGGGCGTTGGCAAAGGCCGCCGGGCCGTGACAGACCGACGCGACCACTTTGCCGCTGTCCCAGGCCTTGCCGATGGCCTTGGCGGCCACGTCGCTTTCGGCCAGGTCGAACATCGCGCCGTGCCCGCCGGGGATGTAAAGCGCGTCATACGCGGTCACATCCTCGTCTTCGAGCCGGCCGGGAGTCTTCAAGAGGGCGGTCGCCTTCGTGTCGGCCCGGAAGCGGGTGACCGACGCCGGGGCATCGTCGCCGGTCGCGTCCGAATTCGGATCGATCGGGATTGCCTTGCCGCCGAGCGTGACGAGCGTGACCTCATGGCCCGCGTCCAGAAAAGCGTAGTAGGGGGTCGCGAGTTCCTCATACCAGACACCCGTGGGCTTGCCGGTATCGCCCAGAACGTCGGATGCGGTGGAAAGAATGAGAATGCGTGCCATTGTGTTGGCCTCCTGCGATTTGCGTTTCGGGGCATTTCCGGTCCTGTTCGCCTTGGGCCGTCAACGCTTCAGCCAGACATAGGTTGCGTATCCCGTTTGAGAAATTGATACAGGCAACGTCAGAAATCGATATACCGGGGATATGACGCCCGATATCTCGCTTCTTCGCGTGTTCCATGCGGTCATGGAAGAACGCAATGTCACCGCCGCCGCCCGGCGCCTCGGACAATCCCAGAGCACCGTGAGCGCGGCTCTGTCGCGGTTGCGCGCGGAGCTTGGCGACGAATTGTTCCAGCGTGCGCGCTATGGCGTGGAACCGACCGAGAAGGCACTGGAGATCGCCCCCGACATCGCCGCCGGGTTGGAGCGGCTGGAACAGGCCTTCCGCGCCGCCGAGCCTTTCGACCCCGCGCAGACAAGGCGCCGTTTCCGTCTGCTGCTG
Source organism: uncultured Albidovulum sp. (assembly GCA_913064775.1). Lineage (GTDB taxonomy): Bacteria > Pseudomonadota > Alphaproteobacteria > Rhodobacterales > Rhodobacteraceae > Acidimangrovimonas. The sequence goes on along the minus strand of CAJYAD010000048.1, from coordinate 7,731 downwards.
GGGCCGTACGCCGAGATCGTTCTCGTGCCGGAACTGGCAGCCGCCTTTGCCGAGAGGGCGCCGTCGGCCCGCCTCGAGATCTCGCCGATCGGTCCGGACCTCGACCCCCGCCATCTTGCCGGACGTGCGTTCGACCTGGCTATCGGGCGTTTCGACACCCCGCCAGAGGATCTCGTGGTCTCCGAGTTGTTCGACGACGGCTTCCGCTGCATCGTCGCGCCGCAAGTCCTGCCGGAGGGGGCGGCGCTTGACCGAGCCCTCTATGAGGCACTGCCGCATGTCGTGGTCGAACCGCCCGGCAAATGGCGCACGGGGGTTCACAAGCGCACCGAGGCGATGGGTCTGCGCCGCAACACCGCGGTCGTGGTCACGCATTTCCTGACGGCCGCACCCGCGGTCGCGCGCCTCGGCGGCATCGCCACGGTCCCGGCGCGGGTGGCCGCGATGACGGCCGGGCCTTACGGCCTGCGCAACGCCGCCGTGCCGGTCGACCTCGGCACCTTTCCGAGCCAGATCGCTTGGCACCCGCACCTGCGCCGCGATCAGGGCCATGCCTGGCTGCGCGCGCTCATCGCAAATGTCGTCAGCAAGTTCAATTCGCCCGGCTGAAGGCGCGCGCGGAGAAGCCTGCAGAACGTACGAATGACCGGATCAGCGAAACGGTTGTACTGCGGCAGGTCATGCGGTGAATCCCGGCTTAAGGCCGACCCCGGTCCTCAGATGGCCCGGTACGCTCTGACTTTGCAAACGGTGCTTCCTGCGCTTTGGCCGCCTACGCAGTCCGCTGCATCATGGAGGCTCTATGGCGAGGGCTGGCCCACGCCAGTTGGCCTTCATCGGCACCCACAAGGGCGTGGCCACGGGCGATTTCAGCGAGGCGCCGGCAGCCTTGCTTGGGCTGAATGCCCAGGGCCTGTCCGCCAAGACCATCACACCGCCGAAAGTTTCCGCTGAAGAGAGGCACATCGCCATCCTTCTGCGCCATGTTGTCAGTGCATATCTGCTATTGCGGAGACATATCTAGCAAACTGAACGGTTCAGTTCTATTTCCCCTGTCACGAGCCGAGAGAACGTGTCCAAAACGGACCGGAAAAGAACCCTGATCCTTGCGGCCCGACATTATCAATCCCGGGACATGGTGAAAGCCATCCCACAATGAAAGTTCGTATACGCCCGGCTGGAAAAACAGCCGGCAGGAAGCATCAGGGCAGTTGTTTGGACACGACGCACGTCGGCGCGCTGGTCAGGGATGACCGGTTGTGACGGCCTGTCGCCTCGAACCAACTGCGCGGCCCCGCCGGAAGGTTTTCCGGGCTATGCGTAAGAAAGGACGAAAGATGAAAAATCCCATGACCAAAATCGCCGCAGTCGCCCTGCTCTCGCTTGCCGCCGCCCCGATGGCGATGGCCTATGGCGTCGTGCCCAGCACTGACAGCTACACCTCCTCGGTCACCGTCGAGGCTCTCGCGCCGCAGCCGGACCTGGGCTATCGGAATGTCAGCGCGGCTGATGTGAACGATGCCAATGCGCAGGTCCGCGTAGCCGAGCTTGGCGCTCAGCCGCGGCAGCCCTTCGCGACGCATTACACTTCCACGGGAGCGGCAAAAGCGGACGCTGTGACGACCGGCAGCCTACCTGCGAACGCGCTGACGACGCGCTGAGAGTTCCACGCAGGCTCCGCGATTCCGCCCGACTTCCCAGACCCGAAAATCAGGGCTGGTCCTGATTTGGCCGCGGCGGCCTGCGTGAGGCATTCCGAACTCCACGACGTGAACATCACCAACCACCTGCCGGTTTCCGAGCCGGCAGGTCTTTTGTTCTCTTGCGTTTCGCCTTTGGATCGAAACGCCGATGAAGCTGTCTCGGCCTGAAGACCAGACTGCGGATCGGCTCCGAACAGGGCGCCCACTCAAACGGCCCGCAACTCTTTGACTCATAACAGATATTCTTGGTGGGGACGGGATCCTGAAAAGCGCCGTCGGGACCCCGTTTGGGATTCAGTTAGCTTATATATTTCAATGCTTTGCGGTTCTCTCGGTCGGAGTCCCTGTTCGATGCCTGTTCACACACATGAAATCCGTGCCCTCCTACCCGCGAAACAGGCACACAGGAAACAGGCTGTACCGCATGTGGGGCTTTGGGTTTGCCTCAGAAAATCCGCAAAATCCACATAGTGAAGCCCAAGAGCACCAATAAATTGGCAGACTAGATAAGTGTTCTTTCAAAAGTTGCTCGCCGTGAGGCAATGCGGACCGGAAACGCGCCGCTTAGGATCATCTAAATCAATTGGCAAGGGAATGAGGCTTGAGGTGATGGAGCGTCAACCTGCTTTGAACAGGACGGCAGACCCGCAGCGGCCTAAGCGGCTCGAAGCGCAGCTATCGGACCGGTTGCGGGATTACGCGACCGTTGGGATGGCGCTGTTCTGGCAGCGCATGTTGATCTACAGCGCGGGTATCGCGATCGGCGCCTACTATATCGACACCCGGTTGGCACTCATTGCGCTTGCTCTCTTCTCCATCTCGGAAGCCTTCGATCTTCTCACTTTTCGGAAGATCTTGCACACAAAGACCTTCGATCCGCGCACGCGATCACGCGCTCGGATGCAGGTGCTGATTGGCGGCGCGCTGAACTCCGGCACGATCTGCATCATCGTGCTGTGGATCAGCGCGATCGAAGGTCCGGGCATACACTACATGGCCTTTTTCATATTGTTTGCCGCGTCGCTCTTCGCGGCCATGAACTCGCATCAGCTGATCAGCTTGTTGAAGATCAAGATGGTTTTCTATGGCACGACCTTCCTTTTCATTCCGGCCTGGGACATCGTGCATACGGGCGCCGCGCTGTCGTCACCGGCGTGGATGCATCTCTTTACCAATGTCTTCTTTCTGTACTTCATGATCGAATGCGCCCGGATATTCATGCACCTCTACCAGCGGCAGCTGGAGCAGATCGAAACCCTGCGCCAAGAACACGAGAAGGTCGAAACCGCCTACAGGAAGAAGTCAGAGTTTCTCTCGACCATGAGCCATGAGCTGCGCACGCCGATGACCTCAATCAACGGAGCCGTCATCCTGGCGCGGTCCGGCAAGCTGGGTGAGCTTCCGCCGCGGGTCAATTCCACCTTGGCGATCGCCGAAGTGAATTGCCGGCGGCTTTCGATGCTGATCAATGACGTTCTCGACCTGCAGAAAATCGAGAGCGGCAAGATGAAGCTTGAAATCGAGCCGCTTGAACTTGGCGAATTCCTCAATGCCGCCATCGAAATGAACTCGCCCTATGGCGCCGAATTCAAGGTGGATTTCCACACCGAGCTTCCTTCGAACCAGGTCTTCGTGCAGGCAGATCGGCACCGCCTGAATCAGGTCATGGCCAACCTGCTGTCAAACGCGGCGAAATTTTCACATGCGGGCGACACGGTCACAATCAGGCTGGAAGCGGACGAGCGGACTGCCCGCATTCTGGTGATCGATACCGGCATTGGCCTTTCGGAGGCGGATCGCGACACCGTCTTCGATCAGTTCAGTCAAGTGGATGCCTCCGACAAAAGGCAAGTCGGAGGCTCTGGCCTGGGCATGGCCATCTCCGAGCAGATCCTGGCAGCCCATGGCGCCACGATCGACTATCGCAAGAACCCGGGGCCGGGAACCACCTTCACCGTCGAGATGAAGCGCTCCAAGGCGCCTCAGAACGATCAGGACTCCGACAACACCGCGGCGCTGGCCACGGGCGGTATGAATGGGGTTAGTGGGGCCGCGGCCTCGTCTACGTCATTGCCGAATTTGGCTGACGCCGCGTGATCAGGCCGCCCCATGGTCGGCGTAGGGCCAGAGGTAAATTTTATGTCTCCATCCTGACACTTGCCAACTATGGCGCGGGCGATAGCGTCGAGCCTGCCACTTTCAGACTAGTTTGCCAGAGTCTCTACTCTGATGCCCGACTGGCTGTTCCAGATCATGCGACCACGGATATGGACTGTGATGAAACACGATGAAAGCGATGACCGTGATACGGTTGAAGCCCTCCGCACCAAGGAAGAACGATGGAACCTGGCGCTCCAGGGCGCGCGCATAGGGGTCTTTGACATCGACCTGCTCGAGCGAACCTCATCGACGTCCGGAACATGGCGCAAACTTGCAGGCTTTTCGCACACCAATCTCATCGACACGGAGCGCGAATGGTGGTCCCGGATCCATCCGGAAGATCTTGCCAAGGTGCGCGCGGCCAATATCGACTGCCTCAAGGGGCGCGTTGACCGAGTGTGCGTCGAGTATCGCTTCAAGTTCCATGATGGTACATGGCATTGGATGCGCTCGAATGCCCAGGTCGTCGAGCGTACAGCCGATGGCCGCGCAAAACGGTTTCTCGGCACGATGACCGACATCACCGACCTCAAGCAGGCACATGCGGAGATCGCCGCGCAGGACATAGAGTTCCGCCAACTGGTTGCCAATGCGCCGGTCGCCGAAGCTCTGCTGTCGCTTGAGGGCACCTTCCTGCTAGTCAACCCGGCCTTCTGCGCGTTCACCGGCTACAGCGAAGACGAGCTGGTCGGGCGCACCTTGCAGGAGATCCCGACCGCTGGTGAATTCCTGCTGGACCGGGAGAAGGTCCGCGGGATGCTCAAGGGCCTTATCACGTCCTATACGGTCGAAAAACGCTATACGCGACCCGATGGCAGCGAAGCGCATGGGTTGCTCAGCGTCTCGATCCTCAAGGAAAGCGCCAACCGCGAAACCCGCTTCATCGCGCAAATTCAGGACGTCACCGAGCGTATGCAGTTCGAACAGTCGAAAAGCGATTTCGTCGCCATCGTCAGCCACGAACTGCGTACGCCGCTGACCTCGATCAATGGCTCGCTAGGGCTCGTTCTGGGGTTCATGGCCGCAGAACTGCCTGAGAAGTCAAAGCATCTTCTAGAGATCGCCAATGCGAATTGCGAGCGGCTGCTCTTTCTGGTCAACGACCTGCTCGACATGGAAAAGCTGATTTCGGGTAAGATGCAGTTTCAGTCGGATTGTCATTCTGTGCAGGCGCTGCTCGATCAGGCAATCGTCAACAACCGCCCCTTCGCCGATCTGGGCGAGATTAAGCTCACCGTTGAACCCGTCGATGCCGGGCTCGACTGCATTGTTGACGGCAAACGCTTTCAGCAGGTTCTGTCCAATCTGCTGTCGAATGCAGTTAAATTTTCTCCCGCCGGGGCGTCGGTAGAGATCGCGACACAGGTTTCCACTAAACATCTGCGGATATCGATCACCGACCACGGGGCCGGGATTACGGCGGCCTCTGCGATCAAACTATTCAAGCCTTTTTCGCAAGGGGATTCGAGCTCGAGCCGGATCCAGGGCGGCACCGGTCTCGGGCTCAGTATCTGCAAGCAGATTGTTGAGCGCATGGGTGGAGAGATCGGATTCACATCGCAGCCGGGTGTCGAAACTACATTCTGGTTTACTGTTCTGCGGCCGGTGCCGCAGGCTCTTGCCATTGCTCAAGCGCAGCGATCCGGGCGCTGATCACCGGCTCACGCCGTCCCGCAGATCCCGATTTCCCTTCGCAACGTCGAAGACATGTCCCTTGCACGTTCTTGTCAAAGGAACCGGTCTTGAGGCGGGGCAGGGGGCTAGCCTTCGACCATGCCCCAGCGCTCGCCTTATCGCGACTTCAAGACGTCGCCGAAGAATGGATGCGTAACGCGTTGGCCCATGTGTCGAAGGGACAGCACACGGTCGTGGCCGCCGCGATCTGCCAGGCCTTCGACTAGCCCGACCGCAAGCACGCAGGACACCTTCCACGGCGAAGCGGCCCGCAGCGATGGAGAGCACCGGCGGCAAGAGACCGAACAGCGCGGTGCCTCCGCTTCTGGGGCCGAGGAGCGTGCAGATACGCGCTTATTGCGGTCCCTGTGCAGAAAGCGGGCAGCAGCAAACTTAGCGGCCCGGACTTCGCACCTGCTGCCTATTGCGTTCGTGCGTAAGCGCTCAACGCCGCTTTCTGCGGCCCACGATCTTGTTGCCTCGGGGGCCGGATTGTACGGGGGTGTTGGTGTGGTTTTCTTTCAGCAGTTTGCGCCACCGATCAAGGCGCGCGGGGTCGAGCGTTCCGGCCCTGATCGCCGCCTGAACTGCACAGCCCGGCTCGTGCGCATGGGTGCAATCGCGAAAGCGGCAGTGGGGCGCAAGCTCGGTGATCTCTGCAAACAGCGTCTCCAGCCCGGCGGCGACATCGCTGACATGCAGCGTTCGCATCCCCGGCGTATCGATCACCCAGCCGCCGCCAGCAATGGCATGCAGCGAGCGCGACGTCGTTGTGTGGCGTCCCTTGGCGTCGCCCTCTCGAATGCCGCCGGTCGGCTGCGCGTCCTCCCGCGACTTCGCAGCAAGCGTGTTCAGCAGCGTCGATTTTCCCACTCCGGAGGACCCGACCAACGCGACGGTCTGCCCCAAACCGCACCATGGCGCCAAAACCGTCGCCGCGTCCGGTGCTTTCGCATTCAACGTGACCACGGTCAGCCCGCGCTGCAGCGCCGCCGCCTCTTGCTGATACCGTGTCGCATCCGCGACCTGATCGACCTTCGTCAACACGATCACCGAGTTCGTCCCGGCCTCGTTTGCGAGCGCCAGATAGCGCTCAAGCCGGGCGGGATTGAAATCGTCGTTGCACGAGGTCACGATGAAAAGCGTGTCGACGTTTGCTGCGATAAGTTGCTGGGTGCGGGCGCCCTCGGTCCGGCGCTGCAGCAGGGCCTTACGCTCCAGACGACGCCGGAACATGTGCGTCTCGGCGTCGGCCAAAACCCAATCCCCTACGGCAAAATCCGTTGTATTGGCGTGGATGGGCAGGTTGATCCGCACTGGACCGGCCTCAGATTCAGCGGTCAGTCGCGACCGGTGCACCGTCGCGATGCGCAGGCGGGCAAAGCCGGTTTCGTCGGGCTCCAATTGGTCGCCAAAGAACGCGGACCAACCGAGAGCGGTCAATGACAGGTGAGGCTGATTGAATGACTGTGTCACTGGGGCATAGGTGGCCTTGGCACCGGGTGGATGCAAGCCTTCCTTTTCTGATCCGTTTCACTCATGTTGGAAAGCAATACCTTCTGCCCGTCCCGGCGGATGCTGATCGGCGGCGAGACCACCGAGATGTTCGTAGCTTTCCGGTCAAGCCGGGTCTTGATCACCGTGCCGTCCAGAATGAGCCGCACGATGTCTTCGTCCACCAGGCCGCGGGCGCACCATGCATCCCAGTCGACCTTCCCCTTGCGCCAGGCCCCGCTGACCCCTCGCTATCGGGCTCGGACCGATGGCGCGACCTTGCCGACAGCGCCTTCGAACAGGCCGGTGAGCGCCCGCTTCACCCGCCAGGTATTGGTGTCGGCGAAATAAACCGCCGCGATCAGCGCCTCGGCTACTTCCATGACCGTGGGAGCAGCGGGGTTCAGCTCCGCCCACCGTGCTGAGGCTGCTGCGGTTCAGCGAAGTGGTCGTCGGATCTCGCGAAGGAGACGCGCGTATTGGGTTCCCCTTGGATACCCTCCACGAGGACCCGAGCGCCAGACGCTTCACGACATTGATCCATGATAGTTTTCCGCGTCAACAATGCGCTAGTTGTTCCATCCCGGATGATCACATAGCCCCTCGTCGATCAGCGCTTTTCATGGCACGCTGGGTTCTGACCGAGGCGCGGGACGGGAGAGCGAGATGCTGATCAAGCTTCACAGCCAAGCAACGACGA
>CAJYAD010000047.1 GCA_913064775.1 uncultured Albidovulum sp. | reverse complement strand
ATGGGAAGAACAGCGTTCCGAATTTCTGAGATGATTTTCGCGTGGCAGAGTTTTTCAACAGAATAAGCCCATACGCGACCTTCGGTCCTGACGCAGCATGGAGCGGCGCGTCGGACACGAAGGGCGGGCTCCTGACTTTCGCTGCGCAGGGAAAGAACGGCTGGAGTGCGCAGCAAGCGGGCCGAGTAGGATCAAGGGACGAGGGGTTGCTCTGCAGGCAGCGGGGCGTGCTGAGCGTCGCGCACGGGGGCGGTGTTTGAACTCTCCGGCTGCTCCAGGTCGATCTTCGCGCCCACCGTTGCGCCTGAGACCTGCTCGAGCGCTGCGTCCTGGGCTGCCCCGGCTTCGGTCGGCCCCACCAGAACGAGCGTCTTCGCGCCAAACAGACGCCTGAGGGCGCCGGGCCGTTGGGTGATCTCTTCGACCAGCCCGCTATGCTTCAGGTTCAACAGCGAGCGCGCCACCTCGATACCGATCCCACGGGCTTTGACCGACAACTGGCTGCGCTCGATCGGCCCGTCTTCGGCGTGCCAGCCGAGGATGAAGGAAAGGAGCTTGTGATCATTGGCGTTCAGCAACTGGTGTGACATGGGACCTGTCATCCGAGGGGGGGGCGCCGGATCGCAGATATGGCCGCAATGGTCAATCAGCGAGGGCGCCAAATGTTCTGGCAGAGCACGCACCATAGGTGCCTTCTTGCACGATCGCGACGCGTGCGCGAGCGTGAAACCTAACCTGAGATGGGAACGCGCGGATGCTTTGCGCCAGACTGGAAGGAATAACACGTCCTTGGCCATCTGGCCAACGCCCGTGGCATCCTCCAAGCGGATGGTTACAAGGGCTATGCCAAGCTTTACGAGCCAGGTCCCGATGGCGCGCGGCGTTTGCGGGAAGCAGCCTGTTGGGCCCCCCGAAGGGAGCGGCCCGATGTCATGCGTCGACGGATCGGGGGATCACCGACCACGCCTTGCTTCGGGCCTGACATCATTCGCCTTGCGGTGATGATGTATGTCCGGTTTTGGGATCGGACCCGATGCGGCGAGACGATCCGCAACGGAACACCTATTTCCCCTTGGTTCAAAACGGCCAACCGCCCGTCGCAAATGGGCCGGACCGGCTGCGGCGCGGCATGTTAGGGCTCTCTCATGACCTGTCTCGACTCTTCCCGACCAGACAGGGCGGCCTTGCTGGCGTCCCTGGGCCTCGTCGCAGCCTCTGTGGGCTTTGGACTTTTGCCCTATTTCGCCCGGTCTCTCACCTCCGGCGGCATGGCCCCCTACGCGGTGGTGTTCTTCCGCTATGCCGCGACTGCAGTTGTTTTCCTGCCGATGCTGCGGGTGCGCCGCGGGCTTGGCGGGGCCGCGCTCTGGGGGATCGCCTCCGGCGTCACACTGGGGCTCGGCTGGGTCGGCTATGTGGTCGCGGTCGAGGTGGTGCCGGTGTCGATCGCCGGGATTCTCTACATGACCTACCCGGTCTTTACGCTGGCAATTGGATGGCTGTTCTTCGCGGATGTTCCGTCGCGCCGGGCGGTCTCGGCGGCGCTGCTGATCCTCGTGGCGGCGGCGATCAGCGCCGGTCCGGCCGCGGTCTCGCTTGGCCAAGCGCCGGCGCTACTGCTCTCTCTGACGGCGCCGCTGAGCTTCGGGTTCGGGATCAATGTGCTGGTCCACAAGCTGCGTCCACTGCCGCCCGTCAGCCGGATCGCGCTGACGTCGCTCGGAGCAATCCTGGGGCTCGCGCCGATGATGCTCGCCACGCCGGCTGCGGCGGCGCTTCCGGTCTCGGCGCGAGACTGGCTGCTGATCGCCGGCCTGTCGATGTCGACGGCGCTGCTGCCGCGGTTTCTCTATGCCCTCTGTGCGCCGATCGTCGGCACCGCCCGCACAGCCGCTGCGGGCAGCGTCGAGTTGCCGACGATGATCCTCGTCGGGGCCTTGGCCTACGGAGAGCGGATCGGGCCGCTTGAATGGGCGGCCTGCGGGCTGATCGTCGCGGCCGTCGTGCTGACGCCGAGCAAGGTGACGCGCAACGTCTCGGCCAGCATCACGCGCCCGCGCAGGGAGGGATGACGCGTCGTCAGCTTCTGTCACAGGAAGAGGACACCCCCCAGCGATCCCCGGCGTCCGCGAGTAGGGCTTCTGTCTGCCTGAAACGGCGAGCAGGTTTGCCTTCATTTTTGTTACATTAAGCCTCCAAAACCCTGCCGAACGAACATTAAAACACAATTTGAGGTCAAAATCTGCTCGGTTTTATTTCGTGTTTTAAGCTGCCGAAAATCCCCATCTTGCGCGCGCTGGCGTGGGCGCCGACATCAAGGGGCGGTGCAGCTTGGGCTCACGCCCCGAAGTAGAGCCTCCAGCATACTATATGCTGTGGTTTCTGAGGGGGGATTTTCGGCGTGCTCGGAATTGAAAAACATTTTCGGTCAGGGTGAGCTGTAAGTGTTTGAGGAAATTCAATAGATGGTTTAATCTGACATAAGAACGACGGGGAAATGATCTCGCTTTTCCCAGGTGAAACTATGTCGAATTAAGGTTTGAGTGAGCTTACTTGGACCGCTATATGTTGTGTCGTCGTCGTCCCTCGGTTCTGTTCGTTCTGAGGCCTCGGGATGTCAACGCCGCTCTTGGAAAGAGCGGAATGACACACGGGCCGGGGACCAACCCAAGCGGTATCATAGCTACTGCAAATAGGCCTCGACGAAGATTTTGCCCGTCGCGAAATTGACGGTTCCGATGGCCCACACCTGCCGTGTCAAAAGCCAGTCATAGCCGCTTGCGGCGGTGGTGAGGCTGACGTTTTCGAGGATGTCCGCGATTGGCTCATCTCTTCTCATCGTTGCGACACCGTCCGCCGCGAGCGCAATTCGGTCGCCGTTCTCGTTCTCGATCGAGGCACGGATATCGAGGTCCGCGCGGCCATCGGCGCGCATCTTCAGGAAATCTGTGCCTTCGACGCGACCGGAGAGCCTGCCTTTCGACACCCCCGAGAAACCAACATCGAAACGCGCTCCCTGCGCCGGAATCGCGGTCTTGCCGGACAGGGCGTCGGACAGCGCCAAGCCGTATTCCTGCGCGCCGGTAACATCCAGTTCGTACTCATAGATCTTCTCTCCACGCATTGCCGAACCGTCTAGCATAATCGCTCTCCCATCACGACGCCGCATCTTCGCGACCTTGGCATTGACGCGCCCGACTTTGTCCGGCGCCGCTCTTCTGTGTAGGCCGACGGCGCGGGGCGTGCTTGCAGATGGTCTGGAGAATTCTTGCAAAACTGTCTAAAATCCGCTGAGCCGTCGTCCTGGGCCAGCGCGGCGCGGCGTAGCTAACGCGAGACGCTCGTCACTTGGAAGACGCTCCAGACCTCGGAGATACCCTCGAGGATGCAATCGCCGGCCTTCGAGAAGTTGATCGCCGAGCCCGCGACCAGATCCTTCACTGTGCGCGAGGCGATCACCTCATTCGGCCGCGATTGGCCCGCGATCTGTCGGACAATATCGAGCGCGACTCCACCGACCTGGCCGTTGGCGGTCCTTAGCTCTCCGGTATGGACGGCAAGCCGGACGGATTTTCCACCGTCCTCTTGATCGGCGACGATGGCGAGCGCACATTCGAGGCCGCGGGCCGGTCCGTCGAAGATTGCCAAGAGAGAGCTGTTAGTTAATTCGACATTCGTGCCGCGAAAACGCGCCAAGATCTGGCGCGTCGACGCAAGGCACATGTCGTCCGCAGCGGCGCAGAATTCCGCGACCAGAAGCGTTGCGAGGGTGCGTTCCACCCGCGTAGAGCGTGGTAAATCGGTGAGGAAGTCCCGGATATCCCCGAGGATGGCATCGACGTTCTGACCGAAGAACGGCAGATGATCGACGCCCGGATATTCGATCAGCTGCGCGCCGGGGATGTTTCCTGCAAGGGCCCGACCGCCGTCGACATTGATCAGCACATCGTCGGTGCGGTGTTGGACCAGGGTCGGTGTATGGATGGCAGAGAGAATTCCAGTGATGTCTATCTGGCTGTTCATCCGCATCAGGGCGATGGCGGCGCCGGGGGTGGCCCCGAAGCGTTCGAACTTGCCCCACCATTGCAGGAGGCGCGGATCGACGGCGGCGGTCGGAGCGAACTGGTGCAGGCTGCGGCCAGTGCCCCAATCGCCCTCGATGTAGGCAAATAGGCCTTCGAGCGATTCCTGGGTCGGAAACCACGAGGTGAACTGCGCGAAGCCGCCATAGAGGATTAGCCCGCGGCTGCGTTCGGGATGGGTGGCGGCGAAGACCGCCGCCAACGGGCCGCCTTCCGACACGCCCAGGATCACTGCATCGTCAAAGTCCGCGGCATCCATTACCGCGCGCACGTCATCCATGCGCTGATCCAGCCCGGGCAGTTCCTGAACCTGATCGGAAAGCCCGGTGCCGCGCTTGTCGAACATCGCGACATGCGCCATTTCGCCCAGCCGCGTGAGCCAACGATTGAGCGGGGCGCAATCCCAGTAATTGTCGATTTGCGAGACGAAGCCGGGGGTCAGAACCAGATTGACCGGCCCTGAACCGAAACGTTGATAGGCGACGTGGATATCGCCGCTTTTTGCATAATACGTCTTCGGCGTGGGATGGGTCGAGGGCCCGTCGACGGGCACCATGGCTGCATCGCCCTGGATGCCTTCCTCGACCTGCACGTCGCGGACGAAGCGAAAGCCGCGTCCGTGAATTGTGCGCACCAGCCGCTGAGCCGTACCATTGTCGCCGATTAGCTGCCGTGCCGCCTTGACCCGGCTGCTCACGGTCGCGTCAGAGACGAGCCTGCCCTTCCAGACATTCGCAAAAAGCTCATCCCGGGTCACGATCCGGTGGCGGTTCTGCAACAGGTAGATCAGAAGATCGAGAACCTGCGGCTCCACGTGAAGCCGCGTGCCGGAGCAATAGGCCTCGAAGCTGTCTGCGTTGATGGTGTAATCATCGAAATGAAAGATCACCGCTAAGTCCCGCGTCTTGCTTTTCAATTGCAACCGAAACGGGGCAGTACCGACCTCTACCCCAACCCCTCCGACCGAATGCTAGCGCAGCTTCTCCGCGTCGTTCACGTATTTTTTTCAAAAACTCCAAGATTCCAGCATGTCACCTCCAAGCGGGAGACGGCGAATGGCACGAAGATCCTCCCAATCTGCAGGCATTTCGATTTGGAAAGGGAACGTCATGCGACAGTTTTTGACTCTTCATTATCTCGCTCAAGAACATGGTGACGGACTGCGCCCCGAACTGGCGGAGCTGTTCGAGCGCCGGGCAATAGCCGAGGCGCAATGCGCGCCGGAAGACCCTCCATTTCCGCTCGAAGATGATCGCCGTGCCGCGGCTAAGGTGAATGCGGCGTCTGTGCCCCATTGATTTCCCACTTGGGGCCAGCCGTTTTGGCGTTGGAGCGGGCCTTTGCTGAGAAGTTTTGCTCCGACGTTGACACCGCCTCTCATCTCATCTTCTAATTGCAAGAACAGTCTATGATTGTATTTTGTGGCATCTTGCGTCGGCGACGCCGAGAAGGAATGTGTGATGAAATGTGCGGTGATCGTCGCCATCGAACAGGGACAGGAACCGGAGCCGGCTCAAGCGCCGGCTATCGTCTCTGTGAATACGGCCTGGACCCACGAACAGGGGCCTTTCACCGAGATCGCGGTGAAGGTCATGGGTGGAGTTACACCCGGGGGCGAGGACTTTTCCTGGGTCATGCCCGGCATCGAAGCGGCTCTCGCAGACCAGTGTGACTGGATCCTTCTCCTGGATCCAGGCGCCGTGGTCACGCCGAATGTGTTCTCCGAGTTCGAAGAGGCCCTGGCTTCGACGCCCACCGCCGCAGCGATCTTCGGATTGCTTTGTCATTACGACGCAAAAGACGGAACCCCGGTCCTCAGCGACGGTCAGCCCGCGGAGATCGGCGATTATGCAGACCTTCTCAGGCACGACCCCGACACCCTCACCGGGATATCGCATTTCGTCCGGACCCCAGAGATCGCGGGCCATTTTCCCAAAGCCGAACTGGGGTCCGCAGCCTTCGTGCGCTATCGGCAGGATCTCTGGCAAGCAGGGTCGGCAATCAGGGTTCCGAGGATATTCTCCATCGCCCGCAAACGTCCGGGCGTCTCCGGCCCTCTGGGCGAGCCTCAGCCCGCGACGCGGCATGGCCTGCGCCACGGGCCCTGGCGCAAGTCCATGCGACGAAACCCGATCACGGTCGAAGTGCCGGTAGATGGACTTCCCTCGCCGCTCTGGATCAATGATCCGGCAAAGCTCGACCAGGCCGAACTTTTCGAGGGCCGCCTTCATCGCGGCACGCTTCTTCCCGGTCTTCAGGAATTGCGCGACCGCGGCCTTCTTCGGGCCCGTCCCGCCTTGCTTGAAATCGGCCCAGGCTCTGGGGCGGAACTCTGCTGGCTCCGCCATCACCTCGATGCCTCCTGGATCGGCGCGATGGAGCCCGACCCGGACCTGCGCGAGATCCTCATGCGCAATCTCGATGCGAGCGGCGATCGCTGCCAACTCGATATCCATGCGCCGGTCCTCGCCGATAAACAGGCCGATGGAATGCGCATGCTCATCCCCTCGCTTCAACATCTCCCCCAGGACGCCGCGCCGCTCGACGGTCTGAAGAGAACCATCCCGGCAGCCACGGTCGACTCACTCTTTGGCGGTCACGCCGTGGACCTGATCAGGATCGACCGCAGACATCACGTGCAGAGCGTATTGCAAGGGGCCGAAGGGCTCATAGCCGCGTCGCGCCCCATCCTCTGGGTTGAAGTCGCGGAGAGTGACATCATCTCGCTGCATCAGCGATGGGTCAGAAAACGTGACTATCAGCTCTTTTCAGGCGTTCGGGTGACGGGCGTGATGAACCATCTCCTCATCCCCCTTGAGCTTCTGACAGAGGACGCCCACTGGGCTCACCCGAAGGCCTGGCTGCTTGCTCCTCCCCGTTCGGCCGTGGGCTGACGCAAGGCTGCTTCCGCCGCCGCAGTCCCCCTGGCCTTGACGGCCGTGAGAGAGCCATCGTCAAGTGAGCGCCGCGTTGAGCATCGCGGCGCATCTCTCCTGACCGAAATGCTCTTTGAAATATGCCGCCACCTGCTCGGTCGGGATCTGCATGGCCTTCAGGGCAAGCGATGGCGACCAGCGCGAAAGATCGTCTTCCACCGTCACGACATCGCGGATGCCGTCGGGAAAGCCTTCGATCGAATGCTCCGTCGCCAGCACTGGCCTGCCGTGCGCCAGCGCCTCGAATACCTTGATTTTCAGACCGGCGCCGAACCGGACCGGGCTCAACGAGAGCGAAATTTTGCGGTAGAAGTCTCTCGGATCCTGGACGATGCCGATCCTGCGTATCCCGCTACCCTTCAGTCGCTGCGCCGGATCCGCCGTGGACAGCGAACCTGCGAGGATCATTTCGGGGAGGCTCTCGATGAAATCCGAAATCCGCGACAGGCCGTCAAGGTTCGGTTTCGCCATGGAGCCGATCATCCCCACAGCCTCTGTCCCCGGCATGGGCAGCTCATCGAACGGCATCGACGGGGGAAGGTAAAACACACCTGCCAAGCCCTGGCTCCGCAGGTATGTCGCCTCACTGAGATTGAGACTGAAAATCAGGTCATATCTGCCGAGGTTTTCGATCTCTTCAGATCGGGAGATCTGCAATGGCGCTGAAAACCCATGCTTCCGGAAGCTTTCGCTCCGAAGATGCAGGACATCGTGTATCTCGACGGCGGTTTGGCACCGTATTTCCAAAACCAGTTCACCGAACAAAGCATAGGAGAAGTAACAGAGCTCAACGCCTTCGTTCTCGATGTAATCCGCGATATCCGCGAGGTCCTCCCGGGACGCCCCGCCCGAAATCTTTATCGTCGCCCCCGGAAGGGGCGACTGCGTATCGTCCTGGCTCAGGAAAAGAACGATGACCCGGTCGAACACGCGCTCGAGAAGCTCCATGCGCGACCGCATCAGCGTGGCGCTTCCGAGCGCGCGATTCCAGAATGGCTCCTGGGTAACGATGCAGGCAGTCCTCACGAAATCTGCTCCGCGACCGCAGGCAGAAATGCCGGGTTGAACAGCAGAAGATCCTGTTCGACCAGGTGGGGGAAGTGCCCCTGGTTGTTGGGAAAGATCGCGCACATCTCGAATCCACGCTCCTCGAAGTAGTCGATTGACTGGCGAAAGTCCGGGGTATCCTTGTAGGCGCGCTTAAACGCGATCTCCGTTTGTATGCCCGCGAAGGCAGTCAGATCCGTCATGCCTGCGCAGACCTTGAGATCGTGCCCCTGCGTGTCGAGTTTCAGGAGCGGCCGAGAGAAGCCAATTTGCTCGCGAAACGGCGTGAAGATCTCGTCAAGCCGCACAGCCTGGATCTGGATCTCCCCGAACTTCGTGTTGTAGGCCGTGACAGCGTCAGTCTCTTCCGTCGTCGGTTCCTCGATGGAGTTCATCTGCGAGGAGCTGACCACGTTGAAGCGGGTGGGCCCGGATTTTTCAGACAATGCGAAATCGAAGACGGCCCACGCCGGGTCGGACGACGCGTTCTTCGACAACTCCGCAAACGCCTCCGGGAAGGGTTCGAAGGAGAGGATCATCCCCGTGTATCCGACCTTGTCCCGCAGGAGTCTCCCGTATTGTCCCACGTTGGCGCCAACGTCGAAAATGCAATCAACCCGAAAATGCGCGATGAACTTCTTCAGCGCCACGACTTCCTGGATCTCGTGCAATTGAACCTGATCCGAACTCATCACATTCCCTCTTGGTGCGTCAGGCCCCCGCCCATGCCCGCAGATTTCGGGACGCCTACCCCGATCATGCCCGGCTTTGCACCTTGGGCTCAAGATTGAAGTGCGACACCGACAGCCCGAAGGGCATAGGATGTTGCGATGGAAAGACACTACCGCCCTCTCATGCTCTCGATGACCTGTCGATCAGCGACCTGAGACCTTCGGCTGTTCCTGGTTGGTCCACGGAGGCGGTGGGATAGCCATTGAGGAGTGGCCGACATCCACCGGTCCAGCCGACTACGCGGTCAGGTCGCGCTCTTTTCCATCCACCACTTGTGCATGTGGAACTCAAGCATCGGGTGGATTTCGACCCCATGCACGTTGTCACGGAAGTTGTTATAGACCTTGCGCCAGTAGGGCTGGATCATCACCCCTTCGTCCTGCAGGATTTCTTCGAGCTGCTTGGCGAGCTCGGCATTCGCGACCGGCAGCAAACTGGCCGCTGGATGAACAATCGTGCCGAGAATTCGCATCAGCCGTTCCGAAGACGCGAACGGGCGATGCTCCGCTTCCGGCGCATGCGAACATTGCAGAAATTCGCCGCAGTCCACGCCTCGGTCTTCAACCACTTCAACCAGGAACGCAGTCTCTATTCACGAGCCAATTTCAAACGGAACCGCGCTGCCGCTCTCGCCGAGTGGCGCGGTCTCTTCGCGGCCTAACAGATTGGTCGTTCGGGAAAACTGAGACGAGTTCGCATCGGTCTGACAGCACCACCACCCGGCCCCGGGATGCCGGTTTCGGCGGAACGCGGGGCACTCTTATCGGCCGTGAAAAATTCTGGCAAATTTTCATTGCCTTGTTGTGAAATATAGATAGTATATTTCACAAAGCTGTGCCGCACTTGGGCAACCACTCGCCGGATATGAAAACAAAGATGTCAGAATCCAAGATGATCGGCTCGGATATTCGAGCCTTGCGGAACGCTCGCAAGATGACGCTCGAAGACCTCGCGAGGGCCATCGGAAAATCGCTTGGCTGGGTGTCCCAAGCAGAGCGTGGCCTGTCCACTCCAACGGTCAGTGATCTACAAAGCATAGCGCGCGTTCTCGAGGTGCCCATGTCGATTTTCTTCGGCGTGGCTGACGCCCCCGACCACGAGCGCGGTCTGGTCGTGCGTGGGGCGTCCCGCCGCAAAATCGGCGAGAGGGACAGCGGGCTTTTCGAAGCCCTTCTCTCTCCGGATCTCTCCGACGATTTCGAGGTCATCCATTCGACCTTTATGCCTGGCTCGTCGCTGGAGCAGAGCCGTCAGCGTGCAACGTCCGAGGTGGTCTATCTCATGTCTGGCAAGCTGAACATCTGGATCGATGAGCAGCCGTTCACCATCGAAACCGGAGACAGCTTTCGCATCAAGGGGGCCGAATATCGCTGGGCCAACCCTTATGACGAGCCAGCGTCCGCAATCTGGGTCATTTCTCCCCCCGTCTATTGAGGTCTCGCAATGACTGTTCCTTCCACGGCACGTGTGGTGATTATCGGTGGTGGTGTCGTCGGTGTTTCGGCGCTCTATCATTTGGCAAAATCCGGCTGGGCAGATTGCGTGCTGCTGGAAAAGAACGAGTTGACCGCCGGGTCGACCTGGCATGCGGCAGGCAACTGCCCGAATTTCTCGGCGAATTACGGCGTGATGAATATGCAGCGCTATGGGCTGGCGCTGTATCGCGGGTTGGCGGAAGAGGTCGACTACCCAATCAACTATCATGTGACCGGTGCCGTTCGTCTGGCCCACACCCATGAGCGCATGATGGAGTTTGACCGTGTGCGCGGCATGGCGGCCCATATGGGGCTGACCATGGACATGTGTACCCCCGAAGAGCTTCAGTCACATTTCCCCTTCATGGAGGCGCATGATCTGGAAGGCGGTCTCTGGGATCCGCTGGATGGCGATATCGACCCGAGCCAAGTGACGCAGGCCCTGGCCAAGGGTGCGCGGGCGCATGGCGGGACCATCGCGCGCTTTACGCCCGCCAAGGGCGTCAGCCGCAAGGATGGCGAATGGGTCGTGCATACGGAAAAGGGAGATATCCACTGCGAATATGTGGTCAACGCTGCAGGCTATTACGCTGCGCGGGTGGGTGAGTGGTTCCTGCCGCATGGCGGACGTCGCGTGCCGCTGACAGTGATGAGCCATCAGTATTTTCTGACTGAAGGCATCCCCGAGGTCGCGGCGTGGACGAAGGAACATGGACGCAAGCTGCCCATGCTACGTGATGTCGACAGTTCCTACTATCTTCGCCAGGATACCCATTCGCTAAACCTCGGCCCGTATGAACGCAACTGCCAGGCGGCCTGGGTGACCGAAGACGACCGGATGCCCGAGGATTTCAGCTTCCAGCTTTACCCCGACGATTTGGACCGTCTGGAATGGTATATCGAGGACGCCATGGCGCGGGTGCCGCTTCTGGGCACTCAGGGCATACAGCGCAACATCAACGGACCGATCCCCTACGCGCCCGACGGCCTTCCGATGATCGGCCCTATGCCGGGCGTGCGCAATGCTTTCGAGGCACACAGCTTCACCTTCGGCATCGCGCAGGGCGGTGGCGCGGGCAAGGTGCTATCGGAATGGATCATGCACGGCTACACGGAATGGGACATGTGGTCTGTTGATCCGCGCCGTTATGCCGGTCATGCGGATGCGCAATTCTCATTGGGCAAGGCGCTGGAAACCTATGGCCATGAATATGCGATGCACTTTCCGCATCATGAATGGCCTGCTGAGCGGAACAGGAAGCTTTCTTCGAACCATGACCGCCTGATCGCGGATGGCGGACAGATGGGAGCCTACAACGGCTGGGAGCGCGCGAACTGGTTCGCAAAGCCGGGTGACGACGTCTCCGAGGAGGCAACGCAAACCTGGGATCGCAGCGGTCCGTGGGAGGCGCGCGTGCGCGAAGAGGTCGAGGCCGTGCGAGATGGGGTCGGCGTTATAGACATTTGTGGCTTCTCAAGGTTTGCCTTACGGGGCGAAGGTGCCGCGGATTGGCTGCGCGGGCTGATCGCGGGCGCGCTTCCCAAGGTGGGCCGGATGAACCTGATCTACATCTCGGATCCCCAGGGCCGGGTGCTGACGGAGATGTCCTGCATCCGGCATGGTGAGGACGATTTTACCTTGATGACCGCCGCCGTGGCGCAGTGGCATGACTTCGAGATCCTGGCGCGAAGCCTTCCCAAAGGACTGACGCTGACCGACCGGACTGCCGAAGTCATCGCGATGCTCGTCACCGGGCCGCAAGCCCGCGATCTACTTTCTGGTATCTCGGACGCGGATCTGGCGCTTGGCTGGCTCTCGCACCAGCAGGCTATTGTCGCGGGTAAACCGGCCATGCTGGTACGGGTCTCTTTTGCTGGCGAACTGGGGTGGGAGGTGCATGTCGCACCGCAGGATGCCCCCGATGTCTATGTCGCGATCCGCGATGCAGGAGCGGCGCCCTTTGGCATGTATGCTCTGAACTCCATGCGCATCGAGAAAGGCTACTTGACCTGGAAGGGCGATCTGTCCAGCGATTACACTTTGCTCGAGACTGGGCTGGGTCGTTTTATCCGCTTGGACAAGCCTCAGGATTTCCCCGGCAAGGCAGCTATTGAAGCCGAGGGGGCGAGAGGCGTGGCCAAGCGCATGGTCACCCTGATCGTCGAGCCCGGCCGACAGGACGCGCCTTACATGGCAGCAGTCTTTGCTAATGGTAAGCGGGTGGGTGAAGTCACCTCGGCAGCGTATGGCTACCGCGTCCGCGCTGCCATCGCCATCGCGATGCTTGACGCCGAAGCCGCAACGTCCGGTACGGAGGTCGAAGTTGAGGTTTACGGCCAGCGCCTTAGCGCGACCGTACAGGACACGCCATGCCTCTGGGACGCGGATAACACCCGCGTTCGCGCCTGACCCCATCTTGTAAGGATCATTCAAAATGGCTCTCCCTCCTGAAAAAGCCCGGGTGGTCATCGTTGGCGGCGGCGTGATCGGCTGCTCGGTTGCCTACCACCTGACTAAGCTCGGCTGGACGGATGTTGTCCTGCTGGAGCGCAAGCAACTCACCTCAGGCACTACCTGGCACGCCGCGGGTCTGATCGCCCAGTTGCGCGCATCGCAGAACATGACGCGCCTGGCGAAATACAGCCAGGAGCTTTACGGCAAATTGGAAGAGGAAACCGGGGTCGCCACAGGCTTCCGCCGCAATGGCTCGATCACTGTCGCCCTTTCTGACGAGCGCCGAGAAGAGATACTGCGGCAAGCCTCTATGGCGCGTGCCTTCGGGGTCGAGGTCGAGGAAATCAGCCCCACCGAGCTGCTCGGCCGTTATCCCCATGTTAAAGTTGATGACGTTAAGGCGGCGGTCTATCTAGACAAGGACGGCCAAGGCGATCCTGCCAACATCGCGCTCGCCATGGCACGGGGGGCGCGACAGCTCGGTGCCCAGGTGCTGGAGCGGGTGAAGGTCACGGGCTTTGCCCGGGACGGCCGCCGTATCAAGGGTGTCTCCTGGGATGCCGAGGGCGAAAACGGTACGATCGCCTGCGATCACGTGGTCAACTGCGCGGGCATGTGGGGGCGTGAGGTGGGCAGGAAGATGGGTATCAACGTGCCGCTTCATGCCTGCGAACACTTCTATATCGTCACCGATACGATCCCCGAACTGCAACAACTGCCGACGCTCCGCGTGCCTGAGGAAAGCGCCTACTACAAGGAAGACGCCGGAAAGATCCTATTGGGGGCCTTTGAGCCGGTGGCCAAGCCCTGGGGCATGAAGGGTATTCCAGAGGATTTTGAGTTTGACCAGTTGCCCGAGGACTTCGACCATTTCGAGCCGATCCTAGAAATGGCCGTGAATCGGATGCCACTGCTGGCGGAGACGGGTATTCACACTTTCTTTAACGGGCCGGAAAGTTTCACCCCCGACGATGCTTATCACCTGGGCCTCGCGCCCGGCATGGACAACGTTTGGGTGGCGGCCGGATTCAATTCCATTGGTATCCAGTCCGCAGGTGGCGCGGGTATGGCGCTGGCATCCTGGATGAACACCGGCGAGAAGCCATTCGATCTGGGCGACGTGGATATCGCGCGTATGCAACCCTTCCAAGGCAACAGGACCTATCTGTTCGAGCGATCGAAGGAAACGCTCGGGCTGCTCTACGCGGACCACTTCCCCTTCCGTCAGAAGACCTCGGCCCGCGGTATTCGCCGTTCGCCGCTCCATGAGGCGCTGAAGGCCGAGGGCGCCGTGATGGGGGAACTAGCAGGCTGGGAACGCGCTAACTGGTTCGCGGATGTCGGCCAGTCCGCCTCCTATGATTATTCGTGGAAGCGGCAGAACTGGTTCGACAATTCCGCGCGTGAGCACAGGGCGATCAGAGAGAACGTCGGGATCTACGACATGACCTCCTTCGGCAAGATCCGGGTCGAGGGCGCGGATGCTGAAGCCTTCCTGAACCATGTCGCCGCTAGCAACCTGTCGGTGCCAGTGGGTAAGATCGTCTACAGCCAATTTCTTAATAACTGCGGCGGGATAGAGGCGGATGTGACCATCACCCGCCTGTCTGAGACCGTCTACTTGGTGGTGACGCCCGCCGCGACGAGGCTGGCCGATGAGGAATGGATGCGGCGCCATATCGGCGATCACCGGGTTACGCTCTTCGACATGACCGCCGCCGAAGCTGTGATCTGCGTCATGGGCCCGAACGCCCGTGAGCTGTTGCAGAAGGTGTCGCCCAATGATTTCTCGAATGAGGTGAACCCCTTCGGCAGCTGCCAAGACATCGAGATTGGCATGGCCCTCGCCCGTGCGCACCGTGTAACCTACGTCGGCGAACTAGGCTGGGAGATCTATGTTTCCACCGATATGGCCGCGCATGTCTTCGAGGTGCTGCGCGATGCGGGCCGCGAAATGGATGCGAAGCTCTGCGGGCTGCACATGATGGACAGCTGCCGGATGGAAAAGGGCTTCCGCCACTTCGGGCACGACATCTCGTGTGAAGATCATATCCTCGAAGCGGGTCTGGGATTTGCAGTCAAGAAGACAGACGCGCCCTACATCGGCCGAGACGCGGTGCTGCGCAAACGCGAGGAGGGGCTGCAGAGACGCCTTGTGCAGTTCCTGCTGACCGATCCCGCCCCGATGCTCTATAACTCCGAACCGATCGTGAGGGACCGCAAGATTGTGGGCTATCTGAGTTCCGGAGCCTACGGCCATCACCTCGGCGGGGCTATAGGCATGGGCTATGTCCCGTGTGCCGGAGAAACAGTGCAGAACTTGCTGGGCTCGACTTACGAGATCGAGGTCGCCGGGCGGCGTGTCACGGCGATCGCATCGCTCAAACCCTTCTACGACCCTAAATCCGAAAGGGTGAAGGTCTGATCTACTAAACCCGGGCGCATGCAGGAATGCCCCTGTCCCTCAATCCCATCGAAGGGAGCGTCTTTCAGATGAAGATTCTGGTCCCAGTAAAACGCGTCATCGACTACAACGTTAAGGTGAAAGTCAAGGCCGACGGCTCGGGTATCGATTTGGCCAATGTGAAGATGTCGATGAACCCGTTCGACGAGATTTCCGTCGAAGCGGCGATCCGCCTTAAAGAGGCGGGTACCGCCTCTGAGGTGGTGTTGGTCTCGATCGGTGACAAGAAGGCTTCCGAAACGATCCGCGCGGGGCTCGCCATGGGTGCCGATCGTGGCATCCTGATAGAAGCCGATACGGACGGCGACATCGAGCCGCTGGTTGTTGCCAAGCTCTTGGTGAAAGTCGTGGAAGAGGAAACGCCCCAGCTGGTGATCCTTGGCAAGCAGGCCATCGATAACGACATGAACGCCACGGGCCAGATGCTGGCCGCGCTCTTGGGTTGGGGGCAGGCGACCTTCGCCTCCGAGATGGAGATCGCGGATGGAAAAGCTGTGGTCACCCGCGAGGTGGACGGCGGGTTGCAGACGATGACGGTCACCTTGCCAGCGATCATCACCACAGACCTGCGTCTGAACGAACCGCGCTATGCCTCGCTACCCAACATCATGAAGGCCAAGAAGAAGCCGATGAGTGAGAAGACGACGGCCGACTACGGGGTCGACACCTCCCCCCGCCTGAAAGTGATCGCTACGGAAGAACCTGCTGGCCGTGAGGCCGGTATCCGCGTGGGCTCGGTTGACGGGCTTGTCGAGAAACTCAAGGAAATGGGACTGGTCTGATGGCGGTACTTCTTCTGGCAGAGGTTTCCGGGGGCACGCTGGCGCTGGACGCAACGGCCAAGGTCGCGACGGCAGCGGCGCAACTAGGCGAGGTGACGGCGCTGGTCTGCGGACCGAGGGCGGCGGGAGAGGCGGCGGGGAAGATCGCCGCTATCTCAAAGGTCCTGGTCTGCGAGGACGAAGCGGTGGCCAATGGGCTTGCGGAGAACGTGTCGCAGCTGCTTCTCGACAACGCGGATGGCATGACCCATATTATCTCCTCCGCTAGCAATGCAGGTAAGAACGTGCTGCCCCGTGTGGCGGCGCTTCTGGATGCGATGGTTATCACCGATGTGATCAAGATCGTCGACGCTCAGACATTCAAGCGTCCGATCTACGCGGGCAACGCGGTCCAGACGGTGGTATCCTTGGACGCAGTGAAGGTGCTCTCTGTGCGCACTGCCGCATTCGAGGCGGCCGGCGAAGGCGGCTATGCCGCAGTCGAAGTTGTCGCCCTCACTGGGGTGTCGGCGCTGACTGCCCATGTCGAAGACAAGCTTGTGGCCAGCGGCCGCCCCGAATTGACCTCGGCCAAGATCGTCGTCTCCGGTGGGCGCGGAGTGGGCTCCGAGACGGATTTCGCGCTGATATCGGCCCTTGCCGACAAACTGGGTGGCGCCGTGGGCGCCTCGCGGGCTGCGGTCGATTCCGGGTTTGCGCCGAACGATCTTCAAGTCGGCCAGACCGGCAAGGTCGTGGCACCTGATCTTTACATCGCGGTTGGCATCTCGGGGGCAATCCAGCACCTCGCGGGGATGAAGGATAGCAAGATCATTGTCGCGATCAACAAGGACGAGGAAGCCCCGATCTTCCAGGTCGCAGACTTCGGTCTTGTCGCGGACCTGTTCGAGGCAGTGCCCGAACTGACCGAAAAGCTCTGAACGATGGTCGCAGAACTGATTGACGGCAAGGCCTATGCCGCTGCGGTCCGCACTAAGGTGCGCGACCGCGTGGCTGTGCTGTCCATCCAGGCCGCCCAAGTTCGACAAAATCGGCGTAGAATGGGTTGGATTTTGGGTGGGTGCGCGAGTCTTTTCAATGGATTAAGGGTGCCGGACGGTGAAGATCGTGTAGTCACACGCCTGTAGCGTTC
This sequence comes from uncultured Albidovulum sp., assembly GCA_913064775.1. Lineage (GTDB taxonomy): Bacteria > Pseudomonadota > Alphaproteobacteria > Rhodobacterales > Rhodobacteraceae > Acidimangrovimonas. Next base: position 388 of record CAJYAD010000047.1, on the reverse strand, counting down.
GACTGCTTGAAGTATTGGTAGTTCGATGCCATTCTGTAGGCATGTTCATTCGGATCACAGAGAGTGGCGGGCGGCGGTATCTACAGATCGCCGAGTCCTATCGCAACGAGGCCGGCAAGCCGCGCAATCGCGTGATTGCCAATCTCGGTCGCATCGACGGCATGGAAGAAGGCCATCTTGACGCCTTGATCCGAGGCCTCAGCAAGGTGGCTGAGCACATCGGCGCGCTGCCGGTTGAAATCGTTGCTGTGATCTCGAACCCGGCGTTTGTCAAAGAAGTTGTCCGGTGCTTTCATGCGGCGTCTCTGATTTCGGAGGCGGCGGTTTCGCGTTCAGGGTTTAGCCAGACGGGTCCGGCGGGTTGCCAGTTCCGGATTGTTCCCGACCA
>CAJYAD010000046.1 GCA_913064775.1 uncultured Albidovulum sp. | reverse complement strand
GGAACTGCTGAGTCTCGTTCGTGAAAAATGCCGGCGAATTCGCTCCTCAGAACGACGAGAGATGCAGCTTCGTTCACTGAACGTTCCCCATCCGGGTTCACAGAATTCCAAATGCGATTGCCCTGTGAGAGGCGAGTAAAGTCAACGTGGGCGCGCTTGCCAAGTTCGAATTTTTCTTTTGTTTTTAATATTTTGGTGCGCTCTAAGAATATTTGATTTATGATTCCCCGGTTGTGAGAGTTTATGTTTCTGATTTCAATAAACAGCAAAACGTCAAATTTGGTTTTTTCGCTATCGAATAAATTGCAGCCAAGTGTTGATTGGACATACCTCTCTATTCCGCCCAATCCTCCATACGAAAGCGAATTGATTTTTCTTTCTATCAGAAATTTTACTAGGTCTCTGCGGTTAGTAAAATCCAATATTTCTTCAATTCTAATCGCCTCGCCCGATTTTATCGCTTCTGGTCTTTTGTGTAAGGCTTTCTGAACTACGGCGGTTACATAGCAAAGGTATGAGTCGACGATGCTGTTGGTAAGATTTCTGCTCGTGTAATTTGAATACTTCTGGAGCCTCTTGAAGGCGCTATTTTCATCTATTGGTTCTCGATATTTGGCTCCGTCATCAAGATGTTCGGAAATTCCAGACAGTGCCTTGTGGGCGCGTACCCGCATTTCGTCTGCTCGGGTCGCTAGGTTCACAAAATAGAAGAACGCGTCGAGAATATTGAAGTAGTCATTTAAGAAAAGATATAGCGGATGTGTGCAAGCCTCGGTTCCATTGATCTCATATAGTAAGCCAACGGAAATCTCATCTGCCGCGCCGGAGCTATCGAAGGGAGGCTCTTTTGATTCATCAACTGAGTTGGTATCGTCTCCACTCACCCCAAAACCCCCTGAAACTCCCGCCACTCGCCCTTCGACATGCCAGAGCTTTCCTGCGTCACGTCCTCACCCTTGAGCATCCGTCGCACACAGTCAATCGCCTTGGACGATAGCGTCACGCCGCCCATCCGGTAATCCTCGAACGCGCCATAGGCCAGCGGCACCCAATCGGCCACGACCTTGCAGATCGCCTCGGCATAGACGCGGATCTCGTATTGGGCATGGGCGTCGGCGCGCAGGCGCAGGAAATGGAACAGGTTGTGCAGGTCCACCTTCCAATACCATTGCGTATAGATATTCGCCGGCAGGTTCATCCGCGCCAGTTCCCGCGCCAGCCCCTGCTGGGGGCTTCCGTCGGGTTGGGTCTGGCTCAGCATCGCCTCGTAATGGTCATAGGCGCGCCCCGCGTCGGCTTTCAGCCATTCCAGCACCCGCGCCGCCTCTTCGCCGGCCAGCACCTCTCCGCGGCCCTGGTTGTTGACCGTGGATTGCGCGGCCAGCGCGTCGGGCTGGGGGATGTAGAATTCGCGGTCGAGGATCGAATAGCGGGCGGAATATTCGTTCACATTGGCGGTGCGATGCCGGATCCACTGGCGCGCGACGAAGACCGGCAGTTTGACGTGCAGCTTGATCTCGCACATCTCGAACGGGGTCGAGTGCCAGTGCCGCATTAGGTAGCGGATCAGCCCCGCGTCGTTGCTGACATGCTTGGTGCCCGCGCCGTAGCTGACCCGCGCGGCCTGCACGATCGCCGCGTCGTCGCCCATGTAGTCGATCACCCGGATGAAGCCGTGATCCAGCACCTCATGCGCGCGGTAAAGATGCGCCTCCATCCCTTCGCTCACGGCGCGCAGCGTGGGGCGCGGGGTGGCGCGGGCGGCCTCTATTTCGGCGATCTGGTCGGGCGATAGCGGCATGGGGCCTCCTGTCGGGCGTGGCGAGTCGGGAAGGGACTGGGGTTCAACTATATCTATGGTTGGTCGGTGAGGGAATATCCATATGCGGTGTGGACTACGGGGTTTTAGGGCTGCACGGGCGGGGCGAGCCGGGTTCGGGCGGGTTTGGGGGCCGCTGGCCCAGGTCAAAACCCCGAGGGCAGGGCTGACAGCGCTGTCAGGCGTGCTATCTGTGGCCCGGACCGTAAAGCGTGAAACCGGAGGACGCGATGCAAGTGAAATATCTCCACACCATGGTGCGGGTGAAGGATCTGGACGCCTCGATGAAGTTCTATGAGCTTCTGGGCCTGAAAGAGACCCGCCGGATCGAGAACGACCAGGCGCGGTTCAGCCTGATCTTCATGGCCCCTCCCGGCCAGGAGGAATGCCCGGTGGAGCTGACCTATAACTGGGACGGCGACGAGGGGCTGCCTTCGGACGGTCGGCATTTCGGCCATCTCGCCTATGCGGTCGAGAACATCTACGACATGTGCAAGCATCTGCAGGACAATGGCGTGACGATCAACCGCCCGCCACGCGACGGGCGCATGGCCTTCGTGCGCAGCCCGGATAACATCTCGGTCGAGCTGTTGCAGATGGGTGACGCGCTGCCTTCCGCAGAGCCCTGGGCCAGCATGGAAAACACTGGCCACTGGTAACTGGGCCCCCGGTAGCGGCCCCCCCCGATACGGGGCCAGTGGCCGCCGCCTCTGGCCCGCCTTCTGACGCAAAACCTGGCGGAGGTTCCCATGACCATCCTCATCACCGGCGCCAACCGCGGCATCGGCCGCGCCCTGTTCGACGCTTACCGCGCCCGGGGCGCCGATCCGATCGGCACCTATCGCGGCCCCCGGCCGGAGGCGCCCGGCACCTGGCGCCAGGCCGACATGGCCGACCCGGCCTCGATCGCGGCCCTTGGGGCGGCGCAGGGGCAGGCGCCGCTCGATCTGCTGGTCTGCAATGCGGGGGTGAATTACGGCAAGGGCCAGCGGCTGGACGATGGCTTTGCGGCCGCCGACTGGGCCGAGGTCTTCGCGGTCAACGTCACCGGGGTGTTCCTGACGATCCAGTCCCATCTGCCGGCGCTGCGCGCGGGCCGCGGCAAGATCGCGATCATCTCGTCGCAGATGGCCTCTTCGACCAATGCGGCGGGCGGGCATTACATCTACCGCGCCTCGAAGGCCGCAGCGCTGAACCTGGGCCGCAACCTGGCGGTCGATCTGGCGGGCGATGGCATCGCGGTGGGCATCTACCATCCGGGCTGGGTGCGCACCGACATGGGCGGCGACAGTGCCGCGATTGGCACGGAAGAGGCCGCCGAGGGCCTCTTGGCGCGTTTTGAGGCGCTTTCGGTTGCGACCACCGGCTGTTTCGAAACCTGGGACGGCTGCGCCCATCCGTTCTGAGGCGGATGTCGCTGTTGCTGGCTCGGCCGGCGGGGGCGCTGCCCCCTGCTCCCCCGGGATATTTTTACCAGAAAGAAAGCAAGGCGGGCTCTTTGCTTTCTTTCTGGTAAAAATATCCCACGGGGTCGCCATCAGAGCGCCGTCGCCAATGGGGCTCGGACCAGTGGCGCAGCCATTGGCAACTTCGAGCGACGATGGCGACGGGGTTTGAAACCCCCGGCGCCGAGGCCTGCAAAGGGCGCCGCCCCGCCCGATCCACCGGATTTATTTCCGCTCTGCTTCGCGATAGGCTGCCCCATCATGCCCGCGTCCCTGGATAAATTCTTCCCCCTGCGTCCCGCCCGCGTCCACGAGGTCTGCGGCCCCTCGGCCACCGCCTTCGCGGCCCTCGCCTGCGCGCGGACAGCCGGGCCGCTGCTGTGGATCTATGAAAGCTGGCCGGCAGAGCGGCTGAACCCCCTGGGTCTGGCGGCGTTCTTCGATCCGGCCCGCCTGCTGGTGGCCGAATGCCGCGACCAGACCGACTGCCTTGCCACCGCCGAAGAGGCGCTGAAGGACGGCGCCGTCGCCCTGGTGCTGGCCGAGATCAGCCGCCCGCTGAACCTGCGCGAGGGGCGGCGGCTGCAACTGGCCGCCAAGGCGGGCGGCGCCACGGGGCTGTGTCTGATCCCCGAGGGAATGGGCTCAAACGCGGCCGAGACGCGCTGGCGCTGTGCCCCGGTGTGCGATCCGGTCCACGATCGGGGGGAGGGCGCGGACTCGACTCGCATGCGTTGGGAAATTATAAAGAACAAATCAGGAACTTTGGGATTCTGGGATGTTCGATGGGATCCAGCGGCGCGTCGTCTCGATGTGGTTTCCCCGCCTGGCGAGTGACCGGGCGCTGCGCGCATATCCTGTCGCCGGGCCCTTCGCGCTGACCCTCAAGCAGAAAAATGCCGAGCGGGTCCATTGCCTCAATGCGGTGGCCGAGGCTTTGGGCCTGCATCGCGGCATGCCCTTCGCCGATGCCCGCGCCTTCTGCCCGGATCTGCAAAGTCGCCCCGCCGATCCCCGGGGCGATGCGCGGTTGCTGGCCACGCTGGCGCGCTGGGCCGGGCGCTATTGCCCTTGGGTCGGGCTGGAGGGCGAGGACGGGTTGGTGCTCGACATCACCGGCGCCGCGCATCTGATGGGGGGGGAGGCGGCGCTGATGGCCGATCTTGGCGCGCGGCTGGAGCGCGCGGGCTTCGCGGCGTGGCTGGGGCTGGCCGATACCCGAGGTGCTGCCTGGGCGCTGGCCCATAGTGGCGGTGGGATCGCGGCGCCGGGCGATCAGGGCCGGGCGCTGGCGGGGCTGCCGGTGGCGGCGCTGCGGCTTGATGATGACACGGTGACCGCCCTGCAACGTCTGGGCCTGCGCCGGATCGGCGATCTGGAGGCGGCGGCGCGGGGGCCGCTGGCACGGCGCTTCGGGGCCGAGGTGTTGGCGCGGCTGGATCAGGCGATGGGGCGGCTGGGCGAACCCGTCGCGCCGCTGCCCGAGCCGCCGCATTATGGTGACCGCCTCAGCCTGCCCGACCCGATCGGCCGGGTCGAGGATGTGATGGCCGGCACCGCGCGGCTGCTTGAGGCGCTCTGCGCGCGGCTGCTGGCGCGCGAGATGGGGGCGCGCAGGCTGTGCCTGACGCTGCGCCGCGTTGATCGCGGCAGCCAGCAGGTGGAGCTGCGCCTGGCCGCGCCGCTGCGCGATCCGGCCCGCATCCTGCCGCTCTTTCGGCGCGGGGTGGAGGCGGCGGATGCGGGCTTTGGCATCGATCAGCTGCGGCTGGAGGCCACGCAGGTCGAACCCTTGCCCGCCCGCCAGTTGTCCACCCGCGCGGGCGGGCTGCAGGACGGGGGCAGGCTTGACGATCTGATCACCCGGATCGGCACCCGGATCGGGCTGGAGAACATCCAGCGTTTCCTGCCCGCCGACAGCCATATCCCGGAACGCGCCTTCCAGATCGCCCCCGCCGCCTGGTCCCGGCCCGAAGGCGCCTGGGCCCCGCCGCGTCCCCGCCCGCTGCGCCTGTTCCCGCCCGAGCCGCTGGTGGGGCAGGGGGCGGAGCCGCCCGCGCGGTTCCGCTGGCGGCGGCTGTCGCTGAGCACGGCGCGGGCCACCGGCCCCGAACGCATCGCCCCCGAATGGTGGTTTGAGGACGAGGCCTGGGCGCGCGGTCTGCGCGATTACTGGCGGGTCGAGACCCATCAGGGCCGGCGGCTGTGGCTGTTTCACACGCCGCAGGTGCCGGGCTGGTTCGTGCAGGGGGAATTCGCATGAGGGGGCCAGTTGCAGCGACCCAAGCCGGGCGCGCGCCTGCCCGTGGGGGCGCGCGCCCCGGCGCGGGAGCGTCGCCATTCATGGCTGCAAGGGACTGCCCGAGCGGGGGCGTGATCGAGAGCTGCAAAGCGCCGGCCCGCCGGGACGGGCAGGCGCGCGCCCTGCGCCTGCGGCGCGTACCGGGCGCAAGGGGACTTGGCACATCTTCTAAGTTGCGCCGGGTCTCCAGGGCGCCCTCTTTCGCAGCGGTCCAGCGGCGCATACCCGGCGGAGGGGCCTAGCACCATGTCCTCGCAATCCTCCTGGGCTGCTGAACTCTGCCGCGTCGCCGCGGAACAGGCCGATCCCGCCGCAGGCCCTTCCGACCTTTCCTATGCCGAGCTTTGCATCACCTCGAACTTCACCTTCCTCACCGGCGCCTCGCATCCCGAGGAATTGGCGGTGCGCGCCGCCGAACTGGGCCTTGCCGCCTTCGCCATCACCGACCGCAACTCGCTGGCCGGGGTGGTGCGGGCCTACCGGGCGCTGAAGGTCCTGCGCGATGAGGTCGGGGAGGCCGGGGCGGCGCTGCGCATCCGCTCCACCCATCGCATCGATCCCTGCTCGCGCCAGGAGGTGGGCCAACCCACCGACCTGCCGCGCCCCGCCGCGCCGCGCCTGCCCAAGCTGATCGTCGGCGCGCGCCTCGTGCTGCGCGATTGCCCCGTCGAGTGGGTCGCGCTGCCCACCGACCGGCCCGCCTATCACCGCCTCGCGCGGCTGCTGACGCTGGGCAAGCGCCGGGCGGGCAAGGGGGAATGCCACCTCCACCTGCATGATCTGGAGGACGGCTGCCGGGGCCTCATCCTGATCGCCCTGCCGCCTGCCGATCCGGCCCTTGCCGCCGCCCCGCTGCAGCGCCTGCAACGACGCTTTCCCGGCCATGTCTTCCTGGGCGCCGCGCCGCGCTACGACGGATCGGATCAGGCGTGGTTTTCGATCTGCGCGGCGCTGGCGCTGCGCTGCAACACGCCGATGGTGGCGGTGGGCGACGTGCTGATGCACCGCGCCGCCCGGCGCCAGCTGGCCGATGTGCTGACCTGCCTGCGCGAGGGCTGCACCATCGACGCAATCGGCACCCGGGCGCTGCCCAATGCCGAACGCCGCCTGAAGGGCGCGGACGACATGGCGCGGCTTTGCCGCCACCACCCCGGCGCGATCCGCCGCACGGTCGAGATCGCGGCGCGCTGCAGCTTCGATCTGGGCGAGCTCAGCTACGAATACCCAGACGAGATCGCCGGGGATGAGATCCCCCAGGCCCGGCTGGAACGGCTGACCCGGGAAGGCCTTGCACGGCGCTACCCGGAGGGCGCCAGCGACAAGGTGCGCGGCCTGATGGCGAAGGAGTTGGCCCTTGTGGCAGAGCTGGGCTATGCCGCCTATTTCCTCACCGTCCACGACATCGTGGCCGAGGCGCGGAGGCGCGGCATCCTCTGCCAGGGCCGCGGCTCGGCGGCCAATTCGATCCTGTGCTACCTGCTGGGGATCACCGATGTGTCCCCGGACATGATCGGCATGGTGTTCGAGCGCTTCATCTCGCGCCACCGGGGCGAGCCGCCCGATATCGACGTCGATTTCGAACATGAGCGGCGCGAGGAGGTGATCCAGTGGATCTATGAGAAATACGGCCGCGACCACGCCGGTCTTTGCGCCACGGTGATCCATTTCCGCACCCGCGCCGCGATCCGCGAGGTGGGGAAGGTCATGGGCCTTAGCCAGGACGTGACCGCCGGCCTCTCGGGCCAGATCTGGGGCATCTCGGGCAAGGGCGCCGACCCCGCGCTGGTGCGCGAGCTGGGCCTGAACCCCGAGGACCGGCGCCTTTCCCAGACCATCCGCCTGATTGGCGAGGTGATCGGCTTTCCGCGCCACCTGTCCCAGCATGTCGGCGGCTTCATCATCACCCGCGGCCGGCTGGATGAGCTGTGCCCGATCGAGAACGCCGCGATGGAGGGGCGCACCGTCATCGAATGGGACAAGGACGACATCGACACGCTGGGCATCCTCAAGGTCGACATCCTGTCCCTCGGGATGCTCACCTGCCTGCGCAAGGCCTTCGATCTGCTGGAGGATCACGAAAAGATCCACCACACGCTGAAGACCGTGCCGCAGGAGGATCCGGCCACCTATGCCATGCTGCAACGCGCCGATGCGGTGGGGGTGTTCCAGGTCGAAAGCCGGGCGCAGATGAACTTTCTGCCGCGGATGAAGCCCGCGACCTTCTACGATCTGGTGATCGAGGTGGCGATCGTGCGGCCCGGGCCCATTCAGGGCGGCATGGTCAAACCCTATATCCGCCGCCGCCAGGGGCTGGAGGCGCCCGAACCCTTCGGCCCAGCGCTGGAGGAGGTCACGAAGAAGACCCTGGGCGTGCCGCTGTTTCAGGAACAGGCGATGCGGATCGCGGTGGTCGGCGCCGGCTATACGGCGGAAGAGGCGGATAAGCTGCGCCGTTCGCTTGCCTCCTTCCGGCGGATGGGCACGATCGGCGCGCACCGCGAGCGGTTCATCGCGGGGATGATGGCCAATGGCTATGCCCGTGAGGTGGCCGAGGCCTGCTTCGGCCAGATCGAGGGCTTTGCCGATTACGGCTTTCCCGAAAGCCATGCGGCGGCCTTCGCGATGCTCACCTATGTCTCGTCCTGGCTGAAATGCCACCACCCGGGCGTCTTCGCCTGCGCGCTGCTCAATTCGCAGCCGATGGGCTTCTACGCCCCCGCCCAGATCGTGCGCGACCTGCGCGACCACGGGCAAGAGGTGCGCCCCGTCTGCGTCAACCACAGCAGCTGGGACTGCACGCTGGAACGCCGTGCCGACGGGCGGCTGGCACTGCGGCTGGGGTTTCGCCAGATCAAGGGCTTTCGGCAGGAGGATGCCGACTGGATCGCGGCGGCGCGGGGCAATGGCTATCCCGATCCCGAAAGCCTGTGGTTGCGCGCGGCGATCGCCCCCGCCGCGCTCGAACGGCTGGCCGAGGCCGATGCCTTCGCCGGGCAGGGGCTGACCCGGCGCGATGCGCTCTGGGCGGTGCGGGCGATCCGCGCGCCAAAGCCGCTGCCGCTGTTTTCCGACCCGCTCGACGGCGAGGGGGGGCGCGAGCCCGCGGTGGCGCTGCCGCCGATGCATCTGGGCGAGGAGGTGGTCGAGGATTACGTCGCGATGCGCCTCAGCCTGCGCGCCCATCCGATGGAACTGCTGCGCCCCGCGATCCCGGGGCTGATTCCGCATGACCGGCTGGTCGGCGCGCCGCTGGCCCGCACCTCGGTTTGCGGTCTGGTCATCACGCGGCAGCGGCCGGGCACCGCCTCGGGGGTGATTTTCCTGACGCTCGAGGACGAGACCGGGGTGTCCAATATCGTGGTCTGGCCGAAGATCTACGAACGCTTCCGCCGCGCGGTGATGGGCGGGCGGCTTTTGCGCGTGACCGGGCGGCTGGAGCGCGAGGGGATCGTCGTCCACCTGATCGCCGAGCAGGTCGAGGATCTCTCGCTCTGCCTCGCTGATCTCGGCCATCCGCTGGAAGCCATGGTCGGCCAGACCCGGCCCGAGGCCGACGATGCCCCCCGCCCGCCGCGCACCAGCCCCCCCCGCACGGCCGTCGCCGCCCGCCATCCGCGCGAACAGGCTAAGCGACTGTTCCCCAGCCGAGATTTTCACTGAAACCGCAAGGGCGATCCCCGCCGCGACCCCCGCCACAATGCCCAAGGCCGCGCATGCGATGCGCAGACCTGCTCTTCACTCTGGTCCAAATATCCCACGGGGTCGCCATCTGAGCGCCGTCGCCAATGGTGCTCGGACCTGTGGCGCAACCATTGGCAACTCCGAGCGACGATGGCGACGGGGGGTGAAACCCCCGGCTTCAGCCCCTGCAAACCGCGCGCCTCAGACGGAAAAGAGCCGCCCCAGCTCCGGCCGCTTGTCGTCGATCCCGGCCAGCCGCAGGCAGTGCCAGGCCAGCGCCTGGTTCGACGAGGTCACCGGCAGGCCCAGTTCGGCCTCGATCCCCGCCACGTCGCCGACGATCCGCACCGAGGTGCAGGAGATGAAGACCGCGTCCACCTCGGCTGCGGCCTTGATCCGGGTGATCGCGGCCTTCAGGCTTGGCGCGTCGATCGCCGCCACCGTGGGGTCATGCGGCTCGTTGAAACTGCCGAAGACCGGCACTTCGAAGCCGGCCGCCTGCAGCGCGCCCTGCACCAGATCGTTGACCGGCCGCTCATAGGGCGTCAGCACCCCGATCCGTCGCGCGCCGAGCGCCCGGAAGGCGGCGAAGGCGGCGAAGATGGGGTTGGTCGTCGGCGTGTCGGGCTTGGCCGCGTTCAGCCTTTCGGCGACGAAATCGCTGCCCAATACGATCGAGGCCGAGGTGCAGCCGAAGGCCAGCACATCCACGGTGTCGCCGGGCAGGATAAGCTTGGCCGTCCGGGTGATGTGCGGGCCCATGGCGCGCAGGGTCTTGGGGGTGATCGCGGGGGAATTCTCGATCCTGGCATGAAACACATCGACCCCGGGCAGGGCGATCATGTTGCGGAATTCATGCTCCAGCGTGTAATCGGTGGCCAGCACCACCACCCCGATGCGGGCGCGCGCGCCGATCACCTTCTCGGTGGTGTACGGCAGGTTCTCGATCAGCAGGGTCTTCGCCCCCGTCTTTGCGGCATCATCCTTCATGGCGCATTCCTTCGTTCGAATGAGAGGGCGCGCGCTGGCCCACCAGATCGGCGACCATCCGGGCACAGCCGTTCGACATGGTCCAGCCCATGTGCCCATGCCCGGTGTTGAGCCACAGATTGGCGATCGGCGCGCGATCCACGATTGGCAGCCCGGTGGGCGTCATCGGCCGCAGCCCGGCCCAGTAGGTCACCCCCGAGGCGCCCAGACAGCAGCCGAAAATCTCTTGCGCGCGGGCCAGCATCACCCGGAAATCGGCGGGGCGGTGGGCGGTGGAATAGCCGCCGATCTCGGCCGTGGCGGTCAGGCGCAGGCGGTTGCCCATCGGGCAATAGGCCAGCAGGTTCTCCTCGTCGACGCCGCCGATCGCGGGCGGCGTGTCCAGATCCGCCGCCGTCACCGTCACCGAATAGCCCTTCACTGGATAGATCGGCAGGTCGATCTTCAGCGTCTCGGCCAGATGCGGGCTGTAGACCCCAAGGCACAGAACAAAGGCATCGCCCGCGACCGATCCGGTGGAGGTTTCGGCCGCGGTGACCTCTCCGCGTTTCACCGTCAGGCTGCGGATCTCGGTGTTCAGCCGCAGATCGGCGCCCAGGCCTACGCAGTGCACGGCCAGCGCGCGGGTGAAAAGATGGGCGTCGCCGCTGGCGTCCGAGGGCGCCAGCAGCCCGCCCGCGATCCGGCCGCGCGCCAACGCCAGGCCGGGATCGGTGGCGATCACCTCGTCGCGGCTCAGCCGGCGCAGCTCCAGCCCCTCGGCGCGCAGAAGATCGGCGCGGGCGCTGGCGGCCTCCAGCCGTTCGGGCGTGCGGTAGAAGTAAAGCAGCCCGCCGCCGCGCCCGTCATAGCCTATGCCGGTTTCGGCCACGACCTTCTCCAACTCGGCCTGCGCATAGCGGCAGAGCCGGGTCTTGATGCGGGTATTGGCAGCGGCGCGTTCGGCGCTGCACTGCGCCAGGAAGGCCCGGGTCCAGCGCCATTGCCGGCGCGACAGGCGCGGCTTGAAGCGGATCGCCTGATCGCCGCGCAGCAGCGAGCGCAGCATCATCCCCGGCGCGGCGGGCGAGCCCCAGGCATAGGCATGGCCCGGCGCCACGAGGCCTGCATTGGCATAGCTGGTGAAGGAGGCGGGCACATCGCCCCGGTCGATCACGGTGACCCGATGGCCATCCTTGAGCAGTTGATAGGCCGTGGTGATCCCGATCACCCCCGCGCCCAGAACCACCACATGCATGATCCCGCCTCCTCTATGGCGCCGGCCCTAGCGCGCGGCGATCAGACCGATCTCCACCGTGAATTGCGGCGTGGCGAGGCGCGGCGATTCCACCGCAGCACGGCAGGGCGCGGCACCGCCCTTCGACCATTCGTCCCAGACCGCGTTCATCTCGGCGAAATCGTCCATGCTGCACAGCCAGATCGTGGCCGTCAGCGCCTTCAACTTGTCGGTGCCGGCCTCGGCCAGCAGGCCGTCGATCTGGTCGAGAATGGCCTTGGTCTGCTCTGCCACGCTGGCGCCCGGCGCCTTCAGCGCCACCTGGCCGGCAAGATAGACGGTGTCGTTGTGGATCACGACCTGGCTCATGCGGTCATTGGTGTGGAGGCGTTCGATTGTCATGAAGTTCTTCCCTTGTCAGAGACTCAGATGAACTTCCCATAGCATGCGCGCCCGAAATAGTGCATACACTTTTCCCGGGAACGGCAGCGGAGGTTGCGGGTGGGCGTGCGCAAGGCGGATGTGGTCGAACGGGTTTACGCCCAGCTCAAACGGCGGGCGGTAGAGTTCAGCTTTGCCCCCGGTCAGAAGGTGAAGGAGGGGGCGCTGGCGGCCGAGTTCGGGGTCAGCCGGACGCCGGTGCGCGAGGCGCTGAACCGGCTAAGCACCGAAGGCTTCATGACCTTCGTGCCCAATCGCGGCTTCTTCTGCCGCGAGGTCGACATGGATCAGATCGCCCAGATCTACGAGGTCCGCGCCGCGCTGGAGGCCTGGGCCTTCCGCCGCGCCTGCGCCCTGGCGCCCGAGGCCGATCTGGTGGCCTTCTGTGACCGCTGGGGGGCCGAGGAGGTGGTCGCGGACTTTGCCACGCTCGATATCTACGACAGCCGGTTCCATTCGGGCATTGCGGCGCTGTCGGGCAACCGGGTTCTGCTGCGCGACTTGCAGGAGATCGACGAAAAGATCCTCGCCTTCCGCAATCTGGAACTTCAGGACGCGCGGCGCCGTGACCAGACGATAAGCGAACATGGCCAGATCCTCGCGGCGCTGGCGTCGCGCGATGCGGCAGGCGGCGGTGCGGTGCTGGAACGTCACATCCTCGGCAGCGCCGAGAAGGCGATTGCCGCCGCCGCGCAGAAGTTCGGCGCGCCGGATCAGGGCTGATCGGCACCCGTCGGTTCGGGGGGGCGGCGCGGTGGCCCTAACCGGGCAGCAAAAGCGCCTTTTTCAGCCGTCCATGGACACCCTTTTCCTGATTCACCGACTGGGTGACGGCGAAATCCACGGCCAGCGAGCACAGCTGATAGGCCTCGGTCTCGGACAGGGGGGTGCGTTCGCGGATCTGCGCGATCATCTGGCGCAGGGCGATCTGCAGCGCGATGTCGAGGCTGGCGTGAAAGCCCATCGAGATCAGCTCGTCCGCGGTTTCGGCGCGCGGCAGGTCGATCGTGTGATCGCCCGCCTTCAGCAGATCGAAGCGGAAGGTGCCGGTCAGCGCGGTTTCCAGCGCGGTGATGCAGACCTCGCCGTCGCCCTGACAGCCGTGGCCGTCGCCGCAGGAAAACAGCGCGCCCTCGGTGTGGACGGGCAGGTAGAGGATGGCGCCCTCGGTCAAGAGCTTGAGGTCGAGGTTGCCGCCATTGAGGCGCGGCTGGATCGAGGTGATCTCGCCCCATTCCGGCGGCGGGGCGACGCCCATCACGCCGAAGAAGGGGGCAAGCGGCAGGGTCGTGCCCCAAGGCAGGCGGCAGGTGCGGGCGGTGCGGTCGATCGGGATCAGGCTGAGCGCTTCGGCCGAGACTGGGAATTCGCCGGGCAGGGTGCCGGCGGTGGGGCGCACCAGATTGTAGCCCCAGTCGGCGCCCAGCTCGATCCGTTCGATGGTGATCTTCAGCACGTCGCCGGGGCGGGCGCCGCGTATCGCGACCGGGCCGGTCAGCAGATGCGCCTGGCCCTGCAGGTTCGCCTTCAGAATCGCGCGATGTGCGGGGTCGACATGCATCCCCGATCCCTCGTGCGGCAGCACGGCGGGGCGGCCCGAAAACGTCTGGATCGTGACCCGGTCGCCGGGCGCGGCCTGCAGCACGGGTGGCAGTTCGGACCAGAAGCGGCCCCAGTGAACGGTGTCCGGGGTCGCGGCAAGCTGATGGTCGGTCATGGTGGCGGGCTTTCTGCGCAGAAGTGTCGCCACATCATGGCGCAGCCCGCGACGCGCCGCAAACGGATGCAGACCCCCAGGGGGTGAAGTCATGCAGATTGTGGAAAATTGGAGCGGGCGAAGAGATTCGAACTCTCGACCCTAACCTTGGCAAGGTTATGCTCTACCCCTGAGCTACGCCCGCGCTCCGTGGCGCATCTGATAGCGGCAGGTGCGGCGGGCCGCAAGAGGTTTTCTTTGCATATTTCGGGCGGGGTGAGAAACCCGCGGGGCGAAACCCCGCAAAGGCCGAAGTGCAAGCCCCGTGAGGGGGGTGCGTTCAACATTTTCGTGGAAGGTGATCTGGAGCGGGCGAAGAGATTCGAACTCTCGACCCTAACCTTGGCAAGGTTATGCTCTACCCCTGAGCTACGCCCGCATCCTTGATCGGGGGCTGATCTAATGCCTGCGCCGCGGCGCTGCAAGAGGAAATTCGCGCCACCGCGTTTCACGATGCGTATGGCGCTGGACGGCGCCATCCCCGGGCGGCAAGTTGGCGCCATGACGGATGCCATCACCCCCCCCCGCGACACCGCCCGACAGCTGTTCATGGCCGGCGTGGCCGCCGCCGACCCCTCGGGCGCGGTGCGCCGGGCGCTGGAAACCGCGCCGGTCGCGGCGCCGCCGGGCGGGCGGCTGGTGGTGATCGCGCTGGGCAAGGCGGCGCTTGGCATGGCGCGGGCGGCGATGGCGGCCGCGCGGCCCGACGCGGTTCTGGTGGTGACCAATTACGAGAATGCCGCCGAATTGCCCGGCGCGCAGGTGATGGCATCGGGCCACCCCGTGCCCGACGCCCGGGGCGAGGCGGCGGCGCGGCGGGTTGAGGCTCTGCTTGGTGATCTGGGGCCGGGGGACCGGGTGCTGGCGCTGATCTCGGGCGGCGGCTCGGCCCTGCTGCCGGCCCCCGCGCCGGGGCTGACGCTGGAGGACAAGGCCCGGGTCAACCGGCTGCTGCTGACCTCGGGCGCCGAGATCACCGAGATGAACCTGGTCCGCCAGCAGCTTTCGCGGCTGAAGGGCGGTGGCTTTCTGCGCGCCGCGGCGCCGGCGGGTGTGACGGCGCTGATCCTGTCGGATGTGATCGGCGACGATCTGCGGGTGATCGCCTCGGGGCCCACGGTGGCGCCGATCGGCACGCAGGCCGAGGCGCGCGCGGCGCTGCAGGCGCGGGGGATCTGGGAGGATCTGCCCGAAAGCGTGCGCGCCCATCTTTCGGCGCCGTCCGAAGCGCCGGATCTGCCCAAGGCCGACAACCGGCTGATCGGCTCTAACGCGCAATCCGTCGCGGCGATGGCGGCGGCGGCGCCTGATGCTCAGGTGATCGAGGCGCCGCTGGAGGGCGACGTGGCCGAGGCGGCGGCGCGGATCGCGGCACTTGGCCCCGGCACATGGTTGATGGGCGGAGAGACCACCGTCGTCCTGCGCGGCACGGGCCGGGGCGGGCGCAATCAGGAACTGGCACTGCGGGTCGCCCTGCTGGCCGAGGAACGGGGCTGGGCCCCCGGCTGGGTGTTCCTTTCGGGCGGGACCGACGGGCGCGACGGGCCGACGGATGCGGCCGGCGGTCTTGTCGACGCGGGCACGCCGGGGCGGATCCGGGCGGCGGGGCTGGACCCGCAGGCGCTGCTGGCGCGCAACGACAGCTATGCCACGCTGCACGCGGCGGGGGATCTGCTGATGACCGGGGCGACCGGCACCAATGTGGCCGATCTGCAGGTGCTGATCAGGCCCCGGTAGGGCCGGGCGCGCTATTGCCCGGCCTCGCCCGGGGCACGGTCACGGGCCTTGCCCAAAAGCCGCCCGATCAGGAACGAGGTGCGCGGCACATAGACGTAGGAGGTGCGCGACACCGAGGGCCGGGCGCGCATCCGCGTCAGCCCGAAGACGATCAGCAGCGCATGGACCACCATGATCAGCACGAACATCGACTTCGGCCCTTCGGCGGCGATCAGCGCCGACACCACCACCGGGCTGGCGATCGCGCCGACGGCGTACAGGAACATCTGCGCCGCCGACAATTCGACCCGCTGGTCGGGGCGGGCGTAGTCGTGGCCATGGGCCGAGGCGACCGAATAGATCGGGATCGTGGTAAAGCCGAAAAGGCCCGCGCCGATCATCACCCCCGCCGTGCCCGCGCCCGACAGCGCGATGGTGGCGAAACAGGCCAGGATCGCGCCGACCGACAGCCAGATCAGGATCACCCGGCGGTCGTATTTGTCGGCCAGCCAACCTATCGGGAGTTGCGCCAACCCGCCCCCCGCGACATAGGCCGCCAGAAACAGCGCGATTTCCCCCATCGAAAGGCCCACGGCGATGCCGTAGATCGGCCCGACCATGCGAAACGCCGCCCCCGTGATCCCCGAGACGATCACCCCCATCGACCCCAGCGGCGAGCATTGGAACGCCAGCCGCGGCCGCAGCCGCGGCGCCGCCGGGGTTTCGGGCTGGTCGGCGCGGGTCAGGGTCAGCGGCAGCAGCGCCGCGCAGCAAAAGATCGCCAGAAGATTGTAGGACATATAGCTGGCCGGCGGCAGCACGCTGATCAGCAGCTGCGCGATCAGGCTGCCCGAGATATCGACCGCCCGGTAGACGCCGGTCGCGCGGCCCCGGGTCTCATTGGTCACCTTGCCTTGCAGCCAGCTTTCGATGATCGTGTAGCAGCCCGCCACCGACAGGCCGGACAGCACCCGAAACCCGGCCCAGGCCACCGGGTTCACCCACATCATATGCGCCAGCATCCCGATCGCGCCGGCCGAGGCACAGGCCGCGAAGGCGCGCGAATGGCCGATCGTCCCCATCAGCCGCGGCGCCCACCAGCAGCCGACGAAGAACCCCAGGAAATGGGCCGAGCCGAGCATCCCGACCTCGGCCTTGGTGAAGTGCAATTGCAGCCCCGACACTGCGTCAAGCGGCGCCACCCCGCCCGAGCCGAGCTGCAACAGCAGGACCGAGGCGAACAGGGCAGCGAAAGAGATCAGCAGACGCATTGCGCGACTCGGCGGCTGGACGGGATGTTGCCGGTCACACTGGCGTCACAAATGGGTAATGCCCAGACCCGATCTGGGGCAGGGCGGAAAAATACCGCCGGTTCAGCGCGGCGTCGGGGGGATGGGGACGCGGCGTTCAGCCAGGTGCTCTTGCCGCCCCGCGCGCGGCCTCATTGCCCCGCAGGTCTGGATGCCCCGCGCGCGGCCTCAGTTCGTCGCGCCGGTCGCGGCCTCCGCGGCCACCGGGGCGGCGGCCTTGCCGTCCGCCGTCGCGCGGGCCAGCGCGGGCTGGATCGTCTGGTGCCAGACGCTTTCGGTGATCGGCCCCGGCCAGCGCAGCAGCACCTTGCCGTGGCCGTCGATCACATAGGTTTCGGGCACGCCATAGACCCCCCAGTTGAGAGCCATCTGCCCCAGCGCATCGGCCCCCATCGCGGTATAGGGCATGCCGTAGCGCGCCAGGAATCCCAGCGCGTCAGCGGGCTTGTCCTTGTAGTTCACCCCGTAGATCGTCACGCCCGAGGCCGCAATCTTCGCCAGCGTCGGCGCCTCGGCCCGGCAGGGCGCGCACCAGCTGGCAAAATAGTTCACCAGCTTGGCCTTGCCGTTGCGCAGCGTGGCATCGGTGAAGGGCGCGGAATCGCCCAGTTTGGTCAGGATAACCGGTGGCGCCTGCTTGCCGACGATCATCGAGGGCAGGCTTTGCTGGTCGCGGTTCATCGAGATGTAGAACATCGCGGCCAGACCGGCGAAGATCACCGGCGGCAGGATGGCGAGGGCGCTGATCCTAGCCATGCTGTGCGCTCCGCGCTTCGGCCTCGCGCAGCAGCTTGCGCATCCGCGCGCCGCGCCACCACGTCCAGATCACCAGCGCCACGATCAGCACGATCGCCGCGCCGTAGGCGGACAGCACCGTGACCTCATATTTGCCCAGATCCGGCATCAGCCCATCCTTTCGCGCGCGATCAGCGCCTTCAGGCGGCGGGCGCGGATTTCCGTCCGGGTGCGTATCAGCACCATTGCCAGGAAGAACAGCACCCAGCCCGC
>CAJYAD010000045.1 GCA_913064775.1 uncultured Albidovulum sp. | reverse complement strand
CAAGTCCACGGTGAAAATCCTCCCGCCCTCCCTGTCGCCAGAAAGGGCAAAAGTGGACGACTTTTACGCCGCCCGCAGCAGGATCAGCCCGCCGCTACCGTGGCCGACTATTGCGCCGCCGTTCTCATGTCTAAACGTCGGTCTCTTCCGCGTGAACAGTTTCCCAGGGAGTTTCAGCGCGCCATCAAACGACTCGAAAGGTCGCGCCCGGGCCGACGCAGATACTCTGAGACATCAATCCGCGCTATCATTCACTCATTCGGTCAGTACCTGAAAGTCGTCCAAGATGCCGGCCTGCCTCTGGACCTCTCCCGCCAGGGACTAACTGCATTTGTCGGCGACCTCGATAGTCGGGAACTCCGGAACACTACGCGACTCACCTACATGGCCGCTGTCCAGGCAGTAGCCAAGGAAGTGAAATACCCGCCTTCCGAACGACGTCTGATCCTAGAAGACTGCGAGCTTTACCGTGAGGAGATGATGCGCGAAGTGCCGACAAAGGTGCGGAAACTGGCAGCGCGTCCTATCACCCTGCGGGACGTCGCGCTGGCAGCGGTCAAATGGCGCGAAGAGGCGCGGAAAACCAACAACCACAATAGACGTCGCACATATTTCCAGCGGTCGGCCATTTTGGCCTTCCTCTCACTGGTGCCGCTCCGGATCTCAGACGCAAACTCTCTCATCATCGGAAAGGACATCAAGAGAACGGACACCGAGTGGTTGCTGACGATCACATCCCAAAAGTCGGGATATCATCACAACGGAACCCTTAACCACGGCCTGACACGGTATCTCGATGACCTCCTCCTCTATGGCGAGGGCGGCCCCGTTTTTCACAGATACGCTCAGCGCTTCGGAACCCCGGCCTTCGCCACGGAAACAAACGAGCATCTCTCATCGCGGACTCTGGCCTATAACGTTAAGGTAGCCATCGGTCACTCCCCCCACATCGTTAGAACCCTCGTTCATGACTCTTTGGCGGAATATGGCGCCTATGGCGCCGACCTGGCCCGTGTCCTTTGTGGCCAGACCAGCATCGAAATCGCCAAGCACTACGAGGTTTACGCCGAACGTTTCCGCGCGCAGAAAGCGCAGAGCATCCTAGCTGATGTCCAGGTCAAGATTTTGCCCGAGAAGATTCGTCCCCGCTACGATGGCCGCTCACGGTACGATTGACCTTCAACGGACTCGCCCGGCTAGGCGACACGTTCCGAGCGAATGTTCCTCGAGGCCAGCCAGCCTTCTCCGCGATATAGCCTTCACCCAAAGGCTCTCCACGAATGGGGGCGCTCTGTGATACGTTCTCCTTAGGGAGGCGATGCGCCATGACGGACGCACGGCACGTCGAGGAAATCGCGCGGGTCCTGGACGGCGCGCCCAATCTCCGCGACCACTGCGTCTCGGCGTCTCGGCGTCTTGGCGGCGGTGTGTCGAGCTTTACGGCATGGATCCCACCCGCCGCGACCCGGCCCATATCGTCACCGATGCAGAGCTGCGTGACCACCGCATGCAGGCGGAATGGATGATCGCCGCCGCGCGCTCGGGGCTGCAAAGCCTGTTCCGGCAGGTGGCGGGGCAGAACTACGTCCTCCTGCTGACTGATGCGCTTGGGATCTGCGTGGATTTCTTCGGTGACGATCTCTTCGTCGAGGATCTGCGCGGCGCCGGACTCTACCTCGGCTCGAACTGGTCCGAGGGTCTGGCCGGCACCTGCGGAGTCGGCGCCTGCATCGTTACCGAGCAGCCGGTGACGATCCACCAGGACGACCATTTCGGCAACGCCCACACCGCGCTTTCCTGCACGGCCGCGCCGATCTTCGACAGCCTCGGACGGCTGGCCGCGGTGCTGGACATCTCGCTGCTGCGCTCGCCCCAGCCCAAGACCAGCCAGAACCTTGCCATGAGCCTTGTCACCACCGCCGTGCGGCGGGTCGAGATGGCAAACCTGATGGCGGAAAGCCGGCGCGACTGGGTGCTCAGGCTCTCGGCCAGCCCCGAGTTCCTGGACGTCGACCCCGAGGCTGCGCTGCGGCTCGACGGGTCGGGCCGGGTGATCGGCTATACCCGCGCCGCGCGGCGCCTGATGCCAGAGGGGGAAGAGATCCTCGGGCGACGGCTGGACGAGGTGCTTGCGCTTTCTGTCGACGACCTGCCCGACCTGATGCGCGACCGCCCGACCGAGGAGAGGGTGGTGGCGATGCGCGACGGTGGCGCGCTCTTCGGCCACGCGATCGCGCCGCATACGCCGCGTCTGCCGAGCACGGTTCGGCCGGCGCGCAGCGAGGGGGGGGCGCTGACGGGGCTTGCCGGCGGCGACCCTTCGATGGCGCGGCTTCTGGCCGGGGCTGCCAAGCTTGCGCCTACGGCGGTGCCGCTGATGATCTCGGGCGAGACTGGGACCGGCAAGCAGAAGCTCGCCCGGGCGATCCACATGACCAGCCGCGCCCCCGGCTTCGCCGCCGTCACCTGCGCCGAGCTGACGCCCGGGACACTGCGTGCGGCGGCAACCGACCTCACCGGCCCCGCGACGCTATTACTCGCCCGGATCGAGGACCTGACGCCCGAGACAGCCGCGGCGCTGTCCGCGCTCCTCGACCGGCGGCCGGAACTGCGCCCGATCTCGACCACCTGCCTGTCGCCTTCGGATCTGCCGCTGCCGCGACCGCATTTTCATCGTCTGGGCGGAGCGATCCTCGCCCTGCCGCCGCTCAGGTTGCGGCAGGACCTGGGCTGGCTGATCGACCGGCTGCTCCACCGCAGGGCACCTGATCCGTTGCGCCTGTCTCCCGCAGCCCGCGCTGACCTGATGGGCCGGTCCTGGCCCGGCAACATCCGCGAGCTGGAGCAAGTCCTCGATGTCGCGGTGGCACTGGCCGAGGGCACGGTGATCGATCAGCCCGACCTGCCCGCACCGGTCGCGTCCAACGACGAGGCCGTCCCGGCGGCCGAGGAGGCGCTGGAAAGGGTGATGGAGGCCTGCGACTGGAACATGGCGCGGGCGGCGCGGCGGCTGGGGGTGAACCGCTCCACCGTGCTGCGCCGGCTGCGCCGCGCGGGCCTTTCGGCGCCGCTCTGCCCCCTCCCGACCCCGCCGATCCGTCACGCACGCCACTAGCGCGCCTCCACCCGTTGCACGCCGTTGCGCGCGCAACATGCCGCGCTGCGGCGGCGTGGTTTCCACTGCGAAGTGATCGCCTTTGCATGGATCGCGTCCGCACCGCGTGCCGATACTCGCACCAGAGTTCCGCGCAGAGGAGGAGACGTGATGCTTGATTCAACCGTGAAATCCCGCACGCAGGAGGTGCTGGACAATCTGAACGAAGCGCTGGCCGCGGGCGATCCCGCGAAGGCCGCCGGACTTTTTGCAACCGACAGCTACTGGCGCGACCTGATCGCCGTCAGCTGGAACCTGACGACGGTCGAGGGGCCGGCGGGCGTGGCCGACATGTTGAAAAGTCAGCTTGCCCAGACAAAACCCGGCAACTTCCAGATCCAGGAAGGCGAAAGCCCCGCCGAGGAGGGCGGCGTCATCACCGCCTGGATCACCTTCGAGACGAAGGCGGGCTGCGGCTGGGGTCTGATGCGGCTCAAGGACGACCGGATCTGGACCCTGCTGACCGCGCTGCAGGAGCTGAAGGGGTTCGAGGAGAACAGGGGCACCCGCCGCCCCATGGGCGCCGAGCATGGCGCGCAGAAGAACCGCCTCAGTTGGAAGGAGCGCCGGGAGGAGGATGAGGCCAAGCTCGGCCATGAGATCCAGCCCTACACGGTGATCGTCGGCGGCGGTCAGGGCGGCATTGCGCTGGGTGCCCGCCTGCGCCAGCTGGGCGTGCCGGCGATCGTGATCGACCGCCACGACCGCCCCGGCGACCAGTGGCGCAGCCGGTACAAGTCGCTCTGCCTGCATGATCCGGTCTGGTACGACCACCTGCCCTACATCAAGTTCCCCGACAACTGGCCGGTCTTCACCCCCAAGGACAAGGTGGGCGACTGGCTGGAGTGGTACACCAAGGTGATGGAAATCCCCTACTGGACCCGCTCCACCGTTAATAAGGCCAGCTTCGACGAGGCCTCGGGCACATGGACGGTGACGGTCGACCGCGACGGCGAAACGGTGACGCTCAGGCCTACTCAACTGGTGCTGGCCACCGGCATGTCGGGCAAGCCGAACATGCCTTCGTTCCCAGGAATGGACACGTTCAAGGGCACGATCCAGCATTCATCGCAGCATAGGGGCCCGGACGCGTGGGCCGGCAAGAAGGTGGTCGTCATCGGCTCCAACAACTCGGCCCATGACATCTGTGCCGCGCTGTGGGAGGCGGAGGCCGACGTCACCATGGTGCAGCGTTCCTCGACCCACATCGTGCGCTCGGACAGCCTGATGGATATCGGCCTCGGTGCGCTCTATTCCGAGGAGGCGGTGGCCAACGGCGTGACCACCGAGAAGGCCGACATGATCTTTGCCTCGCTGCCCTACCGGATCATGCACGAGTTCCAGATCCCGCTTTACGACCAGATGCGGGAACGCGACGCCGAGTTCTACAAGGGCCTGGAAAAGGCGGGGTTCGAGCTCGACTGGGGCGACGACGGCTCGGGCCTCTTCATGAAATACCTCCGCCGCGGCTCAGGCTATTACATCGACGTCGGCGCCAGCCAGCTGATCATCGACGGTAAGGTGAAGCTGGTGAAGGGGCAGGTCGATCACTTCGACGCCGATGCTGTGGTGTTGGATGACGGCACGCGGCTGGAGGCGGATCTCGTCGTTCTGGCCACCGGCTATGGGTCCATGAACGGCTGGGCCGCGGACCTGATCAGCCAGGAGGTCGCCGACAAGGTGGGCAAGGTCTGGGGCCTCGGCTCGGACACCACCAAGGATCCGGGGCCGTGGGAAGGCGAGCAGCGCAACATGTGGAAGCCGACGCAGCAGGAGAACCTGTGGTTCCACGGCGGCAACCTGCACCAGTCGCGGCACTACTCGCTCTACCTCGCCCTGCAGCTCAAGGCCCGGATGGAGGGGCTGGAGACCCCAGTCTACGGCCTGAAGGAGGTGCATCACCTGTCGTAATGCGCCAGGCTCCCGGTTCCCCCCGGGGGCCGGGCGCCATTTCGTCCGTCGTTCGACGGTCGGGTCACAAAGATCGACTCGTCGCCTGGCGACACCATGCGGTGATCAGTGATCAGGTCTCGAGACCCTGCGCCGAATGCGCCAGGCGGCGCCGCAGTCGGCGGTCCCGTTTCACGTACCATTCGCGGCTCATGGCTTCGTTGCGGGACGGCAGGCGCTCGGCATAAATCAGGCTCCAAACCCAGCCTCGTGTCGACTTTGCGCCGGCAGCAGTACCGGAATTATGCTCGGACAGCCGGCGTTCGAGGTCGAGGGTCCAGCCGACATAGGTGCGGTAGCCGCTCGGCGCGTCACAGCCGAGGACGTAGACGTACCCGGTCATCGGTCTTTGGTGTCTTTGGACCGGCACGCGCGGCGATGGCTCGCCAGCGGGCCACGGCGCCGGACCGCAAATTGCTCAAGGATCACACGAATACCGTGTTCCTCGATATCTTCCAGATCATACGGCCCGCCACACCAAGTCAGCATCCGGTCGTGATCTTCATGCCGGGGATCCGACACCGCTTCGAGAAATTCCTCGAACCCGCTGATGCCGCCTACATCCTCTGGTGGCGAGCGGCGGGCTCCGCCCACGAAGGCCGGATAGTCAGTCTCGGCTTCGCCCTGCCGAAGACCCTCGATGGTGACTCGATGCTGCCAGTTGTCACCGAAATCGTAGACATATCGAAAGTGATCAATCCCGCGCTCGATCAATGACTTCAGGCGGATGTTCTTCGCGAAAAACAACTTGCGCCCCCATGCCGCATCCTCAGCATTGGGCTCACCGTAAACGCGATCGCCGACGACGAACTCGAACAGATGCGCGTCCTTCCAGCGCATCGTGACCTGAATGATGTCATGCAGCGCCATCAGGGAAGACGACACGGGAACGTCGACAGAGCGCCAGACCAGCGGGTCCGTGCCTTCCAGTTCAATGCGGATGCGGACGACTGGTTCATTCATGGCAGAGCCCCTTTCCCTGCTGCTTGTCCCGAAGCCTAATGGATAGTCCGTCACGGCCACAACCACGGCGCCACATGCCGCCCGCGCGGCACTGCCTGTGTGGCGCTCTCTTCCGCAGAGCTGGCGGGCGGTTCTGTAGCGGATGGTGGTGCGGACTCCTGGGAACTACCGAGTCCACGCACGGCTTCTAGTGTTCCCACCTGACGAAAGATCCCCGGTTTGCGTCTTGTTCGACCTCGGCAGTTCGAACGAATGGCAACTCTGGGGCCGTTTATGCTCTGGCGGGTTTCGGGCGCGCCGGGGTGGCTTGCAGACATTCGTTCATTGGCCCACGATCTGCGGCAGCTCGCGGACGCGTTGACGGCGGTGCTGCCGCCCCTGGCGACCGTGACGCAAAGCTCCGTGCTCGGTCGGCCCGACACCATCTTCGAGCTGGCGCCGGCAGAGGAAGCCTAAGCCATGGATCCCGCTTTCCTTCTGACTTCGCAGATCGTGGTGCTCGCACCGGGCACGGGCGTTCTCTACACCCTCGCCATCGGGCTGTCGCAGGGCGCGCGGGCGAGCGTCATCGCTGCCGCAGGCTGCACGCTCGGGATCCTGCCCGCGATGCTTGCCGCGATCCTCGGCCTTGCAGCGCTGTTGAAGACCAGCGCAATGGCCTTTGAGGTTTTCAAGATCCTCGGTGCCCTATACCCGTCCTGCAAGAGCGCAAGGGCCGCAGGCCTGCCGGGGTGGCGAAAGGGGAGCCGTGCGGGGCTATGCGCCGAGCCGCGCGGCGCAGCCGGCGGCGCAGAAGGCGATGAGCCCGTCGAGCGAGGGACCGGCCCCCGGATCGCCCGCCAGCGCCGCGACCCGCCATTGCGAGGTGAGAAGGGCGAGCATCGCGGCGACCGAATAGATGAAGGCCTCGGCCACGCGGGCGGGGGGCGCATCGGGGTAGAGCGCGCCGATTTCGGTGATGAAGCGGTGGGCGGTGGGGTCGAACAGGTCGCGCGAGATGTCGGCCCATGCGGGATCGGCCGAGACGATGGCGACGAGGCGGGCATAGGCAAGCCATTGCGGATCGCCGCCCGCGGCCTTGTCCAGATAGGGCCGGAAGAAGCAGTCGAAAAGCGCGGCGAGGGTCAGCGGCCCGCGGGCGCGGGCGGCGTCGAGCGCGGCGAGGCGGAGGGTGGAAAGCTCTTCCGCGCGTCGGCCGACGACCTCTCGGAAAAGGGCCTCTTTCCCGCCGCCGTGGTGGTGGACCAGCCCCACGGGAACATCGGCCGCGCGGGCGATGTCGCGGATGGTGGCGCCGGCGAATCCCTCGCGCGCGAAAAGCGTCTCGGCCGCGTCGAGAATCCGCGCGCGGTTTTCCAGAGACCGCTGCGACGGGGCCCTAAGACGTTGTTTCGGAACAGGGTTTTCGGGCATCTACCGGGGGCTTGCTTATTTTGAACGCATGTTCAATGTAAGGGGCGTCTGGGAGGAGACATAACATGACAGGGACGCAGGGCAAATTCGCCCTGATCGGCGCCGGCCCGATGGGGTTGGCCGCAGCCAAGGTGCTGGCCGAGCAGGGGATCGCCTTTCAGGGGTTTGAGCCTCACGGCGACGTCGGCGGATTGTGGGACATCGAGGGCCCGCACTCGACGATGTACGAGACGGCGCATCTGATCTCGTCCAAGACGATGACGGAATTTTCGGATTTCCCGATGCGGCCGGAAGTGGCGGAATATCCCAACCACCGCGAGATGGCGCGCTATTTCCGCGACTTCGCCGACCATTTCGACCTGCGCCGCCACTACCGTTTCGGCGCCGAGGTGACGCGGGTCGATCCGCTGGGCGGCGACGGCGAGGGCTGGCGCGTGGACTGGCGCGACGCGGAGGGGGAGCACTCGGAGGTTTTCGCGGGGGTGCTGATCGCCAACGGCACGCTGAGCGAGCCGAACATGCCGGAATTTCCGGGCCATTTCGACGGCGAGCTGATCCATGCCTCGGCCTACCGCCACCCGGAACAATTCGCGGGCAAGCGGGTGCTGGTGGTCGGCGCGGGCAATTCGGGCTGCGACATCGCGGTGGACGCGATCCATCATGGCAAAAGCTGCGATCTGTCGATGCGGCGGGGCTATTACTTCGTGCCGAAATACGTCTTCGGCAAGCCCGCCGACACGATGGGCGGCGCGATCAGGCTGCCGATGTGGCTGAAGCGGAAGGTCGACGGGGCGATCCTGAAATGGTTTGTCGGCGACCCCGCGAAATACGGGTTCCCGGTGCCGGACTACAAGCTTTACGAAAGCCATCCGGTGGTGAATTCACTGGTGCTGTTCCACGCCGGGCATGGCGATCTGAAGGTGCGGCCCGACATCGAACGGATGGAGGGGCACACCGTCCAGTTCAAGGACGGGACCAGCGGGCAATACGACATGGTGCTGGCCGCGACGGGCTATCGCCTGCACTACCCGTTCATCGACCGCGAGTTGCTGAACTGGCAGGGCGACGCGCCGCATCTTTACCTGAACGCGATGCATCCGAAGCGTGACGACCTGTTCGTGCTGGGGATGCTAGAGGCCTCGGGGCTGGGCTGGCAGGGCCGGCACGAGCAGGCCGAGATGGTCGCGCGCTACATCCGAGGCCTGCGCGAGGGCTGGCCGGCGGCCTTGAGGCTGCAGGCGGAGAAGGCCGGGGGGTTCGAACGGGCCACCGGTGGGATGGCCTATCTGAAGGTCGCCCGGATGGCCTATTACGTCGACAAGGCGACCTATCGCAAGGCGGTGACCGGCTGGATCAAGGCGCTGCGCGGGAAGGTGGCGGCATGACCGGGGTCGATCAGGTTCATCTGCACTTCAGCCCCGGATCGCTGCACCTTCTGAACGCGGTGCTGGGGATCGTGATGTTTTCCGTGGCGATCGACCTGACGCCGCGGGATTTCAAGCTGCTGGCGAAGCATCCGCGGGCGCTGGTGGTGGGGTTCGGATCGCAATTCGTGGTGCTGCCGGCGCTGACGTATCTGTTGGTCAGCCTGCTGCAGCCGATGCCCTCGATCGCGCTGGGGCTGATCCTTGTCGCCGCCTGTCCGGGCGGCAACGTGTCGAACTTCTTTACCCACCGGGCGGGGGGGAACACGGCGCTTTCGGTGTCGCTGACGGCGTTCTCGACCATCGGGGCGATCGTGCTGACGCCGCTGAACATCGCCTTCTGGGGCAGCCTTTACGGACCCACGCGGGAGCTGTTGCACCGAACCGCGATCGACCCGGTCTCGGTCGCGATCACGGTCTTCGTCATGCTGCTGCTGCCGCTGGCCGCGGGGATCGCGCTGAACCATGCGCGGCCCAAGGTGACGGCGCGGCTGCGGGGGCCGCTGAAATGGGTGTCGATGGGCATCTTCATCGCCTTCGTTCTGGTGTCGCTGGCGGCGAATTGGGGCTATTTCCTGCAATTCGTCGGCGTGATCGCCTGGATGGTGGTGCTGCACAACGCGCTGGCCTTCGCGGGCGGGTATTTGAGCGCGACGGTGACGGGGCTTTCGGCCTATGACCGGCGCTCGGTCACCATCGAGACGGGGATCCAGAACTCCGGCCTCGGGCTCGTGCTGATCTTCACCTTCTTCGGGGGCTTGGGCGGTATGGCAATCGTCGCGGCCTTCTGGGGGATCTGGCACATCGTCGCCGGGTTCGCCCTGTCGACGGCGATGGCGCGAACGGAAGCCGCAAGAGGGGGGGCGGCTCGATGACACGCATCCTGATTACCGGGGCCGGGGGGATGATCGGCCGGGCGCTGACCGTCGAGCTGGCCGAAAGCGGGTACGAGGTGATCGCGACCGATCTTGCGGCGCCGAAGGGCCTGCCGAAGGGCGTACGCTTCGTCGCGATGGACGTGACCACCGACGCGCCGGGGCAGGTGATCGCGGCCGAGCGACCCAAGGTGATCGTCCATCTTGCCTCGATCGTGACGCCGGGGCCGGGTATGGGGCGCGACCTTGCCTTCCGGGTGGACGTGGAAGGATCGCGCCGGGTGCTGGAGGCGGCGATCGGGCAGGGCGTGCGGCGGCTGGTGGTGACCTCATCGGGGGCGGCCTACGGCTATCACGCCGACAACCCGGTGCCGCTGCGCGAGACCGATCCCTGCCGCGGCAACCCCGAATTCGCCTATGCCGACCACAAGCGGCAGGTCGAGGAGATGCTGGCCGAGGCCCGCACCCGCCATCCGGGGCTGGAGCAGGTGGTGCTGCGTGTCGGCACCGTGCTGGGGGCGGGGACGGACAACCAGATCACCGCGCTTTTCCGCAAGAAGCGCCTTCTGGCGATTCGGGGCTGCGACAGCCCCTTCGTCTTCGTCTGGACCCGCGATCTTGCCCGGATCGTGCGGCGTGCGGCGACCGACGGGCCGGCGGGGATCTTCAACGTCGCGGGCGACGGGGCGATGGGCGTCGACGATCTGGCGCGGCGGCTGAAGAAGAAGGTGCGGCGCCTGCCCGCCTGCGCGATCAAGGGGGCGCTGGCGGTGGCGCATCCGCTGGGGCTGAGCCGGTATGGCCCGGAACAGGTGCGCTTCCTGCAATACCGCCCGGTGCTGGCCAACGACGCGCTGAAACGCGACTTCGGCTACACGCCCGAACTGACCAGCGCCGAGGTCTTCGACCTGTGGTGCCGCGAGGCAGGACTGTGAGCGTTGCGGTCATTTCCGGCGGGGCAGGGGGGCTGGGCCGGGCCCTGTCCGCCGCGCTGCGGGCCGAGGGCTGGACTGTGGTCCTGCTGGACCGCGAAATCGCCGGGGTCGGCGCGGTGCCGGGAGAGGAGGCGCTGGCCTGCGACCTGACCTGCGCGGGCGACCGCGACGCGGCCTTCGCGCAGGTGATCGCGGCGCATCCGAAGATCGACCTTGTTATCTACAACGCGGGCGTCACCCAGATCGGCGCCTTCGAGGAGTTGACCGAGGCGTCGCACCGCAAGGTGTTCGAGATCAACTACTTCGCGGCGGTGGCGATGGCGCGGGCCTTCCTTGGGCCGCTGAGGCGCTCGCGGGGCACGCATCTGGCGATTTCCTCGGTCGCGGGGTTCTCGCCGCTTTACCGCCGCACCGCCTATGCCGCGTCGAAACACGCGCTGGAGGGGTTCTTCGGCTCGCTTCGCTCCGAGGAACGGGCGCATGGGGTGCGGGTGCAGATCGCCGCGCCCTCGTTCGTGGCGACCAACATCGGGCGGGACGGGCGGCAGGCCGACGGCATCGCGCGGCCCGGCGCGGCGGCCGACGGTGTGGATTACATGACGCCGAAGGATGCGGCCAAGGCGATCCTGCGGGGGCTTAGGCGCGGGTCGCCGATGATCCCGGTGGGCCGGGTCGCGCGGCTAGCGTGGTGGATCGACGGGCTGGCGCCCCGGCTTTTCCAGCGCCTGATGGAGAAGAACATGGGCGCGCGCTAGGGTCGGACCCATTCTTGAAGGGGCATCAGCACTGGGTCCCGACCCTTGGGCGCTGGTCGGGCAAGGTCATCCTGTTTGTCCTGCCCGCGGCGCCGGTCCGGCCGTTCGGCGCGCAGATCGGCCTCTGGCCCAAGCCGACCGTCCCCGAGGCGCTGCACGGTCCGCTTTTAGGCCCAGTGGCGCAGGTGCCGCAGGACATCGCAGGGCTGGCCAAGCGACTGGCCGAGACCTTCCCCGAACAGGCCGCGCCGATGCCCCCCTCCGGCATTCGACCCCTCTTTGGCAGATCGCGGACTTCGTTGATACAGGACGCGTCGAGCTGCTTCTGACCGACCATGAACCCGACCCCGCACCGGTTCACCTTGTATGGCCGCAAGCTACCACTACCACACTACCGGCGCGCACGCGTGCCTTCATTGACTTTCTTGGGGTACGCCTGAAGGCGGGTTTGGCAGCAGTTCGCTGACGTCAGGTTGATCATGACCTGCTCCCCTGAAACGTCCTCGTTTTGAGCTGCTGCCGGTATCGTGGACACCGGCTTAGGCTTGCGTAGCTCGGGCCTCGAAAGCCATGGGGCTTAGATGTCGACCTCCCGATATCTGTGTTGCGATCGCAGTGACCGTTCCGCGCCCGCTCCGTTTAGCGGGTACTGACGTCGGCGTCGTCCTATCACCGGCCAAATTCTTAGGGAGCAGGAGGCCGGGGCCCGACCTGAGAGTGCGTGGCAAAACCGTTTCGAATGGCAGTTTCCGGGCACCGTTCCGAAGAGCCCGAACGACCACAATGGGGGCGCACAACCGCCGCTCGGAATGAATGCGGCATCCGTCATTTTGAGCTCGGAGCGGTCATGCGGCGGCGCAGCGTCGGGCTCCGCCCCCGCAGGCATCACGGTAGTCGCCGCGATGACCACACCCAGCCCATTCGAGACATTCGGAAAGAGCGTAGTCGGCTCTGAACAACGGCTTTAGGCGGCGATTTCTGTTTGATGCCGGTGGCTTCCGGCACTGACGGCGGCAAACAAGACGGTCAAAATCGCGGTGAGTATCGCCCTGAGGTGGACGAGGATCTTGCGGATGTTGTGCCCACAGCCGCAGAGGACGGCGAAGATCGCGTCGCCGATCGTTCCTTTCAGCGTGCAGCGGGCGTGGCGCCCGTCGGATTTCATGTGACCGATCTCGGGCTCGATGGCGCTGCGGCGTCGGAGCCGTTTCGCCAATGCAGGCGTGATGCCCTTCCGGGTGCCGCTGATCAGCACCTTCGTCGTCTCCACGCCGTGCCCGCGGTAACCGCGGTCGACGACGGCCAGGGAGGGCCTCTGCTCGGTCAGGATCTCGACCTGCTCAAGCGCTTCGGCCAGCGTGTGGCCGTCATAGGGGTTGCCCGGCAGGGCGCGCATGCCGACGACGAAGCCCTCGTCGATGGTGGTGGCGATGCTGACCTTGCTGCCGAATTCATAGCGGACCCGCGCCTTGCCCTTCGAGATGCAGTCGACCTCCGGCTCGTGCAGGGCGTAGATCTTGCCGCGGCTCTTCGGTCCCTGCCCTCATCGACCACGCCGGAGTTGCGCCCGGCCTCGAGATCATCTTGGTCGCAGCCACTCCACGTTCGGCGCAGCGCTCGAACCGATGGCGCGCGGCGCCTCACCCTCGCCGATCCGCTTGCGCCAGCGCACCAGCGAGGAGGGATCGATCGGAGGGCAGTGCTGGAAGAACGTCTCACCCGTGAAGTGTTGGAGTGAGACGGATCAGAAAACAGCGTGGGGCGCTGCTTTCCTGTCGAACGGGTTCTCCACCCAGCGGGCGACCACGGCCTCGTCGGAGAGCCGATAGGAGTGCTGCAGATACATTCGCCCCGCCACCAGCCGCGGCGATGTCGCCGGACGGCCTTTGGAGGAGGGGAAGAACCCGGCCCACTCGGTCTCGAAGAAATCCCAGTCGATCAACTCCGCCAGCTTCACCAGTTCGTGGCGCATGTCGATCATGTCGACCAGGCGGGGGCGCAGGAGATCGTCTTGTTCCTCGGCGCGCGGGCGGTGTTTCATCGCGGCTTCCAAATCTGCAAGGTTTTCAAAGAAATCATACGAAACCCTGCAGGTAAAAGCGAACAAAAAGTCGCCATAGTCACGCAAAATCAATGCAGTAGGTGTTGTTCAGAGCGGACGATCTAGACTCTGTTGATGGCGTGGATGCCCCCGATCTTCCTTCACCAGACTCGCCCCCTTTTCCCCGATCATCAGCGCAGCGGCGTTGGTGTTGGCTGAAGGGATCGTTGGCATGATCGAGGCGTCAATGATCCGCAGTCCCTCTACTCCACGAACCCGCAGACGTGGATCGACGACGGCTTGAGGATCAGTCCCCATGCGGCAGGTGCCGACCAGGTGATAGACGGTCGATGACATGCGTCGGCAAGCGTCGAGGATTTCGGCATCGGTCTGCTGGCCTGCGCCTGGCACCACCTCTCGCCCCCAGCGGGGTGCAAACTCGGGCCGGTTGTAGATCCTGCGCACGATCTTCATGCCCTCTACCATGACCTTCTCGTCGAGTGGATCGCTGAGGTAATTAGGCTGGATCGCCGGATCCGCGAGCGGGTCGGCGCTGCGGATGCGCACCCAGCCGCGGCTTTTCGGATGACATTGCCAGAACGACGTTGTGAAGCCGGAATAGCGATGCAGGGGTGTTCCCGGCTTGTCCACCGAAAGCGGCATCACGAACAGCTGGAGGTCGGGCCGATCGCCTTCGGCGTAGCGAGTGCGGGTTGCCCCGCCCACCTGCCCAGCACCCACCGTCAGAGGCCCCGACTTGCCGAAAAGCCATTGGAGCCCCATCTTCGCCAATCCAATCGGACTGCGAACCTGATCGTTGAGAGAGAGAGGCTCCTTGAGTTCCACGATCGTGCGCATCTGCAGATGATCTTGTAGGTTCTCGCCGACACCGGGGAGTTCATAGAGGGGCCGCACGCCTGCCGCCTCAAGATGCTCCGGTGCGCCGATGCCCGAAAGCTGCAAGAGCTGCGGCGTTTGGACTGAGCCGGCGCAAAGGATGACCTCGGCATCGACATCCACGCGGCGGATCTCGCCATCCGTCAGATATTCGATGCCGCGGGCCCGTCCGCTTTCGATCAGGATGCGTGTTGCCTGGGCGCCGGTGACGAGTGTCAGATTGGGCCGGCTGAGCGCCGGATGCAGAAATGCGGTTGCGGCGCTTTCGCGCCAATGGCCGCGCAAGGTAAGCTGATAGGCACCAATGCCATAGGTCGAGGCGCCGTTGAAATCCTGATTGCGCGGCAGGCCGTCGGCCTCTGCCGCCGCAAGCCAGTCATCGCAGACCACACTCTTGTTTCGCAGGCGCGATACGGACAACGGCCCTTCCGCCCCGCGATACTGCGACGGAGGGCCATCGAAGCTTTCCAACCGCCTGAAGTGTGGCAAAACCCCGTGATAGTCCCAGCCTTCCGCACCTTGGCTGGCCCAGTCGTTGAAATCCTCGTGCTGACCGCGAATGAAGATCAGCCCATTGATTGAGCTCGACCCCCCGACGACACGCCCGCGCGGGGCATCAATGCATCGTCCGGCAACGCCTTCTCCGGGATCGCTCTTGAATTGGCGGGTGACCCGCGGGCTGTAGATCGACTTGAAGTACCCTACCGGAAGCCGAAGCCAGAAGCCTCTGTCCGGACCGCCAGCCTCAATAACAAGCACCCGGCACGAGGGATCCTCCGACAATCGGCTTGCAACGACGGAGCCCGCCGAGCCTGACCCGACGATGACATAGTCGTATCCCGCCGTCTTAGCTTCCATGCTTTCACCCGTTAAACATTCTAAATATAGTACTATATGATAATGGTCCCTTCAGCAAGAGCGCGGCTGGACAGGTGGCTCCCGACAACGCATTTTCACGGCGGCCCCCTAAAGACGAGAAAGCACGCCTGAATATGGAGAAATCACCGCTCAGCCATACCCGGACAGCCCTTTATCTTCAGCTCGCCGAGACCATGCGGCAGAGGATTCGCAAGGGCATGTGGAAGACAGGTGATGTGCTTCCGTCCTATGAAACCATGGCAAAGGAATTTCAGGTCGCACGGGTCACCATACGCCAGGCGGTCAAGATGCTCGAAAGTGAGGGTCTGCTTGCGCCGCGTCGTGGTCTGGGTACGACCGTGCTCTCGCTTCCCGATCCGGTTCGTCCGTTGCCGCTCCACAGCCGGTTTGCCGATCTGGTCGATACCTATCGTGGCGACCGCCCGGTTCTGGAGAACGTGGAAGAAAGCGACGGCCCCCTGCCGATCGCCCCGCAGGAAGGCATCCCTGCTGAAAGTTATCACCATATTCGCCGCATTCATTCGCGCAACGGCGAACGCTATTGCGTGATCTCAATCCACCTCGCCAACGATGTCTTCAACCGCCATCCGGACCTCTTCCGCGAAGAGCTTGTGTTGCCAGTCATGGCCGACGATCCCGCCATCGACATTGCGCGGGTGAACCAGTCGATGGTGATTTCCAAATGCGATCTGGAAACTGCTATGCAGATCGGCATTCCAATCGGCGATCCGGTCGCCGAAGTCCGAAGGGTGATCTTTAACTCGCAAAACCGCATCATCTATTTGGCCGATGTTACCTATCGCGGAGATTATATTCGGCTCGACATGGAACTGATGCCCTGACGAGCGGCACGCGCCGGGATCAGGTGGAGGCCGTGCGCCATTCCTCTCGCATCACGCAGCAATCCGAGAACGCCTCGACCGCGGCTTCGACCTCCCCTATGCCCGGGCTTTCGCCCAGACCGACGGAGCCGTCGCGCGGCCCGGCGTCGCAGGCGGCGACGATGGCCTCGCGCAGCGCGTTGGGATTGAAGTCCACCTCGACATAGCCACCCTCGCTGGCAGATGCCGCCTTTACATGCAGCGATGTCATCAAGCCGATACCGCTACCCAGCCAGTGAGGGCAAAAACGCACCCCGAGGGCGCCGCTTCGCCGGCCGATGGCGAGCATGTTGATCGCACCGCCCCACTTGCCAAGGTCGGGCTGCAGGACTCCGAGACCGCGCCGTTCCGGAAGTTCCTCAAACTCGTCAGTGGAAGAGAAGTTCTCGCCCGCCGCCAACGGGATCGACAGGCGGTCACCAAGTGCAATCCAATCCGCATCGGGCGCGTCGTGGCGTAGCGGCTCCTCCAGCCAGGCAAGGCCCAGCTCATTGCAGACCGGCGCAAAATCCAACGCCTGCTCGAGGCTCCACCCCTGATTGGCGTCCGCCATCAAGGGAACGTCAGAGCCGACAAGCTCGCGCGCACCGCGCAAGTTCGCCTGATCCAATTCGGAATCGAAGCCGATTTTTATCTTGACCCCCGCATAGCCGGCGGCGATCGCATCGCGCGCGGCTTCTGCCGCACCATCGGGATTGATGCCGCTCGCATAGACCGGAACCTGGGGCCGCGCCGCCTGATTGAGCCATCGCCAGAGCGGCTCGCCCGCGCGGCGCGCGGCAAGGTCCTGAACGGCACAGTCCAGCCCCGCGATCGTCTGGGCGATGGGACCGGTCTCGCCTGTCTGGATCGCCAGCACTGCCAACCGCCTAGTCAATTCCGGCCAGAGGCGTTCGGGCTGACTAAACAGGTCAAGTTCGGCCGCCAGCGGCAGCACCGTCGCAAGCAGAAAGCGGGCACGATGTTCGGCCCCGACCGAGGGATAGTTACACCAGACCTCGCCCCAGCCGACGCAGCCATCGCCATCCTCGAGCCGGATAAGGACCGAGGGCCGGTCCAGCATCGTTCCGAAAGATGTGCGGACGGGCCGCTCGACAGGAATCCTGTGGACCAGAACGCTGGCCTTGATGTTGAAGTCTGACATGCGCACCGATCCCTCAGCCGTATTGGTTATAGACGGAGTGTTCCGTCGTGTAGAACGAGACTGCGGACGGCCCAACAGAATAGCTACCAAAGCCGGAATCGCCGATTCCGCCGAAGGGCATGTGGCTGTCGGGAACTGTGCCCTGGTTAATGTGGATCATCCCGCTGCGCACTTCGTCGACAAACCTGTTGATAAGGTCGTTTCGGTTGCTAAACAGCGCAGAAGTCAAGCCGAAGCGAGGCGCGTTGGCGATCTCGATTGCTTCGTCGAAGTTGCGATACCGCAGCACGGAAAGAACAGGGCCGAAAACCTCTTCACCTGCGATGCGCATGTCGGGGGTCACCCGGTCAAGCACGGTCGGCGCGTAGAAGCGGCCATGCGGCCGGTCGGCCACCGCCGCCCTGCCCCCGCCTGCGGTGCAGACCGCACCTTCTTTGATCCCCAGTTCTACCAGTCCGGCGATTTTCGAAAATTGAGCCGCCGTGGTGATTGCGCCGATCTGGGTCGTCGGCGACCGGCCATCACCCACGATCATTGCCGCGCAGCGCGCCGACAGCGCCGCCACGAAATCCTCTGCAATCTCATCATTGACGATGACCCGGCTGATCGCTGTGCAGCGCTGGCCCGCACATTGCATCGCCGCACCTACGATCGCCTCAAGGGCTGGGCCGGCATCTTCAAAGTCGTTCACCACCACGGCGTTCTTGCCGCCAAGTTCCAGCGAAACCTCGGCGAGGTTTGAAGCTGCCGCCGCCGCAAGGATGTGCCGCCCGACACCGACAGAACCCGTGAAGGTGATCCCATCAATGTCTGCCGTGCTAAGTGCCTGCCCGAGCTCAGCCCCGCCGAAGACGACGGTAAGCAGGTTCTCCGGGAAATGCGCGCGCGCCAACCTGTCCAGGATGACCGCAGCGGTTGGCGTGAATTCGGACGGCTTGAGCACGATCGAATTGCCGTAGGCGATGGCCGGGGCGATCTTGCGCATCGGGGTCAGGATCGGAAAGTTCCACGGTGTGATCGCTGTGATCACTCCCCGCGGCCTGCGCACGATCATGTTGCGCACGAAGGGACGCGCCGAGGCCACGGCCATCGTGCCTGCCAACATTGCATGGCCGGCCATAGCCCTCCCTTCCGACACCGATTTCATCACCTCTCCGCGCGCTTCTGCAAGGGGTTTTCCCTGCTCCAGCGTGATCGAGGTCGCGATCTCCTCGCAGGCGGCTTCGACATCGTCTAGGAAGGCATTAAGCCGCGCTGCACGCTGAGCACCGGGCACCCCCGCCCATTCCTTCTGGGCGCGGCGCGCGTTTGCAACCAGTCCCGGAAGCCCGGCGGGCGCCGTCAAGGTGACCTCGGCGACGATTTCGTCGGGAGCCGCGGGATTGTGGATGCGGTGGCTGGTATCGTCCATTGTCATCTCGTTTTCATCCGTTGAAGGTGGCCGCGTCCGACCTGTCCGGGCTCCGGACAGGCCTGACAGCAGCCCAGGGAAGCGGCCGGGGCGCGCCCAAACGCCCCAGCCCGAAGCTTAGCCAACCTGAGCGAGGAAGAGACTCGGGTCAAAATACTGAGAGGCCTTGAGCGGATCGGACATTCCGCCAATGTTCGCGTAGAAATCGGTCACGTTCTGCAACCACTTGGTCACCGTTCCGTCCTTGTATTTCTTCGCCCAGTCGTCGGCGGAGAACAGCTTGGAAGCCTTGAACTGAGTGTGCAGGTCCTTGAGCGAGATGTCGGGGTATTTCTGCTCCTGCAGCATCTTGAGCGAAGCATCGGTATCTTCGATCAGGTCGCGGTTGGCCGGCAGCCACGCCTTGATCACTCGAGAGAGGATGTCCTTTTGACTGTCGTAGAAGTCGTTGCGTGCTGCCCAGCCATCGAGAATAGCGGCCTGCGGATAGTAGCTGGACGCATCGTCGAGCATCTTCGCGTCGGGCATCTGCTTCTCGACCTGGACGTTAAAGGGAACCCACAGGGCGATTGCCGGGACGGCCCCTGCGATGAACGCGGTGACCGCGTCCGGCATACGCTGGTTGATCAGCGAGACATCTTTGCCGGGCGTCAGGCCATGCGCCCGCAGCGCCTTGTCGAGGAAGACATGTGCAGTCGTGCCAATCGATGTGGCGATCTTCTTGCCTTTGAGATCCTCGAAGGACTTCACCCCCATCTTCGGATTGACCCATAGCTGGGCGGTCGCAAATTCGACGTCGTTGGCTAGAAAAACCTTGCCCTGCCCCTGCGCCGGAAAGTTCGACACAACCGCCCCGGTCGACAGCATGTCGATCGACCCGCCGACCATCGCCTGGAAGATTTCCAGGCCGGTGTAAAACCGCGTGAAGGTGGGGTTCAGGCCCTGGTCCTTCCAATAGCCCTTCATGTCCGCCATCCAGATCTGGCCGTCCACGGCAAGTGTGTGCAGGTAGCCTACCCGGATCGAATCCGCCGAGCCCGCTGCGGAGACCAGAGAGGGCGCGGCCAGAACGACCGCGCCCCCCGCTGCTGTCTGCTTCAGAAAGCTTCTGCGATTGAGTTTC
This sequence comes from uncultured Albidovulum sp., assembly GCA_913064775.1. Taxonomy (GTDB): domain Bacteria; phylum Pseudomonadota; class Alphaproteobacteria; order Rhodobacterales; family Rhodobacteraceae; genus Acidimangrovimonas. The sequence continues at coordinate 3,110 of CAJYAD010000045.1, read as the reverse complement.
ATGATATTCCTCCTCCTCGTTGGCGCGACCACCTCGTCGCGGTTGATGCCGGGGTCTTCCGCCGGCGGTCGCAGCTCAGCCAAGCGCCTGCTGGTCTGCGTATTGCTTCATCACAAGATCGCGCAGATAGCGACGCAAGCGGATGAACTCCGGGTCGTCCAGAAGGTCGCGGTTGCGCGGATACGCGAAGGGGATTTCCACCTCTTCGAGCACCCGGGACGGGCGCGCCGAGATCACCAAGACGCGGTTCGAAAGGTAGATCGCCTCGTCGACCGAGTGGGTGATCAGCAGCGCCGTCTTGCGTTCGGCCTGCATGATGCCAAGAAGCAGGTCATGCATGTCCGACCGGGTCTGGGCGTCCAGCGCGCCGAAGGGTTCATCCATCAGCATGAAGTGCGGATTGGCGGCATAGGCCCGCGCGAGTGCAAGGCGCTGACGCATCCCACCCGACAGGTTCTTGGGCCACGCATTGCGAAAATCCTTCAGGCGCATCAGCTCAAGATATCTTTCGACAATCTGATCCTTTTCCGCCCTCGGCATGCCGCGATGCATTGACAGGTTGAGGCCAAAGCGAATGTTCTTCTCAACCGTAAGCCAAGGGAAAACACCGTATTCCTGGAACATGACGCCGCGGTCTGGCCCCGGCCCCGTGACCGGCCTACCCTCGAGCAAAACCTCCCCACTTGAGGGAGACGTGAAACCTGCCAGCATGTTCATCAGCGTGGTCTTGCCGCACCCCGACGGCCCCACCAGCGAGACGAAGTCGCCTTCTGCGATATCGAACGTGACGTTTTGGACGACTTCCAGTGCCCCGTAGGTCTTGGAAACGCCGCGGAACTGGACCTTTATGTCCTTCATCCCTGCCCCCTTCATTGCGCGTGACTGTCCTGCCAGGCCAGAAATCGGCGCGAGAGCGCGCGCAGCAGGCTGTCCATCAGCAGAGCGAAGAATCCGATCGTTATGATGCCGGCATAGATGACCTTGAGATTGAAGAAGGAACTGGCGTTCTGGATCACGGCGCCCAGCCCGTGCTGCGCCGCGACGAGTTCCGCCGCAACCAGTGTCGCCCACGCCACCCCAAGCGCCACGCGGGCTGCCGTCAGAACGTGGGGAAGGGTCAGCGGAACGATGACCTTCGCGAATATCTCCCAGTCAGACGCGCCGAGGGTGCGCGAAACCTTTATGTAGATCGGGCTGATCTGCGACATACCTTCATACATCACGATAACCGCGGCGAAGAATGATGCGTAGAACAGGATCGCCACCTTCGCGACCTCTCCGATCCCCAGATAGACAATGACGAGCGGGATCAGCGCGATCGGAGGAAGGGCACGGAAGAAATTGATAAGCGGATCGAAGAACCGGCGCAGCTGTTTGTTCCAGCCGATCATGAAACCGACCGGGACCGCCAAAATCATCCCGAAGACGAGACCAAGCAGCACACGTTGCACTGAAAGCCAGATATCCAGAAGGTAGCTACCGCCACGCAGAAGGGCGACGAGGGTTAGCGCTACCTCGTGGGGGGCAGGCAAAAGCCCGGGCGCTACCAGTCCGCTCCAGCGAACCAGATACCATATCGCGATGACGAAGACGAAGGGCGCAAGTCGCCACAGCCCGCCGGCCAACCATTTCATTTAGTCTCCTCCCCAGACTCGGCGGACGGACCGCCAACTTTAAATTCGAAATCCAGCCGCACGAACTCGCCAGGATATCGGGCGTAGGTATGGGCCAGCACCCGCTCTTCATCGTCGATCAGGGTTCGAAGGATTTCGACGACGGGTGCGCCGAGAGCGACGCCTAGCGCGTTGGCGGTTACGTCATCGGCGCTCGAGAATGTTACCCGCTGAAGCGCGCGGGCCAGCTTCGCTGTTGGGCATTCGGCAAGGATAAGAACGACTGGACCGTTCAGAAGAGCATCGCGATGCGCGTCGAAAAGTTCCTTCGCGACATGAATGTCGATCAGGCAATAGGGCTCGGCAGTATGTGAATGGACCCGCCGCATCCAGGTGAACGAACCTTCGGCGCGACCGGCAAGAAGGTGGTGCAATTCTGCCGCGGGAACGGTGCGGATCGGCGCCATCAGCCTAGGCTTGAGATCTTCGAGACCGCGCAGCAGCGTCGACCAGTCCACAGGCAGCGCATGGGTGCGTCGCTTCTTCAGCTCTGGCCGTACGAAGGTTCCGCGGCCACGCTGGCGCAAGATCATCCCTTCTTCCTCAAGCAGTTCTAACGCCTGGCGGATGGTGGCGCGGGACAGACCAAGATCACCCTGCAGGGCGGCGAGCGCCGGAAGTTGAGAGCCCGCCGACCACTCGCCCGACTCGATCTTCAGCCGCAAACGCCCTGCAGCCTGAATGAACAGGGGATGCCGGCTCCGTAGGTAAAGTTGCTGATTAGTCATAAAGTATGTATATACGTACTTTATGACTAATGCAATGGTCCGCGAGCGCAGTGGGCCTTGAAGCGGGCCGCCCGACACCCCGGACCCCGCGACACGTCTCAAGGCTGACTTCGTAGTCGCAGGTCTTCGAATAGCCTGAGACTTCTGAACCAGGGCGGCGCAAGATCGGAAGCATTCCCGACCTGCTCGACGGCATTCATAGGGTAACCGGCTGCCAAAACCTTCAAGACGGCCCTCAGCGCAAGCTTGCGGCGACCGCTCTGAACAACTTCTACCACATTGATTTTGCGTGATAACGGCGCCATTTTGGTCGCTTTTACCTGCAGACCTCAGAGCTGCCCTGGCGCGGCGTATGCTCAAGGCCACGATCCAGCCGGTGTCGGCCTTCATGAACTCGCTGCGTTTCGACGAAGAAGTCGAAGGCGGTGTTGGCTGCGGCCTTTGTCTCGGCCTGCCAGATGTCGTGAAGATGGCCCTTGGCCTTGGCCTGCGCGGATTTAGGCAGCGCGTTGAGCACGTTCATTGTCTTGTGGACCCAGCAACGTTGTTCCTGCGTCGAGGCGAACACCTCCCGCAGGGCGACCCAGAAGCCCAGAGCGCCGTCCCCGATGGCCAGTTTGGGGTCCTGTTTCAAGCCGCGCCGCTTGAGATCGAGGAGCAACTCGCGCCAGCTTTGCGTGCTTTCGCGGAAGCCATCGGTCATGGCCAG
>CAJYAD010000044.1 GCA_913064775.1 uncultured Albidovulum sp. | reverse complement strand
CGTCCGCAGGGACACTTCCAAGGGTTCCCTCTCCATCAAGCTCAAGCGCGCTGGCTGGGACGAAGCATTTTTACGAAGCATACTCAATGGCTTGAAGGTCGACTGAAGCCAAATGCGATTGCCCTGATGATCAAGGCGGGGCCGATCATGTTGACCATCCAAGGTGGCAATAGAGACATTCAGGTCCAGATCGACGGCAAGATAATGTCTTCCGAGGATTGGGTGCAATTCGCGAATTCATTGAAGGGTGATTTCGAACGGTGTGGCGCGGAAATGGCAAAAGTCGGTACGGCTCTTGAGAAATGGAGTATCGTATCCAACCGCTTTGTGATGATCGCGGATGCCTGCGCCGGCTTTCACGATGTGCTGACGGAAGAAGCCGACGCGCCCGACTACACACCGCGCAAGCGCAACACTGAGGAAGGTATGCAGCGGTATTACGCGCAGATCGAGGAGGTCGGTCAGCGCGCTAATCGCGTCTTTAGCGCCTCCCTGTCTCTTGATCTGATTGCGCCTGTCCTTGCTGAGTCATTTGTCAACCTGGTGATCTTTCTCACTCAAAGGAATGAATTAAAGGAGAATAAGCGACAGTATGATCATTATATCCGACAGCCAATCGACACGCGAGTCTTCGATCTGCACTTGAAATGCAATGGTTTCCTTCATGGGGTTGATCCAAGCAGTGACGAGTACAAGGCGTTTGCGTCGGTGATGAACCGAAGGAATCATCACTTGCATGGAAACATCGACCCTGTAGCTGATGCCATTGAAACCGTGTACTTCGACAAGTTCACTCCATTGTATGAAAAAGGTGCAGACCCTATTCTTGAAACTTTCAAGAAGAAGGAGTCAGTGTTTGATATTTCGGGGGTGCTTGGTCGATATAACGACGTTCACTTCTTCTTCCAGTATGTCCTTGGGCTGATCGAAAAGAGGACCCGCGAAGAAATAGAGATTTTCATGTCCGATGGAACATTCGGATATGACGCCTCTCGCAAAAGGCCGGGGCGGCTATTCCCGTCGCATGAAGCCATGATGCTAATGCCTGTCGACCACGACGATGAACTGGACGTCGTGTGGCGGTGACGGCGCCAAGTTGCTTAGGACACCCGCATTTATAACTGCTCTGCTTTTGGCGGCCGCTGCTTGATCGTGTAGTTCCATTCAGGATGGAACGCATCGCCGGTGATGTCGATGCTGGCCATCTCGGCGTTGGTGACCTTGACGCCCTTCGCGTAGGTGCGGGTGTCGAGCGCGCATTCGACCTTGAGCCCGGACCTAGTCGTCGTAGCGCCGATCAGTTCGATCACGGCGCGGCGATCGGTCAACGGACAGCCGCGCCAATTCTGGGTGATGTGGCAGAACAGCCGGTGTTCGATCCTGTACCATTTCGACGTGCCCGGCGGATAGTGATGGACGTGGAGGACGAGCCCGCTCTCGTCGGCGAACCTCTGGAGTTCGCGCTTCCACAGCCTGACGCGCGCTCCGTTCGAGCCGCCACAGTCGGCCGTGATCGTCAGTTCGCGCGCCTGGGGATAGCGCCCTCGCCCCATGCGCTCGAGCCAGGTGCGGATGGAGGCCACAGCAAATTCTGCCGTGTCGGCAGTAATCCAGACGCTGACCCAGCCCTCGTCGGCGGCTAGGTCGTAGACCCCGTAGGGGGCCACCTTGCCGAGGCGCTTGTCTTCGAAGTCGTGGACCTTCACGCGTCGCGGATCGCCCTTCGGTCGATAGTCGGTTCCGCCATTCCTGAAGTTGCCGATCAGTTCCTTCTTCTTGGTGTCCACGGAGATGACGGGCTGGCCGGTGGCCCGCGCGGCGATGACTTTCCCGTTGATGTGCTCGAACTGGGCGTCGCGGTCGGGATGCCGCGAGCCTTCGTCCGCCTTTCGGTTGGACTGGCGCGAGAACCCGAGCCCGACGAGCAGCTTGCGCACGCTGTTGGGGCTGATCGCGTGGCCCTTGTCGGTGAGCGCTGCGGCCAACTTGTCGAGGCTTTTCGACACCCACAGCAACGGGCGCTCGGGATCGCCCCGCGTCGCCGGCGCGACCAGTCGCTCGAGATCACTGAGCAGCGTTGGATCGCGATCGGTCAGCGGCCGCGGACCGCCGCCTTTACGCCGGACCCGACCATGCGGCAGCGGCGGCGCGTCAAGGTCTTTAAGTCCGCGCCCGATCGTCGAGCGGGCGAGCCCGGTACCGGGAGCGAAAGTCAAGGTCTTAGCCATGTTCGGAGTCGAGGTTGATCGCGACCGACCGCAGTTGGCCCGCTTTCGTCATCTCGATTTCGACACCGAAGGCGAAAAATGCGCGGCGCGCGTCATGCGTGAGGTCGGACGCATCGGCCCAGTCTGCCTTCTTGTCGATGAGCCTGATCTTCTTCATCGCGACGATCTCCGCGAGCGTCCGCTTCATCAGCTTTTCGGCCGCGAGGTCGTCGGCGGCGGCGGTGCGCTTCTCGTCCAGTGCGTTGTTGTTCCGCATGTCGTTTCTCCTCTCAGAAGCTCGCCACGGCGGCGTCGGGGAGCTCGGCGGCGAACCTGCCAGACAGGCGCCCGTATTCGTTGTCAAGAAGGCCAAACACATGGACAGAGGCCGAGAGATATTTCGGAAGTTTGTCGGTGCGCAGAACGGTGTAGAGCGGCTCGGCGCTTTCGTTGTGATGCAAGTAAGCTGGTAGGCCATCCATCTCGCGGATCCACGCCATCGCAGCTGCGCGCGATCTGAAAGACAAAACGGCGGGGCCATCGGCATCGGCAGTTTCGACGAGCTGGCTTCGATCTTTCGACCCGCGCCCATAAACAAACCAAGTTTGTTTGATGACATACACTTTCATGATTTTCTCCCTGTCGGTTGTAGGTTGAGGGCTTCCGGTGCGTCAGGCTTTTGCGCTGTCAAGCTCTCGGCCCTCTGCTGAAAAGAGCTCGCTGCGGATCTGGTCGGCGAGCCAGTCTCCGGGGATCTCTTCGGCGCCGTCGAGTTGGACGAAATGGCCGCGCAGTGTTTCGGCGTCCTGAGCGGCTTCGAGGTTGATGGATCTTGTCATTTTGTTCCCTTTCGTGGATGGGTGTAGGTGGGGGCCGCGTCGATCGGGGTGGTGCCGAGAGCTGCCGCCTCGATCGGGGTGGCGCCGAGAGCTCATGCGGCCTGGAAGCTGTAGGCCGCGAGTTCTTTGCGGTAGGCCTTGTAGCTGGAGGAAACCTGCTTCCCGAACAGCGCGCCCAGGCCATAGATCTCGCTGGTGTTCGGCAGGGTTCGGAACTGCTGGCCGCCGATCGCAACGATGTAGCGCGGGTTCTGGCCCGCCACGAGCAGGAGAAGATCCTGCTTCATTCCGGTGAGGATCTCATCGACCGCCGGTGCCACCGGATCGGGGAGCGCCTTGAGCAGGTTCCGCTGCTCCTCATCGGCGAGGTCTTCGAGCACGAGCATGACCGGCCCTTCCAGACTCTGCGCATTGATGCCTTCGCTGACGCCGTGGAGTGCGCACAGCTTGGATTTGACGGCCTTGGCGTCGATCTGTTCGAGCGACACACCCTCTTCGACAAGCGCCTGGACGGCATCGCGCACCTGTTCCTGAGCGTATTTCGGCGGCCGACCGCCGGCGAGCTTCGTTTCGTTCTTCGTGCTCATGGGAAGTTTGTCTTTCAGTTTGCGAAACCAGGTTTGCGAAACCTGTGGGGTTGAGTTCGTGGTGGGAATACCTGCGGGCCTACGCAGAGCGAAAACCCGGGCCTAAGCTTCGCCCGAGCTCGCACTGTTGGAGCGGCCAACAAGCCGCCACCCGTCCGAGCCTTTTTCGACCGGGGGGTTCTTCCGACAGGCGAGCTTTTCGAGGGCGCGGCAGACGCTCCGAGCGCGACTTTCGTGGGCGATCCCACCGAACAGCTCTTCCGGAAGGGTGTCGACCAGATCGCCGGGCCTGAACGAGACGTTCGCATGCGCGCCAGTCAATCGGCGAATGTGCAGCGCGGTCAGGACTGCCACCGTGGAGCCACTGGCCTCCATTGCGGTCTTCCGTTTGTCGGAAGCATACTGGACCGGGGGCAGTTCGACGGCTTTCACGGTGGTGCGATCTTCGCCATCCTCGTCCTTGCCCAGAACGACGGTTTCCATCCGGAACTGGACTGCGAGGCCCTTCGGCATCGTCCGCTGCTTTTCGTGCGACAGGACGACCGCACCGCCGTCGAGCGGCTTCAGGGAAAGCTCCGAATCGACGGCACCTCGCAGCGCGGAGCTGCCCCGGCCGCCGCGATCCGCGTCTTTGCCGGTGTGGTGAACGAGCATGACATGCGCGTTCAGGACGCGCGCGATCAGGGCGACGGCCTCGGCAATCTGCGTCATTGCGTTCGCGCAATTCTCGTCGAGAAAGCCGATGGACCGCGCGAGGGTGTCGAAGACGATCAGGATGACATCCTGGCCCGCCATCTGGCAAAGCCGCTTCACCTTCGCGATGAACTTGCTGACCTCGTCGGGCTGCGAGAGATCGACGGGCTTCATCCTCACGCGATAGGGGGCCGCGTCCAGATGGTGGATGTCGTAGGCCTGCATGCGATCGAGGATCGACTCCGGGGCTTCGGCGCCGACATGGATCACCATTCCCTTCTTAACCCGGGCACCGAAGAATTTTCGGCCGGTGACCACGCAGTGGCCGAGATGGCACACCAACGCCGACTTGCCACAGTTCGACGGGCCGTAAAGCACCGACGTCTCCCCACGGCGCAGAAAGCCTTTCGCGCAGTAGTTCCAGTTCAGCGTCGTCGTATGGTCCCGCGCGTCGCGGAACTCCTCATCAAGGCTCTCGAAGGTGTCGTCATCACAGTAGTTCATGTTCGTTCCTTTGGCTGATTGTGGGACAGTTTGTCCGCGGGTCATCGGGAATTGGGTCCCTCGGCGCTGATCCAAAAAAAAATCAGAACAAAAAATCTTCGAGCGCCTATCGAGGCCTCAGACGGACAGACGGACTTCCCCCGTTAGGGGGGTCCGTCTGTCCGTCTGAGGCTCAGTCAGCATTTTATTTGGGGGTGTCCGCAAAGCGTGTTGGCTCTCTATGCGGACAAAGCCTCCGATCGCTACACGCCGCATGGAACTCCGCTTGCACGGCCTGGCCTTGCTGAGGCCATTGCAAGAGGCAGCGTTACACGAGTCCGCAGAGTAGATTGCTCTTGCTACCCTTCGAAACTACCCTGTCTGCCAAAAAGAACAAGAACATCGCAAGGGAGCGGGCATGGCGACCAGCACGAATTGGCGCGCGATTTTTCTGGCCTATGTGATCGGCGTCGTCGGCGCGGCGCAGGTCGGGCGGATCGCGCCGGCAACAGCGCAGCTTCGCGAAGCGCTGTCCATGAACCTGCCCACGCTCGGCTGGGCCATATCGACGATCACACTGGCGTCTGCGGTGCTCGGGGTAGCCGCAGGTCTCTGGGTGCGGCGCAGAGGCGCGCGCGCCGTTCTGCTTCTCGGGGGCGGACTGCTTGCGCTCAGCATTCTGGCGGCAGCATCGGCACCGTCCACCACATTTCTGATCCTGATGCGCGCCGTCGAAGGTATCGGCTACCTCGCCATCGTGGTCGCGGCGCCAACCTTCATCGCGGAGCACGCCGCGGAGCGGAACCAGCCAGCGGCGCTGGCGCTCTGGGGGACGTTCTTCACCCTCGGGCTGAGCCTCGCCGCGATTGCCGGTGGCACGCTCGCCCAGGCCTGGGGATGGCGCGGCTGGTTCGCCGCGAACGGCGGCCTCGTGGCAGCCACGGCGGTGGTCGGGTTCCTGCTGCTTCCGACCGAGAGGGAAGCGCGCGGGCCGCTGCCGGAACGTAGCGGGGCACCGGCAGGCCTCGGCACCGCGACATGGTTGCTGGGCGGCGCCTTTCTTGGCCTCACGCTTCTGTCGCTGTCTATCCTGAGCATGCTGCCGACCTTCCTCATCGAAGCCCACGGTTTCACCTCGGCCCGGGCGGGCAGCACCACCGGATTGATTGCGCTCGCCAGCATCGCCGGCAGCCTCGCCTACGGTCTGCTGGGCAGCCGGCTGAGCCCGGCCACACTCATCGCCGCCGCTGCCGTCCTGCTGCTCGCGAGCGCGCTGCCCGCCTTCGAACCCGGCTTCGGTTCCAGCGTTGCCATCGCCGCGGCAACGGTCGCGGTGTTCGGCTCCGGTATCCTCATGGCCTTCACCTTCTCCGCGATCCCCCGGCTGGTGCCGCACTCCACCCGGATCGGGCCGGCAAACGGGTTGATCGCGCAACTGGGAAGCATCGGCGCCTTCCTTGGCCCGCCGATGGTCGGCAGCCTGGTCTCACAATATGGCTGGGGCGCCCTGTCTCTGCTGATCGTGGCCTTCATGCTGATGTTCATTGCCTTGGCCTGGGCCGCGCTGAGCGCTTCCAAATCCACCCCACAACAATCCGGATAGTGGCGGCGGCCCAGTGAGAACAAAATGCGCCGTGAAAGCGAGACCATGAAGGAAACATCACTTCGTCCAACCCCGGACGCGAAATCCCCGGCTGGTGCCGATATCCGCTTCATCATGAACGGGACCACGGGCAACATGATCCACAGCTCGGTGCCACCCGGTCAAATCAACAGGGCGACGGTTCATGCCACCGTCAGCGAGTTTTGGTTCGTTCTCGAAGGCGAGGGCGAGATCTGGCGACGGGATAGGAACGAGGAACGGATCACGCCACTGCTCCCGGGCGTGTCGATCGACATTCCGGTCGGCACGGCCTTCCAGTATCGAAGCGTGGGAGATCAGCCGTTGAAGTTCATCTGCGTGACCATGCCCCCCTGGCCGGGCGATCATGAGGCGAGCTGGGTCGAGGGGATTTGGTCGCCGACCGTGTGGATGCGGGCCCAACCTGCGTGATGGTTCGAGGCGAGCTTGAAGCCACGGTCGGCCCATAGCCGATTGGTAGCAATGCGGACGATCAGGGGCAGCACAGCATCGGTCACTCAAAGCTCGAAGCCGATGACTGACCGCCGCAACATCAAGTCTACGATGCACGGATTATTTCTGCCGGTCGCATGCCCGCGAGCCGCACCTCCAGCCAGCGGATGTATCCGTTGAGGTTCTTCGTGGCTGGCCCACTAAATTGGCTGATGAACTCGTTGTAGCCTGCATGGAGAGAGTTTACGGTCTGGATGTGGTAGCACCCGGCGGCGACCCGTGTGCCGGACTTGCTGCCGACGACGCAGTGTTCGATGCCGCTACTCGCCGCAAGTTTCGCGTAGCCGCTGGCGCCATCTGAGCAGAGCACGACATCACAAGGGACCAACGGTGCCATCGCTCGCGCCAACGTCGCGGCTTTCCGATCCGACAGGCGCTGGAAGAGACGCGCGCCGCTGCGGTCAGCGACTGTGAGAATGGGTAGTTGCCATTTCGAGAGGCCCCGCATCATCTTCATCCCCTTCGTCGTGAAATCCTCCCACCTGGGTCGAGGCGGCTTCACGAAATTAAGCGGATCGGCGAAGTGCCGGACCCATTCCCGCGAGCCCTTGCGAGACTCTCGCTGATAGGTCTCGTCGGCTTCCACGATCCCGGAGAAACTCTCCGCCGTGCCGCTTCCGATGATCGAGAACACCAGCATCCGCCATCGCCAGACCGTATATTTGTTGAGTTCCAGCCGACGGGCGAGCTTTCGCACGGACCGCGGCACAGATGTTCCCAGCATGTCGCGGAGGACGACCATGAAGAGGTCTGGCCGATGAAGGCGGCCAATGGCAGATCCGGTCCGCCCCGAATAGGTCTTCTGGCAATCATTGCAGCGATAGCGCTGGATCTTCGTGCGAGTCCGTCCCCACTTCTGCCGTCGCCCACAACCGCAGAATGGGCACATGTGGTCCTGGCTTGTCCGTGCTTCGATCTCCGAGATCGCTTCCGTCTTTCTCCGGAGGTCTCGGATTTTCGTTTGAGCATCCTCGATCTGAGCTGGATTCAGCTCGCCGAGAGTATCGAGAAGACGGCGAAAATCGTGGTGTAGCAAGGGCATCCTCCGCTCAAAAGGCGAAGACATATTGGCTATATTGCTCCAGTAGGAAGTTCACCAACACGGTTTGCGGACACCCCCTTTTATTTTTGTTCGTCCGAGTTCGACCCATCTCCCTTCCAGATGTCACGAACACTGGAGGAAACACATGGAAAACAGAGGTTTGATCCCCATCCCGTTGAGCGAAGCTGCTCGACTTCTTGCCGTATCGCCGCGCACGGTCAGACGGCTCATCGAAGATGGCAAACTGACCGCTGTTCGCATCGGACCGACGCTAGTGCTGCCCGCCGACGCGCTTCCGATGCCCCTGAATTCGTCAGGCGATGGCGCCGACAATCAGCCACTCCTGACCCTGCACGAGGTTGCGGCCCGGCTTTGTTGCTCGCCTCGCGAGGTGCGGAACCTTTCTGAGAGAGGGACTCTGAAGCCCGTTTCGATCGGCCGGTCACAACGATGGTTGCCCGATGAGGTCGAGGGGTTCGTGCGGCGGGGAGGTGTCCATGGCGGGTGACAAGAAAGGGACGGGCAACGGCCCGCGGCCTGACCCGATCGAGGGCATTGATCTTCCGCGTTTCTACACGGTGAAAGAGGTCGCGCTGCGGTTTCGTTGCCACCCACGAACGATCCGGGATTGGATCAATCATGGCTGCCCCGCGAACGGCCGCCTCGTGAAACTTCCAGCAGGGCGCTTGGGTAAAAAATGGCAGGTCCGCGAGGACTGGCTGGTGCTCTTCGAACATCGAGTCCGGCCGCAGGGCGGACGGCCGGACCTCGATGTCGAATGAGCCGTCAGCCAATCGAGGATGACACAATGACTATCCAAGACGCTCTCAGGGCCTATCTCGACGAACACGGCATGTCGCAGCGCGCCCTGTCCCTCAGTGCCGGTCTCAACGCCAAAGCGGTGTCCGACATCCTGACCATTCCCGGCATTCGGCCGCGCCACAGCACCTTGGCGCGACTGTCGGCGGAAACCGGTCTTGACCTCATGGCGCTCGCGGACTTTTCGACGCGGAGCTACGCGGATCTCCTGGGGGCACTCGAGAAACGGCGGGCTCAGGGCCAGGATGTCCCCAAGGCCGAGCGCCAGATCAAGCGGATCAAGTGGCTCCTCAGAAAAACCGGCTGGGTCGCCCAGACGCGCGCCGTCTGCCGGGCTGACGTCCTCGACTTCTTCGCATGCTCCACTCCGGCCGAGGTGGGCCTGACGCATGGCAGCTTCGCGACCTACAAGTCGGAGATCCTCGGTGCTCTCGACGAGGCCGGGGGGAGGACCCGACCACGCAGTGTCATGGACGTCGGTGAAATTTGGGCGGAGTTGCGAGACGAGATCCGCGTCAGCGAACTGAAGCAGGACCTGAAGCTCGCCTCTGGCCCTTTCCTCGTCTACCTCGCGGACCGCAAGTTTCAGCCGTTCGACGTGACCGAGGCAACGCTCCTGGATTACTTCCACGCAAGGAACGCGGCCGGCTCGAAGTCCGAGGAGAAGTGCCGCAAGCACGTCAAGCGCGTCGCCAATCTGGTCAGCGTTCTCGCGGACGATCCGCGTTTCAGCCGCTTCGGCTGCAAGGCTGTTCGGCATCCCTTTCCGGATGGCCGCGACAAGTTCAGGGTTCCGGATGCCGAGATCGCGGGGCTGCTCGCGGAGTGGGATCGGCGGGTCTCACCCTGGGCACAGGGCCTGATTTCCCGTGATGGACAAACCCGCGCCGAATTCATTGCCTCTCTGGATGCGCAACAGGAGAAATCCGAGAAGAAAAAGCGACGGCAAGAGCGTCGCGCCAAGCGCGGGAAAGAGGCGAACACGGGCATGAGCCGTCGTGACAAAGTGCTCAGGCGTCACGGCTTCGTGACCGGAAAGGACCAGTGGTCAGAGAGAACGGCAGAGATACGCCGGGGTTATATCGTTGCACTGGCAAAGGCCTATGTCGCTGCTACGGATGAGCGGATCGAAACTTTGGAAGAACTCACCGATCCCGATGTTCTCGACGACGCGATCGACTACCTGTCTGACGCTAATACGGGCGGTGAGTTCGACAGCGATTACCGTGCAAGCGTTCTCAAGACTATCCGCAAAGTCGCCAGTGGGTTTGTCAAACGGAAGAAGGGAGACCTCGGAACGTGTCAACGACTTTGAGACGGTGGCGTTTGGACTTTAGGCTTGGTTGGACTCGGTTTGTTTGGGCGGGTTGATCCAGACGGCGGTCGGGACCTGTGGCGGTTTTGGCGGCTGGCGGACGAACCGCTCAGGTGTGCTTAGAAACGCCGCGTCGAGGGTGGCCTGGCGGGCGGCGTAGATCGCGTCGGCCTGTCCGAAGTGGATCTGGTCGGGCGTCATCAGGCCGATGCCGGCGTGATGGTGGTCTTCGTTATACCATGCGAAGAAACGTCGGCAGAACGCGCGGGCCTCGTCGATGGTCTCGAACCGCTTTGGGAATTCCGGCTGATATTTCAGCGTTTTGAAGTGGGCTTCCGAGAACGGGTTGTCATTCGAGGTATGCGGTCGGCTGTGGGATTTGACCACGCCGAGATCGGCCAACATCAGGGCGGTCGTCTTCGCCTTCATCGGGCCGCCGCGATCAGCATGCAACGTCAGCTGATCGGACGGCACGGCATGTTTGGTCATGGCGTCGATGAACAGGGCTTTGAACTGGCGGGCACTTTCGGCGTGTTCCACCCGCCAGCCGACCACGCGGCGGCTGAAGATGTCGAGGATGACGTAGAGATAGAAGTAGGACCATTTCACCGGCCCCCTCAGCTTAGTGATGTCCCAGGACCAGACCTGATTGGGCCCCTCGGCCAGCAGTTCGGGCTTCTGATAGACCGGATGGCGGCGCTGGCGGCGGCGTTCAGCAACCTCACCCTGCGCGGAAAGGATCCGATACATCGTGCGGATCGAGCAAAGATAGACGCCTTCATCGAGCAAGGTGGCAAAGACCTCAGTCGGGGTCTGATCGGCGAAGCGGGGTGTGCGCAGATGAACAAGTACCTGATCGCGCTCGATTTCCGGCAAGGCGCGCGCTGAAGGCTGGCGCGGCTTTCCCGCGCGAGGCGGGGCGAGAAGCGCCGCGCGGTGCCGATGCACGCTGGCCCGCGACACCTCCAGTGCCAGACAGGCAGCCGTGGTCAGGCCGGTATGGGCGGGCAAAGCCACAACCGCCGCCATCACGACGTGCCGCTGCCGTCGGGCGTCTGCTCCAACTCGTCCAGCAGGGCTGCAACTTTTTTTTGGATCGCAATGATTGCTTCCGCCTGATCCAGACGGCGGCGCAGCGCGGCAATCTCACGATTGGCCTTGGCCAGATCTGCCTGCAGCGGGTTGGCTGGAGCCTTTTCCGGACCGCGCGCACGCGGCTGCAGCGCACCTAACGTGCCCGCAGCGCGATGCCTGCGCCAGTCGGTCAGAGCCGAAGAATAAAGGCCCTCCCGACGTAAAATCGCCGAAACGCCGCCCGTGTCCACAGCGCGGTCCGTCTCCTCAAGAATCCGCAGCTTGTATTTCGCGGTGAAGCTGCGCCGCTTCGGCCTATCGGTCAGCTCGGGCGTCGCTGTAGCAGGCGCCGCAACAACGCGGGCAGATGCCATCTCCGATTGCTCAAGACCAGGCGAGGCGGTCAAGGCGGCGGGCAGGCGTTCGGGCATTACCATTGGATAGGTCTCCTGCGCCCTCAAGTGTAAACTTCACCCCGTAGAATGTCTCACTCTTGTTGGCACGGAGGGCCTCAAGGACATTCGCAAGCTTATAAAGCGCCATTCTTCCGGTCGGCGCGGGATCGCCGCGCGCAACAAGGCCAAACTGCAGCAATTCACGCCGGAAAGGATTCAGTCGACCATTGACTTGACAGATCATATCTTGTCCGAGGTGAACCGGAAGGTCGATGTCCGGCGCAAGGCCTATCGCCGCGAACATGGCCTCCTGCCCCGGCCGACGGAAGTCTACGATCCCGAGCTCGCCCGCGATGTCATGTTGGCGCTTGCGCATGCGATCATGTTGAAGCGGGGACCGCGTAGCGCCAATCTCATCGGCATCCGCTTGGATTGGATCCGCTGGCAGAATGACCTCGCGACGATCGTGATCCCTTCGACCGAAGTCAAGTTGCGCGGGAAGAGTGATCCGGATCTGCCGATCCCGCTCGGGGTTTCGGCGAGCCGGTTGCTTCGTGGCTATCTCGACAAGATCCGCGAGAAGGCGCTCCTGTCGGGGGACGAGCGGAACCCATACCTTTTCCCCGGGCAGGATCGCCGGACCTTTCGACCGAACCAGCCCTACAAGGGCATTCTTCAGCGGCTCACACGCCGTGTGCACGTGACCGTCGGTGTTCGGATCAATCCGCACCTCTATCGCCACCTGATCGGCTGGTTCTGGCTGAAGGAGGATGTCAACAACCTGCCCAAGGTCCAGAAGCTGCTGGGTCACAAGTCCCTGCAGACGACGATCAACCACTACGCAGAGATCGACGAGGACCTCGCGCTCGATTCTTGGCAAGAGTGGCTGGAGGGACGGGCGGCGTAGTTCCAGATCGGGCCCGGAGTGCTGGGTGCCGGGCCCGGTTCTCCTTCACATTGGAGAAAAAACATGAACAAGCACACTCAGAATCTGCTGCACGCGACCACCCACAATTCGGCGCGGTTTCGGGAATTCCTGGGTTCCAGGTCTCATGCCATGGTGATCGGCCAATATGCCGGGTTCGACGAAGCCCGCGCCCCCCATCAGTGGGAGAGGCGGTTGGATCATTCCGCGGTGCACCAACCGTCAGTGCCCCCGGCGCTGAGGACCGTTCGCCCGTGGAGGGACCACAAGTCATGACCGAAGACCTTCCCAGTGTCGCGCAACTCGCGGATACCCTGTCGCGCCGCATCGCTCGGAGCGAGCCTTCCCTCAATCGCACTGCGATCCGCGACGCTCTTTCGAACTTCCTGGACTGGCGGCAGAGTGTCGAGGTAACCCTTCCGGCCAAGGCCGAACTCACCACCTACCTTGCGGCCCGTATCACCGCAGACGGTCTCGCCGCGGCAGGCACGGATTTCGCTTACCTCCAGATCGCCGCTTCGCGTCTCTGGGGCGCGGCGGAGACGTCGCATTTCGCGACGGTTCTGCGGGACTCGCGGGTGACCATGAAGACTCCGTCGATGGATGAATGGGGCCGCGCGGATCGGGCGATTTCACGCCTGCCGGAGGCCTGGCAACAGCCCATGCGTCTGCATATGGAACTTTCACGGGACGGGCGCCGCATAGCGAAACGGGTGGAGCGCTGGAGTGCAAGCCATCTCGCGGCGGTCGCCCGCGCATTGACCGCGTGGAAGCGGTTCTGTGACCAGAGCGGCCTTGACAAACTGCCGACAGGCAGCGCCTTCGAGGCTTTTGCACGCAGTCTCAATGCACGGACTGAAGATCCCGCCTCCGCCGCGAGCGTCGCGCACTATTTGAGCCGTATCTACACCGGCTTTGCCACCGTGATCTTCCCCGGATTCTCATCTGACGGCTGCGAGTTCGTCCTGCGTGACTGGCGTGAACGTGGCGATCGCGAGGGCACCCCGACCAAGACCGGTTCGCAGCTTGTTTCCGGCACCGCGATCTACGATCTGGGCTTCGACCTGATGGCGCGGGCGAGGGCAAGGCGCACGCGAGGCGTGCGTGCGGCCCTCGACTTCCGCAACGGCATTCTTCTCGCGACGGGCATTTCACTCCCGCAGCGTGCCCGCGCTCTGTCTGCTCTGGAATTCGAGCGGACACTGACTCTTCTCGATAAGAAAGCGATCCATGTGCATATCCCCGGTCGCTTCATCAAGCAGCCCGAGGGGCAAAAGGAAGCACATCCTTATGACAAGGTGCTCAGCAACGCCGACCTCTCCGCTGCGTTGTCCGAATATGCCTTGGAAGATCGTCCGCTCTTCGACGACGGCAAACTGCTGTTTCCGTCGTTCCACGCGCCCACGCACGGCATCGGTGAAGCCCAGATCGGACGTCTCGCCGGCGACCTGACGCTTCAGGAATTCGGCGTGCGGATCTCGATCCATCGCTTCCGCGACAACGTGGCGACCGAGATCTCGGAAACGATGCCGAATGGGGGGCGTCTGGCCCCCGCAGTGCTCGGACATCGCGATCTCGCAACCACGCAGCGCCACTATGATCATTCGGAGGGTTTCCAAGTCGCCCAGGAATACGGTGACTACGTCGATAGCCGTCGTTCCGCGCCGGTCGATCTGCTCCTCTGAGGGGGAACTGGCGACTTCCCCTGACGGCCGTTTTCTTCCCTTATTTCCGCAACTTCCACAGGGGGTTGAAAACGGGAAGGGATCACCCGCATGGGATGACTTTGACCCCTCCTCAACCTTTTCCGCCCACTTCCTCAACTTCCCTCAACTGCCGGACCGGCGGGGCCAAAACTTCAACCCCGCGCGGTGCGCGGCCGGACATCACCCCTGCGCGGCTTCCGACAGGATGCTCAGCGACCCGTCGGGCAGGGGCCTCTGCAGCTTCCAGGCTTCTTCCCAGGGAGCAGACAGCCAGGTTGCCCACTCCGCCGGGTCGCGCAGAATGACGGGCATCGCTTTCGGATGCACTTTCGCGACTTCGGCATTCGGCTCGGTCGTCAGAAACGCGTGGAGATCGGCGGTCACCTCGCCCTCTCGGATCTTGCGCACAGAGGTCCAGCCCGAAACCGTGATCCCGGCGAAGAAGGCGAGCGGCTGGTCCTCGCCGAGCGCGAACCAGATGGGCTGAAACCTGCCCTCGGCATCGCGCCCCGGTTCGGAAAACGCCGTCCATGGGACCAAGCAGCGATGCTCCGGCCCGAGCCAGCGCCGCCAGTGCGGCGAGCCGGTGTTGCGCACGTTGGTCACGCCGCTGTCGACGTTCTTGCCCTTCAGCGCGAACGTCGGCTTGGGCATGCCCCAGCGCGCCCGCACGAGTTCGGGCCCGTCAGGACCGTTGCGAACGATGGGCGCCTCATGATCGGGGTAGATCTCGTCGAGCGCGGGCAGATTGCCCGCCCTATCGGTCAGGCCATCGACGATGCGCCGGATCGCCTCCTGGCCTTTTGTCATCGAATAGAGATTGCACATCGCGGGATCCTCTCTGCGGCCGAAGGGATGATCGGGCGAGCTGTAGGCTTCATCGACTGTGCCATCCGCCAGTTCCAGGGGAAATGCCGCAAGAAACGCGGCGGCGGGCACGGCATCGCGGAAGTAGATCGCCACGGCGTCGGCGCCGCCGACACGGCCACCAGCATGCCACGCATAATCGCCACGACCGACACGGCGTTCGAGCCAGTCGCGAAGCGGCCCCATTTGCGTGCCGAACCCGGCCTCCGGCACGCGCACGCGAATGCGGACGGGGAAGGCCTTCTCGTCAAGCTGGGCCTGGGGAGTGGAACGTCGACTCATGCAAGAACATTAAGCGAACAAATGGCCGAAGCAAGGCGGTCATCTTTGCGAAGCCGGTGATGTCTTCCGGGGCGCGCTCTCAAGTTGAAGCGCGCCCCGGAAGACACCACCGCCCCTTAGGGCGAATGGCAGTGCGGAAACCCAACGTGACGCTTCTGGGGTTGAGAAGGTGATCCCAGGCCCGATGGATTGAACGAAAAGGAGAATGTGATGGCGCGAAGTATTCGGCTGCCTGAAGATATGATGATCGCATTGCGACGCGAAGCGGCGGTGCAGGGGAGGACCCTTGTCGGCAAGGCGATGCATTGGGTCAGAATCGGGCAGGCGATCGAGGAGTCGGGCGTGCTCGGCGACAAGCGCATCCGCGCATTGCTCGAGACGCTCGACCACCCCGAGCCGCCTCAAGAGGAATAACGCTCCTCGTCGGAAACCGGGAGGTCGTGGTCCACCCGGCCAGACGGTCAGCGAGCCTTCCTGGTGAAGCTCGCTGTCCTTCAGGCCAGGATTTCAACTCAACACCCTCACGGCGGGGAGAAAGGACGCCCACAGGCCGTTCTTGAAGCCGCGCAGCAGTCGACTGCGCGGCATGACAGGAGGTCTCTGTCATGTTCCACCATCGCATGATGCCGATCGCGCGCATCTCTCTCGCGACCTTTTTTGCCGAGTATTTCGATGCCCTCCGCAATGCCGCAGAACTCCTTGGCGGCCCCGATGCCGTGCGGCGTGTTGTGGCGCTTGCCCATGATCTGGCGGAGCCTGTGCCGGTCTCCCGGCGCTTGGGTCGGGAACTGCGCTGGCTCGAAGAGTTGCTCACTCTCGAACACGTCCATGACGTCGATCGACTGGAAGCTGCACGTTTTGCCACCATCGAACCTTGGGATCCGGTCGTCGAGGAAATCTGCCTGCTGACGGACGCGTTTGCGGACCGTCTCTCCGCAGTGCGGGAAGAGGAAGCATCGGCTTTCACCCCCCAGGCTCATGCCGCCTGAACGCAAACTCCGCGCCGCTGCCCAGTGGCGGTGCGGTCTTGAACGACAGGCGAGCGTGCCCGTCGATACGCACAGGAGTTCTCCATGCGTTCTTTCTCCTCCAATACCACCCTCGAAAACACTGCTCTCGCGGCGATCGAAGCCGCACGCGAACTGGAGGCGCTTTTCGCCGATGTCGCGCTCGATCTCGGGCATGATGCCAGCCGCATTCGCGCGATGTTCGAAGCTTTCGGCGCCGGTCATCTCTACCGTGCAAACGAAGAGCCCGCGCTCGAAACCCTCCGGTGCTGGATCCTCGGCGTTCTTTCCGACCGAGTGCCCGGCTATCGTCGCATCGCGCTGCACTGCGACACCACCGACTACTTCTTCCTCGACGAGGAACTCGAGGGTCTGCGGCTGCTCTGGGAGCAGCTGCGGATGTTCCGCAGGCTTCGGCAGAGCGTGATCGACACGTTTGAGGCGGAGCGGCAGCTGTCGACGTTGCGCCGTTGTCCGGCGGCTTATGCGGCCGAGTGAAAGCAAATGGCAGGCCGGGTATTCCGGCCTGCCGTTTTCGAGTTCGGTGTGCGTCTCAACCGTGAAGGGCTTTATGTCAAGCAGATCCGAGAGCCAAGAAGTGCTCGAAAGCAACGCGCCTCGAGCCATTTTGGGGCAATTTCACAGGGCTTTCACCAATCTTGCGGCGGAGTTCGGTCGCTCGCGCTTTCCGATCCGAAAGCGAAGACGCTTCAGCTCTGTCATACCCGAAGACTGGTTGAGCGCTCGTCTCGTTGAAGAGACGGATCATTTCGGCTTCGTTGTTGTCAGCGAGAGTGACCTCGGCGCGGAAGGCGGCTTCCTTCTTCAGGCTGCAGCCGCAAATCACTGGAAAGCCATATTCCTTGCGATAGCGGATCTCGACCTGGAAGTTGGCCTTGTCCATCGCGATCTTCAGGTCGCCGACGTTATGAGCAGTGTAGTGGCAGTTCAGGATGGAGCCGGACTGATGGCCGGCAATGGCTTGGCGCTGGCCCTCTGGGACAGACGCGGCGTTGAGCATGCTCGAAAAGGTCATCCGCGCGGCGTAGAGATCCTCGTCGAAATCAGCGACACCGAGGCGCGAAAGAACCCGGCGCAGGTGCTTGCTGAACGCGCTGGTGACGTCGGCCGTCGAAGACCGCCATGCGGCCTCCGGAAACAGCAGGATGCCGTGATCTTCGGGCAGAGCCTGGAACCATTCGACGAAGCCCAGTTCGAGGAGAAGTTGAGGGATCGGCAGCGTGCGTTTGCTGCTCTTGGTTTTACCAATCTGCTCAGGACCCTGGTTGAGTGCGAAGCAGTAGTATCCGTTGCGCAAGAGGACGTCGGTCCGTTTCAGCAGCAAGATCTCCTCGATCCGCGAGCCAAGGCAGAGAAGGATGAGCGGCACCCAATAGGTCGCATCGCGTTTGATCAGTTTGCCGCGCCGCCAGCGGCGATGTTCGGAGAAGGCGCCAGTGAAGATCGGCGACATGAAGAAAGCTGCGAGATGTTCCGAAGACCACGGTTGGCGGGTTTTCGGCTTGGTGACCCGAACATAAAGCGGATCCTTGGGCGCTTCGGACGCCAGTTGCTGTTTGATCTTCTTGAGGGAGAGAACCTCGGGAACGTTGGCGCCAAGCTCTTGCGCAGACAAGAGCAACCGCTTCAAACCACCTTGGTTGCGCTCGATAGTCGCCAGGGTGAGGCGGGGCACGAGCCGCTCGGCGAGAAGCGCGCGTTTCTCGGCGATGGGCAGATCGTTGCGGCCGCGGATTTCTTCAATGATTGCCGCGTCCTTCGCGTCTGCTTTGGAAATTTCGAACTCCTTGGTCAGTGTCTCGCCCTTGGAGGTGAAGCGGTTCTTGCCATGGCTTTTCCCGTGGTTCTTGGGCAAACGGGCCATCCATGCGAAAAACTCCTTTTGCCGCGCTTCGGTCAGGGTGGACACCGGAACGTCACCGAAGAACTCGAGAGCAAGGGTCTTCAAGGCGTTGGTGTTCCCACGCATACCGGCAGAGGGATAGAGGTCGAAGGTCTTCTCGATCGCCGCGGACAAGAGCACCGGCTTGGCGACGAATTTGTCGAGATCGCTGATCCCGTTGTCGGCCAGAAGCGGCTTGGCACTGAGACGCAGGTCGTCGCCTTCCAGCACCTCCATCTCGACCTCGTTCAGCCGGCGCTTCAATGCGGTGGCCTGGCGGCCGACATCGGTGTCGAGGGTGGCGGGGACCGAGATGCCGATGAGCTTGGTCGCGGCCGCCAGCAGGTCGCGGACACCATCCCAATTCCCGCTGCGCGCGGCACGACGGAGCGACTTGTTCTCCACTTCCAGTTCAGCGATGCGCGTGTCGAGATCGCCCTCGCTGGTCCCTGCCATGTTCGTTTGCAGTCCAAGGAGGCGCTTGAGTTCCGCGCGCAGGATTTCGGTCAACAGGGCCTTGGCGTCTTCCGGGGCCAGGGCGTCTTTCAGGATAGCGTCCACGATCTTCTCTTCCTCTCGCTCGTAGACCGTGAGCAGCGCGGCTGCGCGCTTCACGGCGTCGAGGGGGAGATCGGTGCGTAGCGAAAAACACAGAAAATGGTTTGAATCGCGCTTTGCTCCGGTGAGGGGCAGGCGCTTGCGGAAATAGAAGATCCGGCCGCGGCGCATCATGTAGGGGCCGGCCGAGAACGGGTGCTTGCGGGAGAGGGAAAGCCGGGGACGCCGCCGACTGTGTGTCACACTGTGTGTTACAGTTTCTGGCAACTGTGACACACGGGGACTCGAACGAGGGCTTGAGGCCCTTGTTTTATTGGAAATCTGGTAAAAGCTGGCTGTGGTGGCAGTCTGGAGCTATCCAGTCTCCGCCAAATTCCCTGCAAACAGTGAAATTAATAGGGATTCCGTGCAGTTTTCGCGTCATTGGCACCGAAGGCGCCTCGAATACAGGCCTGTTTACAATGTTTTGTGGGTAAATTCCCTGCGCAATGAAACAGGGAACTTTTTCGCAGGGATCAGGGTAATTTACTGAGCGAACAGGGATAGAGGAAGCGTCCAGGGAATGCACACCTGGCGTTGGGCCGAACGACCATGGAAAGGCCTATTAAGCCCAAACGATGACTTGCGCAGCATTGCCCGGGGACTCTCGAAACGCCGCTCACAACTCCAAAAGGGTCTGCGTTTAGATTGAAAAGCCAACGGTCTGGGGCGCGGTTCTCTTGGGTCATGGCTGTAAACAGGCTCACACGGTGAGCGTGCCGTGAACTTAAGAACATCTTGCAAATGGTTGGCGATCCTCTGAACGTGCAATGCGATGCTGCCCGGCGCAAGGCGCCGCAAAGGCAGATTGGGGTGCGTCGCGGACAGGAGGTTGCGAATGCCAGCACTACTCGGCCTTGCAGGCAGCCTGCGCAGGACCTCTTTCAACGGGGGTCTCCTGCGTGCGGCGATCGAGGAATGCCCGGATGGGCTCTTGATCCGGGCTGGAAAGATTGCTGGGGTGCCGCTCTACAACGCCGACGAGGAGGCCGCGACTGGCCTGCCTGCCGCGGTGCAGGAGCTTCAGGCGCAACTCGAGGCCGCCGACGGATTATTGCTGGTGACGCCTGAATATAACAACGGCATTCCCGGGGTCTTCAAGAACGTCATCGACTGGATGTCCCGCGGTTCAGGCCTCGGGCTGTTCAAGGGCAAGCCGGTCGCGGTAATCGGGGCGTCGCCGGGCGGTTTCGGCACGATCCTGTCGCAGTCGCACTGGTTGCCGGTGCTGCGCACACTTGGTACGCGCCCTTGGCAGGAGGGGCGGCTGATGGTTTCGCGCGCGGGGCAGGTTTTTGATGACGACGGCAACCTCACTGACGACAAGACTCGCGAGATGCTGCGCGCCTTCCTCAAGGGCTTCGCCGCAAGCATCGGCTAAGGCCTGCGGGTAGCGGTGTCACAGGGGCGATCCGCTTTCAGTCCGCCTCGTGCACCATCCAGTCTCTGATCGCTTGGCGGTCCGGGTCGCTCAGTGCATGTCCAGCGGCGATGACCCGTGCATCCAGCGTGGCACGGCTCTGCGTCAGCCAACTGGTCAACCGCTCGGCCTTGGGCGCATCGGGATCTTGTGCGCCGGTGAGGACAAGCGCCCGGGTGCCGGTCAGATCGGCCGCGGGCAGATCGTCCAGCACGGCCAGGGGCCGGAGCAGCACCGCGCGGCGGATGAGCCCGGGGTGCAGGGCCAGGACTGCGGCGGCGAAATTAGCCCCGTTGGAATGGCCAAGCACCGTCAGTTGCGCCGGGTCGATACCATAGCCGCGGACTGCCCCGTCAATGAAGGCGGCGAAGGCCTCCGCCTCGGCGCGGATGTCGGCCTGGTCGAAACGGCTCGGGCCGAGCCGACGAAACCAGCGGGCGATGCCCTCTTCCGTGGCCCGCCCGCGCACGCCCAGCAGCGTTGCGCGTGAGTTCACCGCATGGCCTAGGGGAAACAGGTCCGCCTCGGCGCCCCCGCTGCCGTGGAGCGTCAGGATTACAGAACCGTCCGGATTCCGGGGGTGGTGAAAGCGATGTACAAATGGCAATTCGCGACGAGGTGGCCGCTCGGCGCCGGGGTCTGCGAATTGCGGCAACATGACTCGCAGCGCGGCCTCCCGCGAGGCGTCGGCGGGCGGCACGAAGAGCGTCTCGCCCAAATGCTCGGGCGCCTCGTCGAGGGTGAAGCCCGGCGCGTCGGTCGCGTGTTCGAACAGGATCCCCGCCGGGTCGCGCACGTAGAGTGAGCGGAAGTATTTCCTGTCGTGCACCTGCGTCGGACCTTCGCTTGCCAAGGCCCGGTGCATCGCTTCGAGAGCCGCATCGTCGGCGGCCCGGAAGGCGACGTGATCGAAGATCCCGGTGCCCGGGATGCCGGCGAAGAAGCCGGTGGTATCGCGGATGTCGACGGCATCGCTGTCCGACAGCATGCGCCGGATCGCCCCCTCCCGCCGGCCCGGGCGATAGCCGAAGCGGGCCACGAAGGCCGCCGTCTCGTCGGGCCGTTCGCTGAACAGGGTGACCCCGCGGACCCGGGTGGGCGCGATTGCATCGGGCAGTGGGGCGCGGGCCGGAAGCTCCGCCCCGACCAGCTTGACGATGATCCCGTCGGGATCCTTGAGGCGCAGCACCGACTCGCCCATCTCGCGCTGCGGCCCCTCGACAGGAACGCGGGCGGCGATCGCCCGGCCCAGCCAGTCGCCAAGGCTGGCCGACGGCACCGCAAGGGCGATCTCTCCGACCTGGCCGTGGCCGACCCGCCCGGGGGCGCCGTCCTCCCAGACCAGGAAGGTGAGCAGAGACCCGGGGCTGCCGAGGGCGTCGCCGTAGAACAGATGAAGCTGCGTGGCGTCCTCGAACCCGGCGGTCCGCTTCGCTAGCCGCAGGCCGAGGAAGCCCGCGTAGAAATCGACGTTGTCCTGCACCCGGCGAGTGATCGCGGTGACATGGTGGATGCCGCTTGTCATCGTTCCGCTCCTTGCGCGACCTCGGGAAAGCGCCGCGCGCAGAGGGCGTGCGGCGGCGTGGTTACCATTCCTTGGGGCGCGTGCGCTCCAGCTCTTCCGGGAAGGGAATGAACTCCGCCTCGTCTCCGGGCGGCAGATGGAAGGGGCCGCCGGTCCAGTCGGCCGCTTTCCAGGCCTCCTTCGCCTCCTCGATCCGGTCCTTCGAGGAGGAGACGAAGTTCCACCAGATGTAGCGCTGCTCGTTCAGCGTCGCGCCGCCAAGAGCCATCAGCCGCGCGCCGCGCTGCCCGGCCTTGGCCGAAATCCGGTCGCCGGGGCGGAACACCATCATCCGCCCGGCCTCGAACTTTTCTCCCGCCACCTCGATCTCGCCCTCGGTGATGTAGAGGCCGCGGTCCTCGTGATCGTCGGGCAGGGGGAAGGACGCGCCGGGCGACAGTACTACATCGAGGTAGAAGGTCTCGGACTGCATCGTCACGGGGCTGGCCTCGCCATAGGCCGTTCCGAGGATCAGCCGCGCCTCGGCCCCACCGTCGCGGAGAACCGGAAGAGCCTCCTTCTTGTGGTGCTCGAAACCCGGGGCCATTTCCTCGCGGTCTTCGGGCAGGGCGATCCATGTCTGGATGCCGAACAGCTTCTGTCCCGGCTTGGCGCGGGTCTCGGCGCTGGTGCGTTCGGAATGGGTGACTCCGCGCCCCGCGAGCATCCAGTTCACCTCGCCGGGATAGATCATCTGGTGGGTGCCGAGGCTGTCGCGGTGCTCGAACTCCCCCTGGTAAAGATATGTGACGGTGCCGAGGCCGATATGCGGATGCGGACGCACGTCAATCCCGTCGTCGGTGATGAATTCCGCGGGGCCCATCTGGCTCGATCCCGAGATGAACTGGGAGGCTGTGCCGACCGGCAGGCGTGGCCGCCAGCAGAGCTTCAGCGACGCGGCCATCCAGACCTGCCTCTCCATGAAGGTGCTATTCGGCATGGCGCTCCGCCAAACGACCGGCTTCGTCGAGAGCCTGCTTCGGTTGGTCGGCCTCGACTGGACGGTGTCCGACTTCAGCACGCTTTCCCGTCGTCAGAAGACCCTGGCGGTGAATATCCCCTATCGCGGGTCCAAGGGGCCACTGCACCTTTTAATCGACAGCACGGGCATCAAAGTCGCGGGCGAAGGTGAGTGGCATGCCCGCAAGCATGGCGGCGCCAAACGACGGGTCTGGCGCGAGATCCACCTTGGGATCGACGAGCAAACGCTGGAGATCCGGGCCGTCGAGATCACCGGCAGCCATATCGGCGATGTCGAGCCGGTAAGCGCCACCGGTTCGAGCGAACCTGCGAGGGGTGCTGCCCGATCTGCTCGACCAGATCCCGGAGGATCAGGAGATCGGCAGCGTCACGTCAGATGGCGCGTATGACACCCGGAAATGCCATGACGCCATCGCCGACCGCGGCGCTCATGCCGTCATTCCTCCCCGCAGGAACGCCAAGCCCTGGAAGGTGATCACTGCTGGTGCCATGGCACGCAACGAGGCCTTCCGCGCCGCGTGATACCTTGGCCGGGCACTCTCAGGGGAATCGCATTTGGAGCTGAGAGCATGAGGGGCGCCCCTTGCGGCTGCCGGCGAGATGGATTCTGGATGGAGGATTCATCTCTGGGAGCCCTTCGCCGCCATGCATATCTTCCTGTCCGCC
>CAJYAD010000043.1 GCA_913064775.1 uncultured Albidovulum sp. | reverse complement strand
ATCGCCTCGGCGGTGGTCAGCCCGCCGCCAAGGTCGGCGCCGGGGGGCAGGGCGCGCAGCGCGACCATGACATTGTCGGCCTCATGCAGGCGCAGGGCGGTCTGGGTATGGTTCATCGGTTTGGCCTAAGGTGTACATGGATCTTTGCGGCGCGCGGGGGGGCGAGGCGCCGGGGTCCAATCCTGAGCCGCGATCTTGAACGCGCCCGGGGGCAGTGCGGATGCCGGCATTGCCTCTCATTCCTGCGTGGTTTTAATTATTTAATACTCATCGGCACGCCCTTGATTCTGGTCAAGTGTTTTTTATAATTTCGGACAATCTGGACGGTGCCGCAGCAAAGGGTGCCTGCCGGGACGAAAACCGGGCAGGGGATCAGGCCGATGGCACGCAGTGACACGCGCTACCGCGAAGCCTTCAACCGGCTGCTCGACTATTGCGGCGGGCTGGCGATCGGCGCCTCGCTGCCGGCGGAAAGCGCGCTGTGCGAGACCGCGGGGGTCAGCCGCACGGTGATACGCCGCTGCCTGACCCGGCTGCGCGAACAGGGGGTGATCGCCTGGGAGGGGCGCGAAAAGCATCTGCTGCGCCTGCCTACGGCGGATGACCGGATCGTCCTTGCGGAAGGCACCACGACGGGCGCGGAGCTGGAGCAGCGGTTTCTCGATTGGGTGTTGCGGTTCGACGTACCGGCGAACACGCCGCTGTCGGTCGCGGAATTGTCGCGCCGGTTCGAGGTGCCTCAGCATGAGCTGAAGGAATTCCTAGCGGGCCTCAGCCGGTTCGGTCTGGTGGCGCGGCGGCGTCAGGGGGGCTGGATGCTGCTGGGCTTTACCAAGGAGTTCGCGGTCGAGCTGTCGGATTTCCGCCAGGTGATCGAGCTGGACGCCATCAGCCGTGCGGCCGAGGCGCCGGTCGGCCACCCGATCTGGCCCCGCTTGGCCGAGCTGCGCCGCAACCATCTGGCCTTGGGCGCGCAGATCGAGACCGAATATCACGAATTCCCAAAGCTCGACCAACGCTTCCACGAGGCGATAAATTCGGTGGTCCACAACCGTTTCGCGGCCGAGTTCCAGAAGGTCATCTCATTGATCTTCCACTACCATTACATGTGGGACAAGACCGGGGAAAAGGCCCGCAACGCTGCCGCGATCGGCGAGCATCTGGCGATCATCGATGCGCTTGAGGCCCGCGACGGTCCGGCTGCGGTGGCGGCGGCGCGGCAGCATCTGGGCACCTCGACGACGACGCTGCTGTCGTCGTTGCGTCACCACGATCTAGGCTAGCAGCACCTCGGCGCCCGGCGCGGATCTGCACGAAGTCCAGCTTGGACGCATAGAGGATGGCGAAGCTCTGGTTGCGCAGATCGGCCACGCGTTAGCCGAACATGTCGGCGAAGGCGGTGTTGCAGGCCTGGATCACCCAGTTTTCGGTGATCACCAGACCGATCGGCGCCGCCATGAATCCGAGCGCCTCGAACTCGCCCAGGGCGAAGTTTTCGGTCGCCGCCTGATCCTCGATAGGTATTTCCACGATGTTGGTTGCGCTCCGGCGCGGCGATGACCGGCACGCGGCCCGTCGTCGACCTGATGTTCGGCGATTTCCTCTATCTGGTGATGGATCAGCTCTGCAATCAGGCGGCCAAGATCCACTACATGTCTGACGGCAAGCTGAACGTGCCCCTGGTGCTACGCACCAACCTCGGCGCCACCCGCCGCTCCGCCGCCCAGCACAGCCAGTCGCTGCACGCGCTGGTCGCTCATATACTGGGGGTGAAGGTAGCGCTGCCGTCCTCCGCCTACGAGGCCAAGGGCCTGATGAAGACCGCCATCCGCGACAACAACCCGGTGGTGATCTTCGAAGACAAGCTGGTGTACAATGACAAGGCCCCGGTGCCGGAAGAGGAATACCTGATCCCCTTCGGCGAGGCGAACATCCTGCGCGAAGGCACCGACGTCACCCTCGTCGGCACCTCGTCTATGGCGCAGGTCTGCCTCAAGGCTGCCGAGATGCTGGCCGCCGACGGGATCAGTGCCGAGGTCATCGACCCGCGCACCATCGTGCCCCTGGACGAGAAGACGATCCTCGCCTCGGTCCGAAAGACCAGCCGCGCGATTGTCGTGGACGAGGGTCACCAGAGCTTCGGTACCACCGCCGAGATCGCCAGCCGGATCAGCGAGAAGGCCTTCTATCACCTCGATGCGCCGGTGATCCGCATGGGGGCGCTGGACGTCCCGGTGCCGTTCTCGCCGGTCCTCGAGGATATCACCGTGCCGACACCCGAACGCGTGGCCGAGGCCGCCCGCAAGATCTGCCGGGGGGAGCTGATCCATGCCGCATGAGGTGATCATGCTAGCCCTGGGCATGGTGCAGGACACCGGGCTCATCGTCGCCTGGCACAGATCGTCGGGCGACACGGTGAAGGCCGATGACGTGCTGTTCGAGGTCGAGACCGACAAATCCACTGTGGAGGTGCCCGCCGGCGCCGACGGCGTCGTCACCCAGATCCGCCACGCGGCGGGCACCGAGGTGCCGGTCGGCGACGTGATTGCCCTGATCGGCGACAGTGCCGAGGAGGCCTTGACTCAGGCGGAACGCGCCCCCCCCGGCCCCGGAGAAAGATCTGCCAGACGACGCCCCCGTCGCGGGCGAAGAAGTCATCATGCCCGCCCTCGGCATGGCGCAGGACAGCGGCGTGATCATCGCCTGGCACAAGGCACCGGGCGATGTGGTGTCGGCGGCGGACGTACTTTTTGAGGTCGAGACCGACAAGGCCACTATGGATGTCGAGGCTGGGCATGACGGCTATGTCGCCGCCCTTTACGCCGAGGCGGGCGAGGAAGCCCCGGTTGGTGCGGTGATCGCGGTCATCTCCGCGGCGAAGCCGGAAAGCCCGGTGCAACGCAGCATGAAGGCCACTCCCGCAGCAAAGGCCCCGGCACCGGCTGCTGAAAAGAAACCCGCGCCCGCCATAAAACCCGCAGCGGCCCCGGCCGGCACGAAACCTGCCCCGACCAAGGTGCAAGCTCCGAAGCGCGCCATCAATGGCCCGATCCTCGCCTCGCCCAAGGCCCGTCACCTGGCAGCAGAGCAGGGACTGGATCTTTCTCGGCTCGCCGCGGAGGGCATTCCGATGCCCTACCATGTCGCTGATCTGGAGACCCTGCGAAACCTGCCCGACACCACCGCGCCCGCCGCCAGCAGCGTCGCCTTGCCGCATGTCACTGCCCGGGTGCCGCAGGCGGGCTTCGCGACGTTCACCGATTGGCTGGGCGAGCGCGCCACGCCGCAGGCAGTCTTGGCAGGGTTCGCCGCCGCCAGCCTCCGTGCCGCGACCGGCGCCGGCGCTCAGCGTCGTCAGCGAAGGCAGCGATTTCGTCCTCACCCTCGATTGCGCGGCGGGCCAGCTCAATGCCAACGCCGCGATCACCCTTCTCGATGGATTTGCCGGACGGCTGGAAGAGCCGCTCCGTCATCTTCTCTGACCGCAAAGGACAGGCCATGCAGACCGACCTTTACATCAACGGCGACTGGCGCCCCGGCGCGTCGGGCGAACGTTTCGACGTGATCAATCCGGCGGACGAGTCCGTGCTCGCCTCTGTCGCCTCCGCCACGCTGGACGACGCCTGCGCTGCCCTCGACGTGGCCGAGGCCGCCTTCCCCGACTGGGCCGCCCGCCCGCCGCGCGAGCGCGCCGAGGTGCTGCGCAAGGCGTGGGAGCTGATGACCGCCCGCCTGCTCCATCGCTCGCACGTTCTGAACATCAAGGGCCGCAGCTACCGGCTGCGAGACCTTGAAGACGCCCTGAAGGGCTGAAATGCCCAAAGCGTGCCGGGGCTGATCCGGGAGAGCACGCTCCCCCGGATCAGCCCCGGCACGCCCTCCCCTCGTAAATCTGGGTGTCGCCTTAGCTCGTAAAGGTAGCTGTCGCTTGACACATGTTGGGCGCGCCCGTTGCGGGCGGGCGGAGCGAAGCCGCTGCGGATTTGACCCCGCGGGGCGGCTGATATGGGCTTCACATATTTGTGTATTGAAGCACATCCGAATGCGTGGCCCTCTGATCGTACTAAATAATAAAAGACAATAAATGCCATCCACGATCGGCCCGAGGGAGAGCGGCGCCGGCGCTGTTGGGAGACGGAACACAAATCGCTGCAACACAATTCGCGACTTAGGGAGGAGAGGATTTGTTGGACAAGGTTTTCGGAGGGGCAAGCACGCTTGCCCTGCTGCTTGCCGCCGGCATGGCGCATGCGTCGGGCGGAACCATCGACATCGGCATGATTGCCGATTTGACCGGACCCGCGGCGCTGAGCGGCCAGCACAAGGTGGATGGCGCGAAGCTGGCGGTCGACGAGATCAACGGCAAGGGCGGCATCAACGGCAAGAAGATCAAACTGATCGTCGAGGATGACCGCGGCCAGAACCAGGCCGGCGTCTCGGCCTATGAGAAGCTGGCCGCGAACGAGGATATCGTGGCGATCATCGGCTCGATCCGCAGCACGATCGTGCAGGCCACCCTGCCCTATGTTGCGCGTTTCAAGATCCCGACGATGATCGGCGGCACCGACCCCAAGCTGACCCATGTCGGCAACCAGTGGGTCTTTCGCTTCCGGCCGAACGACACCTATGCCTCTGCGACGATGGCGAAATATGCCGTCAACGAGATGGGCAGCAAGAAGGTGGCGATCCTGTACGACACCGACGCCTTCGGATCCGCCGGCAACAGCCTGCTGGAGGCCGCGCTGAAGAAGGACGGCGCCCAGGTGGCGACGGATCAGGGCTATTCCACGGCGACGAAGGATTACACCTCCTATCTCGAGACGATCAAAAGCTCGGGCGCGGACACACTGGCGACCTACATGACCAACGCCGAGGACGAGGCGCAGATGCTCAGGCAGGCGCGTCAGTTGGGGCTGAACATGAAGATCATCGGCTCCACCTCGATCGCCACGGCGGTCTGCATCCAGCTGGCGGGTCCGGCGGTGAACGGCACCTATGGCGTGTCGGATTTCGTCGCCCAGGGCAACGACGCGGCCAAGGCCTTCACGAAGGCCTATACCGCCAAGTTCAGCAGCCAGCCCGACGTGTTCGGCGGCTGGGTCTATGATGCGATCCATGTGCTGAGCCAGGTGATCGCCAAGGACGGCACACAGCCCGCCGCGATCCAGAAGGGCATTCGCGCCGTTCAGGGCTACAAGGGCGTCGAGGGCACCTATCGCTTCGACAACAACGGCGACGGCTTACACGGCTACTGGATCGTCAAGATGGAAGGCCAGAAGGTCGACCCAATCAAATACGTCAGCCAGTAAGACCTGCTTTGCCTGACAAGGGGGTGGCGCCGTGGCGTCATTCCCGCCCCGCCCCCGCCGCGCGCGGGCCGAATGTCATCCAGCAGCCAGGAAGATCCTTACGTGTTCTCCGAATTCATTCAGCTTACCGTGGCAGGGCTGGCGGTCGGCAGCATCTATGCCCTGATCGCGCTTGGCTTCGTCCTGATCTACACCTCGGTCAATGTGGTGAACTTCGCCCAGGGCGACTTCGCCATGATCGGCGCCTATTTCATGGTCAGCCTGGTTGTCGGCGCGCATCTGCCTTGGTGGCTGGCGCTGATCGTCGCGGTCGCGGCGACGGGCGCGGCGGGGGTGCTGTTCCAGCTGCTGATCTTCCAGCCGGTGCGCAACCGGTCGCGCAATTTCCTGCCGGTGATGATCGCGACCGTCGGCGCCTCGGTCTTCCTTGAACAGCTGTTCCTGCTGATCTACGGCCCGATCCCGCTGCAGCTTGCACCGATCTTCGCGGTCGACTCCGTGTCGATCGCCGGGGTGCATGTCTATCCGCAATACCTGGTGATCATCGTGGTCACCGCGCTGATGGTGACCTTGCTGCACTGGTTCATGGAACACACGCGGCTGGGCAAGCAGATGCAGGCGACGGCGCAGGACCCCGACACCGCCCGGCTGATGGGCATCCGCGTGGCCTGGATGGCGGCGCTGACCTTCGCGATCAGCACCGCGCTGGGGGGGCTTGCAGGGCTGTTGATCGCGCCGGTCTACACCGTGACCGCGACGATGGGGTCGAGCATCGCGCTGAAGGCCTTCGCAGCGGCGATCGTGGGCGGTTTCTCCAGCATGCGCGGCGCGATCGTCGGCGGCCTCGGGATCGGCCTGATCGAGACCTATGGCGCCACCTATATCTCGGGTTCCTATCGCGATGCCTATCCGTTCATCGTGCTGATCATCTTCCTGATCTTCCGGCCCCACGGGTTGTTCGGGGAAAAGGTCTCGCAGAAAGTCTGATACGCGACGCCCCCGGGCCGCGGCCCGGACGGCCCGCAAGGGAGACCTCGACATGACAAGGCCGATGCTGAAATTTCTGCCGTTCCTGTTGATCCTGGTGCTGGCGCCACTGTTGCTGCCGCCGGGTCGGCTGGGGTCCTATTATCTGACGCTGATGATCCTGTCGCTGTCCTATTCGGTGGCCGCGCTGGGGCTGACGGTGCTTCTGGGCTATTCGGGGCAGATCTCGCTGGCCCAGGCGGCCTTCTTCGGGATCGGCGCCTATACATTCTCGTTGCTGACCGTCAGCCTGCATGCGGGGTTCTGGATCTCGGTGCTGGCGGCGCTGGTGCTGACCACCGGGTTCGGGCTGCTTCTGGGGGCGATCTCGTTGCGCCTGGACAGCCATTACCTTGCCCTGGTGACGATCGGCTTCCAGATCATCACCGGGCTGGTGCTGAACAACTGGACCGCCGTCACCGGCGGCGCGAACGGCGTGGCGAACATCCCGCGCCCGAACATCTTCGGCTTCCAGATCGACAGCGACCTGGGCTTCTACTGGTTCTCGGTCGCGACGCTGGTGCTGGCGGCCTACCTGGTCTACCGGCTGCGGCACTCGCGCATGGGCTGGGCGCTTCTGGCGCTGCGCGAGGACGAGATCGCCGCCGCCGCCAACGGGATCAGCCTGTTCTGGACCAAGATCCTGGCCTTCGCCGCCTCGGCCTTCCTTGCGGCGATGGGGGGGGTGCTGTTCGCCTCGGGGGCGCTCTACATCAGCCCGAACGTGTTCGACTTCTACCAATCGGTCTCGTTCTTCGCGATGACGCTGGTGGGGGGGCAGGAATCCATCGTCGGCACCACCCTGGGCGCCTGGCTGATCACCTTCCTGCCAGAGGTGCTGCGCTTCCTGCATGCCTATTATATCGCCGTCTACGGCCTGATGGTGGTGATCGTCGTGCTGTTCATGCCCGAGGGCCTTTACGGAATGCTGCTGCGCGGCGTCGATCTGTTCCGGCGCCGGGTGCTGGGCCACCGCGAGGCCCTCGACACGGACGCCGTTCCGCTGCGCGCGGACGCCACCCAGACGCGGCCCGTAGCCAGCAACACGCCGCTTCTGGAAATCCGCGACCTTGCCAAGCATTTCGGCGGCATCAAGGCGGTCGACGGCATCTCGCTGACGGTGAACAAGGGCGACGTGGCGGTGCTGATCGGCCCGAACGGATCGGGCAAGACGACCGTGCTGAACGTGCTGAGCGGGATCTATTCCGCGACCCGGGGCAGCATCCGCTTCAAGGGCCGCGAGATCACGAACCTGGCCTCGAACCGGATCAACCGGCTGGGGATCTCGCGGACGTTCCAGAACATCCGCCTGTTCCCCGAGATGACCGCGCTCGAGAATGTCGCGGTGGGCTGTTACAAGACCGGCACCGTGGGATTGGCTGGCACGCTGCTGTCGCGCCCCAAGGGCTACCGCGAAGAGGCCGCCGCGATGGAAAAGGCACGCGCGACGCTGCAACTTCTGGGTTTCGTCCGGCCGGACATGAAGGCCAAGAACCTGCCTTACGGCCAGCAGCGCGTGGTCGAGATCGCCCGCGCCATCGTCTCGGACCCGGCGCTGCTGTTGCTGGACGAACCTGCCGCGGGGATGAACCATGAAGAAACCCAGGTGCTGTCGCAGATCCTCTACCGGATCCATTCGCTGGGGGTGACCATGCTTTTGATCGAGCATGACATGAGTTTCGTCGCCAGCGTTGCGACGCAGGCCTACGTGATGGATTTCGGCAACAAGATCAGCGAGGGTTCGGTTTCTCAGGTGCTGACCGACCCCGCGGTGATGACCGCCTATCTGGGGGATGAGGTCGAATATGCTTGAGGTCAGCCATATCGAGGCGCGCTACGGCCAAGTCACTGCGCTGCACGACATCAGCCTTTCAGTGCGCGAGGGCGAGATCGTCGTGCTTCTTGGGGTCAACGGCGCGGGCAAGTCGACGACACTGAAGGCGATCTCTGGCCTCCTGCATCCCGCGCGGGGCGAGATCACCTTCGACGGCCGCCGCATCGACCGAATGTCGCCAGAGACGATCGTGCGCCGCGGCATCGCCCATGTGCCCGAGGGGCGCCATGTCTTCCCCGGCCTGACGGTGCGCGAAAACCTGATCATCGGCGCCTCGAACCGGCGGTCAAGCGCTGCCGCGCTGGAACGCGACATCGAGGAGATCCTGGAGATCTTCCCCGAGTTGCGGCGACTTTACACCCAGGCCGCCTGGTCGCTGAGCGGCGGGCAACAGCAGATGCTGGTGATTGGCCGCGGGCTCATGGCCAAGCCGCGCCTGCTGATGCTGGACGAGCCGTCGCTGGGCCTTGCCCCGGTGATCGTCAAGAAGGTGTTCAACACGATCAGCCAGATCAACGCCCAGGGCATGACGATCCTGCTGGTCGAGCAGAACGTGAACCTGGGCCTCAAGGTCGCGCATCGCGCCTATCTGCTGGAGACCGGCAAGATCATCCGCACCGACAGCGCCGAGGCGCTGCGCGACGACAAGAGCCTGCGCAACGTGATGCTGGGGGCCTCGGCCCCCGCTCACCCGGGTTCACAGACTACACGACAGTTGTGATTTTGGGGTGGAGGCGACCGGCGAAAAGGATTCTTGTGAAGGACCCGATCTCGCCAAAGGGCGCTGTCAGAGCAAAATCCTTGAGGCGGGCAGGGCGGTCGCGTAGCCTTTTGGCATGACCCAGCGATCCCCGTTCCGGTACTTCAAGACGTCGCCCGAAATCATCCGCTTGGCGGTTATGATGTATGTTCGCTACCCGCTGTCGCTGCGCAACGTCGAGGACCTGCTGCATGAGCGCGGCATCGAGATCAGCCACGAAACGGTGCGATTCTGGTGGAACAGGTTTGGCCCGCTGTTCGCCGCGGAAGTCCGAAAACGTCGGGTTTCTGGGATGCGGTCGAGCAGCTGGCGATGGCACCTCGACGAAGTTTTCGTGAAGATCAACGGTGAGCTGCATTACCTGTGGCGGGCAGTTGATCACGAGGGTGAAGTGCTTGAGAGCTTCGTGACGAAGCGGCGCGACAAGAAAGCCGCGTTGAAATTCTTGAAGAAATCACTGAAACGCCACGGCTGCACCGATGAGATTGTTACTGACCTGATGCGGTCATACGGCGCGGCGCTGAGGGAACTCGGCATATCTGATCTTCAAGAAACTGGCCGGTGGACCAACAACCGGGCAGAGAATTCGCACCAACCGTTTCGAAGGCGGGAGCGGGCGATGCTCCGCTTCCGGCGCATGCGAACGCTCCAGAAATTCGCCGCCGTCCACGCTTCCGTCTACAATCTCTTCAACCAGGAACGCCATCTCTACAGCCGCCAGAATTTTAAGCTGAACCGCGCCGCCGCTCTGGCCGAGTGGCGCGGCCTCTTTGCGGCCTAACACACTACCGGCGATGGGAAACTGAGACGAGTTCGCGTTTGTCTGACAGCACCCGTCGGCA
Organism: uncultured Albidovulum sp.; assembly: GCA_913064775.1. Lineage (GTDB taxonomy): Bacteria > Pseudomonadota > Alphaproteobacteria > Rhodobacterales > Rhodobacteraceae > Acidimangrovimonas. The sequence goes on along the minus strand of CAJYAD010000043.1, from coordinate 14,507 downwards.
CAGTGTCGAAAAGTCCGGCACCGGCCAGTCGAGCCCAGCCATCCGAACCAGACTTTCGACGAGGCCGACCGTCTGCCGAAGCGGAAGGCAGAAGAGCACCTTCAGCTTGAGGCAGACCTGGATCGCCGCATCCGAGAACGTCTCAGGCCGCCCCTGCTTGCCGGTCTGCCTGGCATGCCAGACCGTCTCGGGATCAAACCAGATTGACAGCGAGCCTCGGCGCCGCAGCGCCGCATTGTATGCGGATCAGGCCGCATTGTATGCGGATCAGTTTGTCGTGCGATAGCGGGTGGGAGCAGGCATCGGCATGGGCCCTAAATAAGACACTGGATTCGCGCTGTGAATCTGCTTCACCGATATGTGCAACAAGCCCTTGCGCCGCGCCAAAATACGGTATACTTTGACGGTATTTCAACGGAGTTGTAATTGTATGGTAGCTACAACGAAGCGCAAGACGTCCCTGACGCTTGATGTCGAGGCGCTCGAGGGTGCAAAGGAACTTGGGATCAACGTCTCCGCAGTGGCCGAGACGGCTCTCATCAAGGCCGTTGCCGAATCTCGACGCAAGAAGTGGCTCACTGAGAACGCAGGCGCATTTGCGGCGCAATCGGATTGGCACGAGCGTCAAGGACACCCGCTGGCTGATATCATTACAGCGCCCGGCGGATCGTCATGGACGTCCTGACCCGCTTTGATGTCGCGGAATACAATCGCGTTTCTATGGTCGTTGTCGAAAGCGACCTTCTGCCGCCCGATGCGTCCATAGTCGTCATCCCACTTCTCTCCGACTATCCTGCGGTGCGGCACCTGAACCCTGAACTCCTGCTCGACGGCAGACGCCTGGTGCTTGCGACACGACTGATTGCGGCTGTGCGACGCTCAAGTTTGCGCCGAACAGGGAGCGTTGCGGACCAGGGTGACCTGATTACTCGGGCGGTAGATATCCTGATGGCCGGCGTATAGCACGAAAAACCAACACGATTTGCGGGCATCGCCTCGTGAGTCGTTTACCGTGGTCGGGATTAGGAAAAGCGGGCCCCCGAAGAATTGCAGTGGCGTAGAATTTCCTGCACCCTTGCAGGGCAAATCGATCACTGGCCCTTCCTTGCACAAGTCGGAAACCCCATGCTGTCTCCCAAGATCCAGACCCTTTTGGATGCGCTGCCAAAGACCCCCGACGCAACGGGTGCGCGCCATGCATTCAAGCGGGTTGCCCTTTCTCTCATTTCCAAGCCGGAACAGGCGATCGCGGTGGTTGAAGCCATTGGCCGTCTCGAGAGGCGCCACAATCACGATGAACGGCTTGTCTCGCTCCTGTCATCCACTCTGGATGAGGCCCGCATGGCGCGGGAAAACGGCAAGACGGTAGGTGCAAGCTTCATCGATCAACTCGAGGACGGGATTCAGGTTCTCAAGGAACAGAACGCCCTCACCGATCCCGGGCGCCTGTTTCTGGCGTCTTGCTGGGTTCGGGCCGGCCTGCCTACCCCGGATGCCCTGGCTGGCGAGTTTCCTATGACAGACGACATGGTGGAAGAACTGGACCTCTCTGACGCGCCTGACCTTGAGCCGCTCATCGACACCATGCTGCAGGAGGTTTCAGGCGATCAGATGGACAGCATCTCGGCCCTCCATTCCGGCTTTGTGGAGTTGATGGCCACCTTTCCTGCTCCGGTCAGGCAAGCCGTTGTTCGGCACGTCGTGTCGCGCCCAAAGACTCTCTTGGGAGAGCTTGGCTGCGCCTTGTTGCTCGATGGCAGGGCCGAAATCCGTCGCGGCGCGATCGGTGGCCTGGCGGATCGGCTGGCCGCCAATGCGATGACATCGGACATGATCGGGCGGCTGACCGTCATGCGTAGCTGGATCGCAGATGACGATACGCGTACGCGGATCGACGCACTTGTCCAGAATGCCCTGCGCCAGGGAACCGATCGCGCGACATCCAGGACCGCACCAAAGGTGCATCGCGCGCTCACGAGCCTGGTGGATGGCAGCGGCGCCCAGAGCATGACCATCGCACTCCATGCCGGCGGCACGCGCAGTGTCGCCGTGGTGCTGATCAAACAAGGGTTCGGACTCAAGGACGCCTATCTGGTCCCCTGCTCGAGTGCCAGCGAACAACGCCAGCTGATCGACATGATTGCGACCGAGGTGGAGACACGAGAGGTGTCGGTCGACTACATCGAAGAGGCGATCGCCATCGGCCTGTCCGATGGCTTGCAGACCGGACATCCGCCCGCCGCTGGTCTTGTCGGCGTTGTCCAGGCCCTGGGTTGGTCGGAGTTGCGTCCGCGGTCCGCATCGGTTTGCGACATTGCCGCCTTGGCTGATCCGGAGGGACAAGTTCCGCAGATGTCTGCGCAGGCGCGGGGTCGGATGATCAATGCCAGTTCCGAGTGGGAAACCCACTTCCCCATGATTGCAGAAAGCTGGTTTGAAGACAGTGATGCCTTCACGACGGCTATCGAATCTGCGACGACGCCTGCCGCGCTGAAACGCGACCTGTGGCAGACGCTTGACGCCCGCAGATCATATTGGGCTCGCGTGATCGCACGCATGGCCCATTTGCTTCATGCCGCCGGCGATCCGAAGTCACTGCAGTTTGTCGCCGTCGCCACAGCCTTGGAAGGGGGACGTGCGTTGAAGAAAACGCCAATCATGGAGTTGATCTTCGATCAATCCTTCCAGGTTTGGCTGCATGAGAATGTGCTGGGGAATACATCCCCCGACGCGGGTGACCATATCGCTTTCGAGGCGACGAGCGGTCCCGCGCCAGCTGGCATGACAATGCCCGACATCCGTCCGGAGAAAGCTGGCGAACTGGGCAAGCTGCTCAAGCCCGCCGGACTGACCGAATGGTGGGTCGATGGGTACATGATGGGCGTTTGCACCGCGCCCGAGTTTGTTCCCCCGAGGGCCTGGGCTCAGGTCCTGCTGAACATCATCGGGCCCGAAATCGAAAGCGACAAGACGCTTCGGCGGATTCTGGACCTGCTGATGCTTCGCTACAATGGCACCCTGACAACTCTTCGTACGCCTGTCGGGGTTACATTGATCCCCGAGGAGGAAACGCTGATGTCGATCTGGGCAGACGGCTACCTGACGGCCTGGGAAGGAAATCTGGCGTACTGGCCCAAGGCAAAGCTTGGCAAGAATGACAAGAGCGCCCGCAAACTCCTGGAAAATGCGGCTTCCTGGCAGGCTGATGTTGATAACTTCCGGAAAACGATTCCAAACTGGCTCCGCCAGAGGTTTGTGGGGTCTGATGCCGGAGGGGGCAGAATCCTACGCTAAGGCGTAGCTTGGGGCGATTTTCGCTGTAGCGTCCTGTAGACAGTCGGTCTTGAGACGGAGAAGAGCTCAGCGAGATCGCTGATGGAGTAGTCGCCGGAGGCGTGCATCCGGCCCAGCTCTTTCTGTTGTTTTTCCGAGAGTTTCGGCTGTTTTCCACGGAGTTTGCCCTTGGCACGGGCGATGGCCATGCCCTCGCGGGTACGCATGCGGATGAGATCGGCCTCGAACTCGGCGAAGGTGGCCAGAATGTTGAAGAACATCTTTCCCATCGGGTCGGCCGGATCATAGACCGACGCGCCGAGGGCGAGCTTGACGCCTTTTGCTTCGAGTTGGTCGGCGATCGCTCGGGCGTCTGGGACCGAGCGCGCGAGGCGGTCGAGTTTAGGCACGACCAGCACGTCGCCTGCGCGAACGGCGGCGAGGGCCTGGTCGAGACCGGGCCGGGCGCGGTTCGTGCCCGTCAGGCCGTGGTCTGTGTAGATGCGATCTTCGGTGACCCCAAGCTTTGCAAGGGCAGCACGCTGCGCCGTCAGATCCTGACGGTCGGTGGAGCAGCGGGCATAGCCAATCTTGGTCGCAGTCATGCAGCGAGTGTACGGATAAGGGGCCACATGTGCGAATCAAATCGTACCATCTATACGAGACATGGCGGGGTGCGGTTTCCTTGCCGTCCTCCGCCACCTCAACCACGTCCGCTGATCGATCCCCTTACGGACGGTCGTCCACCGCGATTTCCTGAAAGATTGCCATGCCAAGACGCAGCATTCTGACCGACCGCCAACGGGCGGCATTGTTCGACCTGCCGACGGATGAAGCGTCAATGCTGCTGCGTTTCACGCCATCTCGGGCAGCCATTTCACGGATGTGGGCAGGCTGGTCGACAAGGTTCATTGAGTCAGGCCCGATCTGCCCTGCCCTGGAACTCGTCAGGCTTGACCGGCGATCCCAGGGGAAACCGCCATTCGTGCTTGTCGCAGCGATGCTGGTCGGCGAGTGTGGCGGTCGTTGGCCAGCACAACCCGCCGCCGCTTCGTCTATGATTGCGTCCGCGCGAGCGGGGCTGCGGATGATAACTTCAGGAGCCGGAACAGAACTTGCCGAAGAAACGCCCACCCCGAAATCTGACGCCGGGACTTTGTCAGCGTCTTCAGCGCGAGATGCTCGAAGCTTGCCGAGAAGTTGCCGCCGGGCATGGTCTGGCGATTGACGACAAAGGCCTCAGCAGCGTGGACCTGCGCTGGGGCTTTGAGATCGCCTTCAGGGTGTCCATCCCGCTCTCGGATGGAAGGACGCTGGACCCGGAACAGCTGCGCTTCGAGGCTCTGGCCGAAGCCTTCGGGCTATCGCCAGGCGACTTCGGGCGGGAATTCGGTACCGGCCGTGACAGATTTCGGATCACCGGCATCGATCCACGGCGGCCGAAGTATCCAATCTCCGCCGAGCGCGTGCCAGATCGGCAAGGCTTCAAGTTCACCAGCGACCAGGTGGCGCTTCTCTTGCAGAAGGGCATGAAGGACGTGACGCCGCGCGAGTAAGAACGCCCGCGTCGGGTGAGGGGCGCGTTGCTGACCTCCATCACGTGCTGATGGCAGAACCCATGACGCGGAGTCGCGGAACCGACGCGCCCGATGGCCGGCCAGTTGATGGTGGAGCTTCTCGATCAGGATCGCCTTCGCCGTCGCCTTCGCCGTCGCCTCGGCCCGGAGCCGCGCGGTGAAGGAGCGCAGTTCCTCGGGGAAAATTCGATACGACAAGATGCGCAGCCACGCGACCGGAGACCGGAGCTGCAATGGCTGGACTTCGGGGCGCGGGCCTTTCATCTTCGGACCGATCCAGCGTTTGCCGGGATCGAGCCCCGGTGGCAGATCGACCTGAGGGCGGGAGACTTCGAGATGAGCGCGCAAGAGCTGATCGGAAAACATGTCGTCGTGACCGGAGGGACCGGCGCGCTCGGCCGGGCCGTGGTGAAGCGGCTGCTCGACGCCGGGCTGGTTTGCCATGTGCCAAGCCGCCGGAGCGTGGCGGCCGGGGCCGACCGGCTGCATACGGCCTTCGGTGTGGAGCTCGCGGACGAGGTGAGCGTGGCCACGTTCTATGCCGAGGTCCCCGATCTCTGGGCCTCGGTGCATCTGGCCGGCGGCTTCGCCATGGCGCCGCTGGAGGCGATCGGCCGCGCCGAAATCCTAAGCATGATGCAATTGAACACGCTCACGACCTTCCTCTGCTGCCGAGCCGCCGTAGAGGCGATGCGCAAAGGCGGCCGGGGCGGACGCCTCGTCAACGTCGCGGCGCGCCCTGCACTGGAGCCGCGCAAGGGTGCCCAGATGGCCTCCTATGCCGCCAGCAAGGCCGCGGTCGTGGCGCTTACGCAGGCGCTGGCGGAGGAGCTAAAGGCGGACCGCATTCTAGTGAATGCGATCGCGCCCTCGACCATGGACACGCCAGCCAATCGTGCGGCGATGCCCAAGAGCGACCCGACGAAATGGCTAAGCGTGGAGGCTGCGGCCGAAGCGGTCCTGCAGCTGATTTCGCCAGCCAACATGGAAATCAGCGGCGCGGTGCTGCCGCCCTTCGCCCGCGCCTAAGCCGCCCTGTCGCGGAACTGGCCGGATGGGGCGGTTGATGGCACCCTGCCAAGGCCTCAACGGCGATCCTGCGGTGCTGGTCGATCGAAAACGTCTGGCCGAAAAAATCTCGGGGGCTGTCGAAATGCGGGGGTGGCTTTCGACCAGTATGCAAGGCGGTCGCACGCGCCGATCGTCGGACCCAAGGAAAGGAGCATTGGGAATGGCAAAGCTTGTTTTCGGAATGAACGTGTCACTGGACGGATATGTCGATCATATGGCCTTCACTCCGGAGCCCGCGCTTTTTCTTCATTTCACCGACCATGTGCGCAGCCTGGCCGGAAGTCTCTACGGGCGCCGCATGTATGAGGTGATGCGCTATTGGGACGACGATCATCCGGACTGGGGCGCAGCGGAACGCGATTTCGCCGCGGCCTGGCGCGGCCAGCCCAAATGGGTGGTGTCGCGCACGATGGCGTCGTCCGGCCCCAATGCCACGCGCGTCGGAGAGGACCTCGCGGCGGCCGTGAAAGCTCTGAAGGCCGAGCGTGTCGGAGAGATCGATGTCGCCGGCCCGGGCTTGGCGCAGACTTTGACTGATCTCGGGCTTATCGACGAATATCGGCTCTACCTTCATCCCGTCGCGCTCGGGCGCGGCAAGCCGTTCTTCGCCGGCCCGCGCCCGCCGCTGCGCCTCGCGGCCACCGCGCGGTTCGGCGAGGACGTGATCCGGCTGACCTACGTTCCGGCCTGATCCGTTGGCGCCCTTCGTCCGGCCGGGATGGACGAGGTCCTGATGTGTCAGCGTCCAGACCTCTCGCTGCGCCGGCAAAGCGGTCGATCCGGTTCCAGGGTGCCCGGCCCAGATGATGAGTGCCCGACCTGAGGGCGCATAAGCGAACGGCGGCTTTGGGGATCAGCGCTCGGTAAGCCGAACGGCCGGGGTGAGGGCGCCTTGCCGCCATCGTGCCCGAAGCTAGAACATCTGATTATGGCCCCTGCGGCTCGAAGCCCGGGCCTGGGTTTTCAGAGGGATCCGGGTCGGGGTCCGGAGGTCGATCCCGATCCGGCACGGGGTTCTCGGCCCAGGACGGGTGGCTGGGGATTAGACGTCCAGCGGCGTCAACAGTCGCGATCACACAGGTTCCCGGCCGATCGGACGCCCTCATCAATTCCTGCCAGCCAGATTGGATCTCTGGCACCACTGTGTTGGGCGTCGCACTGATCAGGTAGCATCTCTTCAGTTGCCCGTCCCTGATCATGGCGGCGAACCGGACAACTTGGTCGGCACGGCCCAGAAGCGCAGCACGATGGATCGACAGCTTTGGGCCAACGTGCCTTCTTAATGCCTTATGGGCTTGGCGCGCCACATCCTCACTGTCAGCGAAGATGCGCACGACATCCGGATTGGGCTTGGCCCATCCAGAAGTCGCAGGCGTCTGCGAAGGCACCGGGCGCCGACGCAAGTCCAGCGCCGTGACGAGGGCATCAACCACCTGACGCAGGCGGGGCGGATCATCGGACCTGACCACCCGCACCCGGTCCAAGCCGACCACCAACTCACCGACGCCCGCGATTTCGAGCGACAGACGCTGCCGGTTATCCGTTGGCTGCAGCGGCCTGATCGACAGACTGTCTCGCGGCAGTTCCGTCGTGACCGCACGCCGCACTTTCGCCAGCAGCCAGGCCCGGCTCCCGGGGAGCGGCCCAGTCACGCCGTTCCATGCATCCAACTCAGCGCCGCTCGAAGATCTCGCCCGATCGCCGCCAGGACCACCGACTGTTGCTCCGTCGCTGCCTCCAGAGCCGACAGCCGGCGGTCGATCGGCTCCACTTGAACGAGCGTCTCCGTGAGTCTGCTGAGTTCCTTGCCAGCTTCCAGCAGTGTTTCCGACACCGCCGAAAGTTGCTGGATCAGCTCTTCCACCCGGTCGCCCGCGCCGCTGGTGCTCTGCGCGGCCCCGGAAGCCAGGGCCGTCAGAGGGCCAACCAGCGCCGTAAGCTTTTTCACCTCCACGAGCAGGTCCGCCATCTGAGCCTCGCTCCACTGCGACGCGGCGGCTTCTTTCGGCGAGTTGGTCATGGCATGTCTCCAGTCTTGTCGTCAGATCCTGCAGGGAGCGGATCAGTGTGTCAGGAATGGCCCGGCGGATCTTATGCAGACCGAACAGGGCGGTGTAGTGTCGCGCGATCCAGTCGAAGATCGCGCTCAGTGTGGCGGTGGCGCGTTTTAGGGTGTCGGGGGCACTGAAACTCCCCAAAGCGGCGCCAGAGAGGTCAGCACGGCCTCCACGGCTGCGAGCCGCTGCGCGAGGTCCGAGATCTCCGTCACTTGCGCCTCGAGCGTGGCCCGCGACATGTCCGTCACCGCGTCGAGCAGCGCGGCTTCCATGGGGGTCAAGTTTTGCGATTTCATGGGCATTTCCTTTTCTGGAGTTCGTCTGGGGTAAAGCGTAATGACAGCCGGGTATCCGGATCATCGGCGCGATTTCGCCGTCCAGCCAGGCCACGGGATTGAACACGACTTCGGGCCAAGCGCCCTGACTGTGCAGGTCGCGGTTGAGAGCGGCGAAGCGCGACCAGGCGGCGGACCATCGTGCGGGCGCGGTTCTTTGCGCCGCGCTGCGTGCCGAAAGCGCTTCCTCCGTCGCGCCGGCTAGGTCAGAGGTGGCAAAACTGCGCTGGCAAATCAGGCCGCGAAGCCGAACCTTCTGATCTGGTGTCGCGTTGTGGTCCGGACCTATCGTCAAAGTTGCCGCGCCTTCTCCCAACACCCGCCAGCCGTCCGCTTGAAGGCTGCTGTCGAGGTAAGAGACCACGTCCGCACGAGAGCAAAAGTCACGTGCAAGTGCCCTGATCCGGAGAGTCTCGACCAGTCGCTCGACTCGGTCTTCGAGCACCGCTTCGCCTGCCCGCTCCATCGCAGCCGCGCGCTTGCGCCGCCAGTTTGGCCCCGACGCAATTTGCCGGCGGACGGGATCCTCGGGGTCCGCAAAGCCGAAGCGAAGGTTGACCAGATCGCGGAAGGCGATCCATAGGGACCGTGCGCCCTCACGCGGCGGATCGGGATTGTAGGCTCGCCAGGAACCATCGGCGCGTTTAACCACCTGCGGGACAGCGAAGTTGAGCTCCAGACGTCCCGTATGCGTATGTGTGGACACGATGAGATGTGGGCGCGCCCGATCCGGGATACCTGGGAACAGTGTTTGTTTCAGAAGATCGAGGATCGCCGCAACTTGCCGGCGGCGCTCGGGATCACCGGCATTGAACGCTGCCGCGTCGATGTCGGTCATCGCAAACGACAGCACCCCCGATCTATACTTGTTTTGCCAACGCAGAGATCTCATGGTCAGGTCGAAAACGCGCGGGTCGCCCGCGAGCAACTCCGGCACCGGATCACGGCCCGGCCGCATGCAAGCAGCACCTCCTCTTCCGGGCTGTGGCGAGAGCAGGTAATCCATCACGCCCACGCTCTCACCCTCGTCCCGGTGATATTCCGAAAACCCGAAAATCATGACGCGAGCCCGTCTGCTGGTTCGTCTTGGCTTCTCTTGGGAAACGCAACCACCGCCAATGCCCGCTCAACGCTCAGAAGAGCGGTCGAGATCTCGAGTCGCTCGTGGGGCGAAGCGGCTCGGATGGCCGTCGATATCTCTTCAAGTGAGCGTGCGGCATCGGTCAATGCGGCAGCTGTATCCTGTCGCCGTGCCGTGTCCCGAAGCGTGGCGTCCGATCGACCAAGCGCCCGCGCGACAATGTAGCGGGAGATATTCATTTTCCGCTCTTCGGCGCGCGCTCGGAGTGCGCGCGCCTCGGTTCCGGTCATCGAGAGCGTCAGCTTCGAATCGCGTTTTTCTGCTGAAGTTTTTCTTTTCTTTGTCATCGGTTAGGCCTGTATTCTCTTAAACCGAGGAGCCTTGTTCTCCATGATTTTCAGAGTAAGCGGGACCCGTGAAAATCCAAAACCGGAACATCGAACTGATGCGGTGGATGCCCCCACCCGCGCGAGCTATGTCACCGAGGCCGATGCTCTCGACCACGTCGCGGGATTCTGCCTGATCAACGACGTCTCGGAGCGCGCCTACCAGATCGAGCGGGGCGGCACCTGGGACACGGGCAAGGGCCGCGACACCTTCGGCCCCATCGGCCCCTGGCTAGTCACCCGCGACGAGGTCGGCGATCCGCAGGACCTGGGCATGTGGCTCGACGTCAATGGCAAGCGCATGCAGACGGGAACGACCGTGACGATGATCTTCTCGGTCGCGACGATCGTCTACTACCTGTTCGAATTCATGACCCTGATGCCGGGCGTCGTCATCACCACGGGCACACCGCCGGGCCTGGGTATGGGGATGAAACCCGCCCCCGTCTACCTGAAGCACGGCGACACCGTCGAGCTGGATATCGAGAAGCTCGGGACCCAGCGCCAGCAGGTCGTCGCCCATGAGGAGATATCGAGGCTTTGTCAAGTTGCGTGCAAGGGCTTGGACGGAGCGCTTGCGCTTGAGATCAGGCCGTGATCTCCGCCGCGAAATCGGACCACAAGCTGAAGGCATCAGCCCGGGCGTGGCGGTAGGAGACAGCGGTGAGACGGTGGCGTTTCGGGCGGAAGAGGGCGGCGGTCTGATCGTGGACGGACAGGAAGCGCTGCGCCTGGCCGGGAGATTTGAACCGGCCCATGATCTTCTCTCGCCGTCGGGTGTGTCGGTGCGATGCCTCGGCCCGATTGTTTAACCCCTTGTGGGCACGGTGATCGGCGCTCGGGCAAAGCGCGCGTCGGGCTACGCCGTAGCTTGGCAGCTTGTCGGTGACCAACACGCGGGGCGATCCCCTGCGACGCATCGGCTTGCGCAGGAACCGTTTGGCCGCTTTGGCATTCCGGCGGCTCTGCACGAGGATCTCCACTGTATCGCCCCTGGCGTCGACTGCGCGCCAGAGCCAATGCTTGCGGCCGCGGATCGAGATCACGACCTCATCGAGATGCCATTTGTCCGCCGCGGCAGGCCGATCCCGTCGGATTGAGGAAGCAAACTGCGGTCCGAAACGGGCAACCCAGGCTCGGATTGGCGATGAAGGAGACCTGCACGCCCCGCTCAGCCAACAGGTCCTCGACATCGCGCAAGCTGAGGGCAAACCTGTGATACGCCCAGACTGCATAAGCGATGATTGACCGCGGGAAGCGGTACCCTTTGAGCGGCGGAGCTTCGATGTTGATCATCCAGACCCGCTAGGCGCCAGACCAAGCCTCGTCAACCTGACAGAGCCGCATGGACAGCGAGCAGGAACGAGATGACTCGGGCCCGCTATTCCTCCGGCTTGGCGCTGCGATTGCCGCTCGCAACACCCGTGCTGCGATTTTCGACGCGCTGCGGTTGGTCAAGGATCTTTGCTTTCCGAGGCGGCAGATCAATTTGCGGCCTCGGTCTCTTGTTTGTCCAAAACTGCCGCATTCGACACATGACGGCCCCCAAACTGCAACTAAACAAGGGCCAGGCATCCGTTTGCGGACACCGCTGCCCCATTGAAACCGCCCGCCGTGGATACGATCATGATCAGAGACGCTGACATCCTCTCGCTCCTTCTTGCCCGCCGCCCGGATCACTCGCTGGAACGCGCCTTCTACACCGATCCGGCGGTGTTCGACGCCGACATGCGCACGCTTTACTACCGCGACTGGCTGATGGCGGCCGCATCGGCGGAACTGCCCAAGACCGGCGCCTTCGTCAAGCTGGAGGTCGGGGCCTATTCCGTGCTGATCGTGCGCGGCGCCGACGGAATGGCCCGCGCCTTCCACAACTCCTGCCGCCACCGGGGCAGTCGGCTTTGTTCCGCTGACAAGGGCTCGAACCCGAAACTGGTCTGCCCCTACCATCAGTGGACCTATGAATTGGACGGCAGGCTTTTGTATGCCCGCGATATGGGGCCGGATTTCGACGCGTCCAAACATGGCCTGCGCCCGGTGCATTGCCGCGAGGAATCGGGTCTGATCTTCGTCAGTCTGGCAGAGGTCGCGCCGGATTTCACCAAGATGGCCGCGCAGCTGAAAGCCTATGTCGGGCCGCACGGCCTGGCGAAAACCAAGGTCGCGTTTCAAAGCACCATCACCGAAAACGCCAACTGGAAACTGGTGCTGGAAAACAACCGCGAATGTTATCATTGCTCGGGTTCGCATCCGTCGCTGTGCCGCACGTTCAACGATGATCCGAATCTGGTTGGCGCGGACGACAGCATGTCCTCGCCCGTAGGCGCGGCCCATGTCAAACGCTGCGAAGAGGCCGGTCTGCCCGCGAAATACGTCGTCGATGCCAAGGAGCAATGGCGCTTCGTCCGCATTCCTTTCCTGGGCAACGCGGTCAGCTACACGATGGATGGCAAGGCTGCGGTCTCGCGGCGCGTGGGCTCTGTCCCGTTTGACAATGCCGGGACATGTCTGTTCTTTCACTATCCCAACACTTGGAACCATTTCCTGTCCGATCAGGGCCTTATCTTTAAGGTCATGCCGGTCAGCCCGACCCAAACCCAGGTCAGCACGACATGGCTGGTTCACGCGGATGCGGTCGAGGGTGTGGACTATGACCTTGATCGCCTGACAGAGGTTTGGCTGCACACCAACGACGAAGATCGCCGCATCGTCGAGGAAAACCAGAAGGGCATCAACTCGCCCGCCTATACCCCCGGGCCCTATTCGCAGAATCAGGAAAGCGGCGTGATCCAGTTCATCGACTGGTACGTCACCGCCATGCTCGACCGTCTGTCCGGTCGCGCCAGCATCGCCGCGAGCTAAGCCATGATCCCCATGCCCCGGGCAGATTCGCCCATCTGGACCGACGACGAACAGCTGGAATGCGTCATGACCATTCCAGAGGCGCCGAATGTGACGACCTTCGCGTTTCGCCCGCCGTCAGGTGCAACCTTTGTCTTTCGCCCCGGCCAGTTCGTGACGCTTGACCTGCCAGTGCCCGGCGGCAATGTGCAGCGCACCTTCACCATCTCGTCCTCGCCGTTGACCTCGGCCTATATCACCATCACCGCCAAAGTTCAGCCCGGCAGTATCGGCACGCGCTGGATGCATGATCATTTGCGGCCGGGGATGCGGATCAAGGCCTATGGACCGTCAGGCCTGTTCCACCTGCCGCACCAGCCCGATGGCAAATTCCTGCTGATCTCGGCGGGTTCCGGTGTCACGCCGATGATGTCGATGGCCACCACGCTGTTTGAACGCGGTGAAGATCCCGACATCTGCTTCATCCAATGCGCCCGCCGCCCGGTGGAGCTGATCTTTCGCAAGCGGCTGGAGTACATGGCAAGCCGGATCACCGGGTTGCAGTTGCACTTTGTCGTCAAGAACAGCCAGCCTTATGAGGTCTGGACCGGCTATCGCGGACAGTTCAATCAGCTGATGCTGGGCCTGATGTGCGGCGATTATCTGGAGCGCGACGTCTACTGCTGCGGCCCCGAGGGCTTCATGGCCAGCGTGCGCGAGATTCTGCGCTCGCTTGGCTATGACATGGAGCGCTACCGCCAGGAAACCTTCGCAGCTCCGGTGCAGGACGTCTCGGAGTTCGAGGAATTCGATGACGTTGTGCCAAGCGACATCGCTCTGGCAGAGATCGTCTTTGCCCATTCCGGCGTCAGCGTCCAGTGCAGCGAAACCGACACTGTTTTGCAGGTTGCCAAGGGCTCGGCACTGACCATCCCGTCCGGATGCACCTTCGGTGTCTGCGGAACGTGCAAGGTTCGCAAAATCTCTGGCGCGGTGCATATGGTGCACAACGGCGGCATCAGCGAGGACGATATCGAGGCCGGGTATATCCTCGCCTGCTGTTCCACCCCGATCGGGACGGTTGAGATTGATGTGTGACCGGGTTCGCGATCTGACAGTTCTGCACCGCAACACTGTCGTGCATGCTTCGCCGATGAACATATTGACCCGCTGCGAGATTTGCGATGGAACCAATGCCTTCGCGGGGGTTTGGTCACCTGAAAGAACATGGCATGGCGGCAACCTGTGCATGTTCTCAAGATCGTGACTGGACCCAGGCTGACATCGCGGGCCGCATGAAGGTTCGATGTCCGGAATCGCGGGACCAGAAAGGATTTCCGTTGCAGCAAGGGGCAAGGGCGCCACGCTGCGCGAGAAGCAAGAGATTACGAGGGTAAAATGATGAAGATGCGCAACCGATCTTCTGCAAAGGTTCATCCCGTCGCGGAGGCCTATGCCGAAGAGCACAAGGCGGGCCACCTGGACCGGCGCGAATTCCTGACCCGGGCCTCGGCCCTCGGCGTATCGGCCGTGGCGGCCTACGGGCTGATCGGTCTCGATGCGCCCGGCGCCGAGGCGGCGGCGAAGACTCCAATCCCCGGCGGAACCCTGCATGTGCAGATGCAGACCAAGGCAATGAAGGATCCGCGCGCCTGGGACTGGTCGCAGATGGCGAACTTCGGCCGTGGCTGGCTGGAATACCTGGTGCAGTACCGCCGCGACGGCTCCTTCCACGGCATGCTGCTGGAAAGCTGGGAGGCCAACCCCGACGCCACCGTCTACACCCTGCATGTGCGCAAGGGCGTGACGTGGAACAACGGCGATCCGTTCACCGCCAAGGACCTGGTGTTCAACATCACGCGCTGGTGCGACGTGTCGGCGGCCGG
>CAJYAD010000042.1 GCA_913064775.1 uncultured Albidovulum sp. | reverse complement strand
GAGCAAGCTCTACGAGCGCACCAGTGTCATCATCACCACGAACCTGAGCTTCAGCGAATGGGCCACCGTCTTCGGAGACCCCAAGATGACGACCGCACTCCTCGACCGCCTGACCCATCGCTGCCACATCCTGGAGACCGGAAACGACAGCTTCCGCTTCAAGGCCAGTGCAGCCGTAGCGGCACGGAAAAAGAGGGAGGACAATGATGTCTTGACCCAAGCCTGACCCCCGAAACATAACCTCAAGGTGCGTCAGTTCTCGATGGAAAACCCGGGTCACTTCTGGGTGGAAATCAACAGCACGCGTTTCGCGCGATCGTGGGCAGCGATTTCACGGGTGTGGGCAGCGCTAACCGACGGCTTTCATGGAGTCAGCCCTGAGAGGCTGGGTCAAGGGCATTCATGATTGTTTTTCGCTTTCGCATGCTGTCGCCCGCGAGTTTCAGGCGGTGGGCGTTGTGGACGAGACGGTCGAGAATGGCGTCGGCCAGGGTGGGGTCGCCGATGGCCTCGTGCCAGTGCTCGACAGGGAGCTGGCTGGTGACGATGGTTGAGCCGCGCCCGTGGCGATCTTCGAGGATCTCGAGGAGATCACGGCGTTCTGTTGGGTTCAGGACGGCGAGCCCCCAGTCATCGAGGATCAGGAGATCGACACCTGCGATGACCTTGAGCATACGGGCGTGTCTTCCGTCGCCCCTTGCGATGGTCAGGGCTTCGAACAGGCGGGGCACACGGTGATAGGCGACCTTTCGGCCATCCCGGCAGGCCTTGTGGCCAAGGGCACATGCGACCCAACTCTTGCCGAGCCCGGTCGGCCCCGTGATCAACAAGTTCTCATGACGCCCGATCCAGCCCCCGTCGATGAGCTGCGCCATTACCGCCCGGTCGATCCCGCGCGGGGTCCGCAGATCCAGGTCCTCCACGCAGGCGGTCTGACGAAGGGCGGCGAACTTCAGGCGTGCCACCAATCTCTTGGCGTCGCGTTCTGCGGCTTCACGATCGACCAAAAGGCCGAGGCGGTCCTCGAAGCACAGAGGATCGAAGGTGGCTTGCGCCTGGCGCTGCTCGTCGAGCGCCTTGGCCATGCCGTTCAGGCCAAGAGCGGCAAGCCGCTCGGTTGTCGGGTGGGTCAGCAAGGGTCAGTCTCCTTTCAATGATAGTAGCCTTGGCCACGGATATTGGGATGTTGCAGTGGGAGCCCCTCGGGCTCGTCTTCGAGGAAAGCCCGATCGAGACCGGTCTTCAGGATCGAGCGGATCGACGCGACCGATCGGGCGCGGATGCTGAGACCGCGGCGACAGGCGGCATCGAGGCGCTTTGCGTCAAAGCTTCTGGCGAGGGCCAGCACACCGAGACAGGTGCGGAAGCCCTGCTCCGGATGGGGGCGGTCGGCCATTACCGCCTCGCAAAAAGCAGCAACTGACGGGCCCAGCTTCATCGCAGCGTCCAGCATCCGTGCCGGCGTCCACTCGGCATGGCGGCGATGGGCCGAGGGCATGTGTTCCGGCAGCGTGACATGGCTGCGCCGTCCGGGGCAGCGGGGGTGGCTGGCCACGCGAGAGCCGCGGTGGAAGATCTCGACCACTGCCCCGCAGACCCGCACATCAACCTCCTGCCGGATCAGCCCGAAGGGCACGGAATACCAGGAGCTGTCGACCTCAACGTGGTAGTCGGGCGCGACGCGGGCCCGCTTCCAGCGGGCGAACTCGTAGGCCTGCTCGGGCAGCGGCTGCAGATGTGGCCGGTCGAGCGTGGTGAAGAGATCGGCCCGGCTGGCACCATAGCCGCGCATCATCCGTGTGTTCAGTTCGTCCAGCAACTGCCGGATTGCAGCGTTCAGCTCGGACAGGGAGAAGAAACGCCGATTGCGCAGCCGCGCCAGGATCCAGCGTTGCGCAACCTGGACAGCCACCTCGACCTTGGCGTTCGCCATCGGGCTCGAACCGATGGCGCCTCGGTGGCTCACTCGCGCGGTTTGCGCGGGCGGGCCGGTAGTATCGCGGTGCCGCAATGCGCTGCCATCTCGGCATAGGTCCGGTTCAGGCCGGGATCGTAGCGGTCGGCCTTGATCACCGCGGACTTCAGATTGTCGGGGACAACGACCGCGGGCACGCCCCCCAGGAATGCCAACATACGGACATGCGCGCCGATCCAGTCCTCAAGGCCCTCCGAGGCCACGGCCTCGGCGTAGGTATAGTTCGACGCTCCCATCGCCGCGACAAACAGCTTCATCGCCCGCACTTCCCCCGTGACCGGGTTGATCACGTCGATCGTGTCGCCGGCGAAGTCGACGAAGACCTTCTCGCCGCCAACATGCGTCTGGCGCATCGTCGGACGGACACGACCCTTCCAGGCCTCATAGTGGGTGCAGAACCACGTGTAGGCGAACCCGCCTGGATGGGCGGCGCGGTATTCCTCCCAAAGAAGCGCACGGGTCACGCCGGGACGACGCAGCTCGCGGTCGATCTCGGCCCAGTCCGGAAAGGGCCGTGCCGGATCCGGCACCGTCGGGGAGGCCGGGAACAACAGCAGCTCGACGCCGTCATCATCCATACCCTCGGGCAACGGCCAGCTCAGGCCAGCCTGCCGGGCCCGCGCAAGGTAAGTGCCGACAGTTCCCTTCCCAAGCCCCAGAGACGAAGCGATCGCCCGATCGCTCAGCCCTTGGGCAAACTTCAATCTCATCACTTCACGTATCCGGCGCATCGACAGTCGTTCCGTTGGCATCGTGGTCCCCTCGTTCTTTCCGAGGGGCCATCTACTCTCAGACTGTCGGCCAGAACCGCCCACCATCACGCGAAACCAGCGCCCGCGATCACGTGAAATCCGTGCCCATCATCGCGCGAAATCCATGCCCACCATCACGCGAAACACGCACTCAGACAACTTCCGCGTCATCACCCACGAGAACTTTCGGGTTTTGAAGTAAAGGCGGTAGAACGCTAATTGAGCCTTTTTTTATGCGCCTGCTGGGCATCACTTATACTATCGCCCCCGCGGGAGGGCCCGGACTTGCGCCGTTTCAGCCCTTTTCGCAGTCCGCCGCGGGTTCGCTGACGCCGCCCCAGGCGCCTTCGCGCGCGAGGTCGCGCACCAGTTCGGGGATGAAGTCGCGGATCGCCGCGACGGCATTGGTCATCGGCCGCTCGACCGAGCAGGCCAGATGGACCGGGCGCCGGATCGGCGGCCCGTCGATGGTCCAGCTTTGCAGCGCCCCCTCGGCGACCTCGCCCGAGATCGAATGCAGCGGCAGCACCGAACAGCCGAAGCCGGCAGCAACGAGCTTCTTGATGTTGGTGTAGGAATCGACCTCGATCGCGACGTTCATGTCGACGCCCGCCACCTCGGCATGATGATCCAGCAGCAAACGCAGCCCATGGTCCTCGCCCGGCACGATCAGCGGCAGCCCCGCCACCCCGGCGAGCGACACCCGGGTGCCGGGCGCCGGCAGCGTCTCGCCGTCGTTGAGCCCGCCGGCAGGGCCGAAGAAGGCGAGTTCCTCCTCCAGCAGTTCCTCGGTCGACAGGCCATCGCCCGAGACCTTGCGATAGATCACCGCCAGGTCGATGCGCGCGTCGCGCATCCATTCCAGCACGAAGCCGCTCATCGCCTCGGCGATGCGCAGCTGGATTCCGGGGTAACGCTGGCGCGCTGCGGTGATCAGCGGCACCGACAGGATCTCGGAGATCGTTCCCGGTAGGCCAAGGCGTACCAGGCCCCGCGGATCGGATTCGTTGCTGCGGATCTCCTCTTCGGTGATGGCAAGCTGCTCGACGATGATCCGGGCATTGCGCAGCAGGATCTCCCCCGCCTCGGTCGGCACCGCACCCTTGGGGCTGCGAAACAGCAGCGGCGCTCCGAGATGCGCTTCCATGTTGCGCACATGCAGCGACAGTGCGGGCTGGGCGATGCGCAACACCGTCGCCGCCCGGGAAAACGAGCCCTGCTCGACGATCGCGATGAAGTAGCGCAGCTGCCGGACGTCCATCCATCAGAACCTATATCAATCCGGCTACGGTCGCATCCGATTTCTCATCGCTCGCCGTCCCGGCCCAGAATCCAACAGATGATCGGCTGGACCAGAACGGCCTTGCCGCTGGCCACGTCGATGTTGTCGCGCCACGAACGGGTGAGCGCCGCGGCGTGCTCTTCCACCAGCACCGCGCGGCCGGGATCGGCGGCCAGCAGATAGTCGATGAAACTCTCCAGCCCGTCGAAGTGGTTCACCCGGTCCCAACGTTTCAGCTCCGCCAGCCGGGCATCGCCCGCCTCGATCAGCGCCTCGATCGCGGCGATGGCTTGGGCGCGGACCTCGGTCTCGTCGTCGACCGGCCGCAGGCGGCGTCGAAGGGCCCGAGTTCGTCGGGTAGATCCTCGGCCATGGCGCAGAGGAAGCGCGCCCCGGGCACGGCGCGGCGGGCGCGGTCGACGGCATCTACCTGGGGATCGACCCCGGTCACCTCGAAGCCGGCCGCCACGAGCTGGGCGTCCAGCGCCCCCGGGCCGCAGCCCAGATCGAGGATTTGCCGCGCCCCGGCCGCCGAGAACGCCTCGCGCAGGGCGGTGAAGCTGTCCGAGCGGACCGGCCGAGCGCGGGACATATAGACATCCACCAGCAGCATGGCCGTCACATTATTCGTTGCCATCGCCGGCGTCGAACTCGGCCAGTATCGCCCCGGTATGCGCCCCGAGCGCCGGCACCGGGCCCGGGCCCGGCGCCGGCGGGCAGCCGTCGACCAGCGCCCCTGGGGCCAGCATCCGCACCGGCCCGGTCGGAGTCTCGACCTCGACGAAGCGGTTCTGCGGATGGGCGGCGAGATCGGCCATCGACGAGACCCGGCCATAGGCGATCCGCGCCGCCTCGAGCCGCGCGATGATCGCGTCACGCTCGAGCTCGCCAAAGATCGCGGCGATGATCGCGTCCAGCGCGGCGCGATGGGCGACGCGGGCAGAATTATCGGCAAAGCGCTGGTCCTTAGCCAGCTCGGGCCGACCCAGCACCTCGGCGCAGAGCTGCCGCCATTCCCGTTCATTCTGGACCGAGATCAGCACTTCGCGCCCCTCGCGGTCGGGAAAGGCGCCGTAGGGGGCGATGGTCGGATGCGAAAGCCCGCACAGCGCCGGGCTCTGGCCGCCGTAAGCGTATTGCAGGTAAGGCACGTTCATCCAGTCGGCCAGCGCATGGAAGAGCGACACCGCGATGTGCCGCCCCTGCCCCGTCCGCTCACGCGCGAACAACGCCTGCAGCACCGCCTGATGCGCCGTCGCCCCGGCCGCAATGTCGCAGACCGAAATCCCGACCCGCGCCAGCCCCTCGCCGGTTCCGGTGATCGAGGACAGCCCGCTTTCCGCCTGCACCAGAAGGTCGTAGGCCTTGAGTTTGCGATAAGGCCCGTCGTCGCCGTAGCCCGAGATCGAGACGGTGATCAGCCGCGGATGGCGGCTGCGCAGATCGGCCGGGGCAAAGCCCAGCCGCTCGATCGCGCCAGGGGCGAGGTTCTGGATGAAGACGTCGGCGGCCGCGATCATCCGCCCCAGGACCGCCCGCGACTCCGGTTGCCGCAGATCGAGGCAAACCGATTCCTTACCGCGGTTGAGCCAGACGAAATAGGCACTCTCGCCATGCACCAGACGGTCGTAGCCGCGCGCGAAATCGCCTTCGGGCCGCTCGACCTTGATCACCCGCGCGCCCGCCTCGGCCAGCCGCGAGGACAGCAGCGGCGCCGCGACGGCTTGCTCGACCGAGACGACGACAAGCCCGTCGAGATCCGGTCTGGCAGCGGCTGGTTCGGTCATCTTGCAAGCTTCCATTCTGGGGGCGGGACGACGAAACGGGCCGCCGTACGGATCATCGGGGACGAGAATTGACGAAAGCCGCCATCACATCAAATAACGCCTTTCTCCACCCGACATAACAATACGCGATATTAACCCGGGGCCAGATCTATAGCGGTGCGTTATGGAGACAAGAGGAAAATAGTATTTCCACTATATCGCAGACTCCCCGACATCTGGTGTCGCGGCCGCAGCGTCCGGACGCGCAGACCCCGGGGGGAACGACGTGCCGCTGGCAGCCACGATATCCGCGATGACATTGCCCCTGTTCGTGCCCGGCGACCGGCCCGAACGCTTCGCCAAGGCGGTGGCGGCGGGCGCTGACGCGGTGATCGTCGATCTCGAGGATGCCGTCGCACCCGAGGCGAAGGCCGCGGCGCGGGCCGGGCTGGCCGTCGGGCTCGCCGGCCTGCCGGACATCCCCGTCCTTCTGCGGGTCAATGCCGCCGACACGCCCTGGCACTGCGACGACCTCGCCGCAGCCGCCGAACTGGGATTGGCCGCGATCATGTTGCCCAAGGCCGAGCGCGGCGCCGGCATCGTCGCTGCCGCCGCTGCCGCGCGCTGCCCGGTCGTCGCCCTGATCGAAACCGCCGCCGGCCTCGCCGCGGTCGACGATCTGGCCCGTGCCTCGGCCCGGATCGCTTTCGGCTCGATCGACTTCGCCGCCGATCTCGCCATGGGCCACACCCGCCAATCGCTGCTCGCCGCCCGCACGGCGCTGGTTCTGGCGTCGCGGCTTGCCGGCCGGCCGGCGCCGATCGACGGTGTCACCCCGGCGATCCACGACGCCGAGCTGATCGCCGAGGATTGCGCCCATGCGATCGAACTGGGCTTTGCCGGCAAGCTGCTGATTCACCCCGCGCAGATCGCGCCGGCGCGGCGCGGCTTCGCACCAACCGAGGCAGATGTGGACTGGGCGCAGGAGGTTCTGCGCGCTGCGGTCGACGGCAAAGTCGCCCGGGTCGGCGGGGCGATGGTCGACGCGCCGGTGCTGACGCGCGCACGCCAGATCCTCGCCCGCGCCGGCGCCTGAAGAACGGGAGGAAGCCAGATGTCCGCCACCGCCCGCCTCGCAGCCTTCGCCGCCGAGACCCCCACCCCCTCCATCCCCACCGAGGTCAGCGGC
Organism: uncultured Albidovulum sp.; assembly: GCA_913064775.1. Classification (GTDB taxonomy): domain Bacteria; phylum Pseudomonadota; class Alphaproteobacteria; order Rhodobacterales; family Rhodobacteraceae; genus Acidimangrovimonas. The sequence goes on along the minus strand of CAJYAD010000042.1, from coordinate 18,148 downwards.
CGGGCGCTCGATCTGGTGACCGACATCGCGGGCTCTGCGATCCGAGCCGCGAACGAGGCCGAGTCCACCCCCGCCGTCCTCGCCATGCTCCGCCGGCTGGGGATGGAGGGCGGCGAGACCTGCACCGTGCTGGGGCTGAACCGGCGCTACGGCCCGGCTGGCGCGGCGCTCCTGAACGGCATGTTCGGCCATTCGCTCGACTTCGACGACACCCATGCCGACAGTTCGCTGCACCCGAGCGCGCCGGTCGTGCCGGCGGCGCTGGCCGCCGCCGAGATGACCGGCGCCAGCGGGGCCGATTTCCTCGCCGCCGTGGTGATCGGCTTCGAGACCTGCTGCCGGCTCGGCATGGCGCTCGATCCGACCGCCCATTACGCCCGCGGCTTCCACCCCACCGCCACCGCCACCGCCGGCACCTTCGGCGCCGCCGCGGCCGCCGGCCGGCTGCTGGGCCTCGATGCAGCTACCACCGCCTCGGCCTTCGGGGTCGCGGCGAGCCAGGCGTCCGGCTCGCTACAGTTCCTCGTCAACGGCGCCTGGAACAAGCGCTACCAGGTCGGCGAGGCGGCAATGAAGGGGCTGATCGCCGCCACCCTCGCCGCCGAGGGCTTCGTCGGCGCGCAGGATGCGATCGAGGGCGCGCACGGCTTCCTGCACGGCTACAGCGACGGGGCCGATCCGGCCCGCGCCACCGCCGGGCTCGGCACGGTGTGGGAGACGATGCGGATCGGGGTGAAACCCTATCCCGCCTGCCGCTACACCCATGCCGCGGTCGACGGGCTGCTGGCGCTGAAGCGCGAGCTCGGCCTCGCCCCGGAAGAGATCGAGGGCGTCACCGTCGGACTGCACCGCAACGGCATCACCCTGGTCGGCGCGCCACTCGCCGACAAGCGGCGAGCGCGCAGCGTCGTCGAGGGCCAGTTCTCGATGCCTTTCGCCGCCGCCGTCGCCCTGATCCGCGACCGCTTCGGCTGGGACGATTACGACCTTCTCGGCGACCCGCAGGCCGATGCGCTGGCCGACCGGGTCGAGGTGCGCCGCGACGAAAGCCTCGAAGGCCTGCGCCATCCCTTCGGCGCGACCCTCGGCCTTCGCGCCCGCGGCCGGACCCATGCGCTGCACACCCCCGACCCGTCCGGCGAACCCGGATCCTTCCCCGGCGCCGACGCCATCGCCGCCAAGTTCGACGCGCTCGCGGGGCCGGTTCTGAACGCTCGCACCGACGCCCTTCTCACCCGCCTGCGGGCGCTGCCGACTGCCGCCTCGCTGCGCGGCTGGCTCGCCTGACCCCGCCCGAACGATCCGGAGACCAGAGTTGAAAGACATCAACAGCCATCACGAAAGCCACGCCGATATCCGGGAAGGTATCCGGGCGCTCTGCGCCGAGTTTCCCGACGCCTACCACCGCAGGATCGACGAAAAGCGCGCCTATCCCGAGGAATTCGTCGACGCGCTCACCCGGGCGGGCTGGATGGCGGCGCTGATCCCCGAGGAATATGGCGGCTCGGGCCTCGGGCTGACCGAGGCCTCGGTGATCATGGAGGAGATCAACCGCGCCGGCGGCAATTCGGGCGCCTGCCACGGCCAGATGTACAACATGAACACGCTGGTGCGGCACGGCTCGGAAGAACAGCGCCGGCGCATCCTGCCCAAGCTCGCCTCAGGCGAGTTGCGGCTGCAGTCGATGGGCGTCACCGAACCGACCACCGGCACCGACACCACCCGGCTCACGACCACCGCAGTGAAGAAGGGCGACCGCTACGTCATCAACGGCCAGAAGGTCTGGATCAGCCGGGTGCAGCATTCCGACCTGATGATCCTGCTGGCCCGGACCACCCCGCTCGACGAGGTCAAGAAGAAGTCCGAGGGCCTGTCGATCTTCCTCGTCGACGTGAAGAAGGCGATGGCGAAGGGGATGGAGGTCCGGCCGATCCCCAACATGGTGAACCACGAGACCAACGAGCTGTTCTTCGACGATCTCGAGATCCCGGAGGAGAACCTGATCGGCGATGAGGGCAAGGGCTTCAAGTACATCCTCACCGGCCTCAATGCGGAACGCACGCTGATCGCCGCCGAATGCATCGGCGACGGCTACTGGTTCACCGACCGGGCGATCAACTACACAAGCAACCGGGTCGTCTTCGACCGGCCGATCGGCCAGAACCAGGGCGTCCAGTTCCCCATCGCCGAGGCTTACATCGAGGTCGAGGCGGCGAACCTGATGCGCTTCGAGGCTTGCCGGCGCTACGACGCGGGAGAGCCCTGCGGGGCGCAGGCCAACATGGCCAAGTATCTCGCCGCCAAGGCGAGCTGGGAGGCCGCCAACGCCTGCATCCAGTTCCACGGCGGCTTCGGCTTCGCCTGCGAATACGACATCGAGCGCAAGTTCCGCGAGACCCGCCTCTATCAGGTCGCGCCGATCTCGACCAACCTGATCCTCAGTTACGTGGCCGAGCATATCCTCGGCCTGCCGCGCTCTTTCTGACCGGGGGGAGCGATGGAGTTGGACATCGACCACCTGCGCGGCTGGATGAGTTACCACCCCGACGCGCTGGCATCGCCCCCCCTCCGCGCGAACCACTTTATGAGGCTTCCGCGAATGGCCACCTGACGCGAAGAGGGGTCTTCGGCAGATAGTTATGGCTAGTAGGTTTCACCACGCCACCAGAAACTTTCACCACGCCACCAGAAACCTGGACCCTGCCCACGGATTTTTCGGGGTGGAACAATTTTCGATTTTCACAGGGTGATCATAGTCTTGCTCTATGAGCGAAGACATTCTGAATCTAGACCCAGAGAAGGCGCGAGGCAATCCGCGGGCGGCGTCGCTGCGCCTCGAGGGCAAGAGCCAGCGCAAGGCGGTTGGGCAGCGGCGCCATGACTTCCGCAAGGGTCGGCAGCCCAACTATGTCGATGCGCAACGGACGGACCTGAACCGGATCCTCATTGCGCCGCGGCCGCTCCCGCAGATCCGGCGAGAGGTCGAAGAGATCCGCCGCCTACGGGGCGGCAAGACGCGCGCAATGAAGTCCAATGCGGTAATCGTCACGGCAGGGTTGATCAGTTTCGGCACGGAAGCGCAGCTGTTCTTTGCGGAGTTGACGCCCGCGGAACAGGATGCGGCACTGCTCGATCTCGCACGCTCTGTCGGGGATCGCCTCCAGACCAGCCTCACCTCCCTTGTCGTGCATCTCGATGAAAGTGCCTTCCACGCGCATTTCGAGATGCATGGATTTGACGATAACGGGCAGCCAATCAGCAAGGCCGTGAATCGGACCGTGTCGAGCGAATTGCAGGACCTTGCTCACGAGGTGATGCAGCGACACTGCCCACAGATCGAGCGCGGGCACAGGAAGTGGGATCGCCTCGCGGCAGGAGCGAATTACGCTGACACGGTACATCGGCGTGTCCGGCAACTTCATCATGATCTGCCTTTCGAGATCGCGACAAAGCAGCGGGAACTTGAAGTCCTGAGTGTACGGGGGGAGGATCTTCGGGCTTCCGTAGCCGAAGAAGAAGCGCGGCTCGCGGAGAAGAAGGCAGAACTCCAGCGGGTTGCGCAGCGAAGCGCGGAAGCCCGGCAAGATGCCGCACGTCGGCAGGCGTCGCTCCAAGAACGTGAGATCGCGGTGTCGCAGAGGGAGTGCGAAGCACAGGCGCTCGCGGAGGGGCTTCCGATGTTGGCGGACGGCTGGATTGCGTACCACCCCGCGGCAGACGGTAAGCGCGAGCGCCTGCGGATAGGCGACGCCGCGCCGCAGGATGAAAATTCACTGAAGCACATTGATCGTGTGGCCAAGGCCGTCGGGCCCGCGCTGCGTATATTCGGGCGGCTGATCTGGGACGCCGCCAGGAAAATGGTTGCTCGCGAGCGGGCAAAGATCGCTGAAGATGCGTCGGAATTGGTCGCCATCCGTCAGGAGATGGGGATCGGGCTCCATGAGACGCTCGAGGACATTCGGCGGCGGAACGACGAGACCCGGCCGAGGAGGTGATTTCTGATGTGCTTTTTCTTGAAATATGACGGTCGCTTACTGATCACTTAGTGTATCTGGAGAAGCGGGTGGCCTTGATATTCGAACCTAGCTCGCCGCGGTTCTTTGTCGCGCCGCTCCTGAACGACAGCAACGCGCCCCCACCTTGGTCGTTCCCGCTCGAAGTAGTGCGCATTCCGATGTATCCGGTCAGTCGTTCCGGTCCATCCGGTCACCTGAGGATCGTTGCCGCGCAGGCATGGTTTTTGATGTCAGGCCAGGCGCCCTTCGTCAACGTTTTCGGTGAGCCCGGTCGAGCGCCGCATGGAATGGCCGTCGAGTTCGAGGCGATATGCATTGTGGACCAGGCGATCGAGGATGCCCGGCCTCAAGTGAAGTTCTTCTGACACCGCGGGATTACGGAATGAAGCTGTTCATCGGCCTTGATGTATCGCTCGCAAAGACAGCGATCTATGTGCTCAGCGAGGCCAGAGCCCACATCAGACCGGATCCCAGCAGAACACGTCACCCGAACGTTGCGCGGCCACCAAGCTCGGGCGCAGCGCCGGCATCGCGTGTTCCGCGATCGCCACCGTGGTCCAGCCCTCGCTGGCATGGACGCTGCGCACCGGCCGGGTCTGGTTGAAGAGAAAAATCTCGTTCAGCCGCACCGCGAAGATCTGTCCGGTGATCCCCTCGGCCGCCGCCGAGGCGAGATAGACGACCAGCGGCGCGTTCGTTTCGGGCGTCATCCGCTTCATCCGCGCGACCCGGGCCTCTTCCTCTGGTGTCGTCGCCGGGATCGAATCCGTCATCCGGCTCCAGGCGAAAGGCGCAACGCAGTTCGACCGCACTCCGAAGCGCGCCATGTCGAGCGAAATCGACTTCGACAGCCCCACGAGCCCCATCTTCGCAGCCGAGTAGTTCGCCTGGCCGAAATTGCCGATTAGACCAGAGGTCGAGGTCATGTGGACGAAGGCCCCCGAGCCCTGGGCGCGAAAAACCTCGGCCGCTGCACGGCTCATGTAGAAGCTGCCGTTGAGATGGACACCCACCACCGCCTCCCAGTCGGCCGGGTCCATCTTGTGAAAGATCGTGTCGCGCAGGATACCCGCGTTGTTCACCACCGCATCGACCCGGCCGAAGGCGTCCATTGCCATCTCGACCGTGCGCTTCGCGGCGGCCCATTCCGAGACGCTCTCGGTGGAGATGATCGCCTCGCCACCCAGCGCCTCGATCATCGCCTTGGTCTCCTCGGCGGGCGCCGAGGAGCGTTCGCCCGTGCCGCCAAGCGAGACGCCAATGTCGTTGATCACCACCTTCGCCCCCGCCCGCGCGAATTCCAGCGCGATGCCGCGGCCGATGCTACCGCCCGCGCCGGTCACGATAGCCACCTTCCCCGTCAGGCCCAAATCCACCGGCATATCATTCTCCTTGCCTTGCCGCCGGGCACCACGGCCCGGCCCACTTCATTTCCCCCGAAACTTCGGCGGGCATTTGTCGAAGAAGGCCTAAAGGCTTTCTGTCGCGTCGATCCTGGCCGAGGTTAGAAGGAAACTTGGGGCCCGCCCCTATCTGTGCCGTAAGCGTGGCCAGAAGCCCCACCTCAGACACCTGCCCAAGATGGTCGAACCTTGAGGCGACGCGCGCATCCACAGCTGCGACCAGCGATTTCGGGAACCGTGCCATCCGCCAGATCATGCCCTTCGTCGTGGTAAATCGGTGGCGCGCCTCGGCGATCCCCGTCACCGCCTCCACATCGCAGATCTCACCGCCGGCCGAGAAGATGCCGCCTACCCCGGTCAGGACGAGGGCACGCAGTTCGGCCCTATGCTCGGCGTCCGACAGAAGCTGTACCAGTTTCACCCGGACGGCATGCCGCAGATGGTTACGCCGGGCCGGCTCGTCCAGGGTCAGCACCAGAATGCCGTCATCCTCTTTCCGACGGATTACCATCGTCACCCCTCACCCGACCTCTGCATATCCGTTGCCGATCACCATCACACCTCGCTCGACCGCAACAGTCCGGAATGATCCGTCGTGCCACATCTCGGTGCGCAGCCGCTCACCCGGCACGACCGCAGCGGTGAACCGCGCCTTAAGCGCGCGCAGCCGATCGGGCCGCGCCCCACAGAGACCCGCCACCACGGCCTGCGCCGCGATCGCAAAGCTGCATAGCCCGTGCATGATCGGCCGCTCGAACCCCGAAGCTTTTGCCACGGCCGGGTCGAAATGCAGAGGGTTGCCATCGCCGTTCCAACGGTACCAGAGTGCCTGCTCCGGGCGCGTCGACTGTTCATGGCAGAGATCGGGCGCCCGTTCCGGCATAGCGCGCGGCCGTTGCGCGATCCCGCTCGGCCCACCGAAACCGCCATCGCCGCGCAGGAATACGGTCATCCGCGTCGTTGCGTAAAGCCCGCCGGTCTGGGCATCCACCAGTTCCTTGTCGGCATCGAGCAAGGCCCCCTTCCCCAGCCCCTTGTCTACGATCCGGGTCACCCGGGTCCGGCCGATCACCGAGCCCTCGGGCGGCAGCGGCGCGCTGATGACAAGGCTCTGCTCACCATGCACCAGACGGCTCGCATCGACCCCCGTCGCCGGATTGCCCAGCCAGAATCCCGGGTGTCCCAGCACCAGCGGCATGGTCGGAAAGACTTCGGGCGCGGCGCCGACATGGCGCAGCTGGTTCGCATCCATCGGATCCTGTCCGATCCCGATCGAGAGGCCGTAGAAGGCGACCTCCCGGGCCCCATAGCTCTGGCGGACATCGGGGATCTCGTAAGCCATCAGCTTTTCGTAGTCGATCACCCCGCCTCTCCTTTCACAAGGTCGCCGCCGAGCCGAGGAAGGCCGTCACCTGGCTCGACAGCGCCCCGCCATTGCCATGCAAAAGCGCGATATCGGCGCGCGGAAGCTGCCGGTCGCCCGCCGCGCCGCGGATCTGGGCGACACTCTCGGCGATCAGGAACATCCCGTACATTCCCGGATGCACGCAAGAAAGTCCGCCGCCGTTGGTGTTCACCGCCAGCGCACCGCCGGGCGCAATATGGCCATCCCGCACGAAGCGCCCGCCCTCTCCCTTGGGGCAAAAGCCAAGGTCCTCGAGAAAGAGGATCGTGTTGATCGTGAAGGCATCGTAGAGCATCACCAGATCGACGTCGGCTCGGCTCAGCCCCGCCATTTCGAAGGCTCGGGGGCCGCTTTCGGAGGCGGCGGTTACAGTCAGGTCCGGCATCGCCTGGATCGAGCGGTGCCAGTTCGCCCCCGCCGCCCCCAGAAGATAGACCGGCGCCCCGGGGAAGTCCCGCGCCCGGTCCGCCCGCACCATCAGGCAGGCCGCCGCGCCGTCGGTCACCAGACAGCAATCGCCAGTGGTCAGCGGATCGCTGATCATTCGGCTGGCCAGCACCTCCTCGCGCGTCAGAGCCCCCCGGGCGAAGGCATCAGGGTTGAGGTTCGCCCAGGCCCGTGCAGCGACGGCGACCTCGGCCAAGTCCTCGCGCGTGGTGCCGTATTGGTGCATGTGGCGGCCCGCCGCCATTGCATAGGCGGTGATCGGGTGGCGGTAACCATAGGGGATTTCGTGCCATTGCGGCTCGGACATCGAAACGAGCCGCCCGCCGGCGGTGCGCTGGTTGGACCCGTAGGCGATCAGCGCCACGTCACATAGCCCCGCGTCCAGCGCCAGCGCGGCCTGCAAAAGATGCATCTCGAAACTTGCGCCGCCGATATTGGTGCTGTCGAAGAACCGCGGCCGGAGGCCCAGATATTCGGTCACGCTCATCGAGGCGAAAGCATGAGAGGCGGTGGCCGCGAACACCCCGTCGATGTCCGACAGGGCGAGGCCCGCGTCGTCGAGCGCGGCGCGCACCGATTGCCCAAGCAATTCCATCGCCGAGAAACCCGGCGCCTCGCCCATGCCCGCCACGCCCATGCCGACAATCGCGGTCTTGCCACGCAAAGGATGGGTCACGCGCCTGCCTCCTGGGGCACGGTGCCCAACGGCACGAAGACGATGCGAGGGGTCTCTCCGGTCTCGACCTGCGCGCGCACCCGGGCGCCGATCGGCAAGGTCTCGACCCCCGCAATGGTGGTCATCATCCGCACGCCCTCGTCAAGAGTTACCAGCGCGACATTGTGGGCCCCCTCGCGCCTGCGGTTCACGGTGATCGCGTAGATCGTGCCAAGCCCGGAGGGCGCGACCCAGTCCAGATCCACCGCGCCCGAGGGCGCCATCACCTTGGGGTAGAACACATATTCCCCGGTTGAGCGCGAACGCTGAATCATAAAGCGGCCTTCGGCAAGGAAGGCTTCATAGATCTGCTGGGGCCCGGCGTGGGCAGTGCTTTCGGTCTGGTCACTCATCTGCCCATCCTGTTTCCTCACGCTTCGGCTCCGGCACGGGTGCGCACCAGCACGTCGCTGCGTCCGCGTTGGACGACTTCTCCCGCGCCGTCGATCAGCTCGAATTGGCGCCCCACCCGCCCGGTCTTGCCGGTGCGGCCCGGTTCGGTCTCGATTACGCTCAGCCGCAGGTGCAGCGTCGTGCCGATCAGGAGCGGTTTCTCGAAACGCCAGTCGGAAATACCCAACATCGCCACCGCCGTGCCCTCGAAGACGCCAAGGCCATGCAGCAGCCCGATCGCCAGCCCGATGCCGAAACTGCCATGCACCAGCCGTTCGCCGTAGCGGGTGGTCCTGGCATAGTCGGCATCCGCATGGATCGCGTTCCAGTCGCCGGTCAGCATCGAGAACATCGTCAGATCGGTCTCGGTGATCGTCCGCCCCGACGTCTCGAAACATTGCCCGGCCTCGAAATCCTCGAAATACATGGCCCTCTGTCCCGCACCACTCATGCCTCGTCCCTTATCCTGTCCTGCGCCATCGTCCGCAGCCTCCCGCGCTGGATCTTTTCGCCATTGGCGCTGTTGGTGACCGGAAAAGATCCAATTTCCCAAATTCTTATCGGCACTTTGTAAGAGGCGAGGCGGTCCCGCGCATAGGCGGTCACCGCCGCCGTATCCACCGTGCCCTGCGCACCGACGACGAAGGCCGCCGGCCGCTGCTGACCACCCTCGGTCACCGTCACCACCTGCGCCTCGGCCACGCCGGGGGCGGCACGCAGCACCTCCTCGATCTCGGCGGGATCGGTGAGGAAGCCCGAAAGCCGCACCGCATCGCCCATCCGCGCGGCATAGACGAAGCTGCCGTCGCCGCGCAGATAGCCCATGTCGCCGGAGCGGAAGAAGCCGTCCGCATCGACGGCCTTCGCGGTGGCTTCGGGGTTGCGGAAATAGCCGGTGAAATTGGTCGGCGCGCGGATCTCGATCTCGCCCGGAACGCCCGGCGGCAAGAGCCCCCCGCTCTCAGGGTCGCGGATCCGCACCTCCGCCTCGGGCGAGGCCGGACGGCCACCGCCCTGAAGGCGCTCCGCGAGCGGCCTACCGGCCTCTTGGACTGCGAAGATCGCGCCGACCTCGGATGAGCCATAGAGCCCGCGCAGCGCCACCCCCGCCCGCGCGGCCTGCTGCAGCGTCTCGGCGATGGCAGGGTTGAAGGTCGCGTAGCCGCACAGCCGGGTGCGCGACAGCACGTCCTCGCCCTCCTCCAGCAAGCGGCGAAAGAGCTCGTCCGAGCCGATGATATGGGTGATGCCCTGGGCGCGGACCCGCCGCGCGCCCTCTGCGCCCTCGAACATCGCCATGATCGCCAGCGGCGCCCCGCCAGCAATGGCTGCCAGCGTGGCGCTTAGGCCGAAGACGCCGCAGAAAGGCATTGCGGCCAGCAGCGCAGCCCCCTCTTCGTCGAAGCCATAGGCGGCAGCCGCACGCATCGCGTGCCGGGTGAGCGTGCGCTGCGGATGGATCACCAGCTTCGGCGCACTGGTCGTGCCCGAGGTGGTGAAGAAGATCAGCGCCGCGTCGGGGTCGCTTTTCCCGTCGGGGCCCGTGGAGGCCGCCGGCGAAAGATCGGCGCGCACCACCGGCCGACCGATCAGGCGCGCGGGCAGCACCGTTCCGGCATCGACCAGCGCGATACGCTCCAGCTCGGGCAGATCGGCGCCATCGAGCCCCGCCAGGATTTCGAGAAAGTTGATATTTCCAAAACCGGGCGCCAGGACCAGCAGTTTCGCGCCAGAACTGTGAAGGATATGGGTAAGCTCGCTGCTGCGATAGCGGGTGTTGACCGCCGCGACCGCCGCCCCGATCCGGGCGCAGGCGAAGAGGATCGCCAGCCACTCGGGCCGGTTCACCAGCCAAAGCGCGATCCGGTCGCCCGCGCCGATCCCCAGCCCGCGCAGCCAGCGCTCTGCCCCGGCGATCAGCGCCTCGAACCCCGCCGCGTCGATCTCTCGATTCTCGGCGTCGAAAATCACCGGCCCTGCCCGACCGCGCCAGGCTTGAAGAATGTCGTCCAGCCGCCCGACCATCAGTAAAGCTCCATCAGCTTGCGATTGTCCGAAAGCTCCTCGGGCCGCCCCTGCCAGATCATCCGGCCGGATTTCATAACCTCGGCCCGGTCCGAGATTTTCAACGCCTCGCGTACGTTCTGCTCGACCAGCAGAATCGACAACCCTTCCTGCAACTGCAGCGCCCTTATTGGCGCCAGCAGATCCTGAAACAGCTTCGGCGCCAGCCCGATCGAGGGCTCGTCCATCAGCAGAATCCTTGGCCGGCCCAGCAGCGCGCGCGCGATCGAGACCATCTGCGCCTGCCCCCCCGACAGCGTTCCCGCCCGCCGGTGCCGGAACTCGCCGATCATCGGCAGCACGCCCAGCACCCAGTCACGCCGTGGCCCGCGCTCGCCCTCGGGTACGCCGACCGCCCACAGGCCAAGATCGAAAATCTCATCCACTGTCAGGTTGGGGAAGATACCGCGCCCTTCGGGCACCATGGCGACACCCGCGCGCGACAGCGCCTTGGGGTCAGCCCCGGTGATGGGTCTTCCGTCAAGCTCGACGACGCCCTCCCAGGCTGGATGCAGGCCGAAGAGAGTCTTCATCAGCGTCGACTTGCCCGCGCCGTTGTGGCCGATCAGGCAGAGCACCTCACCTTCGCCCAGCGTGATATCGAGGTTTTCGAGCACCGGCGCCTCGCTGTAGCCGGTGGTCAAGCCCCGTGCTTGAAGAATTGGCCGCAAGCTCATGTACGGTCTCCGAAATAGATCGCTGAAAGCGCCGCGTCCTCGAGCACCGATTTGGGGTCGCCATCGGCCAGAAGCCGGCCCCGGTCGAGAAAGGCGATGCGATCCGAAATGCCCACGACGATATCGAGATTATGCTCGATAATGCAGACGGTGACGCCCGCCGCCACCTCCTCGCGCAGAAGCCGCAGGAAGATCTCGTAACTGTTCGGATCCAACCCGGAGGCGGGCTCGTCGAGCAACCAGAGCCGCGCCCCCGCCGCCATGATCCGCGCAAGCGAGAGGAACTTTCGTTCTGCATAGGCAAGATCTGCCGCGCGCTCGTGGCGCTTTCCGGCCAGGCCCGTGCGCTCCATCACCTCGGCCGCGCGGGCGCGCTTTTGCGCCATGCGCGGGCCCGAGAACGGCAGCGCACCAGGCTCCATCACCGTCAGGATGTTCTCCTCCACGCTCATGCCGCCGAACAGTCGCAGATCCTGGAAGGTGCGCCCGATGCCGAGCCGCGCCACGCGATAGGGCTTCATGCCGCCAATGTCGCGGCCGAGCCAGCGTACCGTACCGGCTGTGCGGCCGAGATGCCCGGTGATCAGGTTGAAGAGTGTGGTTTTGCCCGCCCCGTTTGGCCCCACCAGCGTGGTCACGATCCCCGCCCGCAGATCCATGGTCACGTCTGAGACCGCGACGACGCCACCGAAATTTTTGCTGAGGCCGCAGATCTCCAGCAGCACCTCCTGCTCTGGTGCGCCGCTCATTGTACCGCACCGCGCTTGGCCCGGGTCGGTGCCGCCTTTGGCCGCGCCTTCCTCTGCGGCGACCCGCGCCGGACCAGACCGCCGGGGCGGAAAATCATCAGCGCAGCCATGCCGAGCCCGTAGATAATCTGCTGGATCGCGCCGATGTCGGCCTGCGGCAGAAAGCTGAGATAGCTCAGAAGTCCGGGCAGCAGAAGCAGAAGCGCCGCCCCCACGACCGGGCCCCAGCTGGTGCCGGTGCCTCCGATAATGACCATCGCCATAATCAACACCGAATTGTCGAGGGTGAAGCTCTCGACATTGATGAAGCTCATGTAGCCAGCGTAAAGTACCCCCGCCGTTGCCGCCAGCGCAGCCGAGATGACAACCGAGATCGTCTTGATCAGCGGCACGTTCTTCCCGAAGCCCTCGGCGGCGCTCTCGCTGTCGCGGATCGCGGTGAGCGAGCGGCCGAAGGAGGAGCGCACGAGGATCTGGGTGATCGCGACCACGGCCGCAAGCACCGCAAGCGCGATCGGGAAGAAAGAGGCCGGGCGGTAGACCTCTTGCCCGAAGATCTTGACCGCCGGGATACCCACCAGGCCGCCAAGGCCGCCGGTGAAGGATTTCCATTCGGAAAAGACAGTAACGGCAAACATCTGCAGCCCCAGCGAGGCGGCGACGAAATATTCACCCCGCACCCTCAGCGCCGGCAGCGCCAGCGCCAGCGACAAGACCGCGGCGGCCAGCATCGCCGCCGGCATGGTGACGAAGATCGAGGCCGAGACGTGCATCGACACCACCGCCGCCACATAGGCGCCGATCCCGAAGAAGACCGCATGGGCCAGCGAGAAGATACCCGCATAGCCCATGATAAAATTCAGCGTGATCGCAAGGATCGCATAGATCGCGATCAGCACGCCGAGGTTCAGCAGATAGGCTTCCATCTTTACCCCTCAGCGCGCCTGAATCCGGCCGAACAGGCCCGCAGGCTTCAGCAGGATGACAAGAAATAGGATCGCAAAGGTCACCGCTTCGCTCCACTGGCTCTGGACGAATATCTGAGACAGGTTTTCAGCCAGCCCCAGCACGAATCCAGCGACCAGCACGCCGTTGATAGACCCAATCCCGCCGACGATCGTCGCCGCCAGCGAGATCAGCATGACATGGGAGCCGAGCGCCGGGTTGAGGCCCGAGCCGAGCGCGGTGATCACCGCCCCAGGCACCACGAGCAGCGAACCCAGCGCGAAGGCAGCGGCAGAGATCCGTCGCGGGTCGAGCCCGAAGACGCGGATCAGTTCGGGCGAATCCGCCAGCGCGCGCAGCGCCACGCCGGTATGCGTCCGGCGCAGGAAAAGCTGAAGCGCGCCAAAGAACACAGCCACACAGAAGATCGCGATCCAGGTGAGCGGCGCGACATAGACGCCGCTCATCAGCTCGACCGAGTTGCTCAGCGGCGTGTTGATTGTGACGAAGCTCCGGCCAAAAACCATGCCGACGATATTCTGAACTGCGATTCCCACCCCGAAGGAGGCAACGAAGACGGTGAAGAACGATCCCTCGTGACGCTGGATCGGCGCATAGACGATACGGTCCATCGCCACCCCGAAGGCCATCGCCGCCAGCGCCGCAAGTATGACGCCGACCGCGATGCCCAGCCCCGCCTGGTCGGCCCAGTAGAACACATAGGCCGCCAGGACGAAGGCCGCGCCATGGGCGAAGTGGAACACCCGTGTCGTCCCGAATATCAGTGAGAAGCCGACCGCCGTCAGCGCGTAGAGCGCGCCGGTCTGAAGCCCGGTGATGGTCAGTTGAAGCCAGAGCATGATCGTATCGTCATTCCGCCTTGATGACTTCGAGGGGAACGCCCTTGCCACCTTCGATCTTACTGATCTGCATCGGCGCAACCAGCGTGCCGTTCGCGGCGAAGGAGACCGTGCCGCCGACAAGATCGAAACGCTTCATCGCCTTGCGCTCGGCCAGCAGGTTGGGGCCGGTGATCGGCTTACCCGCCTTCTCGACCCCTTGGGCCAGCTGCGCGTAAAGCAGCACGGCGTTGTAGTAGTTCACCACATAGGCCGAGGGAGTCTTGCCGGGATAGGCCTTGGCGTAATCCTCGGCGAAGAGCTTGGTCACGGGATCGTCCGCCTTCAGGTTCACCGCCTGGGTGGTGTAGAGCAGCCCCTGCGCCTCGGGCAATTTCAGTGCATCAGGCACCGAGAAGCCGGAATAGGAGGCGAACTGCGCCTTCACCCCGTTGTCGCGCAACTGCTTGGCAATCTGTAGCTGCTGGGCGCCATAGGAGGCGATGTAGACCGCATTGGCCCCCGAGGCCCGCACCTTGGCCGCCACCGCCGCGAAGTTCTGGGCACTGCTCGGCACCGACATTTCCGCGACCAGCTTGCCGCCGACGCCCGGCAGGGTCGCCTTCAGCTCGTCGAGGATCGACTGGCCGAGCGGGTCGTCGACATAGATCAGCGCGACCTTCTTCATCCCGTGCTCGGCCAAGTAGGGCACCATGCCGTGAACCTCGAAGTTCACTAGCGGAATCACGTTCCAGAAATAGGGCCCTAGCTTAGCTAGGTCCGGCCCCACGCCCCCGCCGTTCACCGCAATCACCTGGTTGCGCTGCGCCAGCGTCGAGATCGCCTTGGAGACGCCGGTGAAGGCGGTCAGCACATAGGGCACCTGCTCAACATCGACGAGCTTGGTCATCGCCACCACCGCCGGCTGCGGCAGCGCCTGGCTATCCTCGTAGAGGATCTTCAGCGGCTCCTTCAGCATATGCGTGGCGTTGATATGCGCGACGGCCAGATCGGTGCCCGAACGGAACACTTCACCATAGACCGCATTCGGCCCGCTCATCGGAAACAGCGCCCCGATCTCGAGATCCTTCGCCTGCGCCGCGCCGGCCACCAAGCCAAGCGCCGCTACGGCGACCCATATCTTTCCCTTCACCATTGCATCCTCCCTTTTTGTGCCGCACGACGCGTCCTGCACATGATTTCTACATAAAGAATACCATTCTGCAACGGAAACTATTACGCTTGCTTCCGCGATCCCCTCTCAAGCTCCGTTGAGGCGGTGATAGCGGCGACTTATAATGTGGCCCGCAACGCGCCGGCATGTGGATTGGAAAGAGTATGGCAAAGCATAGCGGGGCCCACGGGGATGCGGGCGCCGAAACGGCGGCCGAGGCCGACCGGACCGAGGGCCAGCGAAGCGGCGGGCCCAAGTTCGTGGGGGCTGTGGAAAACGCGGTCGCGATCCTGCGCTTCCTCACCCATTCCCCGCACCCGGCGGGCGTCGCGAAGGTGGCGCGCGAGACCGGGCTCAATGTCTCGACCGCGTTCAACATCCTGCGCACCCTGACCAAGGAGGGGCTGGTCCATTTCGACGAGGTGAGCAAGGACTACCGCCCCGGGATGGGATTGCTCGAGTTCTCGTTGCCGCTGCTCGGAACGAACCAGATCGACCTGATTCACCCACGGCTGGAGTTTCTGTCCCAAGCCCACCATACCCTGATCAGCCTCTGGCGGGTGACGCCGCTCGACCGGATCGTGCTGGTCGACCGCGCGGTGGAAGGCACGGTCGTGCGCGTCGACATGGCGCTCGGCTCGCGCCTGCCGGCCTTCGTCGGCGCCATCGGTCGCTGCATTGCCGCGACCCGCGCGATAAACGAAAGCGAGCTTCGCCGCCGGTTCGAGGCGCTCCGCTGGCAACGCCCGCCGAACTTCGCGCAATATGCCGCCGACGTCGCCGCGGCGAGACAGGATGGCTATGCCTTCGACCGCAGCAACCTGTTCCAGGGCATCGACATCGTCGCCGCCGCCGTCGTCGACCACGAGGGCCACGCCCGACTAGGGATCAGCGGCATCGCGATTTCGGGCCAGCTTTCCGAGACCAAGCTCGACGCCCTGGCCCGGGCGCTGCGCGACACCGCCCGCGACATCTCGGCCCTGCTCTACGGCCGCTAGGGCTAACGACCCATTATCATCCTGCTGAGTGTCGCGCTCGTCGCATCCTGCTTGTCGCGCTAGGCTGCTAGCTTTGCGGAAGCATCACGTGGGACCTGTCAGTCGACAGGTCCCGTTCCTGCCATTTATTCAACTACCGACGAGAGGCTAACTTCCTCTACCCTGATCGGACCTGTCGCGACCTTTTTTCGAGGCAGGAGGGCAGGCTTGTGCGGCACGAACGGAGTTTGCGGATGTCTCCGCCCGCGGAAGTCGTCTTTTCAGGCGGAGGACTTCTGACGCATCAATCCTGGCCGCTGTCTTCCTGATGCCAGGCAACGAGAACCCTGCGGATGATCTCCTGACGCGTCGGCATTTCCGGGTCCTCGCGGCGCGCATCATCAAGAGCCTGAATAAGCTCCCGTGGAAGACGGACAGTCACGGCTTCCGTGTCGACTTTCGGTCGCCCAACTTTTTTCATGCTCGCCCTATTGACATTTATGACCACATAAAGCTATATATTAGACATGGTCGGCCGGGACAAGAGGTACCAGCTCTCGCCCCAGCCTGACCACAACCGATCTAAGCCCTAAGAAGGAGATCGATCATGGCTGATCTGACCACTAGCACCCTGCCCCCGGCGGATAAAGCTCCCACGCCCTTCACGCACACCCGGATTTCGGCGCTTTTCTCGCGCCTGATCGTTGCGCTGACGACGTTCATCGAGGCCGAGCGCGACATCGAGGATGTCGATGTCTGGGACCCGGCCTTCGACGGCTGGCTGGGCGCGGCTGAGACTGCGCAGACCGAGGTCACGACGCTGATCACCGAGATCAGGACCACAGCCCCCGTGCGCGCCGCTGATCGCCCCCTTGCCCGCATGACGCTCAGTCTCGATGGGATGCTCGGCGCCGAGTACCGGGGCGATTATCTGCATTTCCGCGGACTGCTGGACAAATACGCTCCGCTGTTTCGCGCGCAGGGCTCCGACGTCGTGGCCTACCGGGTCAACGCTCTGCTTCAGAGCGCGCGGCAGCGCGTCGAGGATCTTGCGACGCTCGACTGCCTTGCGGACGATGCGCCGAACGTGGTGCCCGATCTCGAAGCAGAGATTGACGCGGACGCCCTCACGCTGACCGCCTGATCCCTTTTTCCGATCTGACCGCTTTCCCCGCGCCCCGGCGCGCCTGAGCGGCCGAGCTTCCGGATTTTCCCCGAGATTTCCCCGGATTCTGCCGGGCTGATCAGGGATTTTCCTGGAATTCCCCCGGATTTTTCCGGGCTGCCTTCCGCCGCACACCGCGGCGGAGATCCCGCGCGGCTGCGCGCTTCCACCCCTTATTTTTCCTACCAGGAGACCATCATGACCCATACCGATACCCTTTTCGGCCAACCGACCATCACTTTGCGGAACAAGGAGTACCCTCTCTACCCCGGCAAGATCCACCATCACTGGGAAGCGGCCGCCCTGCGTAAGGGCTTCGACCTGATTGTCCGTGTCCAGGACCGCTACCACTTGGCGCTGCGCTGCCACACCTGCGGCAAGCTTCACGTCTCGAAGCTCTTCGTCGTGATGAACAACCAGCCGAACTGCCCCCACTGCCTAAATGAGAAGCGCCGCGAGACGGCGGCCGCGGCCGGGCTGAAATTCCTGCGCCAGAGCATGAAGAACCGCCACTACGGCGACTTCCGCGCGCCCTGCGGCCACACCTTGAAGCGCCAGTTCGAACTGGTCGAGCGGGCGGCACGGACCGGATCCGGATTCCGCTGCGAGACTTGTCATGCTGAGCGCGAAGCGAACGAGGCGCGCGAGCGCGGTTGGGAACTCATCGGGCCGGATCCGAAGGGCAATCCGAACTACCGCCTCTACCGCCATGCCGCGGGCTGCGGCGCGACCCGCCGCATCGCGCGTGGGAACATGCAGACGGGGCGCTTCGATTGCGAGGTCTGCGGCCAAAGCTGGGCTGCTGCGCCGAGCCAAGTGTATCTCATGCGCTTCATCCACCCGAACAGTGGGACCTATTTCAAGCTCGGCTACAGCCGCGACCCGGCGTCCCGCCTGCGCTACCAGCTCGGGCTGCCCACCCATGTCCACGGCGAGATCCTGCGCACGGTTCCCTTCCAGACGGGCCGCGCTGCGCTCTGTGCCGAAAAGGCGATCCACAAGCGCCTCGCGGCAAACTTTCCGAACGCGGTGGTCGCACCCGAGCGCTTCAGCGTAAGCTGTGTATCGGCCCTATAGGTCCCTACCACCAGACAGTATTTTCGGCTCTCTCAGCGTGAGAAAATCGGCTTTGAGAAGAAGATCGCGCGCCGATTCTTCAGGGAACCCTCGGCGCTCTAG
>CAJYAD010000041.1 GCA_913064775.1 uncultured Albidovulum sp. | reverse complement strand
CCATGGTCTGCGGCTCGCTGGCGTTCAACCACGACGTGAAGGCGGTGCTGGAAAGCTTTGGCCTGAACGAGGGCGCGAATTCCGAGCCGCGCGAATATGTGGTCGAGAAGGCCTTCGTCGGCGACGGCATCTAGGCGCCGCCGCTACCAGCCCCCCCCCGACCTCAGCCCTTCACGGAATGGCCCGCGGGCCCCTGACCCACGCTTGCGGGGGCCGCAGTCATCCCCCGCCGCGCAAAATGATACCGCTCGATCACAAATTCATCCGCGCCACCGAAAAGTTACCGGGTTGTATCTTTGTTGACTCTTCACTACAAAAGATACAAGGTGGTAACATTACCGCCGTAAAGCCCAAGATGATACCGATCTGTAACAGGAGCGATGCGCGATGGAGCTATCTTCGGCAGAGCAGCGCCTCGCACGGCAATTCGGGGACAGCTTGCGAAGCCGCCGCAAGAAGCTGGGGTATACCCAGGATGATCTGGCCTCGATGATCGGCGCCAATAGACGGTTCATCAGCGAACTCGAACGGGGCAAGGGCACCAGCTATCTCGGACCGGCGCTCGCCGCGGCCGAGGCCCTGGGTGTCAATATCTCTGCTCTCTTCGAGAAACGCCGCGGCGCGCCCTCCTCGTCGCTCCCCCCGGCGTAGCAAGCCATGGACATCTTCTTCGAGAAATATCTCGTCGGGTCGCTCGACACCGATGCCGACCCGGCCCCGCTCTTTCGCTATGCGCCCGAATGGCTGGCGCTTCCCGGGGCCTTCCCGATGTCGACGACCATGCCCTTGTCGGACAGCGCCTTTGGCTGGAACATCGTGGCGCCGTGGCTGGTCAACCTCCTGCCAGAGGACGCCGACGCCCTGCGGATGATGGCGCGCATCCTGGACGTGCAGCATACGGATGTCCTGGCGCTTCTCGGGCGGGTCGGGCGCGACACCTCGGGCGCGCTTTCGTTTTCACGGCGCGGCACCACCGGACGCAGCGTCGTGCCGATCGATTCAGACGCCGCCCTCGAAAAGATCCTGAATGATCTGCCCGCCAAGCCGTTCCTTGCAGGGGATGACGGCGTCTCGATGTCCTTGGCAGGGGTCCAGTCGAAACTGCCGGTGCGCTTGCTGGAGAACGGGCAGATCGGCATTCCCGTCGAGGGCGCGCCATCAAGCCACATTCTGAAGCCTGACAGCCCGGGCCGCCTGTGGGGCAGCGTACATAATGAGGCCTTTTGCCTGACGCTTGCGCGTCGCGTGGGCCTGCCCGCAGCCAGGGTCACCACCGGGCGGGCGGGCGCACGCGCGTTTCTTCTGGTGGAAAGATACGACCGGTTGCAACAGGAAGAGCAACTTCGCCGGCTGCACCAAGAGGACTTCTGTCAGGCGCTCGGGCTGCCGCCGGGCGCCAAGTATCAGCATTCGCAATATCGCGGCCAGAAGGCCAGCTTCGCACGGATGATGGACCGGCTGCGCGAAGTGGGCGGCGGTGTGGAGGTCATGCAGCTGTGGGACATGCTGGTGTTCAATGTCCTGTCCTGCAACACCGACGCGCATCTGAAGAACCATTCCCTGATCCTCTCGGCGGATGGGGTGCGCCTTGCCCCCCTCTATGACGTGATGTGTGCCAGTGTCTGGCAGAACATCACCCGCAATCTGGCGCTCGACGTTGGCGGAAAACGTGTCGGGGAATACATCGAGGCGCGTCACTGGGCCCGCGAGGCCGAGGCCTGTGGCCTTGCGCCACGCCGCGCGCTGGCCCGTGTGGAATATCTGGGCCAGCGGATGAGAGAAGAGCTGGACGCCACCGCGGACGATGTCGCCGCGATGCCGGCAGGCCCTCATGCGCTTGTCGCGCAGGTCAGCGAGGCGATCGACCAGCGGTGCCGGACCATCCTGAACAGCCTGAGCAAGTAATCCTCACGTGCCCGCCCGTCAGATGATTTGGCGCCCAAGCGGGATCGGCTGCACGAAGGGGATCTCCCGCCCGATTTCGCATTCGCGCAACAGCGCGACAGGCCTGCCCCGGCTTCGCGACCTTGACTTTTGGGTGGCATTTTGCTACCTATGGTCTTGCAGAGGAGGCGCCGATGGCCCAATCCGTGAAGCTTGCCGATGACATCATGGCGGTGATCCGCCGCGAGGCCGATCTTCACAGCCGGTCGGTGGCCGGCCAGATCACCCATTGGGTCAGGATCGGGCGCGAGATCGAGCGCTCCGGGGCGTTCGATCATGCCCGGATCACCGCGGTGCTCGAAGGCAGGCTCGACACCACCCACCTG
Source organism: uncultured Albidovulum sp. (assembly GCA_913064775.1). Lineage (GTDB taxonomy): Bacteria > Pseudomonadota > Alphaproteobacteria > Rhodobacterales > Rhodobacteraceae > Acidimangrovimonas. The sequence continues at coordinate 23,789 of CAJYAD010000041.1, read as the reverse complement.
CGCGCCGAGGAGGAAGCTGCCTGGCTCGACGGCTTCACCGAGACGATGGGCGCGCCGTCGGAGGCCGAGGAGGCCTTCTTTGCCCGCCGCCGGGCGCTTGGCCGGGGTGTCGGCCTCGATGCGGCGGGTGAACTCGTCCATGCCAAGGATGACGCCGCCGCATGAGACCAAGCCTCGTGTTGCTTGCGGGGCCGAACGGCGCCGGCAAGTCGACGCTCTACCAGACCCGCGTGGCCCCGCGCTTCGCGGGTCCTTTCGTCAATGCCGACCTCATCCAGCGCGACGAATTGCGCGATCCCTCGATGGAGGCCTCTATGAGGCCGCAAGGCGCGCCGCGTCCCGGCGTGCCGCTTTGCTGGAGGGCGGGGCAAAGCAAGACAGCGCCCGACCGCCTGCTTCTGTGTACGTTAAGATCATATGATCTTTACTTTAGGGTCATATGGCCTATGCTGGATGCAAAGGAGGCCCACGATGCAAGTTGCCGCCAAGACCCGCGAATCTGCTCAGATCAACGCCGTTGCGCTCAAAGCCTATGCGCGCATTGTCGACGCTTGGGCCCTCAACCTAAGAGATGCCGCGGGCCTCGCAGACATGTCCGAAAGCACATGGAAACGGGCCAAGAAGCCTGATTTCGCGGGCGAGTTGACCAAGGATCAGCTCCTGCGTCTCAGCGCGGTGATCGGCATCTACAAGTCGCTTGAGCTCTATTTCTCCGACCCTCTCGCGAAAAGCTGGGTCACGCGGCCGAACGCCGGCCCCTTGTTTGGCGGCCACCGTCCCGTCGAGACGGCGATCGAGGGTGGTTTGCCCCAAATTCTCGCCATTCGGACCTATCTTGACGCCCTGCGTGGTGGTGCATGAGGCAAACCGAGATTTCCGATCGCGGGCTCATTCGCCTCTTGCCCGCAACCTATCACAAGCCACCCGCCCTCCGGGGTCTCGTCGATACCGAGGATGAACTCGGGATCCTCGCCCAGATCGAGGGTTTGACCAGCGGGCGGCTTCAGGCTGAGCGGGGCCGGAACCCGCATCTTGACCCGCGCGAGCTTGCCTGGCGCCGCCGGAGACGTGACCTGCGCATATATGGCGACACACATGTCAACGCGGCCTTCACCTACACGCGGAGGGGTGGCAATCGCTTCAACTCGGAAGAGCGTGGTGCCTGGTATTGCGCCTGGGACGTCATGGTATCTGTCAGCGAGGTTGCGTGGCATCGAACGCGAGAGCTTGGCTACACAGGCTGTCTTGAGGATAGCGCCCGCTATGTCGAGCTGCTGTCGGATTTCATCGGGGTCTTCGATAACGTCACCGATGAACCGGATCATCCGGCGCTCAATGCCGATCCCGATGTCGGATATCCCGAGGGTCAAAGCCTGGCTAGACACTTGCGGCGTGAAGGCTCTCGCGGGTTGATCTACCCGTCCGTCCGAGCGCCTGCGCCAGGCGGAAATTGCCTCGTATGTTTCGAACCCCGCGCGATCCAGAATGTCCGCCCGGGCGCGTCCTGGGATCTCATTTGGGAAGGCACGCCGGACTATTCGATTGTCGCGGTAGCCTGAACCTTCATCGGCGACCGTCGATCCACGTCGACATCAGCCCCTTGTCGCGAAAGCCCTCATCCGGCAAGGGCGCGCCGCTTGATGCGCGCGAGACGCCCGGCGAAAGCCTGGGCGTCTGGCTGGGCTTTCTCCGCGCTCGGCTTGGCACCTCCTCCCGTAAGCGTTGCATCTGACCCCGCCCGGCTGGGCTTACTTGCGGCGGCAATCGACGCCACATTGGCGCTACGGGCCAATGCGATACCCGAAAGCTGATCATTTTCGGCCCGTTGCCGTTCTCGATCTCATCATCTTGTTTCTGCTGCGCAGCCGACGGAAACTCCCGTTCACTGCAGGGGCTCGAACAGACTGATACGCAACCGGCAGCGGAGCGGACAAAATTGACTTTGGGGGGAAGCATTCAGCATGATTGCCTATGTCACCGTCGGTGCTGATGACATCGCCCGCGCGAAACGCTTCTACTCTGCGTTCCTGCCGGCCCTTGATTACGAGTTGCAGGAAGGGCCTGCGGGCCTGAGCTACACTCTGCCCAGGCAACCGGGGGAATCCGCCACGCTACCGGATTTCTACGTCAAACCACCCTTTGATGGGCTTCCGGCCTCGACTGGGAACGGTGGAATGATCGCATTCGAAGCGCACAGTCAAAAGCAGGTTCGTGACCTTCACTTCGCCGCGCTTGCCGCAGGCGGCTCTGACGAAGGCCAACCGGGCTTTCGCGACGCGTATGGGCCTCATTTCTATGTTGGCTACCTTCGCGACCCGCAAGGCAACAAGATCGCATTGTTTTCGAACGATCCGAACGAGCCGGGGCGAGAGGGATAACCTGGATGCAAGGGCGGCAATTGCCGTTCGCCGCATCGCAGCAGATCGGCATAGGGGTCTCGAACCCGCCTTGCGGCGGCGCAGAGAAGCCCGCGGGTCTGACGCGGCGCGAACCTCCCTCCCTATGGGTGAGATCAAGCACCTCGGACAAAGGAGTGGTGGTTGCCTCGCTCAGATCCGTGAAGCCCCCTGCCCTGCGCGCGATCCGAAGGCGACGGCGGTGAGCAGGCCGTTTCCGGAAAGATATCCGGACGGATCCGGCCCCGAGACCCCTACCGCAGCACCGCCAGCGGCGAAGAGGCTGAGAAGGGCATCGCCCCCGGCGTCCACAACCCGCGCGTCTTCGTCGATAAGCAATCCACCCTGAGTATGGAACAGCGCGCCTGTCACCCGAACCGCATAAAAGGGGGGGGCCAATGGCTGCGTCGTGGTAAAGTCCCGTCCGAACGGGTCCTCTGACCTCCCCCTCGCGAACTGGCTGCAGGCCTCCAGCGTTTCGGCAACGGCGTCCGCGGGCAGACCGGTACCTCTGGCCAAGGCGGTTAGATCCGCACCGCCAAGTACGGCACCGGCCGCTTCGGCCTCACGAAAGTCCGGAAAGCGGCGGGCCAGCGCAAGAAGCCGCGCGTCGAACACATCCCAGGCAATACCGCCCGGCTGCGCAAGCACGTCGAGCGCCTGCTCTGAATAACCGCGTTGCTCATTGGCGAAGCGCCTGCCACCGGCGTTCACCTGAATGCCACCCTCAGCCATCAGCGCCCAAGTGATCAGCACGCCATGCGGATGGGCGAGCGAGCCATGCCCCTGACACCCAGAGAGATCCCGCACCGCCGCTCCCAGCGCCTGACCCCAAAGAAGCGCGTCACCCCGGTTGCCGGGATGGCCAAAATATGGCGCCTCGGCCATTGCGGGGATGTGCTGCGCCACCAGCGCGGGATTGCCACCATAGCCCGAAGAGGCCAGCACCAGCGCACCGCAACCGATCCGCTCCACCCTGCCATCGGGGCGCGTGACCTCGACGCCCAGGACGCGTGCCCCCTCGGCGAACAGTGCGGTCACATGGGCATCGGTTACCACCGGCACCCCGGCCGCCTCGACCGCCACACTCAGCCGGGTCAGCAATGCCGCACCGGTGCGCTCGGGCACCGCATGCATCCGGTGCGTGCCATGACCAGGATACAGGAAATCGGTCAGAACCTCCCACTCCAGCCCATGCGCGTCTGCCAACCAGTCGAGCGTGGGCCCGATCGTACGCGCGGCCAAAGCACCAAGATCGGGATCACCGCTCCCGTGGCTCTTCTGCGCGATGTCGGCAGCAAAAGCTTCGGCGCTGTCCGCGATCCCGGCGGCCACCTGCGCGGCGGTCCCAGCGGCGGGAATGAACCCCGAGGACATCGAGGTGCTGCCGGAGGGGCGGGGATCGCGTTCCAGAACCAAGGTGTGGACCCGGGCATCCGCCAGCCGCAGCGCCGCCACCAGGCCCGCGGCCCCTGCTCCGACGACGATCACCTCGACCCTCAGGTCGAAGCGATCGGGCGGGGGCAGGATCCGGCTCATTTCAGCCGCGCTGTCATCTCGGAACAGGTCGCCGTTTCGGAGACGGTAGAGAGAGCTGCGATGGTGGCGTCATGCGTCGCCTCCGAGAAGGCCGCGCAGCCGTCGGTCAACAGGATCGTATGCAGGTCGCGCACATGGGCGTCGCGCAGGGTCGAAGCGACGCCACCATTGGTGACAATGCCGGCCATGATCACCGTCTCGATCCCGGTCTTGCGCAAAAGCCATTCCAGGCGCGTCTGGTAGAAGGCCGAATAGGCGACCTTCTCGACGCTCAGATCGGCGGGCTGCAACAGATCGACCAGTTGATGCCCCCAGGCGCCGGGCTGGAAGTCGCCCTTGCGCAGGAACGGGCGCAGGCGCTGGAGATGCGGCGAGATCATCGGCGCGCCCCCTTTCGCGGGCACCAGCGTGAACTGGGTCGAGACGATCCAGCCGCCCCGCGCCCGCAGCGCGTCGGCCACCGGCTTCACCCGCGTGGGCAGCGCAGCGATGGCCGGGCTGGACTGTCCGGCCCGGCCATAGGCGCCCGCAGGGTCGAGGAAATCGTTCTGCAGATCGACGATCAGAAGCGCGGTGCGCGCGGGGTCGAGATCGCTCATGTCTGGCGCTCCAGCATCAGGTTTCCGAAAGGATCGCAGCGCCCGCTCAGGCCCGGATCGACGAAGATCGTGGTATCCGACTGCTCCAGCAGGCAGGGGCCGGCGACCACCTCACCCACCGCCAGCGCGAGGCGGTCGTAGACCGGCACCTCCTGCCAGCCGCCGGCGACAAAGACGCGGCGACGGCCGGTGATGCAGTCGTGGGCCGCGCGGCCCCCGACCGGGGCGAAGACCCGCATGTCGAAGGGCGGTCGGCGGCCGATCACCGCGACGCGCAGGTTCATCACCCGCTTCGGGATGCCGTCCAGAAGCCGCCCGAACGCGTCCCGGTAGGCGGCATCAAAAGCCGCCGCGATCGCGGCGCCGGTCAGCCCGCCCTCAGGCAGGGTCAGCGGCACCGCCACCGTATGGGTCTGACCGAGGTAGAGCATGTCCAGCTCGAACAGCCGCGCGACGCCGGCGAAGTCCACGCCGGCGCGGTCGAGCAGTGTCTGAAGTTCGGCCGCGACGGCGGCCATCTCCTGCCCCAGTGCCCCGGCGTCGAGGTCGTCGAGCATCCGGTTCACCGTGCGCACCCGGTCGTGGCGCATGTCGGCCACGACACAGCCCAAAGCCGAGGTGACCCCCGGATAGCGCGGCACCAGCGCGCCCTTCAGCCCGCAATCGGCGATCAGCGCGCCGACATGCAGCGCCCCGCCGCCGCCAAAGGGCATGGCGTGGAAACGCGCCGGATCATGGCCGCGCTCGATCGACACCAGCCGGATCGCGCCGGCCATCTTGGCGTTGGCGACGCGCAGGACCGCCTCGGCGGCCTGCTCGGGGCTCAAGCCTAGCGGATCGCCCACCGCGCGGGCGATCGCGGCACGCGCGGCCTTCACATCCAGCCGGTCCAGCTTGCCGCCGATGGGGCGGTCCGCGTTGATCCGGCCCAGCACCAGATTGGCGTCGGTCAGCGTCGGGCGATCATTGCCCATCCCATAGCAGACCGGCCCGGGGTTCGAGCCCGCGCTTTCCGGCCCCACCTGCAACAGACCGCCCGCGTCGATCGAGGCGATCGAGCCGCCGCCCGCTCCGATCGTGGTGATCTCGATCATCGGGGTGCGCACGACCATGCCGAAGTCGATCGAGGTCTGCGCGGCCAGCGCCGCCTCGCCGCCCGCGATCAGCGACACGTCGAAGGAGGTGCCGCCCAGATCGCAGGTGATCACATCGGGCGTGCCGGCCGCCGCCGCGATCGCCTGCGCGGCGCGCACCCCCGCCGCCGGCCCCGACAGCGCCGTGCGCACCGGATAGGCGCGCGCCGTATCAACCGACATGACACCGCCATTCGACTGCACGATCAAGAGGTCACCGGCAAAGCCCTGCTCTGCCAGTCCGGCATCCAGCCGGTCCATGTAGGACGACACGACCGGCTGCAGATAGGCGTTGAGCGCGGCGGTCGAGACGCGCTCGAATTCCCTGATTTCGGGCAGGATTTCGGTGGCGCGGGTAACATAGGCATTGGGCCAGACGGCACGCACGGCCTCGGTCGCGGCGCATTCGTTGGCGGCGTTGGCGTAGGAATTCACGAAGAACACGACGACCGAGGCGCAGCCCAGCTCGATCAACTGCCGGGCCCCGGCCTGCACCTCGGCCGGATCCACCGCGGTCACGACGGTGCCGTCGGCATGGGTGCGTTCGGCCACCTCGACCCGGTGGTCGCGGCGGATCACCGGGGTATAGCCGCCGCGCAGCCCCCAGGTCTGCGGCCGGTCGCGGCGGCGCATCTCCAGCACGTCGCGAAAGCCCGCGGTGGTGATCATGCCCGTCACCGCCCCCTTGCGCTCCAGCAGCGCATTGGTGCCGGTGGTGGTGCCGTGGATCACCGAAGCGATAGAGCCGAAATCCGCGATCTTGCGGGCGATCCCCTCGACAAGGCCACGCGACTGGTTGTCGAGCGTCGAGGGCAGTTTGGTGATGCCGACCTCGCCGGTCTGCTGGTTCAGGACGAAGATATCGGTGAAGGTGCCGCCGACATCGACGCCCACGGAATAGGGTTTGGTGGTCATCGGTCAGCCCTTCGTCACATAGCCAAGGTCGCGGTCGCGCAGGCGGGCCTTTGGGTCGCGCGCGCCGGGATCGCCCCAGCCACCGCCACCCGGGGTTTCCAGCCGCACTCTGTCGCCACGGCGAAGCTTCGCGCCGTGAAGTTTCGAGGTCATCGGCGGCTCAGCCCGCTCGCCCGCCACCGGATAGGTGAAGCGGTTCATCGCCGCGTCGCCGCCGCCGTTCGCGCCGCGCGGCGGGTGGCGGCCGCGTTCGCCGAAGAGGAACAGATCGGCCTCTTCCTCCAGCAGCTCGATCTCGTAGATCGCGCCGAGGCCGCCGCGGTGCTGCCCGTCGCCGCCCGAATCCGGCCGCAGCGCCCATTCGGTGAACTTGACCGGATAGGCGGCTTCCAGGATCTCCAGCGGCGGGATCGTCGCGGTTGAGATCGGGGCGTTGCCGTGGCTAAGGCCGTCGCCGTCCGAATGGCCGCCATGGCCACCGCCGAAGAAGGAAAACAGCACCCAGCGGCGGCCATCGCCGCGCGTGCCCGCCATCGACAGCGCGTTGATCGTGCCATAGGCGCAGGCTGGCGCGCGGTCGGGCGCGATCTGGCCCACCGCCTGAAAGATCACGTCGATCAGCCGCAGGATCGTCTCGGTATAGCCGCCCACAGGCTTCGGCGCCTGCACCGAAAGAAGCGAGGCAGGATCGGTGACCACATCAACCGGCACCAGCACGCCGGCATTCGCCGGCACGTCGCCGAAGATATGCTTCAGCGCCACATAGCAGGCTGCGACCGTGGTGGTGCGGGCGATGTTCACCGGCCCCGCGCAGGCCGGCGAGGACCGCGAGAAATCGAGCGTCAGCCGGTCGCCCGCGATCGTCATGTCCAGCGCGATCTTCAGCGCCTCGTCCCGGATCCCGTCGTTGTCGAGCCAGTCCTCGACGCTCACCTTGCCGTCCGGCAGCGCGCGGATCTCGGCGCGCATGATCTCGGCGGCCGAGGCGCGCAGCGCACCGAAAGCCTCGGCGCAGGTCGCGTCGCCGTAATCGTCGAGAAGCTGGTGCATCCGCTTCTCGCCCAATTCCAGCGCGTTGATCTGGCCGTTCAGATCGCCGTAGAGCGAGCCAGGCAGCCGCGAATTGGCCGACAGGATCGCCACGATATCGGGGCGATATTGCCCCGCGTCATACAGCTTCACCGGCGGGATCAGCATGCCTTCCTGAAAGCATTCGGTCGCGACCGGGTTGTAATTGCCGGGCACGTTGCCGCCGACGTCGTGCCAATGCCCGACCGAGGCGAGGTAGCAAAACACCCGACCGTCGCGAAAGAACGGCCGCACCAGGCGGAAATCGGACAGATGGGTGCCGCCTAGGTAGGGGTCGTTGAAGATCCAGACGTCGCCCTCCCTGGGGCCGCCCTCTTCCGCCGCGCGGTCGATCACCGCCTTCACCGCAAAGGCCATGACGCCGACGAAGATCGGCAGGCCGGATTTGCCCTGCGCCAGCGTCTCGCCGGTCTGCGCATCGTAAAGCCCGTGGCTGGCGTCATGCGCCTCGGCGATGATCGGGTTGAAGGCGGACCGAAACAGTGTCGCGTCCATCTCGTCGGCGATCTGCTCGAACCGGCCCTTGAGGATCGCGAGGGTGACGGGGTCGAGGCTCATTCGCTGTCTCCGTAGCTGTCGCCGCGCGCAAGGATCTCGGGGGTCCCAATCAGATCGTTGAGGCCCTTGAAATCGAACATCCGCCCGGCGAAGGGGGTATTGGTGCCATGCGCCATCAGGCTGGCGTAATAATCCTGCAAGGTGCGCGCGATCGCCCGCACCGCGCCGCCGGGAAAGATCACCAGGGAAAACCCCAGGCCCTGCAATTCGGCGGCGTCGGCGGCGGGGGTCTTGCCGCCTTCGACCATGTTGACCATCAGCGGGCAGCGCGGCCCTAGTTCCGCCACCGCGCGGCGCATCTGGTCCTGATCGCGCAGCGCCTCGACGAAAAGCACATCGGCGCCGGCTTCGGCATAGGCATGGGCGCGCGTCAACGCGGCCTCGAACCCCTCGACCGCGATCGCGTCGGTGCGGGCGATGATCAGGGTCTCGGCGCTGTCGCGGGCGTCCAGAGCCGCGCGGATCTTGCCGGTCATCTCACCCGTGGACACCAGCGTCTTGCCGTCCAGATGGCCGCAGCGCTTGGGAAGGGTCTGGTCTTCCAGCTGGATCGCATTCGCGCCCGCACGCTCAAAGCTGCGCACGGTGCGCTGGACGTTCAGCGCATTGCCAAAACCGGTGTCGGCATCGACGATCAGCGGCACCGCCACGCGGTCGCGGATCACCGCCACCGTCTCGGCCACCTCCGACATCGAGACAAGCCCGAGGTCGGGTCCGCCAAAGCGCGTATAGGCCAGCGAGGCGCCCGACAGATAGATCGCCTCGGCCCCCGACAGCGCGGCGACATGGGCGCTCAGCCCGTCGTAGACGCCGGGGGCAACAAGGATTTCCGGCGCCCTCAGGCGGGTTTTCAAGTTCATCTGCGGCCCTCCCTGGCCAATCTCTTTTCCAGGTGCGGCACGAGGCCGCCGTCGCGGATCATCTCGATCAGGAAGTCCGGCAGCGGATCCAGCAGGACCTCGCCGCCGGCGTGGCGCAGGCGCGCGGCCCCCGCGTCCAGCGTGGCCTCGGCCCCCGCCTCGGGCAGCGTGCCGGAAAGGATGGTGAAGACCGGCAGGCCGAGGTTGATCGCGTTGCGGTGGAAGATCCCCGCGAAGCTTTCCGCCACCACGCCCTGCAGCCCGCGAATTTTCAGCGCCTGTGCCGCCTGTTCGCGGCTCGACCCCATACCAAAGTTGCGCCCCGCGACGATCACGTCACCCACCCCCGCGCCTGCGGCGAAATCGGGGGCCACGTCGATCAGGCAATGCGCCGCCAGCTCCGCGATGGGGCGGTGCATGAACCGCCCCGGCGCCAGCGCATCGGTGTCGATATTGTCGCCCAGCCGCCAGACCCTGCCCATCACGCGCCCTCCAGATGGTTGCGGGGATCCGCGATGCGCCCCTCGATGGCCGAGGCCGCCGCGGTGTAGGGCGAGGCCAGCCAGACCCGGGCCGAGGCATCGCCCATGCGGCCCTTGAAATTGCGCGCGGTGGTGGACAGGCAGCGGATGTCCGCCCCCAGCCGCGCCGAGCCGTAGCCCGCGCAGATGCCGCAGGCGTTGGGCAGGATCTGCGCGCCCGCCGCCTCGAAGACGGCCATGATCCCCTCGGCCTCGGCGCGGGCCTGATCGCGGACCGAGGCGGGGGCCACGAGTATCTGAACCCCCTTGGCGGGGCGGTGGCCGCGCAGGATCTCGGCCGCGGCCCGCAGATCGACGTATTTTGCCCCGGTGCAGGCGCCGATATAGACGACGTCCAGCGCCTGACCCGCCTGATCGCCCACGTCGCTGGCATTCGCAGGGGAATGCGGCGCGGCCACCTGCGGGGCAAGCGTGGCGGCGTCGAAATCATGCCGCTCGGCCACCACGGCGCCCGCGTCGCCCTGCCAATCCGCCCAGTCGCCCGCCTCGCCCCCGGCGGCGGCGACATAGGCAGCGGTGATCTCGTCCGGCGCGATCAGGCCGGCCTGCGCGCCCAATTCGGCCGCCATGTTCGACAGCGTCATCCGCTCCTGCATCCCCAGCGCGCGGATGGCGGGGCCGGTATATTCGACCGCCTGATAGCGCCCGCCGTCCATCCCCAGCCGGCCACACATCGCCAGGATCATGTCCTTCGCGACCACCCCCCGGGGCAGCGCGCCCTGCCAGTCCAGCCGGATCGTCTCGGGCACCCGGATCCAGATCTCGCCGGTGGCCAGCACGCCCGCCATCTCGGTCGCGCCGACGCCGAACATGTAGGCGCCGAACGCCCCCCCGGTGGGCGAATGGCTGTCGCCGCCGACGATGAAACGCCCCGGCGCGACATGGCCGCGCTCGGGCAGCACGACGTGGCAGATCCCATGCCCGTCGTGGAAGGTCACGCCGTGGGCCTGCGCCCAGTCGCGGGTGAGGCGCAGGATCGCCGCACCGTCCGGATCATCGCCCGGTATGTAGTGATCCGAGATCAGCACCACGCGGTCGCGGTCCCACAGGCCGACGCCCAGCCGCTTCAGGATCGGCTCGACCCGCCGCGGCCCGCCGCTGTCATGGATCATCGCAAGGTCGACCGCCGCGGTCACCACCTCGCCGGGGCGAACGGTGGTGCGGCCGGCAGCCCGCGCGATCAGTTTCTCGGCCAGGGTCATCGCCATCTCACACCCCCAGATAGCTGCGTTGCAGGTCGGGATCGGCCAGCAGTTCCTCGGCAGTCCCCGAGGTGGTGATCGCGCCGTTCTCCATGACGAAGCCCCGATGCGCGACCTCCAGCGTCAGGCGCACGTTCTGCTCGACCAGAAGGACCGTCAGCCCCGAGGTATTGAGCCGCGCGATCAGCGCGAACATCTCCTCGACCAGCAGCGGCGAGAGGCCAAGCGACGGCTCATCGAGGATCAGCAGCCGAGGCTCGGCCATCAGGCCGCGGCCGATCGCCAGCATCTGCTGTTCGCCGCCCGACATGGTGCCCGCGTTCTGGGCCAGACGCTCGGCCAGACGCGGGAAGAACGCCAGCACCTGCTCGAGGTTGCGCGGACGGTGCGCCCGGCCGCGCCGGTAGCCGCCAAGCCACAGGTTTTCGCGCACCGTCAGGTTGGGGAAGATGTGCCGCCCCTCGGGCACCAGCACGAGGCCCGCGTCGAGCGCGGCCCTGGTGTCGCCCGGCGGCAGCGCCCGGCCCTCGAAGGTCACGCAGCCTTCCCAGGGTTCCAAAAGCCCCGAGAGCACGCCGTTGAAGGTGGTCTTGCCAACCCCGTTCGCCCCCAGAAGCGCGACGATCTGGCCCTGACCAAGGCCCAGTGAGACGCCGCGCAGCACCTCGACCCGGCCGTAGCCCGCGCGCAGGTTCTCGACCTCAAGCATGGGCGGCCCCCTTCGCCAGGCGTTCGGCCATGCCATGGCCCAGATAGGCCTCGATCACCGCGGGGTCGGCGGCCAGCGCGCGCGGCGCGCCTTCGGCGATCAGCCGGCCCTGGTTCAGCACCCAGGCATGATCGGACAGCTCCATCACCGCCTGCATGACATGCTCGATCAGCAGGATGGTGACGCCGCTGTCGCGGATCGCACGGATCACCGGGATCACGTCGCGGATCTCGGACGGGTTGAGCCCGGCCATCACCTCATCCAGCAGCAGAAGCTTCGGATCGGTCGCCAGCGCGCGCGCCACCTCCAGCCGCTTGCGCCCCGCCACCGTCAGATCCGCCGCGTCGCGGTCGAGCCGGTCGGAAAGGCCCACCGCGCGGGCGACCTCTTCGGCGCGGGCCAGCGCCTCGGCGCGGTCGGACAGGTGCATATGGGCACCCACGGCGATGTTCTCGCGCACCGTCTGCCCGGCGAAGGGCTGGACGATCTGGAAGGTCCGCACCATGCCGGCGCGGGCGATGCGAAACGGCTTTTCGCCGGTCACGTCCCGGCCCTGGAAGCGCACGCAACCGCCATCGGGGCGGTGGAAGCCGGTGATCAGCGCGAAGAGCGTGGTCTTGCCCGCCCCGTTCGGCCCGATCAGCGCCGAGATACCACCCGCGGGCAGCGACAGGTTCACCCCGTCGACCGCGACCAGCCCGCCGAAGCGCTTGGTCAGTGCGGTGACCTCAAGCATCCTTCGCCCTCCGCTTCCGCCGGCGCAGCCCCTGCCGCCGGCCGCCCGCCTTGCCAAGACCCGCCTTGCCGAGGCTGGCCAGTCCGCGCGGCAGGAACAGCACCATCACCACCAGCACGGTGCCGTAGATCACCATATTGGCGCCCGGCACGTCACCCAGCGCGGTTTGCGCAGCCTCGCCCAGAAGATGCAGCGCGAAGGCACCCAGGAGCGGACCGAAAAGCGTGCCAATGCCGCCGACGATGGCGACCAGAAGCGCCTCGACCGATTGGGTCGGGCCGAAGGCGAGGCCCGGATCGAGATAGAGGTAGCGCTGGGTGTAGAAGACCCCCGCCAACCCCATGAACAGCCCCGACAGCGCCATCGCCTTCAGCTTCACCGCGAAAGCGTCGACGCCCACGGCCGCCGCCGCGTCCTCATTGTCGCGCACCGCCAGCATCTGCGCGCCGAGCCGCGAGCGCTCCAGCCACCAGACGCTCAGGAAACAGGCGAAGGTCAGCGCGAGCAGCAGCCAGTAATAGCCCGACAGCGCCTTGAACTGCAGCATCGCGGGATGCGGGTTCAGCTTGATCAGGATGCCCTCGCCCGCGCCGGTGAAGGGCGTCGAATTGGCGAGGATGCGGAACACCTCGGCGAAGGCGAGCGTCACCAGCGCGAAATAGGATCCGCGCAGCCCGTAGCGGAAGGTCAGCCAGCCCAGAGCCGCCCCGGCGCCCGCCCCCAGCGCGCCGCCCACCAGCATCCCGAGCCAGGGGTTGATGCCCAGGTCCACCTGCAGCACCGCGACCGCATAGGCGCCGATCCCGAAGAACAGCGCATGGCCGAAGCTGAACTGCCCGGCATAGCCGCCAGCGATGTTCCAGGCCTGCCCGATCAGCGCCGAGAACAGCGCCAGCATGATCGCGTTCAGCCAGAAATCCGACCCCACCAGAAGCGGCAGAAGCCCGAGCCCGGCGAAGATCGCGACCAAAACCGCGAGGCGCTTCATTGCAGCCTCCCCAACAGGCCCTGCGGACGAAACAGCAAGATCAGGATGAAGATCGCGAAGATGCCGATCTGGCCCAGGCTGGCCCCCAGGAAAAGGCCGCCCAGTGCCTCGACCACGCCGATGATGACGCCGCCGATCAGCGCGCCGACGAAGCTGCCCATACCGCCGAGGACGACGATGGTGAAGGCGATCAGCACAAAGCCATGACCCACCGACGGGTTGACGTAATAGCTGGGCATCAACAGGCAGGCCGCGATCCCCAGCACGCCGATGCCGATGCCGAAGCTCATCGCATAGACATGGTTCACGTCGATACCGACAAGCTGGGCGCCCTTCTTCTCCTTCGCGACCGCGCGGATCGCGCGGCCCAGGTCGGTGCGCGCCATGAAGGCCCAAAGCGCCAGCGCCGTCGCCACCGCGCCGCCGAAGGCCACCACCTTGGGCACCGGCACGAAGGCGCCCAGCACGTCGAGGGTGGAAAAGCCATAGGCGGTGTCGACCGTCTGGGTATCGGAGGAGAACGCCATCAGCGCCAGGTTTTCCAGAATGATCGACAGGCCCAGCGTGACCAGCAGGATGTTCTCGTCACGGCCATGCCCGGCCCGGGTGATCAGCCCGCGCTGCAAGCCGTAGCCAAGCGCGAACATCAGCGGCGGCACGATCAGCAGCGAGACATAGGGATCAAGCCCCAGAAACCGCCACAGGAAATAGACGGCATAGAGCCCCACCATCAGCAACGCCCCATGGGCGAAGTTGATGATGTGCAAGACGCCGTAGATCAGCGTCAGCCCCAGCGCGATCAGCGCATAGAGCGCGCCCGTCGTCACCCCGTTCAGGATTGCGGGCCAAAGGATCGTCATGTCCGGCATCGGCGCCTTCCGCATAGTTCGGGGGGGGGCGGCCCGGCCCCGGCCGGGGCCGGACACCGGACCGCCCGGACCGGATCAGGCCATCGGGAACTTGACCTGGGCCTGGGCGAATTCAGCGGGGCGGATCACGTCGATCTGCCCGCCCTGCACCTGGGTGTTCACCGGCTGGGCGCCGGTATTCTGCCCGTCGACCATCTTGGTCGGCCCGTAGGGCATGCCGTGCTTGTCCCAGGTCGAGGCATTGAGCGCCGCAATCACCTTGTCATGGTCGGTCGATCCGGCCCGCTCGATCGCATCGGCCAGCAATGCCACGGCGTTGTAGGTCAGATAGACCTCGTAGGTGTAGTAAAGCCCCTTCGCCTCGGCCTCCTTCTTGCGCTTCAGCGCGAGGTCGGACTTGGGGTTGAACCAGTGGTTGGTGTCCATCACCCCCTCGGCCGCCTCGGGGAAGTCCTTGACGAACTTGTAGGACGAGGCCGCGCCGCCCAGCACCGAATAGATCGCCTTGGGCTTGATCTGCTGCTGGCGGATGGTGCGGGCGAAGAGGACGTATTCGTTGTAGTAGTTCGCCGGGATGATGATGTCGGGATTGGCCGCCTTCACCTGCAGCGCGATGTTGGTGAAGTCGCGCATCGGCGTCGGATGGGCGATGACCTTGAGGATCTTGAACCCGTATTTGGGCAGCTCGGCCGACAGAAGCTTGGCGGTGCCGGTGCCGAAGGCGGAATCCTCATGCACGATCACCACGGTCTTGGCGGGCGAGCCTGCGGCCTTGTTGATCGCGTCAAGCGAGGTGACGGCATCGCGGGCAATCTTGCCGTAGCCGGGGCCGAAGCGGAAGGTGTTCTTCAGGCCGCGCGTCATGATGCTGTCAGCCACCCCCACGTCGACGATATGGGGGGTGTTGGTCTTGGCCGCCTCCTGGCTGGTCGCCAGACAGATCGACGAGGCATAGCCCGCCACGATCCCGATCGCGCCGTCCTCGATCGCGCGCGCGGTTTCCGAGGCACCGATCGAGGGTTTCGACTGGCTGTCGCCCAGCACCGCCTGCAGCGGCGCCCCGCCCATCGACTTGATCCCGCCGGCGGCGTTGATGTCGGCGATTGCCAGTTCGGCACCCGCGCGGCACTGGGTGCCGGAATAGGACAGCGCCCCGGTGACCGGGTGGATCAAACCGATCTTGATCCCCTCGGGGGCGGCGCGCAGAAGGCCCGGCGCGGCCAGCAGCCCGGTTGCGGCGGCGGTCCCCGCCAGAAATCTGCGGCGGCCGATCCCGCCTGTCTTCGCGTTCGTCATGATGCATCCTCTCTGTTGCGTTGACTGCGGCGGTTGGTCCGCCTTCTTGTTGATATGTAGGTCAGGCCCCCGGCATCGCTGCCGAGGCCGGGTCGGTCGCGGGGTTCTCGGCCTCCCAGCGGGCGCCCTCGGCGCCGGCGACGCGGGTCAGTTCCATCGCGAAACGGTAGAGATCGGGACGGTAAAGGATCGAGATCAGCTCGACCGGGCGCCCCTCGGCATCCCGCACCAGCCGCCGCACATCCAGCAGCGCCGCCCCCGCCTGCACCCCAAGCGCCTGCGCCACCCGCGGCGCCGCCAGCCCCGCGCTGATCGTCTGGCGCGCCGAGGCGATTTGTGCCCCCGCCCGTTCCAGCAGGTGCAGCAGCGGCCGCGCGCCCATGTCGTCGGCGGTGAAGCTGCGGCCGATGTCGGCGGGGATCCAGGTCTCCAGCCAGGACAGCGGCGTCCCCTCGTGAGAGCGCACCCGGATCGAGCGCTGGACCTCGGCGCCCTCGGGCAGGTCCAACTCCTGCGCGATGGCGCGCGGCGCGCGGCGATAGTCGAATTCCAGGACCCGCACGTCGGTGATCCGCCCCATGCGCGAGATGTTCTCGATCCAGCCATCGACCGAAACCTCGAACGGCGCCATCGCGGCGCCCTCGGTCACGATCGTCCCGCGCCCGCGCGACCGGGTCACCAGACCTTCGGCGGCCAGCTCGTCCATCGCGCGCTTGGCGGTGATGCGCGAAACCCCGAAGCTTTCGCAGATCGTGGCTTCCGAAGGCAGGCGCTCGCCCTCGGCATGGGCGCCCGAGAGGATCCGATCGCGCAGGATTCCAGCCACCTGATGAAACAACGGGATCCCGCTGCGGGCATCCAGGGCCATTCCGCCCATCGGTTCACCATCCTGCACGCGCAACTCTCCTATCCATCGACTCAAAAGCTATAATGTCATGCTGACATGTCAATATGATTCTTCCCCCGCGCTGAGCCTTGAGGATGGGTTGCCCAGCCCTGTGCACCGGTTGAATGGAGCCCCGGCTCGAAGCCGACCACACCCGGACCCTGCTTGAGAAATGGAAAGCCAATATGGCGGAGGGGAACTACCTCCGGGCCGGACCCGGCACCCGTCCTAGGGCCCGAGCAGGCCAGAGATGCCGCCGTAGACGCCGAGCCCTGCGGTGAGCGTGATCGTCACCGCAACGACCACGGCGTAGGGGCCCTTGAGGCGCATCGCTTCTGGCAGGGCGCGGCGGCTGAGGGTGTAGAGGAAGCCAAGAACGATGGGCAGAAGCAGTGCGTTCATCACCTCCACCCCGACGCTGAGCTCCACAAGGTTGATGCCCGAGGAAACCAGAATTCCGCCGGCCACCAGAACCACGGTGAAGACGAGGTAGAACCACGGCGCTTCTCTGGGGTGATGCTCGAGCGAGCGTTTGTAGCCCATGACCTCTCCCAGCCCCCATGCGGCGGTGAGGGCGACAACGATGGTCGCGACAAGCGCCGCGCCGAGCATGCCGAGGGCGAAGAGGAGGCGGCCATTGACCTCTCCCAGATACGGGGTGAGCGCGCGGGCGATGTCCTGCACGGTGTCCAGCGCGCCCTGCCCGCCCGCGCGGCCAAAGGTGGCGGCGGCGGAAATCAGCACGGCGGCCATGATCGCTTGCGTTACCACCGCGCCGAGGGCGGTATCGACGCGGGCGGCTTTGAGGTTGATCGGCTTCAGGCCTTTGTCGACCACCGCGGATTGCTGGTAAAACACCATCCACGGCATGATGACCGCCCCGATGTTGGCCGCGACAAGGTAAAGATAGCTGCGATCGCCGAGCGGGACGGACGCCATGCCGCGCAGCATCTCGATGGGGTCGGGGCGGGCGACGACGGCGACGTAGAGAAACGCCAGCTCAAAAAGACCGATGGCGACGGCGACGCGTTCGACCGACCGGTAAGAGCCGGTAATGACCACCACCATGAGGAACGCGAGGGTTATGCCAACGCTGACCGGGAGCGGGATGCCGTAAAGCGCGCCGACGCCGGCGATGCCCGAAAGTTCGGTGATCAGCGCGCCGAGGCAGGAAACGAGGAGCGTGGCGACCGAGAGCCAGGCCCAACGGGCGCCGAAATGTTCTCGGATCAGCTCGCCATGCCCGCGCGCGGTGAAGAGGCCGAGGCGAACGGTCAACTCCTGCACGACATACAGGATCGGGATCAGGATCAGTTGCAGGGCAAGAAGTTTGTAACCCCACCGAGCGCCGGATTGGGCCGCAGTGATGACGCTGCCCGCGTCCGTATCGGCGAGCATGACGACAAGGCCGGGCCCCGCCACCGCGAGGAACGGAAGGAGGCGGGACTTCAGCGAGGCTGACGGCATCGTGGGCTCGGTTCTGTGGTTGGACATGCGATCTTCTTGCAAAGCAATTTGGTCAGGTAAAGGTATATCTTTAGTGTTTTACTCGGCAATACTGCTGATTTCACGGCATCGTGGGCGCGCGTGACCGGGTCATGCCACTGCCCGTCGGGCACGGAGTTCCGCCGCCGGATCAAGACCCGGACCGTGCTGCCCTGCGCCAAGACCGTGCCGATGTTGCTCTGGGCCGCTCATGGCCTCCGGCCAGATCCGGATGCGCAAGGTCGACGGCCAGCAGGCCCTTTCTCGGCCCACCGGGCCGATCGCGCTTGACCTCGCCGCCTGATCCGACGCACCGTCACACGCCGGAAGAATGCCGCCAGGGCATTTCCACCGCATTCGCGACACGATCCCGCCTTTCAGCGCCCTCAGCAACCCAGCGTCGTGCAGTGTGACCGACGACACCCGAACCGCGCATCATCGCGGCCCGTCACACATATAATTCAGCAATGGCTCGCTGAACCGGTTAACTAGGCTCTCATGACCAAGCGCATATCATCACCCGCCTCGAGCCAGGCCCCTGATCTTTCGCAACGTGAGCCTCGGCACGTGTCGATTGTCGGTATCGGTGCGTCAGCAGGCGGAATCGAGGCCCTCATCAAATTCTTCGATGCGATGCCCGCAGATGCCGGCATGGCGTTCGTCATCGTCTTGCATCTGGATCCGACCAGGGAAAGCCAGCTTGCGGCGATCCTCGCGCAGCACACTGACATGCCGGTGATCGAAATTGAGGACGGGATGCCGATCAAGGCGGACCACGTCTATGTAATCGCCCCCGACGCCTACCTTCGCGTTGCCGGGGCCGCCTGCCATTTGTCTGAACCAGATGAGCCGCGCGGGCACCGCTTTCCGGTCGATGAACTGTTCAGATCTCTTGCCGAAGATCAGCTCGGACGGGCGATCTGTGTGGTGCTGTCCGGCACGGGCCATAATGGCACGGAAGGCCTGAAGGATGTCCGGGCAGCAGGGGGCTGCGCCATCGCGCAAGACCCGGAGACAGCCAAGTTCGACGGCATGCCCCGCAGCGCCATAGCTGCCGGTCTGGTCGACCGGGTGCTCGCGCCGGAGGGCATCCCCGAGTTCTTGCTTGAATACATCAAGCAGGGGCACAGCGCATTGGGGGCTCCGGGCGCTCCGGACGCCGAGGAATCCGCCGCGCGGACATCATCTCTTCCCACCGTTCTGGCAGTTCTACGGGCGCGCGCGGACCATGATTTCAGCAACTACAAGCCAAGCACCCTGAGACGACGCATCAATCGGCGCATGGGTCTGGTCGGTTCTGCGTCGATGGACGATTATCTCGGAATACTGCGCGACAATCCCGAGGAAGTCTCGGCGTTGACCAGCGATCTGATGATCAGTGTGACCGGGTTCTTTCGCGATCCCGATGCCTGGGCCGCGCTGGAAGAACTGGTGATCCGCCCGCTGGTGGCTGAACGCGGCGACCGATCGCCAATCCGGCTTTGGGTTCCGGCCTGTTCGACCGGCGAGGAGGCCTATTCGCTCGGAATGCTGGTGCTCGACGCGGCCGAGGAGGCCGGCAAGCAGTTCGACCTGAAAATCTTCGCGACAGACAGCCAGAGCGGAAACCTGAATACCGCGCGAAGCGGCATCTATCCGGCAGCAGCGTCGAAGGCGATACCGGAGCGGCGCCTGCGTCGCTATTTCGACTGGCTTGATGGCGCAATCGAGGTCCACAAGGACCTGCGCGAGAAGGTTATCTTTTCGCCGCACAACTTGCTGCAAGATCCGCCCTTTTCCCGGCTCGATCTCGTTACCTGCCGCAATCTGCTGATCTATCTGCAACCCGAGGCTCAGATGCATGTGCTGGGCCTGTGTCACTTCGCGATCCGCGACGGCGGCCATCTGTTCCTCGGCAATGCCGAAACCGTCGGCCGGAGTAGCGATCTGTTTTCGACCGTCTCGGCCAAGTCGCGCATCTATCGGCGGATCGGGGCGAACCGGCACGATATCGTCGATTTCCCCCGATTTACCGGCCCGGCAGGCAAGAAAGCAGGCATGGGAGCGGAGGCAACGACATTCCCGGCACCGCCGCGGGGCGATTATGCAGACCTCACGCGCAGGGCGGTGCTGGAGCGCCACGCCCCAGCCTCCATCCTGGTCGATCAGAGTGGGCGCGTGCTGTATTTCCACGGCGTTACCAATGTGTTTGTCGACACCCCGCCGGGAGAGCCGACACGCGACATTCTGGCGATGGCCCGGGACGGGGTCCGGGCCAAGCTGCGCGTCGCGCTGCGCGACACGACCAAGAGCGGCGAGGAGCAAGCCTTCACCACCCGGTTGATGCAGAATGGCACACACCGGCTTTTCCGGGTGACCGTCACGCCGGTCAAGGGGCCCGGGGACGCCGCCCTTCGGCTCATCAGCTTTGCCCTGCAGCGCGAAGAGCCGGGTCCCCTAGCGCCCCCATTCGACAAGGCGGCAAGCCGCAACGAACAGATACTGGAGGAGGAACTGCGCGCTATCCGGGCCGAGCTGAGCAGCACCACGGAGCAGATGGAAAGCGTCAACGAAGAGCTGAAAGCCTACAATGAGGAAGCCACCTCGATGAACGAAGAACTTCAGTCTACGAACGAGGAACTGGAGACCTCGAAGGAAGAGCTGCAATCGTTCAACGAGGAACTGCATTCCGTCAACAGCCAGCTTCAGCACAAGGTGCAGGAACTGGACGAGGCGACGGACAACCTCGAAAACCTGCTCTCCGGAACCAACCTCGCAACGGTGTTTCTCGACACCGCCCTGTGCGTCAGGTGGTTCTCACCGGCAAGCCGCACGCTGCTGGAGCTTGTCACGACAGACATCGGCCGCCCGCTCGCCCACTTCGCGCTCAAGATCGCTGATGACAATCTGCTGCGCGACGCGACGAGGGTTCTGGATAAATTGGCGCCCATCGAGGCGGAAGTGCCGGATGAGGCCGGCAACTGGTATTTGCGGCGATTACAACCCTACCGGACACGCGAAAACCGGATCGAGGGCGTCGTCATCACCTATACCGACGTCACAGAGCGCAAGCGCGCCACCGACGCCGTGAACGAGGCCCGCATCTATGCCGAATCCATTGTCGCCACCATTCGCCAGCCGCTGCTGGTGCTCTCGTCGGATCTGCATGTGGTGACGACCAATGACATGTTTTACGAAACCTTCGAAAGCCGGCGCCAGGATACCGAAGGAAAACTGATCTACGACCTTGGCAATGGCCAATGGAACATTCCCGAATTGCGCACCTTGCTCGAAGATATTCTTCCCGAGAAGGAGGAGTTCAGCGATTTCAGGGTTGATCACGAATTCGAGTCACTGGGCCGACGCACCATGCTGCTCAATGCGCGGCGGCTCCGGCGGAACGGGGGGCGTCCCCATCTCATCCTGCTGTCGATCGAGGACACGACTGTCCGGACGGAGGCGGATGCGCATCGCGACCTCTTGATCGACGAGCTGAGCCACCGGGTCAAGAACACCCTTGCGACGGTACAGTCACTGGCCTCCCAGACCCTGCGGCAAGTCGATACGATAGACGGTTTCAAGTCGGCATTCGAGGGGCGCCTTCATGCCCTGGCACGGGCCCACGATCTGCTGGTCGAGGAAGACTGGAAGGGCACCGGTCTGAAACGGCTCGCGCACCGCACGCTTGCGCCGTATTTCGAGACAGACTCCGATCGGATCACGATAGACGGCCCCTCCGTGCTCCTCAGCCCGCAAGCTGGAACTGCCATGGCGCTGATCCTGCACGAGCTTGCGACGAACGCTACGAAATACGGGGCCCTGTCCACGCCCGAAGGCAAATTGGCGCTGCGCTGGCGTTTCGGAGTCGGAGAGGAATCGGGCAGCGTTCGCGTCGACTGGACCGAGACTTGCGCACACAAGATCGAGCAGCCCACCCACACGGGATTCGGCAGCCGGTTGATCAAGACCAGCGTCTCCCATGATTTGCACGGCAGCGCGAAGCTGGACTATCGCACCACTGGATTGCATTGCGAGATCACGCTCCCGTTGAAATCTCTTGCCAATGGATAACCCGAAAGCCAGCTTGACCGGATTGCGGATACTCGTGGTTGAAGACGAGCTTTTGATCGCGATGGATGTTGAGGACATGCTGATCGATCTGAGGTGCGAACCGGTCGGACCTGCATCAACAATTGAGGCAGCAATTGAAATCATCCGCAAGGACGTGAAGCTTGACGGCGTGTTGCTGGATATGAACCTGCACGGCAAGTCGGTGCTTCCGATTGTCGAGGAACTGGTGAGGAAGGGCATCGCTTTTGTCTTGGTTACCGGCTACGCGCGGCGCGCCGATGATGCGGCTGCGATGGCCGATGCGCCACGCCTGAGCAAACCGTTTTCCGTGCCAACGCTGTCCGAAGTTCTCACGAGCACTTTTCTGAACTTGAATTAGGCCAGCCAGACGGGGGCTGTGACAGAAGCGAAAGCGCATGGCTGTCGCCCGCGCCGCCAAAGATGCCGAATTCATGCCGAAGTGACACCACGTCCACGCCGCCGTGTTTCGGGGGCGCTGGAGCTGTCCTTTCCGGACGTTCCAAAAAATAAGGAGCGCGAAGATCCCCCGGGGTTTTGAGACCCAGTCGGACCGCCGCGCTCCTCCGTTACTCGAAATACTTGCACCCTTCAAATCTTCGAACAGCACATCTCATCTAGCCCGGTCCCCTAGCTCACCACACTTACGTAGGTTAATTTTGGCTAAAATTGTGCGTCAATTTTCGGCCTCTCGGCCCCCAACGCAGCGCCATCGCCTCGCCCTCTCGGACGAAAGCATGCGACAGCACCGCCATCTCGAAACCGCTCGAACAAGACGCTCACGCCTGACCCCATGCCCCCTGGCCAGACGGCCCGAGGCATGGAATGGCTGCCCGCGACCGGGGAAAATCAACGCCCCTCTTCCGTGGAATGCGCAGTTAGGCCCCAGAAACCCGCTATTTGGCGGGTCGAGGAAATGCCGACTTCCAGCATGTACTTGCCTTCTTCCCCCAGACCCCCATCTCCCTCGGCGCTGATCGGGGTTCCGTGGCCCATTCTCCCGATGATGTATTTCTCTATCACCACCCGCCCCTCTGCGTCGCACCAGACCTGCCGGGGAAAGCCGTCGACCAACTCCACGCGTGTCGGCGGTCCTTCGACCTTGTGGATCTTTTGCCATTGCCCGACGATGGAGTCGGCGTTGGAATTGTCGACGACCGTATCGTGATCGCCATGCCAGACCGAGATCGTCGGCCATGGACCGGTGAATTTCGAGGCTTTGCGCACAAGCGCGTTGAGCTTGCGGTCCGACGGGCTGCCATATCCCTTCATGCGAAAGAACGCCTGCATCAGGGTGGTCGCGCTGCGGTAGGGCAGCCCCGCGATGATCGCGCCGCCTGCGAACACCTCTGGATAGGTCGCCAGCATCACAGATGTCATGGCCCCAC
Organism: uncultured Albidovulum sp.; assembly: GCA_913064775.1. Classification (GTDB taxonomy): domain Bacteria; phylum Pseudomonadota; class Alphaproteobacteria; order Rhodobacterales; family Rhodobacteraceae; genus Acidimangrovimonas. The sequence goes on along the minus strand of CAJYAD010000041.1, from coordinate 531 downwards.
CCGAGGACAGCCCCGTGATGAAGACCCGCGACGCGTCAACAGCGTGATCATCAACGACTTGCTTGATCATCTGACGAATGGAGAGCGGTTCGCCGCCGCCGCGTCGACTGTCGTCAGGGTTGAACCAGTTGAAGCTGCCAATGGCGTTGTTGGCCCGTCTTTGCCCCGGAAACAGAAGCGCCACCCCGCATTCGTCGGCGAAGGCAGACCAGCCAGATCCACTATCGTAGCTCTCCGCCGACTGGGTGCTGCCGTGCAGCACGACGACGAGCGGACCGTTCTTCGGGAAGGTCTTCGGGATATAGGTGTTCGCCCGCAGCTCCCCGGGGTCAGTCCCAAATTCGTTCAGGACGGTAAGATGATCCCTGGTATCTGAAGACATCGGAATATGGCCCCCTGTGCGTCAGGGCAATCGCATTTGGCTTCAGTCGACCTTCAAGCCATTGAGTATGCTTCGTAAAAATGCTTCGTCCCAGCCAGCGCGCTTGAGCTTGATGGAGAGGGAACCCTTGGAAGTGTCCCTGCGGACGA